>JAAUZJ010000001.1 GCA_014804695.1 Lachnospiraceae bacterium
CTAAATCAGCCAAAGCTCTTTGAACTGTAACCTGACTGATGTCGGGACATCTTTCGAGAATTTCTGTCTTGGTAATTGTTCCAAGCGTATTTTTAATGATTTCCCGCACACGCTCCGGCTTAGACATACCATTTGCGGTGATTAACTTTACTCTTGACGAAAAATCCCTGTATGCAGCAACTATAACACCCAACATATATCTGACAAACGGCTCATAATTATTTTCATTCTCATGCCATTTTATCGAACTATCCTGTAAGCAACCATAATATGATTCCTTAGTGTTCTCAATCAACTTTTCTATACTGATGTATTTACCTACGATATAACCTGCCCTATACAATAAAAGAAGCGTAAGCAATCGGCTCATCCTGCCATTGCCATCATTGAAAGGATGAATGCACAGGAAGTCTAATATATACATCGGAATCAAAATGAGCGGATCGATTTGTTCTGTTGAAATTGCTTCGTCAAAGGCTTTGCACAGTTCTTCCATCGCTTCGGCAGTTTGCCATGCCGGCACCGGTTTAAATCTGACGAATTTACTTCCTTTGGCATCTTCTTCCTCGATAACATTATCTGCCGCTTTATATTTACCGCCAACGTCAGCACCTTCAAATTTATACAAATCTCGATGTAACTGTAAAATTATAGACGGCTTAACAGGAATATAATTATAGTTCTCATGAATAGTACCCAGAACATCTCTATAACCGGCTATCTCACGTTCATTACGTGTCTTTGGTCTTGTGGTATCTTTTACCAAAGCGCGTAATCTATCATCTGTCGTATAGATTCCCTCAATTTTATTGGAGCTTTCAGTACTTTGAATCTTCGCAATCTCAACTAATTGCGTCAACGTATCGGCTTTTGCTTCAAGAAAAAGAGTCTGTTCTCCTTTAAATTCATGTATTTGCGACAGATAACTTACAATCTCCGGGGTAAGTAATTCCTTCCATTTTTCACGATAATCAAACTGTCTCATTCAATGGCCTCATTCATAATTTAATTTGTTCATAAATTCTTGTATGATGTAATTAAAATATATTACTTTATTTTATCATTGTCAATTTAATTTTATCATTTTCACCAAAAAGATAAAATTAATTTAAATTTGATAAATTTAGACAATCAAATTCTATCAATATATTATAAAGGGACAAGCCATCCCTGACTTGTCCTTCTCGCTCCTATAATTAAAGTTCAACCTACTATGCCTAATTTCATAATGATATATACCAACCAGCTCTATTTGCGATTAATATAAAAATTATTACGCGTTTCGTTGAAATATAGCAAGATTGAAATAAACATATGAACTACCATGCCCAATCCAAAAAGATGAATGATAAAATAAATATTCAAGTTAAATATGCCTGCTTTAAATAAAGCATACATGATCCCATAATATACAATATTGACTATAATCGAATTTATAAAGGTATATACGGTTTTTCCTTTAGAAACAAACCATGCGTCTATCATAGCAGCGATGACATAGCATATATAATATGGCACTAAAATATATAGTATATTTAAAATATCCTTATCATTATTTATTCCCATTATACTATGTATAAAAAAGCTCCAGAAAGGTACGGTAACAGCCCACACAGATACAATTATACAAACATATTTCCAAACATTACGAAAGGTAAGGTTTTCCAATGCATTCTTTTGTATGACTTGTACCAGACAGATAATTGGCACTAATAGCCACCCCCATATAAAGTTATTGGCTATCCAATAATTCCCCGATTCGGAAACTGCATTTACCATACGACATACAATTAACGCATAGATAAAATTATCTATGAATATTTGTAATCCGGAAAAAGCTCCTATTTTTGCCCATAAGCATAAAAAATCTTTGCCGTAAACAGTAAACGAGATATATTTCTTTTTTAGAATCAAAATCATGGATATGATTGCAATAAACGTATTAACAATAATTTCAGAATAAGAAGCCCCCAAATCCTTATATACAGGAATCAGCAGATAGTCAAACAAAGACATTGAAAGCAGTTTTATCACAGTAAGCAATACGATAAAACGATATTGCTCATATATTATAAATAATAAATTTACAAATACTCCTATAAAAGCAATCAACATAGACACGGATTGCATCAAAAGATATTCTTTTGCATATTCGGCATTCATAAATGCAGATATATTGCCAATGTATAATGATATAATCACTGTAAACCCAAAATACACACCAAATGACAATAGGAATGAAAAGCCGTTTTTCTTAGGGTCTTGATTTTTCAAAAGATAATATAGCGGTGTAATAAATGCCGTCGTAATGATCTCATCTATTAAGTCAAACCATTCCATCTGCCCCAGTATATTTATGTCTACATTATTAACAGAAACAATATTCATCCGGATTAGCAAATAGACAGATTGCATTAATGTCCATAAACACAAGGCTAATAGAATTTTTATATCATTTTTCTTTTGCATGGCGTTCCTCTTTTTTCTTCAGTATTAAAATAACCGACCAACATATCAACAAAAATTGCAATCTTCGGCATTTTCTTCGAGTCTAAGAATTCATATATTGCATTCTGTGCATATGTAACATGAAATATATTACTTTCTTTTCTTATTGTCAATTTAATTTTAAAAATTTTCTGTTCTTTCACCGCTTATTGTTATTGTTGTCAACAAACTCTAAAGATGATAAAATAACCAATAAATATGCAGATTCCCGGCTCCATACTTCTTCATCATGCATAGGAAAGTGAGGTTATAACATGATCGAATCAGATAGAGTACACAAGATCCTTTACGGCGGGGATTACAACCCCGAACAGTGGCCCGAAGAAACCTGGGAGGAAGATATGCGTCTGCTTGCGCTGGCACATATCGATGTGGTCACACTGAACGTTTTCAGCTGGGCAACATTGCAACCGGATGATGATGTCTATGATTTTGAAAAGCTGGATAAGATCATGGACCTGGTTAAAAAACACGGCTTAAAGGTCTGTCTTGCCACTTCTACCGGCGCCCATCCTGCCTGGATGGCCAGAAAACATCCCGACATATTGCGGACAGAGTTCAGCGGCATGAAACGAAAATTCGGCTGTCGTCACAATTCATGTCCGAACAGTCCGACTTATCAAAAATATGCTGTCGCACTTGCCTCTAAGCTGGCCGAGCGCTACAAAGACTGTGACAATATCGTTGCATGGCATATCTCCAATGAGTATGGCGGTGTATGCTACTGTGAAAACTGTGAGCGCCACTTCCGGGACTGGCTGAAAGACAAATATATGACGATCGATGAAGTCAACCGGGTATGGGATACGGCTTTCTGGGGACATACCTTTTATGATTTTGAAGACATTGTTGCCCCCAATGTGCTATCCGAACACTTTGATCCGAGCCACACTACTTTTCAGGGAATTTCCCTCGATTACAGAAGATGTAACTCCGACAGCATATTAAACTGCTATCGGTTAGAATTCGATGCTATCCATACGATCACACCGGATATTCCGATCACCACCAACCTGATGGGCGCCTATCAGGATCTGGATTATCAGAAATGGGCTTCCTATATGGATTTCATTTCCTGGGATAACTATCCTGCCAATGACTCTCCCATTGAGGAGACAGCATTCAAGCATGATCTGATGCGCGGTCTGAAACAGGGCAAGCCATTTGCCCTTATGGAACAGACACCTAGTGTTACCAACTGGCTTCCTTATAATTCCCTGAAACGTCCGGGTGTCATGCGCCTGTGGAGCTATCAGGCAGTTGCGCACGGTGCAGATACCATCATGTTCTTCCAGATGAAACGCAGCATCGGCGCCTGCGAAAAATACCACGGCGCCGTCATTGACCATGTTGGTCATGAAAACACCCGCGTTTTTCGAGAAGTTGCAGAACTCGGTGCAGAGCTCACTAAAATAGGAGATCTCACCTTAGGAGCCAGAACCGAAGCCAAAGCCGCTATCGTCTTTGACTGGGATAACTGGTGGGCAACAGACTACTCTGCCGGTCCCAGCATATATCTTAATTACTTTGATGAAGTCATGAATTATTATAAAGCCTTCCACAACCTGAACATCCCCGTAGATCTCATCAGCGTAGAAGACGATCTGTCTGGCTATGCTTTCGTTGTCGCTCCGCTTCTGTATATGGTAAAGAGCGGTTATGATGAGAAGGTACGGCAGTTTGTAAAAAACGGCGGCCGCTTCTTGACCACCTTTTTCAGCGGCTATGTGGATGAGCACGATCTGGTGACAACAGGCGGTTATCCGGGTAAGTTAAGAGATATTCTCGGCATATGGGTGGAGGAAGAGGATGCTCTTCCGAAGGATGTTGCTAACAGCTTTACTTACGAAGGTGCCTCCTATCCTGCCACCGTGATCTGTGATCTCTTACATACGGAAGGTGCTGAAGCGCTCAGTTTTTATGAGAAAGATTTCTACGCAGGTATGCCCACACTCACCTGTAATCTTTTCGGTAAAGGGTACGCCTACTACGTTGCCACGCGCTCCAATGCGGAATTTTATCAAACCTTCATTGAAGAGATCTGTGCAGAAGCCAGCATTGAACCGATCATTAAAACACCCACGTGTGTTGAAGTCACGAAGCGCTCCAATGCAAACGGCACTTTCCTCTTCTTCTTGAACCATGACGGAAAGAAGCACGATATCATACTGAACCATGCGGGTACCGATATTCTGACAGATGTGTCATATGAAAAAGGAGGCACGCTTCCACTTTCCGCCAAGGGCGTTGCCATTTT
Source organism: Lachnospiraceae bacterium (assembly GCA_014804695.1). Lineage (GTDB taxonomy): Bacteria > Bacillota > Clostridia > Lachnospirales > Lachnospiraceae > UBA3282. The sequence continues at coordinate 4,766 of JAAUZJ010000001.1, forward strand.
ACGCATATAGAAAAAAGGGCAGTTCGCGAAGCGTGCTGCCCTTTGTTTAGTATTAAGCCTCAAACACACTCCGACATAACCAAAGCAGTAAAGAATCCGCAAGCATCCTTAAAGCTGCGCGGATTAAAACCGCACTTCTTATAGATCCTGTCGAGCTGGTACTGTATCGTATTTTTATGCATATACAGCTGCTCACACGTCCGGGCCAGGGACATCTCTTCTTTATAGTAAATTCTCAATAAATGAATATCCTTGTCAGACAAATCTCCCAAAAACTTATTGATATAAAGTTCTCTAATCTCATCCTCCACATTGGCACAGACCATCTCCAGTCCAAGTGCGGCATAATACGCTACACGCCCTCTTTGCAGTGTCTTTACTGCTACCCTGGCTTCATCATAAGACTGGTATTGTTCATACAACCCATGAGCAACCCCGACAGCAACCCGCAGTATTTTATCATTTTCCTCCGCAAGCTTTTCCAATATATAAGAACATTTCTTAAGCTCCTGTTGCTCAATGATCAAGATATACTCATTTGGATAGCTGAATGTATACAGTTCCGAACGCATGAACTTAAATGCGCGGAATATCATATTTTCTATCATATTCAAATTGTTAGTATTATATCGATTGTCTAATCTCACCAGCACAAGCTGATACAGCGTTGCCTCATTGATGCCCTTTTCTTTCATATACTCTGTCACGTGTCTATTTTGGGCTTTATCCTCATCTATCAAGCTCCTGATTATATAGTTCATCTGATTCTTTTGACTATTATTCTGATAATCAAATTCCTGTTCTCTAAGCAACAATATTGTAATCTTTTGAGCGAGATACGCATATTTCCTGACTTCATCCGGTATTCCACTAATGCCGATCACCGCAATCAACTCCCCGTTATAGCTTATCGGTATATTAACTCCGGCATGTGTCCCGAAAAAAGTGTCGTCATCCTCCACTTCGATCATCTCTCCTGTCAATGCTACCTGTTTGCCAATTTCATGAAATTTTCCAATCCGATTCTTGTCCGTGCTGGCATAAATGTTGCCATTCAAGTCAATGTAATTGATATGCTGACCACACACATCCCTGACTGACTCGACAATCTGCTGTGCTGTTTTTTGACTGATATTCAGAATCATGAAATCTCCTCCAAATCACCTACATAACGAATTTGATTTTGTCAAAAATTTGTAGTGTAGAATTCTAATACTAAATTAATTTTCAATGATATGTTATATATACCAAATTTATTTATTTTATTTTTAGTCTATTTATTATGTATAATATATCATATACTTTTCATTTATGCTACTATAATTACATAAAATACAACAGCAGATAAATGAAGGAGGTAATATCATATGAAAGTGACAGTGGCAATTGACTCTTTAAAAGGAAGCCTCTCTTCCATGGAGGCCGGTGAGGCAATCAAATCCGGTATATGCCGCGTATATCCGCAGGCCGAAGTTAATGTCCGTCCATTGGCTGACGGCGGCGAAGGAACCGCATATGCTCTGACTACAGGCATGGGAGGTGAATGGATCACTATGGAGGCAACCGGTCCTTTGGGAAAACCGGTCTCATGCAGTTATGGAATCATACGGGACAGCAAGACGGCGATTATTGAAATGTCAGCTGCGGCCGGAATCACACTTGTATCAGAGGCTGAGCGCAACCCGATGAACACGACCACCTATGGCGTGGGAGAAATGATTGTAGATGCTATTGGGCGCGGATGCAGAAGATTTATTGTAGGAATCGGCGGCAGTGCAACCAATGACGGCGGCATCGGTATGCTTCAGGCTCTTGGCTATGGACTGCTAACCAAAGAAGGAAAACAGGTTCCTTTTGGGGCCAAAGGCTTATCTGTACTTGAACAGATCACAGATGAACACGTAATTCCGGAATTGGCAGAATGCTCTTTCAAAATCGCCTGTGATGTGACAAACCCCTTATGTGGAGAACAGGGCTGCAGTGCAGTGTATGGTCCGCAGAAGGGCGCTGATCCAACCATGATCATGCAGATGGACAAATGGCTGGCATCTTACGCAGCACTGTCCAAAGATAAATATTCAAGAGCCGACATGCAACAGGCCGGCACAGGCGCCGCCGGAGGTTTAGGCTTTGCATTTCTCACCTTTACAAATGCGGTTCTCGAATCCGGCATAAAGATTGTCCTCGACGAAACCTGTCTGTCAAAATACATAGAAGACTCTGACATTGTCATCACCGGAGAAGGACGGCTTGACGGGCAAACCGTAATGGGCAAAGCGCCAATCGGCGTCGCCAGAATTGCAAAGGAATACGGAAAACCTGTCATTGCCTTCTCCGGATGCGTGACAAAGGATGCCACTGCGTGCAATGAAGCCGGAATCGACGCATTCTTCCCTATCCTGCGCGAAGTTGTAACGTTGGATGAAGCGATGAAAGCTGAAAACGCTGCTGCCAACATGAGCGACACGGTGGAGCAGGCTTTTCGGTTAATACATACCTTTTCAAAATAAAATATAGATAGTGCCATATTTTTTCATTTTTCTTTATTATACAGAAAAATACCGCCCTGTATAATCCACAAGACGGTAAATTTAAAGTTCAAAATTATCACTTTTTGAACTTACTTTCAAGCGATTGAACTTATTTTTATAAAAATTTTCAAATAGAGCCTTCTGATTTTATTCACTCCTCATAGTCACCACATCTTAAGCACGACCAGTAATCACTGCATGCGCTCTCCTATATGTATCATTATCTTTCTGGCTCAGTTCACGCTCTACTTGGGACAGTTTCTTTTTCAATTCTTTAGACTTTTCTTCATCCCCGGAAACTGCTTTTATCTGCTGTTCCAATTGCTGTTTCTTTTCTTTCAGTTTTTTAATTTCCCGATCAACCTTATCGGTATTCGCTGTAACTTCCTCCTCATCATCTTCCGGGCTGCTTGCTCCAGCTTTTGGCTGTCCCTTTTCATCTGCCCCGTCGGCTTTTTTCGGATCATCATATACAACCTTAGGATTACCGTTTTCATCCTTCCCCATATGATATAACCCGCTTGGTCTGCTGCCCGACTGCTCACTGCTAATGTACTCATCCTTTGGAACAGGAATGTTTTCACATTTATTTCCTGCGCCCTCTTCTTTTCCGGTTTCCTTTGCCTTATCCCTCTCCTCCTGCAGTCTTTCTAAATAATCATTTGTGTAATCCTTATAATTACCCCTTACTTCCATCGACATGATTTCATCCTCCTTTTTCATAGTTCATCAATTTCTGCTTGACATTTTATTTGCAGACTTTTCTTAGACAATATTTATATTTTCACTGTCTCTATCTGTTATTCGTCATCACTCCGGGCACATTTAACCCGCTTGCTGTGAAGTGCTTTCTGATTGCCGTGGAATGATCAAAAGGATGCTTAAAACAAATTTATTGTCCTCTGTCCGTATCTCCATTGCTCCCTGATATTTTTCTACTGCCGCCCTGATATTGGCAAGCCCCGTTCCGCTTCGGATCTCTCTCCTGCCTGAATAACTGTTTTCTATTTCCATAAGCAGAAAGTCTCCCTGCACTTTCCCTGACACATGAATATATTTCTGTTTACCGTCACTGATACGGCTACAAGCAGAAACAGCGTTATCCAGTGCATTCCCTAAAATGATACAAAAATCTATGTCACTGATTCCGCAAGGGTATGGAACAGCCAGAGAACACTGCACCTCTATCTGGTTTTCCTCTGCAATCCCTAATTTATTCCCAAGCAGAATATCAACTATCGGATGATTGGTACTGACCGGAAACGATATATCTGCAGTTAAATTTTCCATCCCTTCCACATACTGTAATGCCGCTTCTGTATTTTTGTTCTGCAGCAGTTCCTTTACAACCGTTATATGATTTTTTATATCATGCCGGAAGGATTTTGTTTTTTCATAACGCAATTTTGCCTCTTCAACATACTGATGAAGGGAATATGCCTGCACCTCTAACAGTTCTGCTTCTTTATTTCGCTTGAAACTTTCTGTAAGCTTTTTATAAGAAAACAAAATGCAAAACAGGCTGGCTATCCCCAATACCTGCATCAACAGCATCTGATAGGGATTCGCTCCGAACATCATTCCATCTTTTTCTCCCGTCATTGTATTCCCATAAATATTTTCATTGATATATTCACTCGCTAAAAAAATCAGTAACGCCGGCATTAATATCACAAACATATATTTTCTGTCAACTATTCCATCACACGTACAGCTTTTCTCTATGCCACGATAGCACAAGAGCGCCAGCACCAGAGCAAGTGTATTTCCTGCAACCATGAAGATAAAGCCGAAAATCTTTGGATTTTTCACAAAAACAATGGGAACCAGCATATAAGATAAGGAATTCGTTAAGCCAAAGCATAAATTCATAATTTCAACTGTTACAACAGCATATAAAGCCGCAGAAACAAAATCTGCTCTGTAAAGCAGCTTTCCTGTCGCCATGAGAAGTATGATGAATACAAGAAATGCTAAAATCCCCTGTAAGTCCAAAATCGTAAGAACGCTCATCCCAAAGGCTGCAAACAATATACCATATATGGTCTTTCCTTTCTTCTGTAAAAATCCTGTAAAGAAACAAAAGCCCATAAACATCTCAATACTTCCCATAATATATACATTAAAAAAATCCAAGTATTCAATCATTTCACAGTCCCCATTCCCTCATATACTGTAAGATAACCTTTGAAAACTCCTTGCTTCTAAGGCGTGACACAGGTATTTCCTTTCCATCCTCCATATATGCGGTGTTATTCCTGTAGCTTTTCAGATGATTCATATTTATCAGATAGCTTCTGTGGCACCTGAAAAATCTTTTATCCAGCTTCTTTTCCAGATTTTCAATCCGCTCATAATAGTCAATGACCTCTCCTGATACAAGATACAGATACACTTTCCTGTCTATGATTTCACAAAAGATAATATCCTGAAAAGAAATGATATTGCTTTCGCATCCCTTCTGGACTAACAAATTTGTCTTTTCCGGAGATAACTGGTTCTTCATGGAAACTAAAAGCCTGTCCATTGTATTCTCAAAATATCCTTCCTGAACGGGTTTTACTAAATAATCAAACGGCTGCACGTCAAAAGACATGAATACCATTTCCTTCAAAACCGTTATAAAAATAAGATAACCTTTATAACCATCTGCCCTTAACATTCTGGCGGTTTCTATTCCATCCATTCCCCGCATCCCGATGTCAAGAAAAAGAATATCTATTCTTTTACCACTTTTTAACAATTCTTCTCCTGAAGAATACTGCACAACGGAGATATCTATATTTTTCTTTCTGAAAAAATCTGCTGCCATTTTTTCAATTTTCTCTAACATATTTTTTTCATCATCGCATACAGCAATGCTAATCATAGTATCACCTTCCTTAAAATCAATATATTATAATACCCATTATCCGGTTAAGCCATAATAATGATGCCGAATGTATTTGTAGTGATGTGAAATGTTTTCATCTTTCAAAGAATATATCGGAAAACAAAAAGAGCCTTCACAGCTCTTTTCTTTCACATAAGACATCCATAATCTTCAAAAACTTTAATATCTTAATCGGCGTTTGCAATATTTCCCCAAAATTTCTCCATTACCTCATTAAACTTCCCGGGTACATCCATATTTACACAATGCCCTGCATTTTCAAAGATTACAACTTCAGCCTGCGGCTCTGTGTTTTTCCACATTTCTACCGCTGACAATTCCATCGGTATATCAAATTTTCCGCAGCCAATCAATAAAGGATACATTCTTTGCTTTGTCTGGTGTGTGTTTACCATACTGTTTAAAGACGCCAGATACATAAATGATTTCTTTGGGAATCTGACATTCATGTCATAAAATTCATTTTGAGCCTGCACGGTATAGGCAGATATTTTCTTATTCGCTTTTGCAAACCATTTGACAGAAAACAATGCTTTTAACATCATGAGCATCTGCGAAGCACCATTTTCCTTCTGCATCTTCGCATCAAAATTATTAATATCATATCCGCCAAAACAAGCAAGCGAATATACTGCATCAGGATAACGGTTTGCAAAATCCTGTGCCAGAACAGCCCCTAATGAAACACCGACAATATGTACTTTTTCAATATTTTCCTCCTTCATAATATCGTATATCCATAACGACATTTTATCTATGCTGTCACCCTTTTTTGTATCTGTTGACTGTCCATGCCCAATTATGTCAACCGCCAACACGTTATATTTGTTTTTAAAATATTCAATCTGTGCTTTAAACATATTGTGGTCGACAAATGCTGCATGAAGAAACAGGCACCACTCACTGTGCTCGTTTCCGCTGATATAGTATGTAATTGGCGAATCATTTAATTTGAACTGAAGCATAGTTTTGTCCTCCCTATACATACAATAGAAAGCATGCTCTGCAAGCTTTCTATTGTCATAAACAACGGACAACACGCGTTACGAGCTGTCCTTATGTTAAAAAAGCAGGCCATACAGCCTGCCAAAAGTTTCTCTTCAATACCTCTTAACTGCCTTAAGCTCCTCATACAGCAGCCTGTAATTATCATACCTGAGCTGACTTATTTCACCTTTTTCCACCGCTTCCTTAACCTTACAGTCCGGTTCACTTATATGAGCGCAGCCCCTGAACCTGCAATATGGCTCATGATTCTTAAATTCCGGATAATATGAGGCCAACTCATCTTTTTCAATCTCAGTAATATCAAGCGAGGTAAAGCCCGGCGTATCCATTATATAGGTTTCGTCACCAAGCGCAATAATCTCGGAATGCCTTGTTGTATGACGGCCTCTTTCAATTTTTTCACTGATGCTTCCGGTTTCCATATTTGCATCCGGATGCAAGCAGTTTATGATCGTGGATTTTCCTACGCCGCTTGGACCTGCCACTGTTGTTGTTTTGCCTGCAAGAAGGCGTTTAAGTTCATCCATTCCTTCATTTTGTAAGGCACTGACAAAAATCACCTTATAACCGCTGCTATTATATGCATCATAAAGCGCAGTCTTTTCTTTATCCGATGCAATATCCTGTTTGTTAAAACAGATTATACAAGGGAGATTTTGTCTTTCCATTTTTATTAAAAATCTATCCAGCAGATTTGGGCTTGGATTTGGTTTTACAATTGAAAAGATCACGAGCGCCTGATCGACATTGGCTACCGCCGGACGAATCAGCTCATTTTTGCGGGGAAGAATCTCTGTGACATTTCCCTCCTTATCGCGCTCATCCAGAATGTCCATACGGACATTGTCTCCCACCAAAGGCTTAATTTTTACATTTCTGAAGATTCCTTTAGCACGGCAGGCATAAACGGCCTTTCCTTCAACATGCACATAATAAAAACCTGCAATTCCTTTTATTATCTTCCCTGTCATCAGCCCTCCGCGGTAAACACAACATCCCTTGTTACCATTTTTTCCGTAGTAGTTCCTTCTATTGTCACAGTTTCTCCCGTATTGGGGTCTGTTGTCGTTGTTGCCTCGGTAGTTACGGTAAATCTATACTGAATGGTTCCCATAGAAGACTTAATTCCCGAATAATTAGTTGACACCGGAAAAGATGTCGTCTGTGTATTCAAAAGCTGTGTTCCATCCGCCGTTATCACTGTTATGTTAACCAGCATGCCATCCCGATACTCCGGCTCCTCCGTAGGCGCTGTAATATCTTCATTATATCTGTAAGTTACAGCCTTCGGCCCTATGCTCACCCTCAGATCAATTACGGTTCCTTTGTCCACGTATGAACCTACCGAATAGCTCTGATAGCACACCTTATCTACAAGTGAAGGATCGTCATTATTGGTCTGTGAAACAGTTCCTACGGTCATTCCATTCTCTGTCAGTGTAACAATTGCCTCCTCTTCCGAGAGGCCGATTACATTAGGCACCCTGACTTTTGAAGTTTCCTCGCCCTGGCTCACACGTATGGTAATCGTTGAACCGCTTGGTGCTGTGCTATCGGCTTCCGGAGACTGCGAAATAACATAGCCGCTTTGTACCGTAGTATCATAGCTTTCTATAACGCTTACTTCAAAGCCTGCCTGCTCCAGTATCGAGGTTGCCTCCTCTTTGGATTTTCCTACTACCGGCGGTACAGTTTCTCCCTCACCTTTTTGTGCTACGGTTAAAACTACATTGCTGTTTTTATCCACCATATCTCCGGCTTTTACATCCGCCCTTATTACGATGCCTTCTTCATATTCGGTAGAGACCTCGTATTCGATTTCCGGTGTGAGACCAAGCTCAAGCAGAGCACGCCTTACCTCTTCCAAAGGCTTACCCTCTACCTCAATCATCTCTACCTTTTCCGAATCTTGCTGCGTAATCTCGCCGTCTTCGGTTTTATTTCCAAACTGGAACATTCCAAATGCCCGCCCAATAAGGAAGATCACAATTCCTCCAATAAGGAGCGCTGCAACTATTGCCAGAATAGTTGTTATTCTTTCCATTTTAGGATCGTAGTCATCATCCTCCTCGTCTTCCTCATAATACTCTTCGCCTTCTTCGTCCACTTCCTCTTCTTCCTCATACTGCCTGTAGGAATGTTCGGACTTCTTATTAAGACGCATGGCCTCATCCATAGAATCTCTTCTGTCGGTCTGTTTCCTGATCTGTGCCATATCTCTATCTGTGATCATTCTGGTAGACGCTTCCTCGTCAGGATCTACCACCTTGACAAAATCCTCGTCAGGATTCATTAAGGACTGTTTCAAATCCACAATCAGCTCAGACATGGATTGATATCTTCTGTCAGGGCTTTTCTGGCAGCATTTATATACGATCTGCTCTACACTGATCGGTATCTCCGCTATATACTCCCTCGGTGAAGGAAGTTCTTCCTGAATATGCTTAATGGCTATGGCTACTGTAGTTTCCCCGTTAAAAGGCACCCGTCCGGTCAACATTTCAAACATTGTAATACCAAGCGAATAGATATCGCTCTTTTCATCACTGTAACCGCCTCTTGCCTGTTCCGGCGAGGTATAATGAACCGAACCCATAACATTTGAGGTAATAGTGTTACTGGTTGCGGCCTTAGCTATTCCGAAATCCGTTACCTTAACTTTTCCTTCTTTGGAAATAATAATATTCTGAGGTTTAATATCCCTGTGAATAATATGATTGCTATGTGCGGCTTCTATACCCATTGAAACCTGGATTGCAATACTGATAGCCTCTTTTACGGAGAGTCTTGCCTTCTTTTCAATATATTTTTTTAATGTAATTCCTTCTACAAGCTCCATTACAATATAATGGATACCGCCCTCTTCTCCAACATCATACACATTGACGATATTAGGATGCATAAGCCCTGCTGCGGCCTGTGCTTCTACACGAAACTTAGAAACAAAGTTAGCATTCTCGCTAAATTCCTGTTTCAATACCTTAACCGCCACAAAACGATTCAGCTTATGGTCTTTTGCTTTATATACATCTGACATTCCACCGGTGCCAATCTTTTCGAGAATCTCATACCGTTCTCCGATTATCATTCCTATCTTAATCATGTTCCACCTCATCCGCTAACGGTTCTATAATAATAACTGAAATATTATCCCTGCCGCCGTTATAATTAGCGGTACGAACCAACTCCTCAGCTCTGTCTTTTAAACTTCCGCCACTATTCAAAATATGCATAATGACTTCATCCTCAACCATATTGGTTAATCCGTCCGAGCATAGCAGCACGCAGTCTCCGGCTTTTAGCTCTAATTCAAAAAAGTCCGCCTCCACATTATCACGCGCGCCGATCGCTCTGGTAATTATATTTTTATCCGGATGATTCCTGGCACTCTCTCTGTCAATTCCACCCATACGAATCATTTCTTCTACTAATGAATGGTCCACCGTAACCTGGGTTATCTTATCGTTGACAACATAAAGCCTGCTGTCTCCCACATTTGCCACCTCAAGATGTCCGGCTATGAATGTTGCAATGACTATCGTGGTTCCCATTCCCGATAAGGATATGTCCTCATAAGCCTTCTGCCTTGTGCGGGTATTTGCCTTTTCAATGGCCTTTCCCATAATGGCGACCGGATTTTTCTCAAATGAAGCTGCAATTTCTTCAACAATTGTTTCTACCGCATATCTGGAAGCAAAATCTCCTGCGTTATGCCCACCCATTCCGTCAGCCACAATAAATACATTCGGCAGATTTCCTACAGGTTCCTCCGAAAAATAAATAAAGTCCTGATTCAGTTGTCTTCTTCGTCCAATATCCGTAATTGCATAGGATTTTAACACTGTATACCTCCCTATGACTGCCCGGCAATGTACTTACGCCTAAGCTGTCCGCAGGCACCGTCTATGTCCCTGCCCATTTCCCTTCTAATAGTAACATTTATTCCATTTTTTTCAAGTTTATTTTTAAATGACTCTGCTGCCGCCCTGTCAGGCTGCTTAAAATCCCGCTCCTTAATAGGATTTACCGGAATCAGATTTATATGACAGTTAAGCCCCCCTATAAGGTCTGTAAGCTCTCTTACATCTTCCTTCGTATCGTTAACCCCGCTTATAAGACTGTATTCAAATGTAATACGCCTTCCTGTCTGCTTAAAATAGTATGCGCATGCCTCAATCAATTCATCCAAAGAATATGTATTGGCTATCGGCATTAATTTGCGACGTTTTTCATCAGTTGCAGCATGCAGAGACAACGCAAGCGTGATCTGTAATTTCTCCTGTGCCAACCGTCGCATATTGGGTACTATACCGCATGTTGAAACCGTTACGTTCCTTTGACTGATATGTAAACCATTTTCATCAGTAAGAAGCTCTATGAACCGCAACAGATTATCATAATTATCAAGCGGTTCACCGGTTCCCATAACCACCACGTTAGATACCCTCTCCCCTGTTAAAAGTGTAATGGCATAAATCTGCTCAAGCATCTCTGAGGGCAAAAGATTTCTTTCCCATCCGTTTAGTGTAGAAGCACAGAAACTGCACCCCATTCTGCATCCCACCTGCGAGGATATACAAACGCTGTTGCCATGTTTATACCGCATCCACACACTCTCTACCATATTTCCGTCCGGAAGTTCAAACAGGAACTTCTTTGTTCCGTCAATTTGAGATTCCTGAACCTTGATTGCTTTAAGAGCTGTATAATCAAATGCGGCTTCGCACTTTTCTTTAAGTGCTTTCGGAATATTTCCCATTTCATCATAATTTCTTGCAAGTTTTACATGCATCCACTCATAGAGCTGCTTTGCCCTATATGCTTTCTCGCCGGTTTCAAGAATCCAGTTTTGTAATTCCTTTAATGTGAGAGATTTTATATCTCTGTTCGCTTCTGCTCCCATCTCTATTTGCGACCTTTTTCTATATTGTAATATTTTAATGATTTCAATACTTCTTTATTTTAGTTTCCTGAGTAGGCAATTGCAAAACACCCTATTTCTAAAACCTAGTTGTACAATATAGACAAATCATAAGCAGGGTGCTAGGGAGCCGTAGTCCACTGAAAGTGGACTTGTACTTTAGCGAGGTATTTTCGAGCCTAGTACCGCTACGAGCGACATGCAGCGAGAGCGTGCCCTGCGTTGCTTTGTCTATATTGTACAACGGCCGTCTTGAAAAGCCCCCCTTTTCGCAAATGCTCATACCCTTCTAAGCCTTGCAAAGAAAAATCCATCCGTCTCGTGAATACCCGGAAGTAACTGTATCATTCCATTTGCACCGGCTTCTTTAAGCGGCTGAGGTAAATACTCACTCATGCTCTCCGGTTCAAAAGAAAAGGTATCGCAAAACCATTCTACCATCTCTTCATTCTCCGCCGGATTAATGGTACAAGTGCTATACATGAGAACGCCGCCCGGCTTCACATAATTTGCGACGTTTTTCAATATATCTTTTTGTAAAATCGTTATTTCCTCTATTAACTCAGGCGTCACATTATATTTAATGTCCTGTTTCTTACCTATTACTCCTAATCCCGAACAGGGAACATCCGCCAACACCACATCTGCAAGTTGGTATAGCTTTTCATTTGCGATTCTGGCGTCTCCAATCTCACATTCCATGTTATCCCCATGCATCCGCCTGCGGTTCTCTTCTAACCGCTCCACCTTTGACTCCGTTAAGTCAAAAGAAAGCACCCTTCCTGTTCCTGCTAACTTAGAAGCTGCATGCAGTGATTTTCCTCCGGGAGAAGCGCAGACGTCAATTACTGTCTGCCCTGCTTTTATTCCTGCTGCCTCAACGACTAACATAGAACTGACATCCTGCACTATAAAAAGTCCATCCTCGTAGCCTGACAGATTTCTTACTCCGTCTATTTTCTCTATCTGCATGGCATAAGGCAGATACTGATGTTTCTTAACAATGATATCTTTTTCTCTCCATGCCTTAATGAGCTCATTCTGTCTGTCTTTGTTTATATTTTCTTCAATACGGAGCGTCACGGGTTTCTCATGAAGAAAAGCCGCAAGGATTTTCTCCGTATCTTCCATTCCATATTCCCCCATAAAATGTTCCACAAGCCATTCGGGCATGGAATACATTACAGACAGATATAAAACAGGTTCCTTTGAAGCATCCGGATAGTTAAGAGTCTGCTTATTTACGGCCACAGCCAGATTTCTTAAAACACCGTTTACATAGCCCTGCAGCGACATGAATTTTCTTTTCTTAGCAAGTTTAACCGCCTCATTACATACGGCAGAATCGGGTACGGCATCCATAAATATGAGCTGATATGCACTCATCCTTAGAAGCTGCCGTATAAGCGGTTTCATTTTATCAACAGAAATCTTAGATATTTGATTCAGTACATAGTCAAGCTGTATCCTTCTCTCAACAGTTCCCTGCGTGACTCTTTTAATAAACGCCTTCTCTTTTGGCATTAGATAATCATACTTATCTAACACATCTGAGAGCAGAACATTTACATAGCCGCCGTTTCTTTCAAGATCTAAAAGTATATCCAAAACAATTTCTCTTATATTCATAGTTTATGCTCATATGACCTTTCCGCAAGCCATTATCAGTCTCTTCTGCTCCTGCTGTTATTCCCAAATAAAAGTATAAGACGAAGCAGTTGAAGAATAGAAGCCGCTGCAGCCGCTACATAAGTTAACGCCGCCGCGCTAAGCACTTTACGGCAGCTCCTTGTCTCATCATTTTCCATCATACCATAACTGCCAAGCATATCAAGCGCCCTTGACGATGCATTAAATTCTACAGGCAGCGTTACAACCTGAAATAATACCGCAAGCGCAAATACCCATATTCCGATTTGAATTAAAAGCTGATTCATTCCAAGAAGCGCTCCTACAATAATAATAGGAATCCCTAATCTGGAACCGATATTGGCGGCAGGTACAAGCGCCGTCCGTATTTTTAACGGCGAATAACCCTTGTGATGCTGCAGGGCATGCCCGCATTCATGCGCTGCAACCCCGATTGCAGCTACGGAAGTCGAACTATAGGTTGAATCCGATAAACGCAGCACTTTAGATGACGGATCATAATGATCGGTCAGATTTCCTCTTATATGCTCGACACTCACATCATAAATCCCCGACAACTGCAATATTCTCTGCGCCGCCTGCGCTCCGGTCATTCCGCTCCTGCTCCTAACCTTAGAATACTTGTTAAATGTAGAACTTACACGCATTTGCGCAAAAATACAAAGAATCGCACCAATAATAACCAACCAATAGGTAGGATCAAAATACATTCCGTAATATCCTCCGTAATGCCCACCATAATATCCCATAATCAAGGCTCCTTTCCGCTTACAGCTTAACCTAAGACCTCTCCCGTTTTCATCTTACAGCCTAACAGAAAATCTTTTACCGCCATCCTCTTTTTCCCTTCGAGTTGAAGATGCGTAATTTTCAAATCCTTATCTCCTGTTTTTACATATACGGCATCGCTTTCCACTGCGGTTACAGTTCCTATTGCGACGTTTTTCTCATTCAATTTATTCTCGCACACATCGCATGCCCATATCTTTAACGTCTTTCCGTTATATGAGGTATATGCGCTTGGCCATGAATTAAAAGCACGAATCATTCTTTCTATCTCTTCTGCGCTCATGCTCCAATCAATTCTTCCCATTGATTTTTGCAGCATCTTGGCATAACAGGAATCCTCATCATTTTGCTTAACGGCCATCAGCTCTCCTGCTTCAATCTTAGGCAGAGCTTCAACTATAAGCCTTGCCCCCTCGGCGGCAAGTTTATCATGAAGGCTGTCACCGGTTTCTTTTTCATCTATTCTTATCCTGCTCTGCAAAAGCATATCTCCGGTATCAATTCCCTTATCCATCTGCATTATCGTAATACCGGTTTCTTTTTCACCATTAAGAATAACCCTCTGAATCGGCCCTGCACCACGGTATCTCGGCAAAAGTGAGGCATGAATATTGATACAGCCGTACTTTGGCATATTAAGGATTTCCTCCGAAAGAAACTGTCCAAATGCCGCCACCACAAAAACATCCGCATTATATTCCCTAAGTTTGTCTACCGCTTCAGGCTCTTTAATCTTTATCGGCTGGAAAACAGGAATGTCATACTTTAAGGCACACTCCTTTACAGGAGTCATCTGCATCTCCTTACCACGTCCTTTGGGCTTATCAGGCTGCGTGACCACTAATAATACCTGATGTCCGGCCTGTATAATGGATTCAAGTGCACCAACCGAAAATTCCGGCGTTCCCATAAATATAATCTTCATATACCAATCACCTACTCTTCCTCGGCATTCTCTACATCCTGCAGCGGTCCTTCTACCTTTTCCACATATAAATGACCCTCCAAATGGTCTACTTCATGCAGTATTGCCCTTGCAAGCAGCTCTGTTCCCTCTATCTCAAAGGGCTCCAAATTTTCATCGTAGGCAAGCGCCTTAACATAATTGGCCCTTGTTACCTGACCGGTTTTGCCTGGTACGCTAAGACACCCCTCATATCCTGTCTGCTCTCCGCTTGTTTCTAAAACCTTAGGATTAATAAGGACAATTGGAGAATCTCCTGTAGTATCTATAACCACAATCCGTTTTAATATACCAACTTGCGGCGCCGCAAGCCCCACACCTTCAGCTTCATACAGAGTATCGAACATATCATTAATAAGTTCCTGAATACGTGGAGTTATCTCCTTAACCTCCTTACACGTTTTTCCTAATACCGGATCCCCGATTTCTCTAATATTCCTAATAGCCATTTTGTCTTCCTTTCTGTGCATAATCAATATATATTCATCGGATCAAAATCGTATTGAATATTCTGATACCTGAAATTTTGTTCTTTACTATATATTTCCAGCATATCCTTTATTTGTACCAGTTTCTCATAATCCGTATGCTTAAAATAAAGAATATGACGGTATAAATCATTAATTTTGGAAATACAGGCCTTAGCAGGTCCGATTATATATGGTGCATCATCACCAGTCACCCTTTCCTTGATAAGCCCTGCAAAACTATTTACCACATACTCTCCGTCCTCTTCTTTCTTAGATACGACCAAAACCGCAAGCATATGCGCTGCCGGAGGATATTGTAAAAGCTCGCGGTACACGGACTCCTCCGCATAAAAACTTTCATAATCCTGATTAGCTGCATGAACGATGCTGTAATGTTCGGGTTGATATGTCTGTATAACTACCTCTCCGGCCTTAGTTCCTCTTCCTGCCCGTCCCGCTGCCTGCGTAAGCAACTGGAAAGTCCGCTCACCTGCGCGGTAATCATTTTGATTTAAGGAAAGATCCGCCGCAAGAATACCAACCAGCGTCACATTGGGAAAATCATGCCCCTTTACGATCATCTGAGTTCCTATCAGAATATCCGCCCTGCCGTCTGCAAAATCGGACAGAATCTTCTCATAACTATCTTTACTCTTAGTAGAATCCGCATCCATTCTAAGGGTTCTTGCACTTGGAAATTCCTTATGGACAGCCTCTTCAATCTGCTCTGTTCCCGCCCTGAATCCCATAAGATACTTAGAACCACACTCAGGGCACTTCTCCGGCTTTATTATCTCATAACCGCAGTAATGACAGACCAGTCTGCCATTTCTATGCTCCGAAAGAGAAACGTCGCAATGCGGACACTTCATTACATGACCACATGCACGGCACGAAATAAAGCCCGCATATCCCCTCCGGTTTATAAAAAGCATGGTCTGCTCGCCAGAATTAAGTCGCATTTCAATAAGTTCTTTAAGCTTATTGCTAAAAATAGAGCGGTTTCCTTCTTTTAATTCTTCCCTTAAGTCTATTGTATATACTTTGGGCAGCTGACCGCCGGTAAGTCTCTCTTTAAGCGTATACAGTTTATACTCACCGCGCCTCGCCCTATAATAAGCCTCCATGGAAGGCGTAGCCGAGCCAAGCACGACGCTTGCGCCCTTTATCGACGCAATTTGAATTGCGGTTTCCCTCGCATGATACTTTGGCATGGACTCGCTTTTGTAGCTGTTCTCATGCTCTTCATCAATTATAATAATTCCCAAATTGGGAAAAGGGGTAAACAGAGCCGAACGCGGGCCTATTATCACATCCAGCTCGCCGTTTCTTGCACGTTCCATCTGATCATACTTCTCACCCATGGAAAGACTGGAATTCATCACCGAAACCCGGTCTCCAAACCTCTTATAAAATCTAAGCAAAGTTTGATAAGTCAGTGCAATCTCAGGAATTAACACAATTGCCTGCTTACCCATATTTATTGTCTTTTCAATAACTCCAATATAAACCTCGGTCTTACCGCTTCCGGTAATCCCATGAACTAAATAGGTTCCTGTGTTTCCCCTACAACAATCTTTAATTATATCATCAATAATATGCTGTTGTCCATCACTTAAAGGCTTCGCTGCCTCTCTCTCCGATATTTTCTTTACCGGATTTCTATAAAAATTCTCTGTTTCTATCGAAATAACGCCCTGTTTTACCAGACTGTTAAGCGTTGCCGTAGTAACGTTTAATTTTTCCCTGATCAAAGTATATGGCAGTACTTCCTCATCCAATAAAGCATTCAACACCCTCACCTTGGCCGTTTGATGCTTTTTGCGACATTCTTCTATTAGACTTTCTATCTCATCCCTACCAAATATCCGTATGACTTTCTTTGTTTCAAGCTGTTTAAACTTCTTCTTAGCCGGAAGCACTGTTTTAAGCGCCGTGATCATCGTAGAACCGTAATGACTTTTCATCCAGTAAGCCGTCTGGATCAAATCTCCCTCTAATGTAGTGTCTTTCTTATCAATACGGCTGATCTCCTTTAGCCTTTCAGGCGGGTAATCCGTAGTGTCAAGCAGGTCAACCACATAGCCCGTTATCTCCTTATTTCCTTTTCCAAAAGGAACATAGACACGCATACCCACTGAAATTTCTCCCAAAAGAGCTTCCGGAATCTTATATCTAAAAGGTCTGTCAACCTTATCATGTGAAATGTCTACGATAATATCTGCGTACTTTTCACTCATAGGTTATCCTCCGTCGCCGTAAATTCTCTCAACCTGCGATGTTTGGGCAGCGCTAAAAGCGCTTTAGCACAAAACTCGCGGGTGAAAAATTTATTTTTCACCCTATTGCATATTCGCAAGTACATCACTTATCAAATCTCTTTCGTCCATAGGATATTTCACGCCCTTAATCTCCTGATAATCCTCATGTCCCTTGCCTGCCAGTACAATAATATCGCCCGGTTCGCCATTTTTAATTGCATAGGCTATTGCTTCTTTCCTGTCGCAGATCTCTACATATTTTCCATTAGTCTTCGCTATTCCTGTCTTAATGTCATCTATAATATCCTGCGGTTCTTCAAATCGTGGGTTATCGGAGGTAATAATTGTCAGATCGGCAAGCCTTCCGCTGACTTCACCCATATCATAACGTCGCAATTTAGAACGGTTTCCCCCGCAGCCGAATACGCACACAAGTCTGTGCGGCCTATATTCTTTTAACGTAGATAAAAGGCTCTCTAAAGCCATTGCATTGTGCGCATAATCAATCATCAATGTAAAATCATCCGATACCTTCACAAGCTCGATTCTGCCCTTTACTTTAGCTTTAAGAAGTGCGCCAAGCACTGCATCTTTTTCCACTCCGAAATGTCTGCATATGGCAATTGCCGTAAGCGCGTTATATACGCTGAACTTCCCCGGCGTGGCGATTTCAACATGAAAATCCATAAGTCCTTTAACATCAAATGCAACCCCCAGCTTTCCGCCACCGCTTATAAGCTCCATATGCTCTGCTTTTAAGTCTGCGTCCGCCTCTATGGCATAAGTCTCAAGCTCGCAGGTATGCCCCTTGACAACACTCTCCCAGTGTGCATCATCCTTATTTACTATTCCAACCCTGCATTGTTTAAAAAGCAGTCCTTTACAACTTAAATAATCATCAAAATCTTTATGTTCATTCGGGCCTATATGGTCCGGTTCAATATTTGTAAAAATACCGTAATCAAAAATAAATCCCTGCGTTCTATGAAGCATCAGCCCCTGCGATGAAACCTCCATAACTACCGTATCGCAGCCCGCATCCGCCATCTGCCTGAAATACTGCTGTACCAAATATGATTCCGGCGTAGTATTATTGGCATGAATATGGGTATCCCCGATAATTACCTCTATCGTTCCAATCAGGCCTACCTTTCGTCCTGCCTGCTCCAATATAGATTTCACAAGATATGTTGTAGTAGTCTTGCCTTTGGTTCCTGTAATACCGATTACCTTAAGTTCATCTGCAGGGTTACCAAAATAAGCCGCTGAAATAAATGCCATCGCGTATCTGGTGTCTTTGACTTTAATGATCGTAACATCTGCCGGCACATCCAGATCCGAAATGTCATTTTCCACAACTACTGCCTTCGCTCCTGCTTTAATTACATCAGGTATAAAATCGTGTCCGTCTACATTGGCTCCCTTAATACAAATAAAAAGGCTCCCTGACGTCACCTTTCTGGAATCATAAACAACCTCACTTACCTCTGTGTCCTGATTTCCTCTTATACACTCGTATTCAAACCCTTTTAATAAATCACTTAACTTAAACATAGATTTTTTCACTTCAGATTTTTCAGTCATAAATTTTCGCTCCTTAATATTAAGCAAAACTCTCATTATAATAAAATATCATGAAATATGCTTTTTGGCAAATTTGCTTTTACCTAACAGTCCATGATTGCAGCTTTATTGACGTACATAAGCGCAAAAAATAATAATTTTTAAAAATTTATTAAAATTATCATGTAAATTTATATTTTTATTATAAATAAAACACATTTTGGACACATTTCAACTTTATGATAATAATTAAGATAGTTGACAACTCACTATCTCCCCCCTCATAAGAAAATATAGAAAAAGCCTGAGATTTCTCAGGCTTTTTCACTTTGTACTTATTTTAATTCATCTACTGTAATGTTCTCTAATAACTCTTGGGCTGTTTCCTTTGGTATATCCGCGCTTACAAGCGTTGTCGCATTCGCTGCGGAAATAGCCGCCGCTCTCCTAATCGCCTGTTCGTTACGCTCACTATTAAGAATGGACATTGCATAAGACGCTACCACGCTGTCCCCACAGCCTACCGTATTCAGCGCTTTTACTTTTCCCGCCGATGCAAAAAAAACTTTCCCGCCGCTTACGGCAAGCAGTCCTTTCTTCCCCATTGACACTACCACATGGGCAATACCCTCAGCATGAATTGCAAGCGCAGCCGCTTTAACATCTTCTCTCTTTACCAGTTTATGCCCGATTATATACTCTAATTCCTTCTGATTGGGTTTTATCATATACGGTTTCGCAGCGATTCCTTTCCTAAGCGCATCTCCGCTTGTATCAAGTATTGTACGAATTCCCTTATTTCGCGCTTTCTCTATTAGCACCGCATATATATCATCAGGAATCCCCGCCGCAACGCTTCCCGATAATACAACCAATTCACATTCAGCTAATAAGGCGTCATACTGCATAAGAAAACGCTGCTGCCTTTCTTCATCAACTTCCGGTCCAGGCTCTAAGATCTCCGTCACATATCCGTTATCGGCAAGTATATTCATATTACTTCTTGTCTCGCCATCTACCCTGATGAAACGGCAGTCCACCTCTTCTTTTTTCAGGTAATCCTCAATAAAATCCCCCGCATATCCACCCAAAAAACCTGTTGCGCAAACAGAATAACCATATTGGCGAAGCACCTTAGTCACATTTATCCCTTTTCCACCTGCTATCGACATGGCAGTGCGCATCCTGTTCACATTCCCCATGATCAATGCCCCTGTCGTATATGTTTTATCCACTGCCGGATTAAGCGTCACTGTAAGTATCATGGATAAGTTTGCTCCTCTCGACTAAATTTTATTTTGCATAATCCCGCATCACAATCTGCAGGCTTTCTTTCCCTTGATAAACATTGATATCAGGGTAATAAATCATCTGAATGACAATCTCCCTGCTTCCCGCACGATATAGTTTCTCCCGCTCATCCTCTCCATATGCTTCATCCAAAAAGGTGTGCCATTTCTCCATATCGCCAAAATATATCATATCATATTCATTGCCCTGTTCATCACAAATTCTGTATTTTCCCACATTTGCACTTTTCCCAAGGATCCTGCCACGCAGTATTCTCACGTTCTTCTGTGCAAAAATGGGTTTGGAATTTCCGTTGCCAAAAGGCTCTAACAGCTCAAGCTGCTTTACAAAATCCATTCTTATATAAGATAACGGCATCGGTACATCAATTAAAACCTTTTCTACAAAATCTTCATCGGACAAATTGCAGTTCCTATTAAGAGTATTTCGGAATTCTTCTACGTTTTCTTTGGGCATTGATAAGCCAGCCGCCATTTTATGACCGCCATATTTAGTAAAAAGCTGTTTGCACAAACTCATCTGCTCGTACATATGATAGGCTTCAATGGAACGTCCGGAGCCTTTAATCCCCTCTTCCGACTCTGTAAGTATAAAAACGGGTTTATTATACTTCTCCTTAATCCTTCCGGCAATTATCCCGGCAAGACTCTCATGGCAGTCTGTTAAAAAAATAACAAACACCTTATCATCCTTATAAGGTCCGTTCTCAATCAGCTCTATCGCCTTCTCTGTCCCCTGCCTTGTCATTTCTTTTCTGCTGTCATTAAGCTCTTTTAATTCGCCTGCAATAGTAACCGCCTGCGCCAAATCGCTGCTGTTTAACAGACTAAGCGCCTTAACCGCGCTGTCCAGCCTGCCCGTGGCATTCATACAAGGTCCAAGTACAAAGCCAATATGATAAGCCGATAAGGGCTTGTTTTGCAGTCCGTTCACCTCTATAAGCGCCCTAAGTCCAAGATTCTTAGTATGTACCATCTGTTTAAGGCCATAACGCACAACGATTCTGTTCTCATCAAGCAATTCCATTACATCCCCGACTGTGGCAAATGCCGCAAATTCAAGAAGTTCTTCTAATATTTCCCCAAAAACTTCTGTTTGATCTTGAATTTTCCCAGGCAGATATGCTTTCCGGTATTCCTCAAAAAGTACCTGTATAAACTTATAAGCAACTACCGCCCCGCAAATACCGTCAAACGGATAATTGCACTTCTCCTGCTTAGGGTCCACTACCGCAAAGGCCGGCGGAAGAAGCTCCATTCGGCTTCCATCCTCCATAAGCTCATACGGCACCTCATGGTGGTCTGTTATTATCACGTTTATGCCAAGTTCATTGGCATATTCAATCTGCTTTGCGGCCGCTATTCCGTTATCACAGGTAATGATCGTGTCTATTCCGTCGTTATGGGCTTCTTCGATCAGATTATCATTTAAGCCGTAGCCGTCCTTGATCCGGTGCGGAATCACCGTATCTACATTGGCGCCGCAGGCTTTTAAACCCCTAAGCAGGATATATGTTGCACAAATTCCGTCAATATCATAGTCTCCGATAATCCTGACCGTTTCCTTTTCTTCTATTTTGGACAGCATAAAAGCGACTGCCTTCTCCATATCGTAAAGCAGCCGCGGATTGTGTAAATCGTCCAGTGTGCCGTATAAAAACAAACGAATATCCGTATCATCTACAATATCACGGTTTCTGATTATACGTGCAATAACCGGATCAATATTAAATTCTTTTGAAATTTTATCAAAGTCAGCCTTCTTGGCTGACACCATCCATTTAGCCATTTTTAGGGGCTCCTATATTGTCAATTCCTGCATATCATCAGTAAAGTGGAATGTGATAATTATTTTCTCTCTATAAACATATATTTTGTCAGCGAAAATGTCAAGAACATACTCCCCTAATCACCCCAGTAATCTTCTCCTTCTTCAGACATACTGGTTATTCCGAATAATATCTGTAAAAAATCCTGCTTTTCATTCAAAATACGGATAACCCTTATGGTATCACCCTCAACCCTGTAAAAAACATAATTAGGCTTTACAACCAGATAATGGTAATCCGTTGGATATTCTATCAAATCCTTTAAGCGGGGTCCTTCTCCCGGATACAGCTCTAACTGTTTGGCAGTTGATGTAATCTCCTTGACACAAACCTTTGCCTTGCCTTCACCAAACTGCTTGGCAACATAAACTTTTATCCCTTGTAGATCATCCAACGCTTTTGGTGTATAAATCAACTTCGGCATATCACAATCCCAACGCAGCCTCTACCTCATCCGCTGTTAACCAACCCTTTTCTCTAGCAGACTGCTCTCCTTCTTCCAATTTTGTCAAAAGTTGAATTGTCGCCTTTAACCGATCCAACTCATCAACATCCACAATAGCGTATGCTCCCCGACCATTCCTAGTCAGATATACTGGTTGGTTTGTTTTTACTTCTTTTAATACTTCTGTATAATTTCTCAAATCTGATATTGGTTTAATATTTGGCATAGTCATCATCTCCTTTGCATTTATTATATGCAATCCACAGATAAATAGCAAGAAAATTAACACGTGAATTTACAGCTCATAATTTTTACTCCCATAAATTTACTCATATTTAAAGAATAAAAAAGGTCCTTAGTACCCAACTTAGGAACCAGAACCTTTCATACAAAGCCTAACACCTTAAATGCCTCTTAAACAAGCGTTTCCTTGCTGTCCTTGTATACCGCGATACTACCGATTTGAACGGTGTTCGACTGTTTTGATTTAAGTGGACCAGACGGTATCAATGTTGAACCCTCAACATTGATACTGTCAGTTCCTGTAATTTCAGTGAGCGTATCTAAATCAATCTCCGTTTTGTCATCTGAATAATAAAATGTGATAACAAGTCTGTCATTATACACATATATTTTATCAACAAAATATTCAAGAATTGTGTTTCGCGTTCTTTCATCATCAAAATTAGAATTGGCATATATATTAAAATATTTTTGTATGCTATATTCATCAGCCACAAGAACCTGTTTTATCTTTTCTGTTTCTATGGCTTCTTCAAGTGATGTCTTTCGATTTTCTAAGTCTACAAGACGAGATGTAATTGTATCTGACATAACACCTTTTTCAATAACATTTAAAAGATTTTTGATACCTTTTTGGGTTTCTTTCAACTCAGCCTCTAAACTTGATATATAACCATTATCAGCGTTAAGTTTTTTGCAATATGTGCTTATATCAACAGCCAGACTTGCAAGATTCTCTGTATCTTCAATCAAATTCCTTAACACCCATATAACATGGGATTCTAATAGAGGCTTTGAAATGCTTTGCAAATCGCATTTATGTTTGCGGTGATTTTTACAAGAATAATAGTAGTGAATTTTTCCAGTCTTTGAAGTACCAGATATTCCGTGCATTGTAGTACCACACTCACCACAATATAATTTTCCAGTCAGCCAGTATCTTGGAGCATCTTCTTCAATAGATGGTGTTCTTGCTTTATGTTTGTTCTGTTCAAATCGCTTCTGAACTTCCTCAAAAAGTTCATCAGATATCAATCGGGGCATACCATGCGGTATAACTATATCACTATAATGATATTCTCCCAGATATGCTCTGTTTTTCAAAAGATATCTAAGACTATTTATTGTAAATTCTCGGCCAAAGACTGTTTTTTGACCTTGCTTATTCAATTCATCAACTATTTGTGCTAATGGCTTTCCAGATGCATATTGCTTAAAAATACGCTGTACAATAGGAGAAGTTGCTTCGTCCTCAATGTAGTGCTTCGTATCGTCTACCTTATAACCCAACATTTTATGTCCGTTGTATAGGGCCTTTTGAGCATTGTAAAGCATACCGCGAGTCACATTCTGTCTTAATTGATGTGAATAAAATTCAGACATACCTTCATATATGGCTTCGATAAGAACCGCTTCTGGTGAATTCTCTGGAATAGTCTCAGCTACATAATTAATGGAACAGCCAGCGTCTCGTATTTTATGTTTAGCAATCGCCAAAATATATTTATCTCTCGCAAGTCTGTCAGTTTTCCAAAGAATAAGAACTGCTGGTTTCAACTTATCAACTTCTGACAACATTTGTTGAAATCCGGGACGTTCATCCGTCATTCCGGATATTGCCCTATCTTCATATTCTTTTATGATAGTTAAACCATGTTTCTCAGCATATAAATGAGCTTGCTCTTTTTGTTGTTCAATAGATGCTTCATTCTGCGCATGAGAACTGAAACGATAATATGCAATCGCGTGATTGTTGTCATTTTGTTTGAATTTATTTTTCAATCACTCCACTCCTATTCTGTATATTATACTTGAAAAATACTGATTCATCAACATTTTATATAATTCAAGAAAAGCATTATGGTAAGACCTGCTTTTGTTCAGTCCCCGGCTGCGTTCTCAGCGCAGCCCTATTCTCCCTATAATGCTTCAACACATGGGATATAAGAAGTTTTATGTATAATAGTTCAGACGTCCGACCTGTTTGTCTTACCCTCACATGGATAATACATGCAGGCAGTCTCCTATGCGTTTGTCATTCCATTACATCTGCCAACGGCAGCGGTTCCGGATATTGAAGATTGTTGTATGCTTACTGAAACAAAAAAGCAGGCCTGCAACAATATAACCAAAAAGACAAAACAGAGTGTAAACACTTACATTTTTATCCTTTTCGATTGGCATATTGCTGCTAGGTCTGCCTATCATCCATACCCGTTCGGGTGCCGCCATGCGGCACAGGGTTAAGCCAAGATGTATTGGCTTTTGAATTGCACTATCATAATATCATATTTTAATAATTTATCAATCTTCATTTTAAGATAAAACTAACCAAAGTTTTACGCTATATGTTGTGCTTGTTCAACAATCACAAGCCATATGATGTACCAAACCTGCGTTGTGATGTCTGCATCCTGCTCAGACCTTATGAACAGGTTAGCGCAATTATTAAGCGCACAATATGGGGGCATCCCAAAACGCTAAAGCAATGGATAAATGTTGTGGGGCGTGTCCTGTTTATTTCAAGATTCGGAGCCAGAGGCGGCAATACCCAGCCACCATTGCCTCCAGGCAATGGCTTGGCCTTGAATTTACGTAAGCGGAATGTTACAATGCTGTTTCCGATGGATGGTGAAAGTCCTGTTTATTTCTGAGTTCCCCACCGTCGGCATGAAAGAGGTTACATTCCGCTTACGGAAAGTCAAGGTTGGCGTCCGCGTGGAAATGTTTTTTGTTTTTGGAATGTCTTTTTGAATTATAAAATGCAGAAGGTAAAATGTTTTTAGTCATTCGTTATTGAATTTATCGTGGGGATATGCTATCATGAAGACAAAAGAGGAAACAACCGCCCACAAAGTGGTTGACCTCCCAGATAAGTTTTGAGCCTACCTAGACCGCCAAGTACAAGGTAGGCTTATTTATTTTCGCTTGTTGTTCCTATCAATATAGGCAAGCAGTGAAATGAGAAAAGTACCACCCAAAATCAAAAGGCTTATGACTTCATATGTACTCATATCCACCACCTCCCCTCTTTTTCAAGTTTAGGGAGATTTACCACCTTGCAACACGATTGTTCCTCTATGCCATAGTATCATATTCTTGTTCCTGTGACAATTTCTTTTCAGAAGCTGTTGCAATTATTCTTTTAATTGTTTAAAATAATTAAAAAATAATTTCTGTGTTTTTATTTAATGCTACGTTATATCTTTCGGAGCAGTGGATCAGAAGCGCGTATGCGTTCATTGCAGGACACCGGAGATGCGGAGCGTCGGAGAGTGCAAGGCAAAAGACATAGTCTTGTGCCGCAGTAAGGGCCCCGAATGAGTAACACGAATGAGCGGGTGAGGAGCGCAGCGACGAAGGCGTGTCAGCTATGCTGACTGCACTCCGTGCATAACGCCCCCTTATCCTGTTCCGCCATTTTCGTCGTTTCGAGCGTAAGCGAGAATAAGACGTGTGGATTCTACCCATTTATGAGCATTTTCGATTTTTCCAAAGGGTCCGTTTTTGCCTCGATTTATTTTTCCAATTCTTCCAACTTGGAATTTTGCAAATTTTTCTGCCCATAAATGAGGATTTTATCTGCGATATTTTTCCAAAGATTTTTGGCGCCGTTATGCACTTGGAAAAATAAAATAAGCGTGCAGCGGCGCATCATTTATTGCCGATTTGATGTATGATTCTAAACGATATTATGCACATCATTCAATAACTTCTATATCCTTTCGATAAACTTTGGATTTTTCCAACAAGTGCATCTGACTGTCATTGTAGCGTATATTCCCAAACGGTATTACATATATGGACAAAGTGTTTTCTGTTCGGACGTCTGACCTGCAGACCGTTCTGGTATTTTTTAGTGGTCTTTATGTGCGCCACGTTAAGCCCACTGCGTTGTTATATTGCGTGTTATTCTATACGGCATTGCGTGTATATTCAAAAAATGGACACAACCGTATATGGCTATGTTTATGGGAAATCAGAGAAAAAATAAAGCCCCCGGATGTGTTTAAATACATCCAGAGGCTTTAGCGGGCATATTAAGTTTTGGAGAAAAGAGAGAAGGGGCTTCACGCCCCTTCAAGCAATCCTGCTTCACGCAGGCTGAAATATTTTTTGTTTTCCATTCCGCCTATTATGATGTGATCCGAAAGGATAATCCCTACCAATTCACCCGCCTCCTTTATCTTTTTGGTTATCTCTATATCATCGCTGCTTGGAACAGCCGCGCCGCTGGGATGGTTGTGGCATATGATTATCTGTACGGCTCCCGAAATGAGGGCACGCATATACAGTTCCCTCGGCGTCATATAGCTTGCAGTGGCGCTTCCCTTTGAAATGAAAAACAGCCCGGCCACTTCACATGAAGCATTTAATGATAGCATATATATATGCTCCTCGGCTTTTTTGTCTATATGCGTAAGTCTGATAAACATATCCGCTGCATCAGCAGGTGAGCCTATCTTTAAGGCTGCGTCATAGTTTAAGGTTTTTTCCTTGACCAGATGTACATGCCCTTCACCGTCAACTTCCATGTCGTATAAATTTACTTTCACGTTTTTTCCTCCTTTTTTTGGGATAGATAAACGCCCGGCAGCTTATAAATACCGCAGGGCGCATATTTATCATCCATAACATTCAACTATCACTTTGTTCAAATCACGGTAATAGCGATATACACTGTTTGAGAGTATTTCTTCCTTATCAAGTAAATTCGCATTTACGTCTTTTACCATTTCAGAAAGACTGCTTGCATACATGCCTGTTGCAGGAATAAACAGAAGTTCATGGACACTTGATGGTAAAATGTAGAAGTCATCATTTATCCTGTCTGAAAATTCCTTAAGTCTATTTTTTTGCATTAAAAACGTTGCGCCGAACTCACGCGCCTTATTTGTGGCAACATACATTTCGGGTCCCATATGCGGCGGTGCTGCAAAAAAGCTGTCTGCTCCATTTAAGCCAAGTTCAGCCGCTGCATCCTTCATTACTTCCGCAATGCTTAATATACAATATTCAGTATTATTATTCATCGCCGCATCGTACAAATCAGCTTCATCAACGCCCCATAATTCAAGAAGGTTTGGGGTTATTGTTATTGAAGCGTTATATCCGTTTACCTGGAGCGGTATGTAATAGATTATCGCTAAATCCCGGAACTTACGGTGTGGAAGCATGTAAATTTTGTCGCTGTTCATTTCGGCATTTACCAGCTTGCAGCATATCCTGTCTTTAACCTGATCGAAGCTTGATATGCTACCTGTATCAAAGTCGAAGTCCCGCATGTTTTCATGGAATACTTTGATTATATCGTCGCATATTTCCATGATATCCATATCTCCCTCATTATAGCTTCCAAGATATCCTTCAAGGTAGATTATGGCACCAGCATCCGGGCGCTCACTGTTACTGCTTATGGAAAGCCCTACAGGGGTTATTCCGTTGTTTTTCCGGTTTTCAGAGACAGATATGGAATATCCGTCCCCCAGCAGGTCTTTCAGCTGTTTCATCACCATTTCTGCAAATACAATGATGTCAAAGCAGGCAGTTTCAGTTTTACCGCCGTTAATTGTATTAAACATTTTTCCTCCTTCCTTCCGGTACTTACCGGCTCTTTGTTTGGTTAAGGGCACTGCGGTTTATGCTGCGCCCTGTGGTTGATATACGGACGATACGCAGAGGGTGGTGTCCGTATGGCTGCACGGGTATATATACCCATACAGAGAATCCAGCAGTCAAGCAGGATTCGACGCCTTATGGCATCCGGTTCATTTCGCTTAAAAATCCGGCGCCGCGATCGGCGCAGAAATGGTGCGGGAATGGAATAGAGCAGGAAGGGTAGAAACTGGAAAAAAGACAGCCCACAACGCTGTGGACTGCCTTAAGATTATTATTATTTAGTTTCTGTAAGTGCTTATGCTGCATCTGTATCTGCATCTTCAACTACGCTGTTTTCCGGGATGACAGTTTCTACATCTGCCTGTGTTTCCGCATCTGTAACCGCATCATCAGATAGTGTGCTGTCTGCATTATCCATATCATCAGATGTGGTACTGTTGGCATCTTCTGAATCTGTATCTGTACTAACTGTTTCATCAGTTACAGCATCACCTTCATCTGTACT
Source organism: Lachnospiraceae bacterium (assembly GCA_014804695.1). Classification (GTDB taxonomy): domain Bacteria; phylum Bacillota; class Clostridia; order Lachnospirales; family Lachnospiraceae; genus UBA3282. The sequence continues at coordinate 33,767 of JAAUZJ010000001.1, forward strand.
GCCTGTGCCTTCATCAGTTGCAGTATTGCCTGTATCTTCTGAACCTGTAGTATTATCTGTTTCGTCGGATGCAGTTCCTTTTTCATCATCTGCACCTTTTTCTGTTCCTTCATCAGCAGGAGTTTCATCCTCTGTCGGATTTTCCTCTGTGTCAGCAGGTTCGTCCGTAGCATCAGTTCCTTCTTCATCACCTGTACCGTTTTCTGTTCCTTCATCAGCAGGAGTTTCATCATCTGCCGGATTTTCCTCTGTGTCTGGTGTTTCGTCATTTTCTGATTCTTCCGTATCAGTAGGTTCTTCCGTGGTATCAGTTACTTCTTCGTCCGTAACAGCTTCTTCCGGTGCATCAGTTACGTCTTCGTCTGTTTCCGGCTTAGTTACGCTGTCTTTTCCGGCTGCTTTCTGTGTATCAGCACTTTTACTCTTGTCTTGGATTGTGAAGTAAACATTGATTGTTCCAGTGTAGTTGCCTTTTCCCTTGACTATGATTACGGCTTTGTCCGAGGGCTTTACATTATTCTTATAGGACAGGGTGTAGTCTGTTTTTTCTTTCAGTTGGTATTGTTCGGGTTGTGATTGATTTGCAGTCTTAATAAGTCTGTTGCTATCGAACAATCCTACGCCTGTCTTCACGGGCTTACCTGTGTAACCTTTTACTTTAGCCTTTGATTCATCATCAAGCATTTCTTCCGTAATAGGAATCTTGGTAATTTTGAAACTCTTTGTAATGGTTCCGTAGTAGCTGCCTTTTCCTGCGATTACTATTTTAGCCGTACCGATTTTGGTGTTGTTCATGTAATATTGCACTGCATAGTCTTTATCCTGTTCAAGCTCCTTGCCGTTGACCGTAAGTTTTACCTGTGACATATCCTGTTTAACGGCCTTGCCGTAGTTATATGTTTTAGAGGTCAATCCTATAACTTTGGCTTTGCTTATCTTGGTCCCACCTGTGATTGTGAAATTTACTTCTTTTTCGCCCACAAGCCCCGAACCCTCTACTGCGGTGAGCCTTACAATGCCTGTACCGCTGTTGACGTTGTTTAAGTATTTTACGGTGTAGTCTTTGCCTTCTTCCAGATTGGTCTTACCTAGTTTTACACTCGTGATTACGCCTGATGTGATTTCTTCACCAGAGTATTGCACTTTGTTTACCTTGACTTTGACCGAGGACATGGACTTTGAGCCTTCCGTGGTGTCATAAACATAAATTCTCTTTGTGTATATACCACTATAGCTGCCTCTGCCTCCTATACCAAGTCTGTATAAGCCGGGTGCTGTGAGGCTGTCCACATCAGTCCACTTCTGGTTGTCTTCGTCCCAAAGGGAGTAGCCAAATACATACTCTTTTGTTTTCTTATTATACTTAAGAGCCTTGCCGTTTACAACTACTTTTGAAGGTTTAGGCGTCTGCTTAACATAAGAGCCTGCTTTCTTCTTAGCTTTTAATATGTTTGTCTTAATCTTGACAGTTGCATTAAGCGTGTTCACGTCTGCGTACTTGTCGTTGGTGAGTAGTTCTTTGAGCGCCTTCTGTTCTTCTTCTTTCTTTTTGCGTTCTTCTTCTTTTTCTTCTTCTGTTTTGCCGTCGTTTGTCATATCCCAGTCGTCGGGATTGGCAGGATTGTCACCGGAATCTGTCCAACCGTTCCAGTCCATAGCGTTTACAGTCATTGCATCTGAACCAGTTACAATGATGACTGCTGCGAATGTGAGCATTGCAAGTTTAGCAATCTTTGCCAATAGTTTCTTTTTCATTGTCATGTTCCTCCTTCGTTCTGAATAGCTGTCAATCAGCTTTTATTTAGGCTGCGCTAGTCTTTGTTACATTACATTATGCGCAGTCTGGTAAATCGTGCCGCAAGGCCCTTTGTCTCATGTAAGACTTATACGGTATGCGGTTTTATTCAAAAAAACATCCGGGGATATGGCAATATCCCCCAAAAATTCTGCATTATGTATCTATCCGGCCTGCTACAGTTTGGACGTCTGAACAGATACGCAGTTTTATAATGCCACTCCTAATATATTAGGGCATAGGTCAAGAGGCATTGTGCTGATTAAATTGCTGATCCGTGTTTTTAGGGTTTTGTATTTTAAGCTGCCTGCCTCCTTCTAAAATGCCATGAATTGAAATTTTTGTAGAGCGCCCGTCTTGCAGGGGGGCGGAGATTTCCTTCCCCCTTCTGACAAGGCATTATTTGCGAAATAAATAAAATAAGCGGCGCAGGATTCTTAGTCCTACACCGCAATAAAGTTAAAGCAACACAAGCCTAAATCACTAGATTGATATTGCGTAAAAATGAAAAGTCTAGTAAAATTAGGTATGGGTGCATAGATATCATATATATAATAGATATCATATATGCTGTGTTAGGAGAGTAGGCTCCTGCATAGGGGCATGAGGGATTGCCGTCCCTCATGTCCTGCCTTTAAATTTTTATTTATCTCGTCTTATCTCATTATTATACCGCACATGGATTTAATATTCAAGTTATAAATAAACCCTGCCGGATAATGGACACAAGCAGGGTGGGGAGCGGCAGGCAGCCGCTTTTCCCATTTCCACATATGCAGTCCTGCATGTCATCCCTGTACACATATGATCCTTACCCTTGCGGAAGCACTTGCTGTAAACGCATGTTTTATCATAAGGTCAAGTTCATCCAACATGCTCCTGTAGTCAAGATAGCTGTCTATCTCGGCAAGTGTCCTGTCGTTCTTTTCTTCCGTCGGTACTTCATCCTGTGCGTCGGCTTTTGGTGTGTTATCACCGGATGTGGCAGTTTCCGCTGCGGCGGACTGGTTTACATCTGTTGTCTTTGCTTTTTCGTCATGCACTGGATCCTTGTTTTCCACGTCCTGTTTATCATCAGCTTTTCGTTCTGCCGCTTCCGCAGTTCCTTTTGCGGCGGCAACAGCAGTGGTTCTTTCTGCGGCAGTGTCTGTTTTCTGCAAGTTTTCTGCATCAGCCACGCTGGCAGTATCCGGCTCCGTTTTGTCCCCGTCTTTCCGCATACGGTTTATCGCCCTTACGCTCATGTCCGGCGTGACCTGCTGTTTCGTTTTATCGTCCATTCCCAGCATTGCTACAAGCTGGGACGCGGAGTAGTTGCGGTAGCAGTCGGCGATGCTCTCTACCACATTCCCTGCGGCATCCCTTTCGGCATAGTTTTCAATGATGCTTATGATGTTGCTGCATGTTGTCTTTTTAATGCCGTATTCCTTCTCGGCGTACTCATAAACATTCCTGTAATCAAGCACCCTGTACATTTTGTTTTCCCTTATCCAGTGCAGCTGGAAGCCTATCGTTATGAATGAGTTCTGGATGTTGCGCATCTGCTCCTTGATCACCTGTGCCCTCTGGTGGAACTCCGCTTTCATTTGTTTGAGGGGGGATTCGATCACTTCTGCATCCGTGTTTTTTATGACGGACAATGGAGCGGGTTCTTCCACCGCCACATTGTCCTGTCCGTGTTCATCCGCTGTTCTGGGTACTGCTGTCTTATCAGTTTCCTTTGCGACATTTTCAGCTCCTTTAACAGTCTTTGTGGCTGATTCTTTCACCGCAGAGCTTAAAGGTCCTGTATCATCCTCAGACGCTGTCTGAGCTGGTGTTTTGGCTTGTGTCTTAGACACATTTCTGCTTTCTGTAGTGTTTTTTTTGGCAGTCTCTGTAACGGTTCCGGTTTCAGCTTTCGGTTTCGTTTCGGTCTTTTCGGTCTTCTTCATGGTATATGCTCCTTTCTGCCGCATGATTAGCGGTCCTGGTCTGTTCTTAAGTTTTACGCCATTTATTCGGACGTCTGAACAGTCATTTTTTCTTTATGGCATCCGGTGCCGGGTACGGCACGTTAAAGCCCCCTGCTGTAGGAGTACAGTGGAAGGGGCTGTGTGACGATTGGTACATGACAGATGCAGCTTGTCCATTCTTTTATGCCGGAAACTGGATATATCCGCTTTCATCTGTTACGCCTGATGCTTCACTGCATGGGGGCTTATCACGCTGCGCTTCCGGGAGCCGGTTATAATTTTTATGTCTTGTTATATCATATTTATCAGCCTTGACGGCTTCCTTCCCGCGTGTAAGCAGCCATGCTCTTTCAACAGGCGTATTGAGGACTGCACTTACGCTTTTGTTTGACTGTTTGCTTATGTATTCTGCCGTCGAAAGGTCTCTACCTGCCCCCAGGCATAAGAGATTGTCGCAGTTGTTTATGATCGTCATTGCCTTCGGTCTGCCGTAGAGCGATTCAAGCTGTGAAATTGACTGTATGATTATGCTTGTGGAGATTTCGCGTGAGCGGATCACGGATATGATTCTGTCAAAGTCAGGTATCACCGTGCTGGATGCAAAATCATCAAGGTAAAACCTTACCGGGACTTTCAGCCTGTGGCCGGGATTCTGGTCTGCCAATGAACACAATGTATGCAGTGCCTGCGTGTAAAAGACGTTTGCAAGACGGTACATACTACTGTCGGTATCCGATACTGTGAGGAAAATCGCCATTTTCTTTCTTCCGGGCTCTTTCAGGTTTATCTTTTTCCTGTTTGTAAACAGCTTTTTTGCACCGTCAAATGAGAGAGGGGCAATTTTGGCGCATAGGGTGCTGTGTATGCACGCGCTTGTGTTGCTCACTCCCTGAGAGACTTCCCGGAACATCCTGTAGCGTGAGAGTGCAAAGCTGTCCGGGTCTATTACGGCAAGTTCGTCCATGAGTTTCCTGTAGCAGCCGTGCTGGCCCATTTCCCCCACCAGCCTGACAACGCTTGCAAAATGAATTTCTTCCTGAGGCAATGCTTCAAGGACGTAGCTGACAGCGCTTTCCAGATATAATCTTGCCATTATATCCCAGTACACGTCCCTCATCTCCAGAGGCACGATTGCCGCTGCTAAAGTAAGTATGTCCTGCTGGTTATATTTTCCGTCATGGTCACGCCGTATGTAGTCAAGTGGGTTGTAGCCATAAGGTGAATGGGCGCAGTCAGCAAGGTTCAGTTCCACTACTTTGTATCCTTCATCTCTTAGCAGACTGCCTGTTTCCTCATGCAATATCCCCTTCGTGTCCGTAACGATGATACTCCCGCTGCACTGCATGATGTTGGGCTTTACGTATCCCCTCGTCTTCCCACTTCCTGACGGACCTATGATCAGGTCGTTATTGTTTAGTCCGGTTAGCCATGTATCGTTAGATATTTTATGGTTATCTGCAAGGATTCTGTATGTATTCTCCAAGATATTTTCCCCCTTTCCTATATTTCACGTATGATGCGGTCAGCAAGCCCCCATTTAACCGCTTCTTCCGCGCTGAAATAAGTATCCTGTTTTGTCTTTTCGTAAACTTCCTCAATGGTATGTCCTGTATGCTTTGCAAGGATCTCTGCCGTTGTCTTCCGCATCTGCATAAGGCGTCTGCTTTCTTCCTCGATTTGCAAAGCACTGCCGCTGAGGCATTTTACAGCGGGATTGTGGATCATTATCTCTGCATGGGGGAGCATTTCCCGCCTGTTTCCGGCAGCAAACAGCAGTGCGCCCATTGACGCCGCCATTCCAACGCATACAGTTCGTATGTTGCTGCTTAGCGCCATTGTGTCATACAATGCAAGCCCGTCTATGACAGAGCCTCCCGGGCTGTTTATGTAAATGGTGATTTCTTTCTCTGGGTCTGCCTGTTGGAGATAGCGCAGCTGTAAGATAAGCGAATATACGGATTCCCTCGTTATCTCGCCCGCGACTTCAATGGAACGGTGGGTGTTGAACATCTCATCTTCTATAGACAAAAGCTGCCAGCCTTCGGACGAATCCCTGATCACATGAGGTGCTATAGGGTATGTATTCATATGTTTTCTCCTTCCGTGTTAAATATTGATAAACATGTTTTTGTCGGTAAACGGTTTTACCAGCAGCTGGTAAATCAGCCTTGATGCGGCTCCGGGGTCGTATTCATCAGATAAGGCTTTTGCAGCAATTTCAGCAACAAAAGTGTCTTTAAGATTTCCGTAATTTCCGCTTTCCTGCGCATCCATAAAAAACAGTTTATATTCAGAGTTGACCGACATCTCCGATAATGCCCCAAAATAAGTGTCAGCATAGAGCCATGCAGCATGGGGCCATTGACCCTCTGTCGTAGCAGAGGCAAGCCTTTTTTCAAGTGGTATTCTTTTCATCGTTATACCTCCTAAATTGTTCATAAGCATCTTTAAGCGGCTCGGCAAGAAGGCGCAGGGCCATGTCAATGCGCCAACCCTGTTTCTTTATATGGCGGCATAGTTCCATGTGTTCCACTGCATCCCTGTATGACATCTTTTCTTCTTCTCCGGGTGTGATTCTTAAAAGCCGCCTGAACCTTTTACGGCGTTCAATCCCTTTTTCACTGTTGCCGCCGAGGTATTCAGACAGGGGCATTTCAGCCCATAAATATATTGTCCGGGCTGTGTACTCCGGGTGCAGTATCAACCCGTCTGATATCTTCCCAAGTTGCTCCTCGAGCGGTATCTTTTGGTATTCCATTCAGTTGATTCTCCTTTCTTTTTGCGTTCTAGGTATCAGTTCGGACGTCCGAATTGGAAATGCTTATTTGTGGTTCTCTTATTCTATGTGTATGCTCACTCTGCATAGTTCATGGAAATATCCGGCGCAGGAAGTGCGCTGGAAACGTGGAATGTATGTGATGTGAAAATGGGTACAAAAAAAGATAAAGACAACTTATGCTGTCCTTATCTCTTTTCGATACACTAAACAAAACATGTTTCTGTATATGATTACATCATATACAGAGTTCGTCTTAATGCGGTCAAGTGGACCAGACGGGAGTCGAACCCGTGTCCAAAAGCCCATTCCCTGTCCTTCTACTATCATAGTCTGTTATTGCGGATTACTCCACATTCCCTCCCGTATCAGGAAACAGACACCCCGATACGTTTAGTAGCTTCATAATACGCCCATAGGCTCAAAGCTTTGCCTATGTCGTTTCCTGCATGGTCGATGCCCGATTCTTAATGTGCAGGTGCACTAAGGCGGACAGCTGCCATTAGGCAGCGTATGCTAAATTATCTTCAGCGTTTATATTTATTTTTGTGATTTAACGCATCACCTGCGGATAGCTTCTCCAGCTGCAAGACCCCTGTCGAAACCTTGACTGGCCCATATATTATTATTTTATATCTGATTTAGCAAAATTACAAATTTTTAATCTTAAATTCTCTCTCATGCTCCCTTCTCTGGTCTTTCTTGGCAATATCATGTCTCTTATCATAGAGCTTCTTACCCTTGGCAAGCCCTATTTCCAGCTTCGCCCTGCCATCCTTAAAATATACCTGCAGAGGCACGATTGTATATCCCTGTTCAGACATCTTACCTTCCAGCTTACGGATTTCCAATTTATGAAGCAACAGTTTTTTTGGTCTAAGCGGATCTTTATTAAAAATATTGCCTTTTTCATAAGGGCTGATATTCATGCCATAGGCAAAGGCTTCTCCGTTCTCAATCCTGATAAAGCCTTCCTTAATACTGCATTTACCCATCCTGAGTGACTTTACCTCCGTACCATGCAGCGCAATACCCGCCTCATACTTATCCTCTATGAAAAAATCATGATATGCTTTTTTGTTATTTGCAACTAACTTCATTGCCTCGCTCAACGTACTTACCCTCTTATCAATCTTCCATTGGAATAGAAAAATCTATTGTTCCGTCCATGCGTTCCACACCGTCTACGCAGATTTTGATCTGCTCTCCGAGACGGTATTTCTTACCGGTATCCTGCCCTACCATTTCATAAGTATTCTCATCATAATAATAGTAGTCTCCCGGCAGCTTGGATACATGAATTAAACCCTCTATTGTATTTGGCAGTTCTACATAAACTCCCCAGCTTGTAATTCCCGAAATGACTCCCTCAAAAATCTCTCCGATATGATCTTCCATATACTCGGCCTTCTTGAGTTTATCCGTTTCACGTTCTGCTTCGTCTGCACGCCGTTCAGTCTCAGAAGAGTGTTTTGCGACTTCCGGCAGCCTGTTTTGATAATGCTCTATACGTTTCTCTACAAGACGTCCTCTTAGCTGCTCCTTAATGATCCGGTGTATCTGCAAGTCCGGATAGCGCCTGATCGGCGAAGTAAAGTGACAGTAATACTTACAGGCAAGTCCGAAATGCCCGCTGCATTCGACCGTATATTTGGCTTTTTGCATACTGCGAAGCGTCAGCCTGCTTATCAGCATTTCTTCGGGTGTTCCTTCTATTTTATCTAAAAGTTTCTGCACCTCTTTAGGGTGTATATCATCTTGCGACGTTTTTATATAGTAACCAAAATTGGTGAGAAACGTAGATAACTTCGTAATTTTCTCCGGATTCGGATTATCATGCGTACGATATACAAACGGCAGTTCCAACCAGAAAAAATGCTGTGCGACCGTCTCGTTCGCAATAAGCATAAAATCCTCAATAATCTTAGTTGCGACGTTTCTCTCATACGATCTTACATCTATCGGATGACCTTCCGCATCCAGTATGATCTTACTTTCCGGAAAATCAAAATCAATAGAGCCTCTTGAATGTCTTTTGCGTCTGAGTATTGCCGCAAGTTCTTCCATAAGCTCAAACATTGGGACCAGCTCTTCATATTCCTTACGTTCTGCTTCGTCGTGATCCTCAAGAATCTTTTTCACACTGGTATAGGACATCCTTATGTTTACTCTGATCACTGTTTCCGCTATCTGGTAATCAACCACATTTCCTCTATCATCAATCTTCATCATGCAACTGAGCGCCAGCCTGTCCACTCCCTGATTAAGAGAACAGATACCGTTAGACAGTTTATGCGGAAGCATGGGAATCACTCTATCTACCAGATATACACTTGTACCCCTGTTAAGCGCCTCCCAGTCAAGAGCTGAATTTTCCTGTACATAATTGGAAACATCCGCAATATGGACTCCAAGATGATAAATGCTGCCCTCCTTAGATACGCTCACCGCATCATCCAAGTCCTTGGCATCCTCACCATCAATTGTAACCATCTGAGTATCTCTAAGGTCCATACGTCCTGCCATATCGGCTTCCTGTACCTCATCCGGAATTCTGGCGGCCTGATTTAAAACTTTCTCACCAAATTCCATAGGCAGATCAAATCCACGCACAATGGACATTATATCCACGCCCGGATCTCCAATATGTCCGATAATCTCTACTATCTTTCCTTCCGGCTTATGCCTCTCATCTCCATAGCTTGTAAGCTCTACTACTACTTTATGCCCGTTAACTGCCCCTTTAGAACACTCTTTGGGAATAAAAATATCAGAAGCGATTTTTCCGTTATCCGGAATCACAAAGCCAAAATTTTCAGACTTCTCATAAGTCCCGACAAGCTGCCTGCTGCCATGCTCAAGCACTTTACGCACTACTGCTTCCTGCCGCTTTCCGCGCTTGCCCGGCAAAAGCTCTACCTGCACCTTATCCATATGAAAAGCATTGTTAGTCATATCCTCCGGAACATATAAATCTTCTTCCCTGCCCTCTATCTCAACAAAGCCAAAACCTCTTGAATTGCCTATAAATGTACCAATCAGAATATTTTCATCCTGTTTAATGTATTTTCCTTTGGAAGTAATCTGTATCTTTCCCTCAGTCAAAAGAGCATCCAATACCCGTTTAAACTCTTCCCTCTCCGATCTTGAGACCTTCATAAAGGCCGCCAGCTCTTTCTCCTTCATCGGTACATACATATCGTCATGCACAAGCTCACATATTAACTTTTTGCGTTTTTCAAATAGTTCGTTATCCATCATAATCCCTTAATTCTTACTTAATCTGTGAGTTTAGGGTAAGAAAAAGCACTCCCTTGCAAGAGTGCTTCAACATTATCTAAAAGATATTCAGGTTTAAAACAATGGCGATCAGCATAAATCCTACTGCCAACCCTGTCGTAATCTTGACAAGTTTACCTTCCATTGAACGTCCCTTATTCTTTCCCCAATATGTTTCAGCTGCACCGCTGACTGCTCCAAGTCCTGCGGATTTACCTTCCTGCATCAATACCAACACTACAAGTGCTATACAAATTATGATATATATAATAGTTAATACAATTCTTAACGCTCCCATTTAAAAATATACTCCTTTCTCGATATCACGCAGAATTTAGTGTAACATATAAATACCTTAAACGCAAGATATTTTTTGAAATTTATTATATTTCAAACTCCAGAGCCGAAAAAGCATCTTCATTCTGAAAATTAGTACTCCTATAATTGATCAAATAAGCCTTCATCTCCGCATGCTGCTCTCCCATATCATCCAAAACAGCGTCTATATTATCTTTGGTAATACAGCCATTATCTAAAAGAAACTGATAATACTCCCTCTCATCACCATGTTCTTCAAGCACCACTCTCCATGTTTCTTCCGATTCTTCCCCTTTTTTATGGGACCTAAGATAAGTAAGCAGCATATCCTTAACGGAAGCTTTAAGCCCTGTATCGTGCATCAGTCTTAGCATTGCAAGTCTAACCTTAAAACGCCTGCGTTGTTCCACATAATAATCAAGATTATTCTCCCTGCTGCCATAATCCTCTTCACCGCACAGGAGCATCTTAGAAAAACCTTCCGTATCATCCATATCCATAAGCGAGCACATCTTAGCATCCCACTGTTCTAGCCAACTCTCACTCCCTGCATCCTGGGGATTGAACAGATAAAAGGCATCCAGCTTATTCATAGCTGCTGCCAGAAGATAAGAAAACGTCGCATTTTCTCCCATAAGTTCAATTCGGCTGAGTTTATCACAATCCTTTAAAATCCCCTGCCCTATCTCAATCTTTCGCCTCGGCAGCGTAATTACCTCCAGATTGCGGCAAGATGCAAAAGCCCAATCCTGAATTACATTAATATGCTCCGGTAGCTCCACTTCTTTAAGCTCTTTAGCCGCCAAAAAGGCCTTTTTTCCAATAATGGTTACAGGTTTATCATCTATACTGACCGGCACAATCAACGAAATATCCCTGCCACGATATTCTACTACCATAATACAGTCATCCACAATACTATACTTTAAAGTACCGTATTCAGTATCTATTTCTTGTATTTTCATAATTATGCGACTTTTTTCCTTTTACTTTCTCTAAACTTCAATCTTTGCTCAAAATTTGTGATATTTGGGCAGCCCTGAAAGTGCTTTAGCACAATCACAATTCCAATTCTACAATCTGGTCCATAATTGAATCAGCCCGCTCTGAAACCATCATTTCCTCATTGTGACGTTTATACTCATCACAGCCATACATACTGATAAACTTCGCACTATCCTTATTAACGGTACATTCCGTAAGCAAAACAAGCATCTCATTACCTGTTCCAAAAGTATCTTCCACAAATGCAAACAAATAATGCAGTTTCATCTTTATATCCTGCGTTTCTCTCTTATAGACGGTGACCTCTTCATCATATTGCCTCTTTAAAAGACTAAGTGCCATACCATTATCCTCTATATCCTCAAGCTGCATAAACTTTTTACAATCGTTTAAAAAGCGTATTACGCTCTTATGCTTTCTCTTATCCCTATCAGATAATGAACCGGCTTTCTGCAAGGCTTCCATTCCTTTACGCCTTCCCTCTATCTGTTTTTCAAGCATCTCTATAATTTCACTCTTTGACATACTTCCAGCCTCTAGGCTGTTTTTAAGCGCTTTCATGCAGGTTAATATGTTGTTTACATAATCAAAGCGTTCCATATTTTCCCGTATATCATGCTGAACATAATCAATTAACATCCCCATTAGAGAAAGACGCTCATCAAAATTAGCCTTTCTTGCCCTCTCTCCGGTCTTCGCAGGCGCATTTCCGGCAAGGATTGCTTCTACCTGATAATCCTTTTTATATTTCATATACAGCTCGTAATAGGCGCCAAACTCCTTAACCACACGCGGATTCCTAATATACTGCTCGATTAGGGTTTCTTCCACTTTCATTCCCTCTTCTTCATAGAGAAACATCATTGCAGACAAATCTTCCCAACCTCTTGCGGTAATATAATTTTTCCCGCGTACTGTGGTCTCCACCTGATAAAAATCTTCCTTTTTCAAATCCAAGTAATTTAAAATTGCTGTATGAATACTCCTGTCCTTTGCATATTCCTTCCAGACCGAATAATCAGCTTCAACCTCCAGAATCTTCATTCTATCCAAAGTTACAATATCAAATTCGCGCACCGACTTGTTATATTCCGGCGGGTTTCCGGCTGTAACGATCACCCAGCCATCGGGCACTCTATGCCTGCCAAACACTTTATATTGAAGAAATTGAAGCATTGACGGGGCCAAAGTCTCCGACACACAGTTAATCTCATCCAGAAAAAGAATTCCTTCCTTAATGCCGCTATCTCTCATTACATCATAAATGGAAGCAATAATTTCACTCATTGTATATTCGGACACGTCATACGATAGCTCTTCAAACTCCTTATGCGCAATAAAAGGCAGTCCCAGCGCGGACTGTCTGGTATGATGCGTCATGGAATATGAAACTATGGCGATACCAAGTTCCTGCGCAATCTGCTCCATAACCGCCGTCTTTCCTATTCCGGGCGCACCAAGTAAAAAAATCGGACGCTGCCTTACTAACGGAATCCTATACTCGCCCTCTTCATCCTTTTTTAAATATAATTTAACTGAATCTTTAATGTATTCTTTTGCTTGTTTAATGTTCATGACTGCATCTATGCCCTTTCATTTCCATTTCCCATTGAAAAAGAGCAGATCCGTGACTGCTCTCTCATTACGATTATCTTTTTAATGATTTTTCAAGCCGTTCCATGATTCTGTTATATTTTTTCTTATATCCTTCCTCATCATTTGCTTCCTTATATTCATTCAGCTCCTCCAGATCTTCTTTGAAGTTTTCAACAAAGTCTTTGTACTGATTGTCTGTCATTCCCATACTTTCCATTTCTCCCATTTTCCGCCCTCCTTATCTTAAGGATATTATAGGCATCTTTTTTCTTTTTCGTCAATTACTTTTCGTACTCACATTTATTTGCCTGTGAAAATTCCTTTTTCATATCAGGCCTACAGTCTTTTTATCCGTCAGGCAGATATTTTTTTCCAGTCTTTTTATCACATAGCTACGCCCCCTGCCAATGCCTGCAAAAAACCCCCTTCTTCCTATATATTTCCTACGCATTATATCCTTTTTAATCTCCTCCACACTCTGATACCGTTTTGAGGGCTCCGCCTGAGTGCATTTTAGTACGATTTTCTCAATTCCGGCCGTAAGCTGCGGATTAATAAACCTGGGCGGCCTTATCCCACATGGCGGAAACGACGGATTGAAGCCTGTCAACATATGATATAACGTCGCACCAAAATTATAAATATCGCTCCTTTCATCCGCCATACCGCTGTACTTCCCTAGACCGTCAAGCTGTTCCGGTGCAGCATAACCTATAGTTCCCGCCATATTTTCCGCTAAAGTTCCGTTATAATGCATACAGCATGCCGAGCCAAAATCCACTACCCTCACCTTAGAATCCTTACAAAGTATGATATTCTCAGGTTTTAAATCCCGATAGATTATTGTCGGTTTCTGCCCATGAAGATATAATAATAGATCAAGTAACTGCATGGCCCATTCACACGCAGTATCTTCCGCTATTTTCCCTTCTTTTTCAATATGATCACACAGATTTTCTCCCTCTATATACTCCATTACCAGATAACGTTTATCCGTATCAAAATAATCAATCACCGCCGGAAGCATTGGATGATTTAAACTCCTAAGAAACTCCATTTCACTTCTCAACACATTCATACTACTGCTGTCTTCCAATAACTTATTTTCCTTAATTGCCACCATACACTCCAAATGCCTGTCCCAGGCCAGATAAACTATACCGTTTCCACCCTCGCCTATAGGCTTTATTAATTCATACTTATTCTCAAGTACAATGCTATTTCCCATCATATTAATCCTCCTCTTCTTATACATCCCAATAACTATTTGCGACCTTTTACTATAACCAAAGTCAATCCAGATAATACTTTCACAATCTTCTAGTGCACCTTAACATAAACCGCCGAAATGTCATCCCGCTCCCCTCTTCTCATTGCAGCATCCCCAATCTCGCGAAGATGCTTTCTGATCCTGTTTTCCCGAATCCGCGAAGGCGAAAGCGCCTCGCCCATTTCTTCTACATCAATTCTTTTTCTGAATCCATCGCTGCAGATCAGAAACGCCTCGCCTTTTTTCACGCTTCCCATTGTAAAATCCGGTACAAAATATCCAAAATTTCCTATACACTTAAACAGTCTGCCCTCATTATCCGCATGGTCCTTTGTCAATAGCTGTACCTTTGCCTCCCGGCCTCTTTTCAAACGATAAATCCTGCTGTCGCCCAAATGCCATATAAGGTATCTTTTTTCCCACAAAATAAGCATAGACATAGTTGTCCCAATCTCAAGCGAGCGTTTACCTGCATAGCACTCAATTCTTCTCTGTATCTGGTAGAGCTTTCGCTTGGCGCATCTGCCTATTATCCATAACGCCTTCTTCTTGCCTATGGCGTCTAACAGTCCATCATAAAACCACGTTACAAGTTCCTCTGTAAGGTATCCGCTCGCGACTTCCCCCATATCCATCCCGCCCATTCCGTCGCAAATTGCAGCCATTAATACTCTGCCCTGCGATGTAAGTGCCTGTATCAAGACAAGAGAATCCTGATTAACGTCATGTAAAACGCCTTTGTTCCAATACACATCTGCTTCATAATTCATATTAATCCCTCATTCTTATTCAACCTGCAAGTCCTAGCAAAGCTGAAAACATCCATGATAAATACTAAGTTTGATATAAGTGGCGGAAACCGCCAGAATCTTCAGAAAAAGGTCGCAATGCATGCCATTGTGACCTTTTATTAAATTGTTTTCGTAGAATAGTTGAATTATATACTATATTTTAATAACTTTCAATATGACATGTCTTCCAAAATTTGATAGGTGTATTTGGTTAATACACACAATTTTCCGGTGCAGCACCATGCCTAATTCAATATAAACTGTGCATAAACCGTATACACATCATAATCCCCGCTTCCTCTAAAGTCCATAACCCTCTTTTTTATCCTGTATTCACCTGCTGCAAGCTCTCCATACAGCCACTCCCAGGGCAGTTCTACTTCAGTACGCTCCCCGGCCGGTATCATAAAAGCAAGCGCATTAAAACCATATTCTCCATCTATGGCAATCGGCGCCTCCTCCCACTTACTATCTTTAAGTATCTCAAGAACAAACTCCTGGCCATAATCCAGATCTCCTGTCGGAGCCTCTGCGTCATATTGGTCAAATACAAGAGTTGCGCCTGTCCGGGAAATATTTTTCAAAGAAAGAGAGAGTCCAATCTTATCCGCCTCAGATTCTTTACTGTATACATATACGCCACCCTCTTTATCATCCTGATCAAAAGATAAAGTCTCCAAAATATCCAAAACCTGACTGCCATAATCACTCCACCAATCATCTACAGAATATGTTAACGCAACAATACCCCTGTACTCTTCTCCAAAGGCAATAAAATCCCAATATGTATTGTTATCATAAGTACCGATATTGGCAGAATTTCCTGCAATGGTTGCAGTTTCTTCCTCAAGTCCCGTTCCGCAGACACCAAAGTTATCCACATAAGCCAGCTCTACATAACCAGCATCCGCAGCCTTCGGATAAAAATGTATTCCATACATAGCGCTAAGCAGCTTATCGCTATCAACCGGACACAGCTCATAGTCCCATCCATCGGGTAATGATATGGAAATCTTTCCATAGGGACCGCCTTGCTCTATATCTGTATACTTTTGGGGTTCGGATGGATTTTTGCCTTGAGTTCCAGATATATCCCCCTCGGACATATTTGGATTTTGTGACACTGGTGTACCGTCATCTGATGTATTCTTGCCTTGGAGCTTAGATGCCTCACTATCGGATATATTTTGGTTTTGAAGCTCAGAAGTTCCAATTTCTGGCATACTCTCATCCGCAACTCCCGAATCGGTCACTTTACCGCACCCACACAATGTAACCCCAATTATAACACCTAATACTAATGCAAGTTTCCTCATTTTAATTCCCTCCTGTCATATCAATATCTGTCCTTATATAATAGATACGATTTAGAAGAAAATTTTTATGGTATATTTTTATATTCTATAAAACTTTTCTTAAAAACAATTGCCGTACTCCCTCATAAACCGGATTGCGAAATTCCCTATTTCCAAAACCCAGTTGTCTATATTGTACAACGGCCGTCTTGAAAAACATAATTTCGCAAATACCTATCCTATACCTATTTTAATGAAAAATCTTCATAATATCATTATACATAACAAAAACCATAAGTATCATAAATACCACTAATCCTGCGAAATGCACCATGCCTTCTTTCTCCGGGGAAATCGGTTTACCGCGAAGCACCTCCAGAAACATAAATACCAGCCTGCCGCCGTCCAGCGCCGGAAGCGGCAGCAGATTGAATATACCAAGGTTGACAGATAGCAGAATCACAATATTCATCATTGTAAATATTATTGACGAAATACCGTACGGTTTTACCTCTTCATACGTTTCCCCAACAAACTGGGCAATTCCAATAGGTCCGGAAACATCCTCTTTCTTCGCTTGCCCCTGCAACAGTATAAGAAGACTTTTATAAGTTGCTTTTACCCAGTAACGCACCTCATAAACACTGTACTGGAACACCTGCACAGGACCGCACTTTATAAACTCTCCAGCCCCTCTCAGCCCTATATAATACCTGCCGTCCTCACTGCTGTAGCGCGGCGTCAGTGTTACATTTTGCGTTTCTCCGTTTCTTTTTATCTGAATATCCATATCATCGCCTTTATTCAAGGCTGAAATCAAAGTTATTTCACGATAAATACGAATTCTTTCCCCATTTATTCTAACAATTTCATCCCCAGCCATGATTCCGGCTTCCTCGGCAGCCGAATCTTCCATAATCTGCTGAACTACCGGTCTGTCTGAACCATTAAATCCCACTAAAATAAGCGAAAAAACAAATGCCAGCAGGAAATTGAATAAAGGACCTGCAAATACGGTAGCAATTCTCGACCAGACATTTGCAGTCAGGAAACTATGTTCATCAATTTCTTCATCATTAGACGTTACACCGTCTTCACCGTCAAACATACAGGCGCCGCCTATAGGAAAAAGTTTCAGGGAATACTTGGTTTCTCCTTTTGTAAAGGAAAAGAGCGTCGGCCCCATGCCCACCGCAAACTCCATAACCCGTATGCCGTTTCTTTTTCCGATCAGAAAATGTCCAAATTCATGCGATATTACTACCAGACCAAAAATAACTAAAAATAAAATAATCGTAACTATCAATTCATCACCTGCTTTATATATTCATAAGTTTCAGTTTCTGTCTGCAAAATCTCATCCACCGACGGATTCTCTATTATTCTATGGTTCCCCATAGAATTCTCTATTAACTCAGGAATCTGCAAAAATCCGATTTTTTTCTCCACAAAAAGCGCTACAGCCATCTCGTTAGCTGCATTAAATACCGTCGGCATACTTCCGCCCCGTCTTGCCGCATCGTATGCCAGCCGCAGTCCGCTAAAGGTTTCAATATCCGGTTCCTCAAAGGTAAGCTGCCCAAGCTCAAAAAAGTCTACCCTTTTTCCATTCATTGGTCTTCTGTCCGGATAAAACAGAGCGTACTGAATCGGAAGCTTCATATCCGGAGCTCCAAGCTGTGCCATGATCCCTCCATCTACATACTCTACTGCAGAATGTATAATACTCTGCGGATGTACAACAACCTGAATCTGCTCTAAACTTACATCAAAAAGCCACTTTGCTTCCATGACCTCTAACCCCTTATTAACAAGCGTGGCTGAATCTATAGTCACCTTCCTGCCCATAGACCAGTTGGGATGTTTCAGGGCATCCTCCATAGTCATCTTCGACAATTCTTCACGCTTTTTACCACGGAAAGGACCTCCGGAAGCAGTTAGTATGATCTTACTTACCCGCGTCTTGTTTTCACCGTTCATGGACTGGAAAATTGCGCTATGTTCGCTGTCTACAGGCAGGATATCGACTCCATGTTTTGCCGCAAGCGGCATAATAATATGTCCTGCTGTTACAAGCGTTTCTTTATTAGCAAGCGCTATCGTTTTACCACATTCAATTGCCGCTATTGTAGGCCTTATCCCTATCATTCCTACTATGGCAGTCACCAAAACCTCCGCTTCCTCCATAGTAGAAATCTCTATCAAACCATCCATTCCGCTTACAATCTTAACGCCTGTATCTGCAACCCTTATCGCAAGTTCATCTGCTGCTTCCTCACTCCACATAGCAGCCTTTAACGGATGAAACTCCCTTATCTGCTTCTCCATCAGATCCACATTAGTCCCAGCCGCCACAGCCACTACTTCTAAATCCGGGTTGTTCCTGACAATCTCAAGTGTCTGCGTTCCTATAGAACCAGTTGAACCCAGTATGGAAATTTTTTTCATTTTACATTTATCCTTTCATTTGGTGTAGTTCATGACT
This sequence comes from Lachnospiraceae bacterium, assembly GCA_014804695.1. Taxonomy (GTDB): domain Bacteria; phylum Bacillota; class Clostridia; order Lachnospirales; family Lachnospiraceae; genus UBA3282. The sequence goes on from JAAUZJ010000001.1 coordinate 52,332, forward strand.
TGAAGCGGAAATTATGCAATTTCCTTCTCTCAACCATCACAACGCTCCAATTACCGTCAATCCAAGAAATATCAACGGTGCCGCCACGATCACACTATCAAAGCGGTCCATAATCCCACCATGTCCCGGTATCAGTTTTCCATAATCCTTTATATCATGATCTCTTTTTATCGCAGATGCCGCCAAATCCCCCACCATTGAAAGAAGCGCTCCTACTGCTCCAAGGCACATAGCGCTGATCCAGTTTAGCTGCAATGCATCCGTCGAATAAGGATTGATAATATAATTCGTGTACAATCCGAATAGAACTGCCGCGCCTACAACTCCTCCTACTGCGCCTTCTATTGATTTCTTGGGACTTAACTTGGGCGCCATCTTATGTTTTCCGATTAAAATGCCTACACAGTAGGCGCAGGTATCGCTGCCCCATGAACACAAAAATAGCAGCCATATTAAATATATACCGTCGCCAAAGCCTTCACGTATCATGTAAATGAAGGATAAGAGCACAGGTGCATAAACCATTTCAAAAAATGCCGTCATTACATTTACTGCCTTGAATTTTGGAAATGCAAATACATACACAAACATATATATGAGCAGTGACACTATAATGCCTGCTCCTAACGCATAATATATGACACTTGTGTCATATTCTTCTACCCCAAGCGCTGCTATATATAATCCTATATAATAAAGAAGTATAAGTACAACTCCGGTTATTTCAAGACCATTTAACTTTTTTTCATGTATTCCTACACCTGTAGCCTTAGTTAGTTCAAGGTAGGCGATAACAGATATAAGGCAAAGTGCTGCTGCCAGAACCGGACCGCCTGTGAAAATAAGCGCAAGTGNAAGAATNACTANAATAATACNNCTTAANAATCTNGTGCGAAACATATAAAAACCTCGCCTTTCTCTTCAATCTATACNGCACCGTATCTTCTTTCTCTTTTATTATATGCCTCTATAGCCTTTTCCAATTCTTCTTTGGAAAAATCAGGCCANGNNGTATCCGTAATATAAANTTCNGTATAAGCAAGCTGCCATAATAAAAAGTTNGACANACGCATNTCNNNACAGGTNCGNATAAGTAAATCNGGTTCAGGTANANNTNCAGTATCCANTGTANCGGAAAACAACTGCTCNGTAATNTCTTCNTTTTTNAGTGTNCCCTCTTCTACNCTTGCCGCCAGTTTCTTTNCNGCTCTGACAATNTCATCNCTTCCNCCNTAGTTTAANGCAATCTGAAAATGCAGNCCCGTNTTATTNTTCGTTGCNTCNTCCAGNTCTCCTATTCGCTGTCTNATATCCTCATCNAAGCCGGTTTTATCTCCNATTACCCGAACGCACATATTATTCTTCTCTGCCGTTTTAAGNCAGGTTTTCATATAATTTCTAAGAAGTTTCATAAGCGCGTCNACTTCATCCTGCGGCCTGTTCCAGTTCTCTGTGGAAAAAGCATATACTGTCAGGTATTGTATNCCCATCTTATATGCNTCTTCNCAAATTANNTCTACNGTCTTAGCGCCCTGCACATGCCCATAATTTCTCGGCATNCCGCGACGCTTCGCCCATCTTCCNTTCCCATCCAGAATAATAGCAACATGCTCCGGTATTTTCATACCTGCTTCCATNCTATATCCTCCATATCCCCAAAACCTATTAAAAGGGAACGCAGATTNATTCAAATCTGCAATTCCCCTCTAGGTAACTATTANACCGTCATAATTTCCTTCGACTTCTCTTCCACCANTTTATCTACATCCTTGGTGTANTTATCCGTCAGTTTCTGNANCTGGTCTTCCAGCTCCTTAATTTCATCTTCTGAAACCTCTGTCTTNGCNAGCTTTTTAAAAGCATCCATTCCGTCACGTCTTGCGTTTCTTATTGCGACCTTATTCTCTTCGCCCTTNTTCTTTATATCCTTGACNAANTCNTTTCTGCGTTCCTCAGTCAATTCNGGAAATACCAGACGAATAACCGCACCGTCATTACTTGGTGTAATTCCAACGTCGGACATCATGATTGCCTTTTCAATCTCTTTTATAAGNTTCTTCTCCCAAGGTGCNATCTGAATCATCCTTGGNTCCGGAACGGTAATATTTCCGACCTGNTGAATCGGNGTAGGCGTTCCGTANTAATCTACTTTAATTCTGTCAAGCACATGAGGATTAGCTCTTCCTGCACGAATCGCGCCAAGATCAGTCACTAAAAAATCATATGCTTTTTTCATCTTCTCATCATATGGTTTAATTCTATCATCCATACCNAACTAAATACCTTCCTCTCACTTAACTCNCGGGTGAAAAATTNATTTTTCACCCTTTTTACCCTATTATNTAAACANTAACNTTGGTTCCNNTAAANTCTCCCTTNAAGGTATTCACAATNCTGTTTTNCTCATTAAGTCCAAATACCCACATGGGCATCTTGTTATCCCTTGCCAAAATAGATGCNGTCATATCCACNACCTGAAGATTTTTNTCAATCACTTCTTCTATGGATATCTCATCNTATTTTACGGCGTCCGCATGAGTCTTGGGATCGGCATTATAAACTCCGTCTACCGACTTGGCTAACAGAATNACATCTGCATCCACCTCAACGGCACGCAGAACAACTCCCGTATCCGTNGAAAANTAAGGATGTCCTGTNCCTCCTGCAAAAAACACCACCATATTNTTNGCAAAATATTTATTGGCACGATCCTTAGAAAACAGCTTGGTAAAAGAACCACACTCAAANGGNGTNAAAATTGAAGTCATCATACCGACGGAACGAAAAATNTCGGATACATANATACAATTCATTATTGTAGCAAGCATACCAATCTGGTCTGCCTTGGTTCTGTCGATATTCTCACTAGAGCGTCCACGCCANAAATTNCCGCCCCCTATTACAATACCTATCTGAATTCCNTCATCTACAAGNTGTTTTACCTGTAAGGCAACTCCACGTACAGTATCTTCATCAAAGCCGGTCTTTTTCTCTCCGGCTAAGGCTTCTCCGCTCAATTTCAATAGAACACGCTGCATCACTTATTCTCCCGTCAATATGATATTTTAGGTAGTTACTTTGCTTATTTAGACTTNTTATCTTTTTTCTTCTTTATTTCTTCAAAGAAAGATGTAGGATTTACTTCTGCATAGCACTGTGAACACATACCTTCGATTACAGCNCCGTTNTTNATCTGTACGGACTTAGACTTAATGTTACCCATAACNATNGCAGANGTATCAAGCACTACCGGTCCGTGTATATCAATATCACCCTTTACAGCGCCNGCAATAACTGCACTGTTNGCATAAATATTACCNATAATTACTGAACTTTGTCCAATCTTAACACTACCCTGACTGTTAATCTCACCATTGATNCTTGCGCCCTCTGCAAAAATTTCAGCNGCCTTGGAATTTCCCTGNATAGATCCTGTAACATTNAATTTACCAAGTATATCNATATTACCTGTAACAGCGCCNAGCAGTTCCAAAGANCCGCCTGAAGTAANATCTCCGACAATAGTCATTCCNTCTGTTATCACTGCNGTTTCNTCTGTTGCTACCATTGGTTGATTCTCCATAGCCATATCTTCTCCTTTATCCTCTTGTTCTACCTCATTTACTACCATAGATTCTTCTTTTACTTCTTCACTCATGCCTTCCTGCACATCCTCTCTNANTTCATTTATTACCCCTTCGGGCACAGCGGTCTCTANNTCTTCNATAGNTGCCGCAGNTTCAGGTATCTCCACCTGTATCTCCTCTGTTATTTGNAAATCTTCAGATATCTCTGCCGGAACTTCTTCTNTTGACGGTATATCGTTNNTTAACGGTATTTCGTCAATCNCCTCNGANGNTNTCTCCGTTGCCGACTCCTCAAGCATGGCTGCCACCATATCAGTCGTTAACGGCTCATCTGCTGCATCCGGTGTACTTTCTTCCATAATCCCCAAATCCGCCATTATGTCTCCAAGTAATGGCTCGCCTGCTGTTTCTTCCTTAACCTCCACCGGAATCTCTTCCTGTTTAGGCAGTTCATCAGCTGTTTCTCTTGTTTCTGAGTTCAATGCTTCGTTTTCTGCGTTCATTGCTTCTACCTTGTCGAGCATATCACTTAATTCTTCCGAAGTGATTATATCACTCTGCAAATCCTGAACGGCTTCGCCTGCTGATATCTTTTCATCGGCAAGATTCTCTTTAAGCTCCTCTTCCGGCATCAACTCATTTACAGCCTGAGACAGGTCATCTTTCAAATCCGAGAAAAAACCCATTCCATAGTCCTCCATTCTTTATTCATTACTTATATGTTGTATCGGTTCCGTATCTTCTGTGATCGGAACGATAATTGTCTCATCCATTGCCTGAATTCTTTCAATCAAGGTCGGTAATGCTTCTACAGTAGTGTTTTTATTCGATGCGTCATGCATCAAAATAATAGCTTCTCTGTGTTTCGAAAGATTAGCCAGACAGTTATGCAGTATCGTATCCGTACTTATATATCCACCCGATGCATCTCCGGATGATATATTCCAGTCATAGTAGGTAATATCCTGCTCGTCCAAATAATCAATCAGTTCATGCATGTCTACCATTCCGGTCGTATTGCTGCTGCCGCCCGGAAATCTGCACACCCGGCACCACACGCCTGTAGTATCATACAAAAATTCCTGCAGTTTACTCATATCCTGCGCATAACTATCTACCGACTGATAGATTTCGTTATACTTATGGCTGTAAGAATGCATCCCCAGAGTATGCCCTTCGTCAACTATCCTTTTATACAAAGACTGGTATTCTTCCTCTTCTTTACCTATTACGAAGAATGTTGCCTTAACATTATACTCCGCAAGGATGTCCAATATCCTTCCGGTATTACTGCTTGGCCCATCGTCAAAAGTCAAATATACTTTCCGTACGCCATCTTCCGGTGAATTTCCGTCTGTCTGGCCTTCTCCATATCCAGCAGACTTATCGCGCTTAGATACGGTAACGCTGTCCGCTGTATACATATCCGTATACTCCTCCGTATCGCTGCCCATATCTCCATCGGCATACATATCATAATATGCCATGGCTTCCTTGGCCTCTGAACGCAGACTCGTCAATTCTTTCTGCACAATATGGAGTCTTATACCCAAAAAAATGCATAATGCCGTAGGAACAAGTATAGCCATAGCAATAATAAAGAAGCTTAATTTCCTTGAAAACCCGGTATGCATCTTCAATGGCACCTCATTTTTTTCAATATTCTTATATATAATAACACATATTATGAGATACGAAAAGGAATTTTATTAAAAAAAACAGAGAAAAAAACGGAGAATAATATATTATTCTCCATTCTGACATAAACTCTTTCAAAATATCTCAATTCCAAAACCTTTATAAACAGCAGGCTCCCGTATAAGGTGCAAGCTCCAGACGTACAAAATAGCCTCTGTCGCTGTGGCACACCGGACATACCGGCGGCACCTCGGTTCCACGATAGATATGTCCACATTCCATACACATCCATGCAGTCTCGACATCCGACACAAAAAGTTTCCCCTCTTCAAGCCACTGTGCAAACTGTCCGAAACGATTCCCATGAACTTTTTCAATCTCTGCAATTTTATTAAAAGAATCCGCGATGGCGCTATATCCCTCTTCCGCCGCTTTCTTTGCAAAGTTCATATATACGTCGTCATGTTCCTCATACTCGTTATGCTGCGCCATACGAAGCAGGGATACAACATCATTAGCAATATCCACAGGATATGCGCCTGAAATTTCAATGTTTTGTCCTGCCATCTCGCTTAAATGCTTATAAAAAACTTCCGCATGTTCTCTTTCCTGCTCCGCAGTAAAACGAAAAACCGCTTCTATTACATACAATTTTTCCCTATGAGCCTGGCTTGCGGCAATTGTATAGCGGTTCCTTGCCTGACTTTCTCCTGCGAAAGCCCTCATAAGGTTATCTTTGGTCTCACTGTTTTTAAAATCCATATAACTGCTCCTTTCCGGATATGATATTCTTACTCATCTATTATCATTTCCCTAAAAGAAGCTTTTATTCTTAAATTAATTTAGCAGCCCTTTGATTCCCTCCCTGCGAAAGACTTCTTTATAATATACAAGTTCATTTTTAATCAGATCATCAATCACCCGCATACCGAGAAGTTCTACCGGAGCCTTGTCGTCCGTCAGAATATAATTTCCTTTTTCATAGGCAGTTATGCCATTCGATACATTAGCAAGCATGATCTGAAGTTCAGAATCCTCTATTACCGCTCTGCCCTTTTCAAACTCTGACATCATGTCAGGGTTTTGCGCCGCAAACAGTTCTGTATTGGTTGTACCGGGTACATCCACGGTATAAACATGATCGAAGACAGTGGATATCGTATCCGCCAGATATTCATTTATATTTCCCTCGGCGTCGGAATGCATATTCATATTGACTACCATAACACCGTTTTCATTAAGATGCTCTTTTACCAGTGTAAAAAATTCCACAGAAGACATCTGAAACGGTATGGTGATATCCTGATAGGCATCCACCATAATCACATCATACGAATCCGAAACAGCTTCCAGATAGGCGCGTCCATCATAGGTCGTTACCGGAACCGATTCCGGAAGCCCAAAATATTTACCCGCCAGATCAGTGATCTTCTTATCGATTTCCACACCCTCTATAGAAGTGCTTCCATAATAATGCCGGCACTGCTTTGCATAAGTGCCGGTTCCCATACCAAGAATAAGAATATCGCCATCCGTCCTGCCCGCCATAACCGGAGCGGCCATAGCATAATCATAATACATTCCCGTGGCCCCGCCGTCCTTTTTCATAATGGACTGCACTCCGAATAATACATTCGTGGACAGGATAACGCTGTCATCCGTATCCTTTACCTGTAAATAATTATAAATCGATTCTCCCTCATATAACAGATCATTTTCCCAAAAAGCAAAGCTGTTCGAGCTTCCCAATATGCAGCATATGAAAAATAAAACAATTCCCGTTGCACATTTTTTCTTTTCCACACCGACACTGATAAAATAAATTAAAGCAAGAATTAATAAAATCCCAGCAAAAATCAAAAACGTAATAGAAGTTCCCACATAAGGAATGGTCACAAACGTCGGCATAAATGTACCTATAATACTGCCTATGGTATTAAAGGCTCCAAGTGAGCCGACAGTTTTACCGCTGTCATCCAGGCTGTCCACCGTATACTTTACCAATGACGGCGTTACCGTTCCAAGTAAAAAAAGCGGAAACACAAAAACTACCATACACGCCAAAAAAGCCGCGCATATAAGAAAATTATTACTTATAGTAAAGACCAGCGCCGCCGAAATTGCGATAATTATATATTTTCCAAGTACCGGAATCGCCGCGATCCACACCGCAGCAATTATAATGCGGATATATAGCCTGTCCGGATCAGGATTTTTGTCTGCGCTCCTTCCACCCCAGATATTACCAAGCGCCATAGCTATCATAATCGTGCCTATGATGATGGTCCATACAATCTGGGAAGAGCTAAAATACGGAGCAAGGAGCCGGCTTGCGCCCAGCTCCACTGCCATAACCGACATTCCCGCAAAGAACTCCGTAATATAAAGATAATACTTATTCCTCAAAATACCTTTTCTCATGGAATTTCCTGCGGAAACTGCCTCTGTTTTCTGTTTTTCCATTTATTACTTTCCTTTAAACCACTTTCCCTTAAATGCTGAAATCAAATCTGCTGCCTGCCTCAGGTTTCTCTTCTGACTTTATCTGATCCCAGTCAACTGCGTTGATTTTCTCAAGCAGTTCATCTACGGAATTTGCACGTACAGTTGTTTTCTTAACTCTCTCCTGTGCAGCAAGCTCTTCATGTGCTTTCTTCTCCTGCTCGGTCTTTTCTTCTTTCTTGCTCTCTCTGAATTTCTCTATCCATTCTTTCTGTTTTTCGCCCATCTTCTCTAAGTCGGCGAAGTAAGAAACCTGACCGTCTTTTCCAATAGAGATTCCAATATTTGTTACTTCATCTGCCTTATCTCCAAGCTGTTCTTTCATATCATTGAGCTGAGAGACAGAATCCTCAAGAATACCTACATATTTATTCTTGGTTTCTTCATCGGCAGCCATTTCTTCTAAGGTTTCCGGATCAAGCAGTACGCTGTATTCCTTAGTTCCTCTTGCAAGATAAGCAGATGCTTCTTCATCTGTCTCATAGTCCGCAATAATGAAATCCATATTGCTATATGTTTTCTTCAACTCTTCTAACAATTTCTTAGCATTGCTGCTAAGCTGTACGTTATCGTTTTTGTTTGTTTTGTCTGTCTTATCGGTCTTGTGGGAGTTCTGCGTCTTATTAGAATCTTTTACCGCACCTCCGTAATAATTGTTCTGATAAACGCCATAACCTTCAACCTTGCTCATTTCTTTGTCCTCCTTTGACTTTGTGCGAAATCCGTTTCTACGTTCTTGAAATATGTTGCATGCGGTATATCATTATATAACATTTTACATGACAGACATACCATTTGTTATTGTATGTATCGGAGTATTTTAAGTTTTCCTTTAGGTTAATTTTGGATTAGTTTATCTAATACGAATTCTATTTTTGCTGCTCTAAAGCTTCATCCAGCCATTCTACCAGTTTAAGATCAACCTTACCCCTATTAGCCATATTCTTAAGTATGTCAATTGCCCCTTCTTTCGATATCGGATCCTTGTAGGGTCTGTCGCTTGCCGTCAACGCATCGTATATGTCCACCACTGTCAAAAGCCTTGTTTCCAAATCCAGCTCGTCTCCTTTAAGCTGTTTCGGATAGCCGCTGCCGTCCAAATACTCATGATGGGCGCCAACCCATTTGGGTACCATGGAAAAGCCTTTGTAGAACTGAACTTTCTCCAATATCTTAGAGGTCATAACCACATGATTTTCCATCTCCTTGCGCTCCTGCATCGTCAGTGTTCCGCTGCGTATGCTTAAGCAGGAAACCTCTCGTTCCGTCAAATAAGGAAGGACGTTTCCGTCTTTATCAACATGTTTCTTTACGGCAAGTCTGCATATATGCTCGTATGCCTCATCGTCTACACAATCTATGATATCAATCTTATGAATAAATTCAAGTTCTTCATCTAAGTCAGCCACAATTTCTCTATATTCTTCAGATGTAATGCTTCCGCGAAGCATATCAATCTCATACAGAGCTTTTAGAAGCTTAAAGCGTTCATCAATCTTCTCAATCTCTTTATCTAATCTGGTAGCCTTATTCATAATACTTAGTGGCACAACCATTTTACCAATATCATGAAGCAGCGCCGCAAGCCTGAGCTGTTCTATCTGCCTTGCTTCAAATTTCTCTTCGCATTTACCCTGCCTATTAAGCTTGGTAATATAATCGGCAAGAATACACACATATTTTTCCACATTCTTTGTATGCAGGGCATTGTACGGCGTCCGTTCCTCAAGCGCCGTTGTAAGCGCCTCCACAAAAGAATAAATCTGCATTTTAAGCGCTTCCACATAAGAGAGATTGGTAAGCTCAATTGCCGCCATAGAACCAAGCGAACGGATAATAATCTCATACTGAGGGTCAAAAGCAATGACATTGCCGGTCTCATCCATGGCATTTATCAGTTGCAGTACTCCTATGAGCTCATTCTCATTGTTCTCAAGCGGCACTACGAGCTGCGATTTTGTACGGTATCCGGTCAGACTATCATACTTTCTTGGTCCAGAAAAATCAAACCTACTGCTGTTGTAGACATCCGGGATATTTACAACCTCCCTATGTATTGCCGAATAAGAACATACGTTCTTCTCTTCCATAGGAACCGGCGGCATATCGTCAATAGGTTCATTCATCCCCCGATTTATCCCTTTTGAGAGTGTTTTCATAAGCTTAAAAGTCAACTCATTGTTCTCATACAGATACAAGGTTCCGGCATCACAGTTTGTAACCTCCATTCCCTTCTCTAATATCGCTATGAGCATATGGTTCCTGTCTTTTTCCTTAGAAAGACTAATTCCAATATTCAGTATTTTTTCAAAATCCTTATATTGTAAGTTCACTTTATATCTCCTTTTTGTCCATCGGGTATATCCCATATTGCTTCATATATTCCAGTGATTTCTTCTGAGCCTCGTAGCCGTTTACCTCCACTAAAACCGGCGCATCAATTCCGTATTTCCTAACCAGGCTGTCAAATTCTTCCCAGTCAATACTGCCGCTGCCCACCGGCCTGTGTAAGTCATTTTTAAGGTCATTATCATTGATATGCATATGCTTAATGTAGGGCGCAAGCGCAGCAATCCACTCTTTTCCTGAAGATCCTGAAATTATCGCGTGGGCATAGTCCAAGCAGATTCCGAAATTCTCTACATCCCGCATCTGTTCCGCTAACTTTGCCAGAATATCAGGAGCCTCGTCAAACATATTTTCCATATAAATCTGCTGTTTAGGATATTTATCGGCTAATCTGGTAAAAAACTCCACATTAATTTTTTCCCAATTCGCTAAATATACCGGCTCTCGGAATCCGGCAAGCCGCCCTGTATGGAACACAACGCCCCTTAGTTCCATGCGCTCCGCAATCTCCATTGACTGATTCAGTCGAAGCATAGAAGCCTCCTGTATCAGTGGATCGCTGCTGTGGATAGTCACATCCAGAAACGCCCCATGCATCGTATCTTTTATAAAACTTTTTCTATAATTATTATAAAACTTAATTATCTCCTCCTGGCTTTCGGGATCATCCAAAACCTTAGCCAAATAAAAATCATTATATTCAAAAGCGCAGTCGTATTCATCCGCCAACCTGCACATCCGCTCCATATCCGTCTTAGCCGGAACCAGATACAACTTACTCATTTCTATAATCATGCTCCTCTCTCAGCCTGTTGGCTTATGAAGAATGCCTGTATTTTGGGCATTCTTCAGCGTGAGACTTAGAACTTCTTCACGAATCAGCCTTTGCTGAGAGTGTTAGAAGTTCTTCTCACGTTATCTATTTGATATACAAAAACTCCGTTAGTCTTTCCTTTAAGTGGAATCTCACCAATAGGCGTTACATCCACCCGGTCTTTTACAGCCTCGTAAACGTCCTTACTGATAAGAATCTGTCCCGCCCCTGCATTGCTCTCCAGCCTGGCCGCCGTATTAACGGTATCGCCGATTGCCGTATAATCCATACGGAAATCACATCCGATATTTCCGACTACGGCATTACCGCAGTTGACTCCAATCCCGAAAGATACGCTTTTGTTAAACCGCTCACTAAACTTCTTGGAAATAATATCAGATCCCGCCTTCATATCCCATGCCGTACATACCGCGCGGAAAATATAGTCATCCAGATCAAAAGGCGCATTAAACACTGCCATTGTAGCGTCACCTACAAACTTATCCAGCGTTCCGCCATTATCGAAAATAGCCTGTGTGGTAAGCGACAAATATTCGTTGAGAATTTCCACTACTTCTTCCGGTCTCAAACTCTCCGACATAGTAGTAAACCCGCGTATATCCACGAATAACACCGCAATATGACGGTTTTCACCACCGATTACCAGTTCAAAATCCTTGTCCTTACTTATTTTATCCACAACCTGCGGCGCCACATACTGTTTAAATACATTAATAACACGCCGCCTGCGCATAATCTCCGCCAAATATGCCTGAATCACCTGTATAAGATAGATTACAAACAAGCAGACAGGCCACAGCAGCGTCGGAACAATCCATCCGCGCAGATACATCGCCCTTGAAAAAATCAGATCAAGAACTGTAAGAACTACAAACAGGATGGTTGAATGTAATAACCTGAGCTTTCTGGTGCATACATAAAACAGTCCGCATAAAACCGCAGCCACGACAGCATATAGCATCGAGGATATCGGAAGCTGGGTCCTGCCTTCTAACAACGCTTCTATTATATTCGCATGTATCTCAACTCCATATATTTGACTGTTATGGTCAATAGCCGGCATATAGGAATCCTGCATACCTACCGCATAAGCACCCACAAGCACGATCGCATCCTGAAAAATAGCAGCGTCCACTGTTTCATCAAGTACATCCGCCATAGAAACTACGCTGTATCCACCCGCTTTTCCGGAATAATTGAAATAAAAGCGATTATTCCGTCCATACGTATCCGGCAATATCGCTTCTTCTCCCCTGTGCTCCTGATAAACCATGTATACGCGGGAAGAAAGACTGTACATTCTTTCGCCGTCATAATCTAAATATGCCATAGCCTGACGCACATATCCGTCCGTATCTACAAAGGTATTGGCAAATCCGCACATAACCTCGTCTTTTAAACTATCATAGGGATCAATAAGATAATCCACATGATAAGGATTATACGTAATTTTGCCGTTCTCATCCCTCTCCGGCTGTTCCTTAAAAGAAAAGCTCATTGCCGAAACAACATTTCCCGCCTCTCCGCAGACTCTTGCAAAATTATTATCCGCCGTTTCATCAACATTCTCACTGTAAATAACATCGAAGCCGATTACAGCCGGTCTTTTTTGAGCATCGTTGTTTAGCATTGATACAAGCTTCGCCGGAATATCCCTGCTCCATGTATTAACAGGACCGTACTGTTCTAACGTCTTATCGTCAATCCCTATTATATATATCTTCTTATTAGTGACAGACTCTCTCTGATTCAGCCTGTCGGATATTCCCATATAAGAATATCCTGCCGTACTAAAGTACAAAAATATAAAAGATGCCATAATAACGGCGGCCGCAATCGCCGCCGCCTTAATCCATTTTTTCATATTTACTTCCATTCTATAGTTGTATCCGCTGTAATTTTTGTATCGAAGTTAAAATCCCATGCCCCTTCTGTAGCCGGTACCAATGTAGGTGCCGTAGCTTTGTCTCCTTTTTTAACGCTCTGCGTAGCAAATACAGAACCCTGATATTTATAAGTTACCGTATAAGTTACTGTTTTAGAAGGTTTCTTAGGTTTGCTGCCGGAACCATTGTCAGGCTTCTTATCTTGTGAATCGCCGGAGCCGTTATCAGAATTGCTATCCTGAGAATCATCATTCGGAGTAGTGTTTCCGGATTTATCCGACTTATCGTCTGATGACGGCGATGTATTCTGTGGTTGCTTATCGTCTTTATCTCCTACATTCTTTCCGTCTTTTTTGTCGGTCGTTTTGTCCTTATCGTTTCTAGAAGTCTTCTTATTTGAATCGTCCTTCTTATTGTTACCGCTCTGAGCATCATCTTTACTTTGCTTATTATCATCCGTTTCAGCCTGACCCGCCTCAGAAACTTCCGTTGTACCCTGTACTATCTCAGATTCAGATGTTTCATTTTTCTGCGTGTCTGCACTCATATCATTCTTATCAGAAGAAATGAGACTGTTAAGCTCTTCCTTACTGATTCCTGTAATCTCCGTACCACTGCTTACTATATCGTTTAACGTCCAAATCGCCTGCTCTGGAAGCGTATCAAAATCAATATCCTTTGGTCCTTCTGTATTACCTTCACTGTCTACAGTCAATTCACTGCCTGCATGTACAAGTACCTCTTCTCCCATTGTTCCGTCAGGCATAATCGGAGTTGTTGCTACCGTACCCTGGAAGCAGCAGATTCTCATATTCTGTCCGCCTTCTCCATCATCGCTAAGCTCTGCACGATATATCGTACCCCTTACCGCCATGACAGAGTTCGGGGTTGCTGTCTCATAAACTGCCTCCCCGCTCAAAGGATTCTGAATCTCATTAGTGATCGAACCCTGTTCCAAAGTGATTTTAGTCTTGGAATCTTTTGCATCGCCTTTTGCTTGAAGCGAAAAAATCGTATTTTCTTCCGCCGTTATGTATTTATCGTCATCCAGCTTCATGCGCATCATGCTCTCTTCTTTAACACTCACACGGTCGCCGGATTCCAGGTATAAATTCTCCGCCGCATCGATTGTCCCGATATCTGCACGCTCGATCACTGCGTTTCCTTCCAGATCATAAACGAGTATAGAACGGAAGAACTCATCTTTTCCGGATAAAAGAATCACTGCCGCAGCTGCAACTACAACTACTGCTGCAACTATCATAATAATTATTTTCTTAGATGATATCTGCTTCTGCATATAAACCACCATGCCTTTCCATTATTACCCATATTCTTTAACGCTTTTTAAAATTATAGCTTCCGTCTGTATTAACATAGAATGTAATACCTCCGCTATAAACTGCACTGTCTCCCTGAAGCGTCCAGCTTCCGCTGCCTAAACGGTAAGCAGTTCCTGCATGCAAAGAATATGTTCCGTCATTATTTATGACAGTAATGTCATCTCCGGGTTTAGGGTTATCGGGATTATCCGAGTTGTCGGGGTTATCCGGATCTTCAGGTTTTTCTCCGCCAATTGTAATGCTGCAGGTTGTTTCATGATCTGCCTTATCCTTTGCCTTGATCACACAGGATGTGCCATTTGCCGCGACCTGATACAGTCCGTCATCAGACGGTGATACTACCTGTTCATTTACACGCACTTCAGCTAAATTAGCATCCTCTACTCCAAATTTTGTTCCAACCGGGTAAGTGCCTCCATCCTGTATTCCGGTAATCACAGGACGCACTGAATCTACCACCAATCCTTTAGTTCTGACACACATTACCTGACCATTATCCGCTACTGCCTTGACATATAATACATATTTTCCATCCTCACTCATTTTAAATTCCTGATAGGATAAATTATCTGCGCCCTGCCAAAGCGAAGTAAGTTGTTCTTCGCTCATGCTTTCATTAGAACCGCTCTTATCAAGATAATATGAAAGAGAGGCAAAACCGCCCTCACTTATGGAAATACTAATGTTCTGGTCACAGTTATTAATATATATATCATACTCTAACGGGACATCCAAAGCCTGAGTTAAATTCATCCCTTGGTATTTAAGGGCAATCACTGGCAAACCACCAAAATCGGAAGTAGTATAAATCGGTTCTGTCAGAGGTAAGGCTCCAATATTGATTTCATCCAAAGGCTGCTCCGCAACAGGTTCTGAATCCCCTATAGCCAAGTCCTCTGTAGCTGAATCGTCTTGGACGTCATCTTGATCTACAACATCCGGGGTTTCCTGATTTTCAACAACTTCCGTATCCTGTTCTTCAATAACTGCCGCATCCTGTTCTTCATTAAGGATTTGCTCCTGGCTTTCAATTGTCTCGTCCTGACTATCCTGCTTGAAATCAAAATCAGAATCAGTTTTCTGCACATCGTCAGCAGTCTCTGCATTTTCTTCCGCTGCCCACATAGTGCTTACCGGCATCGACAATCCCAGAACCGCTGCCAGACACAAGGCTGATAAACTTTTCCATTTTTTCTTCATAACAATATCTCCTAACTGTATAGATATTATAATACTAATAATACTCCTGATAATATATTACACATAATTTGGAAATAGGTCAATATTAACATGACTAAGACAACCTAAAATAAGCAACTGATTCTTTCAATTCTTCAGATATATTATCTGTATCTGTTGCCTGCGTATTTATCATTTCAATATTCTGTCTCAACTCTTCTATAGATGCTGTCGTTTCCTGACAACTTGCGGTATTTTCTTCTGATACGGAGGACAGGCTGTTTATTTCGTCAAGTACCTTTTCCTTATCCTGATTCAGAACATCGCTTTCTGCCGATATGCTATGAATCGTATCAACCGTGATCTGGATCTTATCACTGACTTTATCAAAGCTGTCGCTCACCGAAACCAGCGCATCTCCCTCCGAATCAATGGCATCTTTGATCTCATTTGCAAGCTGCACATTACTTTGCGATTTCAATATAATTTCGTTGATAATATTTTGAATCTCCTTCGCTGAGCTATCGGATTCCCCGGCTAATGACTGTATTGAAGATGCAACAACAGCAAAACCTTTTCCCGCTTCTCCTGCTCTTGCTGCTTCAATGGAAGCATTCAGCGCCAGCATACTCGTCTGGCCCGCAATGTTAGTGATTGCATCTGCTGCCTTCCTTATGTTTTCAATTGCAGCATTTGCCTCATTGATACCCATCACAACATTCTCCGATATTGTAACCGTATTTTTATTTGCTCCTATCAAGTGGGACAAATTATCCTTTGCCTCTTTATTGATGACTTCAATTTCCTGTGCCTGTGTATGCGCTTTCACTGCACTTTCAGCAATGGAAGAAATACTTTCTCCCACATTCTGCATGGACGCTGCTGTATTCTGAACCGATTCCGCGATATGCATAGAACCTTCCGACAATTCATTTGCAGCTTTCATAATGCCTTCGGTTGCATCATTGGAAACCTGAATGCCATCATGAATTGTTTTCACATTCTGATTCAGCTGCAATGTCTTATCATCCACTTTGGAAATAATGCTTTTCAAATTATCCTGAAGATTTTTAACAGAATCTATCAGGGCTGAGATTTCCCTGATATTTGATGTGCAGCTTGTATTGATGCCCAGATTACCTTCTGACAACTCATGTGTATAATCGACTATCCCAATGATCGACTTTCTTATGTTCAGCCCTATAAGTACAATTATCACAATACAAAAAGCGGCAGTACATACGGCAACAAGCACCATGCTCATTGTATTTGATCTTATATTTTCGTTTACAAAATATTCTGGCATTCCCGCAAATGCCATTCCGACGATCTCACCGCTTTCATTACTAACAGGGGTATAATATACATAGTACTTATTTCCCCCGATCACCGTCCCATTCGTGTGATAATCATTTCCCTGCCTGACAAAATCCCAAATTCCCTCTGAAGCTTTTGTCCCTATATTACGTTCTCCATCCTCATTATAAATAGATGTGATAAACCTTACATCCTCAACAAACAGCGTAAGATCGACATCCTGATCTTTAAGGCTGTCAATAAATTCCAGACTGACCTCATCCACTTCAAGAATATCTTCATTAATATCCCATTCAAAATATTCCCTTACCGACATGGCACATGCCTGCAGCTGTAAATTCACTCTTTCTTCCAAATTGCTTTTTGTTTTAGAAATCGCCATGGTAGATATTGTGACTGACGCCACAAGCAGGGGAATCAATCCCATTAAAATACTGGTTGCCAAAAAAGATAATTTATGTTTCTTCATACATTTCCTCCAAAAGTATTTTTGATTAAAAAAGCAGAGACTCAGCTTGAATCTCTGCTTCAATTTCATTATTCCAAGTACAAACTTTACATACCCATCTGCTTAGCAACTTCTTCTGCAAAGTTCTCTTCCTTCTTTTCGATACCTTCGCCTGTCTCAAAACGAACAAATGACTTAATTGAAAGGTTAGCGCTGTTTTCCTTTGCAACCTGCTCAATATATTTAGCAACTGACTGCTTTCCGTCCTCTGCCTTTACATATACCTGCTCTAAGAGACATACTTCTTTTAATTCTTTATTAAGACGGCCGTTTACTGCGCCCTCAATTACTTTATCCGGCTTGCCTGCCATCTTAGGATCGTTTTTGATCTGCTCTGCAATGATTCCTTTCTCATGTTCTTTATATTCCTCAGATACATCATCTGTAGAAACATACTTAGGAGCAAGAGCTGCAACCTGCATTGCAATGTTTGTTAACGCTTCCTTAACTGCATCATTTACTACATCTGTAGCAGCTTCAACGATAACGCCGATTCTTCCGCCGCCATGTACGTAAGTAACTGCGCAGCCATCATTTGCGACGATTTTCTTAAATCTTCTGATAGATAAGTTCTCGCCGATTACTGCAATCTTATCAACCAATGCATCCTTAACTGTCTTGGATGAATCCAAAGTCCAGCTTTCAGCAAGGAAAGCATCAAGGTCTGCTGCATCTGAATTAACAGCCTGTTTTGCAACAGCTTCAACATATTCCTGAAATTCAGCGTTCTTAGCTACGAAGTCTGTTTCTGAATTAACTTCAACAACTGCTGCTGTTTTATCGTCTTTTACAGCGACACGACAAAGACCTTCTGCTGCAATTCTGCCAGCTTTCTTCTCAGCTTTTGCCTGTCCGTTCTTTCTTAAATATTCAACTGCTGCTTCCATATCGCCATTGGTCTCACCAAGAGCCTTCTTGCAGTCCATCATGCCTGCACCGGTCATTTCTCTTAACTCTTTTACCATTGCTGCTGTGATAGCCATTTATATCTCCTCCTATACGGTCAAATTTATTTATTCTGCATCTGCTGCTGTCTCTTCCACAGTCTCCTGCGCAGCTACTACTTCTTCTATATCCTCTGCTGCTTCTGCGCTCTGCACATTTTCTTCTACATATACTTCCTCGCCCTGATTTGCTTCAATAACAGCATCAGCCATCTTGGATACGATCAGTTTTACAGCTCTGATAGCATCATCATTACCGGGAATTATATAGTCAAGCTCTTCGGGATCGCAGTTTGTATCACCGATACCGATAAGTGTAATTCCAAGAGTATGTGCTTCCTGTACGCAAATTCTTTCCTTCTTGGGATCTACAACGAATATACAATCAGGAACTCTTGTCATTTCCTTAATTCCGCCTAAGTTTCTCTCTAACTTATCCCATTCTTTTTTCAACTTAATAACTTCCTTCTTAGGAAGTACGTCAAAAGTTCCGTCCTCTGACATTGTTTCAATAGCTTTTAATCTTTCAATTCTGGAACGGATTGTCTTAAAGTTGGTAAGCATACCGCCTAACCATCTTTCGTTAACATAATACATACCGCAACGCTCTGCTTCTGTCTTAACAGCATCCTGAGCCTGTTTCTTGGTTCCTACAAAAAGAATAGTTCCTCCCTGGGAAGCTACTTCAAATACTGCTCTGTACGCCTCGTCAACCTTACCTACGGATTTCTGCAGATCAATAATATGAATTCCGTTTCTCTCTGTAAAGATGTAAGGAGCCATTTTAGGGTTCCATCTTCTTGTCTGGTGTCCGAAATGAACACCTGCTTCTAATAACTGTTTCATTGAAATAACGCTCATTTTTCTACCTCCATTTAGTTGTTTTCTTCCACATGCTTTTGCAAAAACCTGCTCATCTGCTAACCTCCGCGTCATGAGGCACCGGCAGATAATAAGCATATGTGATTTTTTTTGCGCAGTTTATCTGCACACGCTTAGATAGCATAACATATTAAAAAAACTTATGCAAGTGGTTTTACCCGGTTTTGTGCATAAAAGTTTTAGTTTATTAATAAGCTGCTTATTCTATACCGGTAAGTATTCTGGCCATCTGCTCATCGCTGGCATTAGCCGGTATCGTGTATGTCCCTGTTCTTATTTTTTTATCATAACCATTTTCACATAAAAAAGTATCAAAGTCACCCGCTGACTCTATAGCCCCCACATCTGCAAGTTTCTTACTTACAGAATAGGAACCATCACCTTTTCCTATTGTAATTACCATAGGCTTATCCGAAGCTACGGTATCTGTTCCTGATGGTTTCGTTTCCGAGCTGTCGTTTTTGTTATTGGTATCCGTATTGTCGGTCTTAGACTCCGCATCCGGGCTGTTGGTTTTAGACTCAGCATCTCCTGCCTCTGCATCAACACCTGAATCAGTCTTCCTGGTTCCTGCCTGAGAATTTCTTCCCAAAACATCCGAAGCCTCATTTTCTTCTGAGGCAGACACATTCGCGACGTTATCTGTGTCATCAGATTTTTGCGACGTATTGCTTCCATCCGCATTTGATGAGACGTCCTTCTTGTCAGCATCAGCTTTCCCCGAATCATCCGTCTTGTTGGCATCCGTTGAATCATCTGTCACATCAACATCCTGCTCGTCATCTTTATGATTAATTTCATCAAGCACCGTATTCTCCGTCATCCCCAGCTGTTTAGCCCTTGCAATAATCTCCTCATTTGTCATTGTCTTGTTCTTGGATGAGACAATCCCCATAACAATTGCGGTTATTGCAATTCCAAGTCCCAGTCCGCGTAAATAATATTTTAACTCCATAATTCACCTATAATTATAATCCTTCAAACAGATCAATGACTAACTTAACCTCTCCAATACCAAGCCCAAGTTCTTTGGCTATCGCCATATTGGATTTACCTGCTTTATGAAGCTCACGAATTCTGTCATTGCTGTTTCTTGTATTCTCATTTTCATCTGCCTGAGACAAATATTCCTGCTCGTCTTCTGAAATCTCTTTTCCGAAAACTTCATCATTTACAGGAACAAACTGTCTTAAGTCATCCACATCAAAAGTTGGTTCTTTGGACGCAACATAATCATATTCGGCATCCGGATCATGGATTATTTCAACTCTTGGCGGCATAATAGGTACAAAATTGTCATCAAACACCGTATTTACCCTGCTTTTTACGGTTTCTTCAACTTCCTTTGCAGTCTCTTCTGCTTCTCTTGCCGTTATTTCTGCATCCTTAAGCGTCTGTTTCACTTCTTCCACAGTCTTATTTGCTTCAGAAACAACCTCTTTCAAGCTATCATGCTTGTCATTCAGCATATCGTATAAAAAAAGAACCTCTTTGTGATTCTTATTTATCTCTTCCAATACAGTATCTGAATATTCATTTATAGCCATTATTTTCTCATTGGCAAGTCTTTCCATTGAGCGTTCTGTCTTTTCTATTGCATAAGTGATCGCTTCATCTACAATATCTGAAATATGATCCTTAACATCCTCTAATTCTTTATCAATAAGCTTTCTGACTTCATCCTCACTTATTAATTGAAGATCATCATCCATATCCTTCTTTTTGGCAGGTATAGCATATCCAAGCAGCATAACAACAACACCTGCTAAAATTAATATTATTTCAGTAACGCCCATTCTAATGCCCGTGCCTTTCTATAACCTGCGATATTTGGTCCCCGCTTAGTAGGATGCATCAAAGTTTCCGACACCCTTTAGGAGTACCTTTCCATCCGGCTCTATTGGTTCTTTTTTCTTTTTCTCTCTATTTTTACCGCCGTCTCCGATATATTCATTACTGCCCTTTTCTTTTGCATCATGCTTTTTATTCTGGTTTTCAGACTGTTGTTTTTTATTTACTTTTTTAACCTGATCTTCAGCCTGTTTGGCAACTTTCTCTACAGTAACCGCCTGCTCTACCATACCTCTTGTATCTTCATGATGTTTGATATTGGTAAAATCCTGCGCTCTGGTAATCTGTCCCTGTATCTCAATCTGTCCTATTGCCATACCCCTGCACCAGCCTTTCTTAAATACCGGTAAGCTTTACATCTCCACGCGATCTGATAAATCTGCAATACTGTGCCTCTTTTTGGATTATCATAGAAGAATCCCCTATACAGATTATCGTACCGGGATATGCCGAACCTCTGACAACAACAGAGGCACCTTCTCTACACTTCATTTGATTTTGCAGTTTATCATGTTCCTCTGTGTATTTATTAAGCTGCTCTGATTTTGTGCGGCTTCCTTCTATAAGTGTCTGTACATATTGAACCTGCTCTGGCGAAAATTTAACACCCTTAGCCATCTTCTGCTTGGTAGCGGTCAAAACTTGATTAATTTGCTGCAATGAACTATTCTCTGCATCTATCTTCGCCTGCAGCTCCGCAACTTTCGCTGCAATACTAGGATCTGTACCAACCTCAACAGTTGTATCTGCTCCCATTGTGGAACCCAAAGTTTTCACATTAATTGTATTTACCGCACTGACCTTTCCGCCAATAATAAAGCCCCTTTTACCGTCAACATTTACCTCCGTTCCTGCTGTTACACGGCTGTGTAAAATTGAATCAGACGCCACATATCCCTGCGCCTGCGCCTGAACATTCTCCAGGAACTTGGAAATTATATTGCCTCCTGCTTTAAGTGTACCCTTTCCCATTCCGTTCATACCACGAGCAATAATAATATTACCATCTGCTTCCAATAAAGCGCCTTCTACAACACCCTTTACCTCGATGTTTCCCTTCGCCTTAACCTGAAAATTAGTAGCAACGTTTCCGTTAATCTGTACACTGCCTTCATAGTCTATGTTTCCGGTCGAGGTATCAACATTCTCAACAATCAACACATCAGAAACAAAAACATTATCATCTATTAATTCGACATGCCCATTGACCATTGAAGTCAATATAGTTCTGTCTTCTGAAATTTCTATGTTATTACCATATTGTAATATTACATTTTTTACATCCGCCGGTTTAATACGGCTTCCCATAATATTCATGCCATATTTACCCGGAACTGCCGGAATAAGTTTGGCCAAAACATCGCCCTTATTACAATGCTGAACCACATTTAACTGGAAAAAGTCCACGCTGCCGTCTTCCTTCAATGTGGGCTTAGCTTTTCTATCAGTATTAAAACAGTATTCAATATAAGCATCTTTTCCCTGTACCGGCTCCAAACCTTCCGCAACTAAAATATCTTCACAGTATTTACGGTTTGCAAAATATGCGCTTATATTTTCCTTCTTAACTCCAAAACGGATTCCCCTGCTTGCAAGGTCGTTAACCAGTTCCTGTGCAGTCATTTCCTCCCCATCAACAGAAGGTGCATAAAATCTGACATACGCACTCATATAATCCTGTGAAACCGTAAATTTATAACTTTCACGTTCCTTAAGAGTCTGCCTTCTCTCTAAAACAACCTGCTTTTCTTCATTTCCTAATGATTCAACGGCCTGATATAAAGTAGTTTTATCAAAATTAATATTCCTGCGTGACAAATACTCCGTCATTTCGTTTACAACAATCGGTTCTCCTCCATCTGTAGGTGGAATCAATTTAATGCAAGTCTTATCAGTTTCGTGAACTAACCTAAAATATCCGTTCATGCTTACCCCATATTTTTCTCAATGTCTATTCGTTAATATTCCCATATAGTTTCCTAATTTTTCTCTCATTTTCTGCAAGGCCCTGGTATGAAGTTGTGAAATTCTTGATTCCGATACTTCCAAAATGCTGCTTATTTCTTTAAGCGTCAGTTCTTCATAATAATACAGCACAATAACCTTCTTCTCTTTTTCCGTTAAAAGCTCTAATGACTCTGTGAGTATATTCTTCAGTTCGTCTCTTTCAATAACCTCTTCCGGTCCGTCAAACTGTGAACTGCGGTTATAACTATTATCAGTCGGTATCTCGCTTCCCTGTTCCAAGAACTCATTTAAGGAAACCACGTTTGTTACCTTCATTTGGGACTGCCAATCGACATACTCATCATTTGTTATCCCAAGATTTTCCGCTATTTCTTCATCAGTAGCGCTTCTTCCGTATTTAGTCTCGATTTCCCTGATCGCAGCGTCAATCTTCTTCTGTTTCTGCCTGATTGTTCTGGGAATCCAGTCCATTTTTCGTATCTGGTCCAGAATAGCGCCCCGAATTCTCAGACTTGCATAAGTTTCAAACTTAACATCTTTGAGCGCATCAAATTTATCAATGGCGTCTATAAGTCCAAAGACTCCGTAGCTTACTAAGTCCTCATATTCTACATTATAGCCAAGATACATACTTAGCCGCCCTGCAACCATTTTAACAAGCGGGGCATACTCCAATATGATTTTTTCCCTCACTTCGGTAGACTTGGTTTTTCCATATTCTTCCCAAAGCTTCTTTCTGCCTGCCTCGTCCATGTGCATTTCCCCATTAAATCAGACTAAATAACTCAATTATCGGTATCTCCAGTATCTCCATTATCTCCGGTTTCATCCGGCTCCTTCTCATAAACTTCCCCTTTGTCCATCCGCGCTTCTTCAATCTGCGCTTCAAAACGGTCTAACATGTACTTTAATATCTCGCCTGCAATGTAAAAAACAATCAATACGCATAACAACACTATAAGCATATCCTTCAGCTTATAATGTGATACAAACATAGTAATGCTAAAAATCGCACCCGCGAGCAACATAACAAAGGGCGGAATCAGTTTTCTCTTCTTCGCCCGCTCCTTAGCCTTCTTTTTCTCCAGCTCACGTTCACGCTCTTTTTCTTTTTCCTTCTCAATATCCGTAATATCAATAACGTCCACACTTTCGTCGGCGTTCATATTATCGGTAACAACTTCTTGATTTTCAGTATCCAACTTTCTTACCTTCCGTCTATATAAAATACTATATTATATAGTTCTTTCAGGCTTACCAACCGCCCTTATTACAAAATCTCCGGTTTCAGGATAAAAAATAACGGTTCTTCCGAAATTTTTACCAGTATCCTCCGCCAGAATCGGTATTTTTAACTCGGCAAGCTTCTTCTTGGTTGCCTCAACATTTCTTTCACCCACACGAACAGCTTCAGAATTGCCGCCCTGAAACGAGAACATCTGCGCTCCGCCGGCAATTTTTGCAACCAGTCTTCCCCTGTTCGCTCCCTTTGCGACAATTCTTCTTACCAGTTCTTCAATTCCGGTATCCGCAAATTTAGGTATATTTGAGTTATTTCTTATTGATTTGCTATCCGGAAGCATAATATGCGCCAACCCGCCAATCTTAGTAACGGGATCGCGTATTGCTATTCCAACGCATGAACCCAGTCCTAATGTGGTAATCCCATCAGGACTTACACATATATTTAAGTCGGCCATCCCGACCTTTATCACCTCTGCCATATTCCTGAATCCCCACCTTCGTTATCAGTATTACTAAACCCCCATACCAAGCGCCGATAAAATTTTACCGTAAGACTCCATATCAGGTATCAAAATAAAATATCCGTCTATTGATTCATCATCAAAAAATTTATTCTGGATCAAAAGCATTTTATCGCCCATTTTACCAAACTGTATTGCCGGTACGCTCATAATAGCGCCCGCCATATCTACCGTAACATCAGGTATGGAAGGATAGATAACCAAGTTGGTCAATGCAGAAAGGGAATTCAGATAAGCGCCCGTAATAATATTACCGACTTCCTTTAATGCGGAAAACTCCATTTCTGTAAATTCTTCTCCCTCCAATTCCATCCCCATAAGCTTTGAAACAAGAAATCTTGCGGCTTGTTTTTCCAGAAGAAACATTATACTACCGGTAATATCACCTTCCACTTCCAGGTATATTCCCGCCATTATCTGCTCTTCGCCGCCCATTGCTTCGCCTACTTCCTTAAACTCTAATAACGCAACGTTAGGAACGGACATATCCACTTTGCATTGGAGCATCTGGGCTAACGCTGTTGTAGCGTTACCAGCCCCGATATTCCCGATTTCTCTTAAAATATCAAAATATTCCTGACTCATTGAGTCAAAATTCATTTCACTCACGTATTATCCTCCTATGAAACTTCCGGTACAACCATATTAAGGTCTAAAAGAGAAATTAGTCCGTCTTCACATTTTCCGACGCCTGAAATGAAATTTCCCTTTTCATCCTTAGAATCATAAGATACTTTTTCAATCTGACTGGCATCAAGTGTAACTACCTCTTTGACTTCGTCTACAATAATACCTATGTATCCCTGCGTCTCCAGTTTAATTATAATAATACGGCTGGATTTGGTAAACTCGTCCTCCGGAAGTCCCATTTTAATACGTATACTCATAACCGGAACAACTTCTCCACGCAGGTTTATTACCCCTTTAAGATACGGGTCCACCTTAGGAACTCTTGTAATATGTGGCATCCTTACAATATTATCAATATATTTTATATTAATTCCATACTGCTCATCCCCCAGTTTGATCACTATAAACTGAGTTGTATCCCCAATTGTCTTTAATTCATCCATTCCGCTCATCCCCCTTCTTAAATCAATGAGTTAGTATCAAGTATCAATGCCACTTCACCATCACCAAGAATCGTTGCTCCACTGATAATCTTACATTTATTAATGTATTTGCCCATTGACTTGATAACAATTTCCTGCTGGCCTATAAGTTCATCTACAACGAGTCCTGCCAGTCTGTCGCCTTTCTTGACAATAACAACAACCAGATTCTCATTAGGATCTTTATCACTCTTGATATCAAGAATCTCACTAAGTCTTATTACCGGAATGACATCGCCTCTAAGCCGGATTACTTCCTTATTCTGTACCAATTGAACATCACTAGGAGAAATGTCCTCCAATGTCTGTATTGAGCCTAACGAAATGGCGTACTTTTCATCACCGACAACAACCATAAGAGCCTGAATAATAGCAAGGGTAAGCGGAAGTCTGATAATCCATGTGCTTCCTTCTCCCAGTTTACTCTTTACTTCAATCTCTCCACTGAGCGCTTCAATCTTGGATTTAACAACATCCAGACCTACGCCCCTTCCGGATATATCCGATACGGTTTTGGCGGTAGAGAAACCTGCGTTAAACAGTAAACCAATTATCTCTTTTTCGCTCATATTCGCAGCCTGTTCCTCAGTAATTACGCCGCGTTCTATAGCCTTATTCTTAACTGATTCGGTGTCTATACCGTTACCGTCATCCCTTACTTCGATAACTACATTATTACCATCCTGGTAAGCATCTAAGAAAATAGATCCAACTTCCGGCTTTCCTCTTTCCTTACGCAGTTCGTTCGATTCAAGTCCATGATCCGCCGAATTACGAAGAAGGTGCATAAGAGGATCTCCGATTTCATCAACCACTGTTCTATCAAGCTCAGTCTCTTCACCTGACATATACAGTTCCATCTTCTTATCAAGTTTCTTGGATATATCACGAATCATTCTTGGGAATTTAGTTACAATGCTTTCAATAGGCACCATTCGTACCTTCATAACGGATTCGTGAAGCAATGTAGTAACGCTCTCCAAATATTCAATCTGCTCGTTAACCTCGTTGTTTGCTCCGTTTCCGGTATTGGTATTGGTAGATGCCGATACCAGTGAGTTCTTTGCAATAATAAGTTCGCTGACCAGATTCATCAAAGTATCCAGCTTCTCAATATCAACTCTGACAGTTCTGTTAACAACCGGTTTGCCGGCAGGCTGCTTCTTCTCATTCTTACTAGCTGCCGGTGCTGCCTGCTGCACTGAGCTGCCTGCATTTGCAGGTGCCGTAGTTTCTGCTGCAACCGGTTTATTGTCACTTTCAGCTTTGACAGGTGCAGTCTCCGTACTATTTTCAGGTTCGGGTGCACTGTCAGTTTCAGTTTCACTCTCCTTAGTCTCAGCAGATGCATGTACATTCTTAACAGTATATACACCGCCAACAACATTTTCTATTTCAGACACAGCCCTGGCTGCCGTTAAAATATTCTCAAGAGTATCATCTGTTACTACTATAAGAGTAAAATCCAAATCAAATTTCTCATCCTCAATATCCTGCGTGGAAGGATTAGAATATACGATTTCACCGCTTTCTTCTACTGCCTTGAATACAAGAAAAGCTCTAGCTGCTTTAAGTATACATGATTCCTGTACAGTTACTGTCAGACCATATACGTTCTTACCCTGACTTACTGCTTCCGAAAGCACTAATTTTTCAGATTCACCCAATTTAACATCTTTCCATTTTTCATCGGCAACTTCATCACTTTCCTGTTGTGGGGCGCTCCCATCAGTGCGTTCTTTGGCAGGCGCCGCTTCTTCTTTTGCAGCCGAGCCGCCATTTAAGATTTCATTAAGCTGTTTGATCAAGGGTTCGTTATCATTGGTACCCTCATCAGCGCTATCCCTGATATTCGAGTTATACTCCTCTAATGCATCAAGGCACTGGAAAAGTATATCAATCATATTTGCCTTCACTGTAATATTGCCGTTACGCACTTCTGAAAATACGTTTTCCATATCATGGGTAAGATTCTGCATTCTCTTATACCCCATGGTACCTGCCATACCTTTCAGTGAATGTGCAGCGCGGAAAATCTCATTGATAGTATCCATATTGTCCGGTTCCTGTTCCAATGAGAGAATCTGCGTATTCAAATTCTGTAAATGTTCATTTGTTTCATCAAGGAAAATTTCCAAATACTGGCTTACATCCATCTTACCTTACCCCCACGTTCATCGTAATCTCATGCGCAATCTGTTCAAGCGGTACAATCTGGTCCGCAAGTCCTGCGTTTACCACACTTCTTGGCATTCCATATACCGCACATGTACTTGATTCCTGCGCAATAACATGCAGTTTCTTTTTCTTTTTCAGATTTATGATTCCTTTTGTCCCGTCAGCTCCCATACCGGTCATAACTACACATACGACCTCATCAAATTTACTGTCGCATAGAGATTCATACATATAGTTTGCACAAGGCTTTACGCCCTCGCGGTTTGGTTCATCCGTATAATGAATACTATATTTACCCGAAGACATTACTATATTCAGATGCTTTCCGCCTTTGGCAATATAGACATTTCCCGCTTCCAATACATCACCTTCCGCAGCTTCTTTTACATGAAGCTCGCTAAGCGTGTCAAGCCGTTCCGCCAAAGATGCGGTGAAAGCAGCCGGCATATGCTGTACAATAACCACCGGAACCTTAAGATTTCCAGGCAGCTTAGGAACTACTGACTGCAATGCCTTAGGCCCTCCTGTAGAACTTGCGATTGCTACAATCTTGCTTCCGGAAACCACCGGTATACTCCTTCTCGGTATATCCATTACCTTCCTTGGAGCAGCTGGAATTTTGCTTGTCGGAAGCTTCTGGAATACATTCATCTTCATCTTGGAATCCGAAACCGCGGTCAGCACATTAAGCAGCCTATCCTTAAAATCTTCGGTCCGGCAGTCCATAGCATTGCCCGGCTTATGTACAAAGTCCATAGCGCCTAACTCCAGCGCATCTAATGTAGTCTTAGCGCCCTCCATAGTGTCGGTACTTACCATCATTATGTTCGCTGAAACTTTACGCTTTTGCAGCTCCTGAAGTAACTCCAGTCCATTCATACGAGGCATATTCACATCCAGAATAACGGCATCATAAGATTTAGAACAAATCAAATCCAACGCTTCCAAACCATTGGTTGCCTTATCCTGCACATGGAATCTTTCATCGCTCTCTATTATATCACAAATTACCCTTCTCATGAGTGCAGAGTCATCAACAACAAGAATATTTTTCATTTTTTTCCACCCCATTCTCTCCACTATTACTATCAAATGTCATTTTCCATATTTCTCTGTTTCTGAATTGTTTTACGTTCTTCGTCAAAAATGTATTTAATGATATCCTCTCTATTATCATCATCCATATGTATATATTGTACGCGGTGCTCATAAATCCCCGGTCTGTTCTCAAGCTGCTTTACACTCAGCACTCTTCCAAGTAATCGGAATTCCTTACCTTCTCCAGCTATCCACAGATTATATTTACATAAAATCGTACTGTCCTTCTCATATGCATAATTTGCTACAAATCTAAGTCCGCCCCCGCTGATATCCACTATAACGCTTCTTTGCAAAGGAAGTTCAGGCATCAGGGCTATCGCATTATTCTCAATCGTACGTATTTCTTTTTCTTCTAGTATACGCGAATTCATCTCCAGTGCGCAACTGAATCTGTAATACTCCCTTCTTTGATACTTTCTAAGATTACTTGTCAGATCCATCAACACCGAAAAAACATTGTTATTTTTATAACGATCTACTACCCTTGCGGAACACTGATATAAACCGTTCGGCGTATAGAAGAACAAATTATACTCTCCGTCAACCGGCAGTAAAACCAGCTTAGTTTTTTCAAAAGGCATGGACACCTCAATCCGGTCATCGGAAACAATGTCGATAACCTGACTGTCATAAGTCTTGCGGACTCCGTCCTCCTTTTCTTCTTTCATTCTTACAATCTTTTGAATCTGTAATCGGTTTCCCGGTTCAATGTATTTAGAAAGTACAAATTCCATATAAGTTTTACCTTGCCTTTCTCCTAACCTGCGTATGCTATCTCTTTGATATAATATGTGAAAAGAATGCTGCCATGCCACGCTTGGTCAAGGTTTTATTTAATTCTTTATTCATAAGTTTTGCTGCCATCATCTCATATGCCTGTGCCGACTTGCTTTCCGGATTCTGGATTGAAACCGGCATCTGCTGCATAACGGCTCTTGAAAGCTGTACATCCTGAGGTATCATACCCAGATAAGAAATTGGTATTTTTAAATACCTTGTAACAACGGTATCCAGTTTTTCAAAAAGGTCTCTTCCCTCATGTCCGCCCGATACCTTATTGGCGATCACCTTAATCTCGGACTCCTCCTTAGAGTATCTAGGATGCCTGTTCAAAGCCTTTAAGAGCGAGTAAGAATCCGTTATTGAGGTAGGTTCCGGAGTAGTAACTAACAAGATTTCCCCACTAGCTATAAGAAATTCCAAAACCGCATCCGAAATGCCGGCTCCGGTATCTACGATTATAATATCCGCCATCTCATCAAGCTGTGTAAGATTCTTAATAATATATGTCAGATAATCAACACTTAAGTTAGACATTCCGGCAATTCCTGAACCGCCTGAAATAAAACCCACATCCATAGGTCCCCATGTAATTATATCCTTAATATTTTTCCCCTGATAAATCAAGTCATATAAATTGTGCTTCGGTACCGCTCCAAACATAATCTCTATATTTGCAAGTCCAAAATCCGCATCCAGTATAATGACACGCTGTCCCATTTTCTTAAACTGAACAGCAAGATTAATTGCCGTATTCGACTTTCCGACGCCGCCCTTTCCACTTGTTACGGTAAGGACTCTTGCCAATGGGCGCTGTGGCTGGCTGCTTGCTTTTATTATATTTCTCAGTTGTTCGGCCTGATCCATTCTTTACCCTTCCCCTTTCCCAAAATCGAAAGAATTTTAATTTTTCCCGCCAAGTAATCTCTTTACTGTTTTCTGAGGATTAAAGTCCTCTATATCATCCGGAACATTCTGTCCGCATGTTATATAGGAAAGCGGTGCGCCCGTGTATAACTTTAAATTTAACAGATTTCCCAAAGTAGTAGTTTCATCTAATTTGGTAAAAATCAGTTTATAATCCACCATTTCCTTATAAGCATCTGCAATGCTGACCAAGTCCTTATATTTAGTTGTTGCGCTGAGCACCAAAAAGACTTCACGCTCAGCAAGATCATCAACCGAATGTATGAATTTACACATGCTCTCTTTCTGAGCCGCATTTTGATAAGAATGACCTGCCGTATCGACCAGAATATAGTCATATTCCTTAAAATCCGTCAATGCCTGCTGCAGTTCTTCTACCGCATATATAATCCTGAATGGCACTTCTAATATATTGGCGTAAGTCCGCAACTGTTCAGCCGCTGCTATACGATAAGTATCTGCCGTCAAAAGTGCGACCTTTTTCTTATCATCTACCTGAAATCTTGAAGCGATCTTAGCAATTGTAGTTGTCTTTCCAACACCGGTAGGGCCTATGAAAAAAACCACCTTCACCCCTTTTTTAGGGGGTGTAATACCTAATGGCTTGCCGAATTTCAAAATCATCTTCTGGTAAGTATTGGCAAGTGCAAAATCAAATGGAGTATTAGGTTTATTATTCTTCTTTATTTCTTCAATAATCTGGTCCGCATAAAGTCCGTCAACCTCATTGTCAAGCATAGTTGTATGAAGAAGCGTCATGAACTTCTCGGTTTCACTGACTTCTTCTTTTTCTTCTTTCTTCTCTTCCTCGGGTTTTTGAAGCTGCTGTTCCAATAATGACTGAAGACTGTCAAGTTTTTCCTCTATGACATTATTCTCCTTTTTATTATCAGGAACCTCTTCCTTAATGACACCCGAAGGCACCGATGCAGGCTTAGCAGTCTGCTTCTGTGTTTGGGTGGCATTGTTCATGTTTGATACAACCACGTTATTAATTGCTGACACCGCAGCCTTCACGTCAGCGGAAATTGCCGCTTCGTTGTTGCTTTCTTCTTCAAGCGCAACGGTAACCTCAACCATCTGAGGTTTAAGAATATCGAAGAGCCCCTTTTTCTTAACGTTTTTAACATTCATGACAACGACATTGGTACCAAGTTCTTTCTTCGCTGTTTCTACTGCTTCCGCCTCTGTTTTTCCCACAAATTTTTTTATTATCATTATGCTGTCACCATCCCAACGGACTGTAATTCAATATTGGATTCTACCTCATTATATGATACAACCACTAACTCTTTAAAATAATCTTCCGTTAATTTCTTAAAATATGCACGAACGATAGGAGAAGTAATAACAATCGGAATCTTTCCAAGGTCTTCTAATTTCTTGGTCTCTACGCCAACCGAATCCATGATCGCCTTCGTTTTGGCAGGATCGAGAGTCAGATAAGCGCCCTGTTCGGTTTGTTTCACGCTTCCCATTATCTCCTGTTCCAGCTTCGGATCCAGTGTTACTACGCTGGTAGTCTCGTTTGCTGGGAAGAATTTGTTAGAAATAGCCCTCTTAAGGCTTTGTCTTACATATTCCGTTAAAATATCCGTATCTCTCGTAGTTGATGCATAATCTGCAAGTGTCTCAAATATAGTCAAAAGATCTCTTATGGAAATACCCTCTCCAAGCAGATTCTGCAATACCTTCTGTATTTCACCAAGTCCAAGCAGCTTCGGTACAAGTTCTTCCACAAGCGATGGATTGCTCTCCTTCAAATTGTTGACAAGGTTCTGTACATCCTGTCTTGTAAGCAGCTCTGCTATGTACTGCCTTATTACCTCAGTCAAATGCGTCGCAATAATGGAAGGGGGATCAACTACCGTATATCCCATACTTTCCGCGCGCTCCCTCTGGCCCTCAGTAATCCATATAGCAGGTAAATGGAAAGAAGGCTCAAAGGTAGGAATACCTGTAATCTCTTCTTCTACATACCCCGGATTCATAGCCATGTAATGGTCGAAAAGAATCTCACCCTCACTTACCTGTACACCTTTTATCTTAATAATATACTGATTAGGGTTAAGCTGAATATTGTCACGCAGACGAATGATAGGGACAACGGTTCCCAGTTCCAGTGCAATCTGTCTACGGATCATGACAACACGGTCTAACAAATCACCGCCCTGATTCACGTCAGCCAGCGGAATGATTCCGTAACCAAACTCCAGTTCAATAGGATCAACCTGAAGCAGTGAAGTAACATTCTCCGGCTGCCTGATTTCTTCTGCTGCAGCTTCCTCAACATCCACTTCATGCTCTATTTCGGCAGTCTCTATTGTTCCGGAAATAACCCTTGCCACCACTATAAAGCATAAACCCAAACTCAAAAAGATAAGTGTGTTAAGAGGGGTCACTATACCAAGCATGATCATAATGGCGCCTACAAAGTAAAGTACTTTGGGTACACCAAACAACTGGCTCACCAACACTGTACCGAAATCCGCCTCTTTAGATCCCTTTGTTACAAGAATACCGGTAGAAAGTGAAATAAGAAGTGAAGGAATCTGGCTGACCAGACCATCACCGATCGTTAAAATCATATAATGGTTCATAGCCTCGTTAATAGACATACCCTGTCGCCACATTCCCATTATAGCTCCGCCAATAAGGTTGACCGCCGTAATAACAAGACCGGCTGTAGCATCTCCTTTAACGTATTTTACAGCACCGTCCATAGAACCGAAGAAGTTCGACTCTTCTTGAATTTTCTCACGCTTTTCCTTAGCTTCGGCATCCGTGATCGCGCCCGTATTTAAGTCAGCGTCAATAGCCATCTGTTTTCCCGGCATAGCATCCAGGGTGAATCTTGCGGTTACCTCAGCAACACGCTCGGTACCTTTATTAATGATCATAAACTGTACGATAATAAGTATAATAAAAACTATTACACCGATAACAAGATCGCCGCCGCCTACATACTGTCCGAATGTCGAAACAACATTACCGGCGTCTCCGGTCGTCAAAATAAGTCTGGTAGAGGATATATTTAAGGATATTCTAAATATCGTTGTAAACAACAGAATGGTAGGGTAAAATGACATTTTAAGAACTTCATTTGCAAACATACAGCCAAACATAACCGTAAAAGCCACAGATATATTAAAAGCAAGCAATACATCCAAAAGCGTTGCCGAAATCGGAATGATCATCATAACAAATGCTGCAAGCAAATAAAGCGCTACGCCAACATCGGCTTTCTTCATACCCTGCATATCCTCTCCTCCTTTCTACATTTTAAACTTTTCCTTGCAGATGGTATACAAATGCAAGTACCTCCGCAACCGCCTGATACAACTCCGGCGGCACTATACTTCCAACATCCACATTAGCATACAACATTCTTGCAAGTGGCTTATTTTCTACAATTTCAATATTATTTTCTTTTGCTGCATCTTTAATTTTCTGTGCAAGATAATCCGCTCCCTTAGCCACAACATACGGTGCATCATAGAGTTCAGGATCATACTTGATGGCAACGGCATAATGCGTCGGGTTAGTGATAACGACGTCAGCCTGAGGCAGATTCTGCATCATACGCCTTCTGGAAGCCTCCATCATACGCTGCCTCTGCTTGCTCTTAATCTGCGGATCACCTTCCTGGTTCTTGTATTCATCCTTGACTTCCTGCTTGGTCATCTTCATATCTTTTTTGAATTTAATCTTCTGATATATCAAATCCACAGCAGCCACAAGCATATAATACAATGCAATTCTCAATCCAAGATTGATAACCAGGTTTCCCATCTGTACTATAGACTGATTAAGCGTCAGTCCATACATCAAAAAAATACTGGGAGCGTTCTTCTTAAGGTAGCTGTAAACTGCATATACGATTATTACAATCTTCGCAATAGACTTTACAAGCTCAACCAGCGAATTAACAGAAAAAAGTCGCTTAATGCCGCTTGCTGGATTAATCTTGCTAAATTTAGGCTTAAGCGGCTTAGTAGTCACTTGCCATTTAACCTGTAACAAATCACATATGAATGCCACCGCAAATCCGATCAAAAGCACCGGTGCGATCAACGTAAGAACACGGTACATTGCCCTTTCAAAAATAGCCCGGAATGTAATCTGTTGAAGATTTCCATCATATAACTTAATATACTCCGGAATCTGGGTATAGAGGTTGCGAAACAATCCTACAAACCCCTCTCCCATATGACTGATCCAGAATTTCATAATAAGAAAAAGCGCTAACAACTCAAAAGCATTTGTAACCTCTTTGCTTTTTGCAACCTGACCTTCTTTTCTTGCGTCAGTTAACTTTTTGGATGTAGGCTCCTCGGTTTTTTCACCACCCGGACCGTCTTTTGCAAAAAATTGGAGATTATATTCCAATATCATATTATATCATTCCTTCAACAAAAGCTGCAATCATAGTCTTCATTTCCTGAAAAATAAAATCCGCCGCTCCCGGAAGCATCCTGACTGTCAGAAACATTATACAAAGTCCTGTAAGCACCTTCATCTGCATACCTACCGCAAACATATTCATCTGCGGCGCCACTTTGGCAAGTATACCCAACACACAGTTAAGCAGCAATATCACACAGACTATAGGCATACATATTCTAAAACCAATCACAACATAATCGCTCATAAAACCTATCATAGAGCTGACCAGCGAATCTATCTGAAAAACGGCTCCGTTTACCGGTATAAGCGTAAACGTATCTATCAGTGCCTGAAGCAGATACTGATACATGCCGGATATGATCATAAACAACGTAAACATATACTGATAGTAAACACCACTGAATGAAGCGCTCTGCCTTGTTGCCGGATCCATAAGAGAAACCATCGTAAGTCCCACTTCCATATCGGAAATATGCCCTGCAAAAGCTGCTATTGTTGTGCAAAGCTGCGCTCCCCAACCTATTAGCAGACCTGTCAACGCCTCTTTCATAACAATAATGGCATACTCCGTTACAGTGTCATATACTACCTCGTTATGGTTAATCGAGACAAAAATCAGATAAGAAATAAAGATTCCAAGTCCTACCTTTACCCGCCTCGGCACATTATCCATTCCGAAAAAAGGCGCTATGAAAATAAAGCATGTCACGCGCACCACTATAAGTAAAAAGAATTCTAAATCCGCATAAGTAAATGTAAAATCTATCATACGCTTACCTTATATA
Source organism: Lachnospiraceae bacterium (assembly GCA_014804695.1). Taxonomy (GTDB): domain Bacteria; phylum Bacillota; class Clostridia; order Lachnospirales; family Lachnospiraceae; genus UBA3282. The sequence goes on from JAAUZJ010000001.1 coordinate 88,177, forward strand.
TAAACTAAAGTTCTCCCAAAGGCTAACCATGTATCCAACCATATTGTTCATCATCCAATGCCCAAGCAGCATTATTGTAAGAAAAATCGCCATAACCTTAGGTACAAATGTAAGGGTTTGTTCCTGAATGGATGTAACAGTCTGAAATATACTGACCGTCAAACCCACGCAAAGCGAAATCAAAAGCAATGGCGCCGCTGTCTTAATGATCGTAAACAAAGCATTTGAAGCAATTGTAGTCACTGTGTCTATTGTCACGTTAAGTACCCCTTTCTACTAATAAAACGTCCTAACCAAACTACCGATAATTAAATTCCAGCCATCCGCCAATACAAACAACAGAATCTTGAACGGCATAGATATTGTTGTAGGCGGCAGCATCATCATACCCATAGCCATCAAGGTAGACGCCACCACCATATCTATTACAATAAACGGAATATAAATTAAAAATCCTATTATAAAAGCAGTCCTAAGCTCGCTTATAATAAAAGAAGGAACCAACACACTAAAAGGAATATCATCCAATTCCCCACTCCACTCAGTACCGCTGACTTCCATAAAAAGACCTACATCCTTCTTCTGGGTATGCGGGTACATAAACTCACGAATCGGATGTGAAGCCAATTCAAGTGCCTCCTCCTGATCGATCTCCCCCGCTTCAAATGGAATAATCGCATCATTATATATGCTTGTTATTGTAGGCTGCATAATAAAGAATGTCAGAAACAGAGCCAAACCAATCATCACATTATTCGGTGGAGCCGTCTGCGTATTCATAGCTGCCCTCGTAAAATGCAGAACAATTATTATTCTGGTAAACGAGGTTAACATAACAATCAATGACGGTGCAATAGCAATTAAGGTAAGGGTAATCAGAATTCTTAAAGCACCATTCAAAGTACCGTTACCATTGTTATATGTAACCGTCACCGTATTTGCAATATTCAATTCACGTAAGTCGTCAGCATCCTCTGATGCTCCCGGCGCGTTAATATTAGTTCTTTCCGTTGTATTTCCGGTCAGATTTGATTCCACAGTTGGGTGTTGTTCTGTTGCATATACAGTATTTTTTACACCCATAAAAACTGTAGCAAACAATATGCCTGCAAGAAATAGCAGGCATACCACTCTTTTTATGTGACGTCCGGAAAAATATTTTTTCATCCTAATCGCCTACTCATCCTTATCTCGGTCATCTTTACTATTCAGAAAATTCTTCTTCTGTATTTTATCCAATAATTCCTTAAAACTGGGTTGAATACTATCGACACCATCAGAAAGCATAAGCTGCTCCTCAGGTATCTCTGTTAACATTGTAACAGAATCTTTCCCAATTGCTACTGCCAAATATTTCTTCCCAACACGAATAATCTGAATGTACTTATTATTAGCCAGATGAAAAGTTTCTATTACTTCTACATTGGCATTAAACGACCTTGATTTTTGGTATCCACCAATCCACTTTGTTACAAAGTAGGTAATACCCAAAACAAAGACAAACAAAATAAGCACAGTCATAAACTGTAAATAGGAATTCATACTGTTTGAAACAGTAAGTATCATTAACCTACAACCTTCTTAACTGCTTCCAAAACACGATCAGCCTGGAAAGGTTTAACAATAAAGTCTTTGGCACCTGACTGAATAGATTCAATAACCATTGCCTGCTGACCCATAGCGGAACACATAATAACCGTAGCTCCCGGATCTCCTTCCTTAATCTTCTTTAAGGCTTGAATACCATCCATTTCAGGCATAGTGATATCCATAAGTACAAGGTCCGGTTTGAGTTCATTGTACTTTTCTACTGCTTTAAGACCATTTTCAGCCTCACCCGCAACGTTATATCCATTCTTTGTCAGGATATCCTTAATCATCATACGCATGAATGCTGCATCATCACAAACCAAAATATTCTTTGCCATTGTCTTCTCTCCTATTACACATTTTTTTAATAATACATCTATTTAATAATTTCACTTACTCTAACGCCAAAACTTTCTTCGATTACTACAACTTCACCTTTGGCTACGAATTTACCATTAACCAACACATCAATCGGTTCACCGGCAATCTTATCAAGTTCTATGATTGTACCAGGTGCAAACTCCAGAATATCCGAAATGGATTTTGAAGTTCTTCCAAGCTCTACCGTAACCTCCAACGGAACATCCTTAATCAAATCTATGTTCTCTTGAGGCTGCATCGGATTAAAACCTGCTGCAAAACTCTGGAACTGTGCCGGCTGAATATTCATATTCTGCTGCATCTGCGGCATTCCCATCGGCATCATCTGCATCTGTGGCATCATCTGCATCTGACTCATATCCATCTGCGGCATCTGCATCTGTGGCATACCCATCTGTGGTGCCTGCATCTGACTCATATCCATCTGCGGTGCCGGCGCAGGTGCAGGTGTAGGTGCTGGAGCAGGTGCGGGCGCTGGAGCAGGTTCAGGTGCCGGTTCGCCTCCCATTTGCGAAGTTAAGAAAGTGTTACATACGTCTTTAGCAAAATCTACAGGATACAACTGCATAATTGTTGAATCCACTAAATCTTCAATCTGCATACGGAACACAATTCTTACAAAAGTACCTCCTAAGAATGGTGAAATATCTGCTCCCGACTTAAATTCGGTCAAATCCACCAAACTCGCCTCCGGAGGGCTGATATCAATCATCTTTCCAAGCATTGTTGAAAGCGAAGTTGCCGAAGATCCCATCATCTGATTCATAGCCTCAGAAATTGCGCTAAGATGCAGTTCTCCCAACTCTCCATCGGTATTGCTTCCGTCGCCACCCATCATTAAATCTGTAATAACTTTAACATCATGTTCTTTTAAAATCAAGATGTTTGAACCGTCTAAACCAACCGTATATTTAATCTGAATAAATACACAGGGCTTTTCATATTCCGTCAATACATTTTCCCATCTAGACAGGCTTACAACCGGAGTTGTTATATTTACCTTGCGGTTAACTAATGAGAACAAGGTTGTTGCCGAGGAACCCATGCTTATATTAGCAACTTCCCCTATCGCATCTTTTTCAATATCAGTTAAAAGGCTTTCGTCAACAGGGGTACCGCCCTCTGCCGCTGCGCTGGACGATGAAGTATCGCTTTCAGCATCAGAACTTCCTCCTCCGCTGAGCAATGCATTTATTTCATCCTGTGATAACATTCCGTCCATGCTTCTATTCTTCCCCCTCTCTAAATACCGACGTTACTCTGACAGCATACTTATCCTTTTCAGAACCAGGTAATGCGGCAAATTTCTTAATATTACCAACGTAGACTTTTAAATCTTCGTCCACCTTAGAATCAAGTCGTATAATATCTCCGACTTGAAGATTAACAAAATCAGTTACAGATATCCGGCTTCTTCCAAGTACAGCCTTGATAGGAACATCTACTCTTCTAATTAAAGCTTCTATATATTCTTCGTAATTTTCCTCAGTACGTTCCTGCATATTAGCATACCAGTACTTGGTATTCAGCTTATCCATTACACTTTCCAATGTAAAGAACGGCAGACAGATATTCATTAATCCCTCTACATCCCCAAGCTTAATACTTAGAGTAACAATAGCTATCATATCATTGGGAGCTATTATCTGTGCGAACTGGGAATTTGTCTCAATGCGCTCAAGCACAGGATTTATATCTGCAACATTCTTCCATGGCTCACGCATAAGCTGCATACAAATTACCATCATCTTCTCAACAATTACCATCTCTATCTCAGAAAATTCTCTATTCTTTTCAAGCGGGAGACCATAACCTCCCAACATTCTGTCTATCATTGCAAACGCAAGATTAGATGCCAGTTCCACCAGAATTGTCCCTCCCAGCGGTTGAAAATCTGCAATTCCCAATATAAGCGGATTAGAAAGCGCATTGCTGAATTCAGAGAATACAACCGTCTCAGAACTCGTTACGGCAACCTGCACATTTTTTCTAAGATAGACTGGAAGATTAGTAGACAACAATCTTCCATAATGTTCAAAAATAATTTCCAGAGTTCGGAGATGTTCTTTTGAGAATTTCGTAGGCCTCTTGAAGTCATAATTTTTAACCTGTTTCTCATTGGAATCTGGTATCTGGTCTGCATCTAATTCACCGCTGCTCAGTGCAGCAAGCAAATTATCAATCTCACTTTGAGATAGTACCTCGCCCACGAAAATTCACCTCCTCGTGGCATTATAATAGGGTGAGCACTTAATCTATTGATATATAATACTACTGAATGATACATCAAAAATGAAGTCAGAGTCAAACATTTTCTGAACACCCTTTAAGATTTCATCTTTAATCGCTTCCTCATTTCCCTTTGCCTCTTCCATCGAATAATTAGCAAACACGCTATTTATCTTATCCTTAATCATTGTCTCCTGCGGGGACAAATCAGAAGTATAGGTCTTATATCCATCAGCCTTGGTATTAATAGAAAAACCAATTGATACCAAGCAGAAATGGCTGGATCCGTCTTCACTGTCCTTGAGCGGAATAGTCATTGATTCCGAAATATCATATGTCTCGATATTCTCCATCGGCACATAAACTTCTGCGTCACCGCCTGCCTGTGCAGTCAGCTCTAAACTCAAAGCGGTTGCAATATTATCAACTAATGATGCGGTCTTCTTCGACGCGCTCGTTACACTGAACATCATGATTGCAGTAAGAATAATATTAACAATCAATAATGCCAGTATAATAACAGAAATCAAATTCTTTTTCATTATAGCACATTCTCCCTCTTATTATTATATAAAATTTTATTATATAAACTTCATATCACAAATTTTATCCAGATCAATACGAACTTAACGAATTATAAATTTTAATTTCAACACGTCTGTTCATTGTTCTTCCCTCAGGTGTAGAATTATCTGCTACCGGCACATACTCTCCTCTTCCGGAATGTTTAACCGTTGCAGGATCCAGACCGGTTGTATGCATCATGTAATTAAATACTGATAATGCACGCCCCGAACTCAGTTCGTCATTATTGGAATATTTAGCCCCGGACATCGGTACATTATCCGTATGTCCCTCTATTTCAATCGTACTCTGTGCATAACGTTCAAGTATGACGCCCACCTGATCCAATACCGGCAGCGCCGCTTCTTTAAGTTCAACGCTTCCCGAATCAAAAAGTAATGAGCCTTTCAGTGTAAGCTGCACATATTGTGCGGTAAATTCAATATCTATATCTTTATCAAGATTATTTTCTTCAAGAGCTTCCTCTATCTTCTCTGCAAGTTCTTCCGACTCTTCAAGCTGCGCTTTCTCTAATTCCGCCTGCGCACTGGCAACGTCTTCAGAAACCGTCTCCCCCGTATCCATCTTACCGGTGCTGTTTATATACTGATCCAATTCATTTAACTGACTTACGCCGTTACTTATAAGTATTCCGTCACCAATTGCTGTGGCTCCGGCAGAAAAAATACTGAATGTCTGGTTAAAAGACGCTGCTATCATTTCAAATTTCTGTGCATCGACAGTTGACATCGAAAACAAAAGTACGAAGAAACAAAGTAGCAGGTTCATCAAATCGGCAAAGGTAGACTGCCACGCAGGCGCGCCCGGTTTTACCTCATCCTCTTTTCTTTTAGCCATCTACTTCACCTCCGCCTTCCTCTTCGGAGCTTCCTCTATCTGCCGGTGCAAGGAACGATTTCAGTTTTTCTTCTATAACACGCGGATTTTCACCTGCCTGAATAGATAACAGACCTTCAATCTCAATTTCCTTCACCATCATCTCATCAGCATTCTTTTTCTTCAATTTACTTTCCACCGGCGCACAAATCCAGTTGGCAAGCAAAGAACCATACAATGTTGTGATCAGGGCGACAGCCATAGCAGGTCCGATAGCGGACGGATCATCAAGAGCCTTCAACATGTTGATCAGACCAATCAGGGTACCGATCATACCCCAAGCCGGACCCATGGCTCCCAAATCTCCCCAGAATCCGATTTTATCCTTATGTCTTCCCTCTACGCTGACTAATTCTGTTTCCATAATCGCACGAACAAGTTCAGGATCCGTACCATCGACTACCAAAAGGATACCTTTCTGTAAGAACGGGTCATCGATATCTCCTGCCGCTTCTTCCAAAGAAAGCAGTCCTTCTTTACGGGCTACGTTGGATAAATCAATAATTTTCTGAATGATCTCAGGAACATTCATCTGAGTTTCTTTAAGAACCAGGGTAAAACTCTTCAACCCTGCAACAAAGCTTTGTATTGAGTTACTTGCGAGAATACACATGAACGCACCACCGAATGTGATCAGCGCCGACGGAATATCCACGAAACTGTTCAGATTACTGAAAACGATTCCCGCATCTGTATCAAATACGATACCAAAAATAACCAATACCATACATAATACTAAACCTAAAATTGAACCTAAATCCATAGTAGTATCACCTGTCTAAACCATATTTACACTAATCTGCAAAAATATCCTTTCTATACGATTTTACTAAATTTTTTACGTCTTGTCTACTTTCTTTTACAATTATTTTTCGACCTGTGGTAAAAGAAAGGACCGTATCCGGTGTTTCTTCTACAAGTTCCAGCAAATCCGGATTCACAAGAATCTTAGCACCGTTGATTTTGGTTACCTCTATCATAGCTGTAATCACTCCCTATAGTATTCTACCACATAAAAACAAAAAGAGGAACCCAAAAGTTCCTCTTTCTTTAAGAATTATTTAACAAATTATCGTTTCAGATTAACAAGTTCTTCCAACAAAGTGTCGGAAACCGTAATAATACGGCTGTTAGCCTGGAAGCCACGCTGAGTTGTAATCATCTCAGTAAATTCAGAGGACAAATCAACATTACTCATTTCCAAAACGCCAGATGTCATATAATCGCCGTCCGCAGTGATATCCTGACCTACACCATCGAATTCACCGGAGTTCGACGTAGCGGAATAGAGGTTATCACCCTGTTTAGCAAGACCTGCCGCATTAGCAAATTTAGCTACCGCTATCTGGCCTAACACCTTGGTCTGGTCGTTATCGTAATATGCAGTAATTACACCGTCCTGACCAATTTCAATACCGGTCATCTCACCACGCTTTCTACCGCTTCCGCTCTTAGCCGCATCATTGGCGCCTGCAGTAAGACCTGCAGTAGATGTACCGCCGTTATTGAAATTCGTAAGAGACGAGAAATCAATATTAACATTAGAAAAATGGGTAAGCGAAATTGTTTCACCCTGTCTGGATGTAGCGCTGGCATTAAAACTCAATGAAACAGCATCTGTGTCCGGAGTCCCTACATATGAGAAATATCCGGTATCCGTATCAAATATAAGTTTATTTCCTGTATATTCAAATATCTTAGTAATCTGAGCCTGACCATCCGGAGATGTAAATTCAATATTATATGTCGTATCCGACGTATTGCTAAGTCCGTACGCTTCCAATGGGTCTTCAATATTCTCTCCGACAAAATATCCGGCGTCTGCACTATATTTTCCGGTCTTTGTTGCCTTAAAAGTCTGTGAAAATCCCATCTCAACGGAACCATCCGACTTAACTTCAATACTGGTAACATTTACTCCCGGGAAAGAACCCTCCAACGCCTTGGTCCAATTATCCAACGCAGCATCAGTTCCACTAGCAGAATTTGCCAACTGGACACTGTCGCCATTTTCATCTTTTCCATAATAATAGTAATTTGTAACGTCTTCGCCGTCAACCTGTTCAACAACGGCCGCATATATAAGGTTGAAATTCTCTGCCTGAAGTTCACTCTTGGTCAACTTAATAGTTCCCGTAACTTCTACAGTATCACCTTCGTTAACTGTAGTACCATCTGTGACCACAAGAGTTGTAGACTCAGCTGCATTAACCAACTGGCTTGATGAATAACCATCCAATATATTAGCGGGATAGTATTTCATGGAATACTGACCAGTGGCAGAATCATAGGTAGCCGTATCCAATAACTGGTAAAGCATTTCTTCTTCAATTCTATCCTGACTGCCAAAAGATGCGATTTCGTTAATGCTGCTAAGGTTATATTTACTAACAAGAGAAACTCCGTCCTCATCCATAATATCATCTAAGCGCACATAATACTGGCCATCCGAACCAAGTGTATGGATACTGAACTTACCTGTATAAGCATAACCAAGTGCATCGTAGAATGTGAGTGTCATAATCTTACCAGCTGTGCTGCTAAGAGAAGGGTCAAGCTTATCTACAATACCGCTTGCATACGCCTGTGAAGTGGATTCCGGCGGATATACCAGATTATTACTGTTCATAACTCTTAATGCGGATACCGTATCGGCAAGAACCTCTCCGGTTTCCTCATCTACCTGCCAACCCATAACCGTATAACCGGTGGATGACATAACGAGATTTCCGGCACCGTCTATTGTAAATGAACCGTCTCTTGTAAAGAAGTTCTCTTTACCGTTACTTACAATAAAGAAAGATTCTCCGGTGATCATGATATCAAACGGGTTATTTGTTGACTGTGCGGAACCCTGTGTTGTAATTGATGTAGAAATAGCTCCGGTTTTAGCGCCAAGACCAATCTGTCTTGCGTTGGTACCGCCACGTCCTGATGAGGAATTAGCGCCGGTAGCTGCCTGTGTTGTCTGATACAGCAAATCACTAAATACCATAGACTGTGATTTGTAAGCTGTTGTGTTAACGTTTGCAATATTATTACCAATAACATCCATCCTTGTCTGGTGTGTTTTAAGACCTGCCACGCCAGAGAACAATGATCTCATCATAATTGAATGACCTCCTTAATATTAGTGTGCCGTTTTGTTCCTTCTGTCAGTCGGGAACTTAAGCCTCCATAAAAGGTCCGGCTAAATAATTACGGCTCCATCAATGTTTGTGAATACATTTTCGTCTGAATCTGCCTGGTCCATCGCCGTTATTACTGTCTGATTCGGTACATTAACAATAAATGCAAGTGAATCTACAATGACCAACGATTCGTTAATTCCTTTCGCACCGGCTCTCGCCATGCCCAGATTCAGGCGCTCTACCTGTTCCTCAGAAAGCTCTATATTTCTGTCTGCAAGCCTGTTTACGGCATGTTTGGAAAACTTGACTTCGCTCTGGTCCGTACCCGTCTTCTGGGTTAAAATATCCTGAAAACTAAGTCCTTCTTTTGTTACAACATCGTTTTTCGTCTGCCTGTTCAGGTTAAGATATTGATCCTGCAGCTGCTCCAAGGAAAGGAATCCGTTGTTCTGAATCTTCATACATTTCTCCTCCTTGAGATTACTGTGTATCCTTACTATTCGTTATCGGTGTCAGTATCAGTTTTATTAGCGTTTGCCTGAGCAGCCGCAAGTTTAAGCTCTTCTGCTTTTGCGACGTATTTCTCAAGGCCTGATACATATTCATCGCTAATGAACTTCTTCTCGTAATCAGACATATTCTGATACATCTCATTAACTTTTTCAACTGCATCTACATCGTCGATTGTCATAACCGCAACTACCGGAAGTTTGTTATAAGCGTTAATGAAGTTAGCTGCAGTCTTGTAACCGTCGAGATATACCGGATCTGCTACAGTGCTAAGATCATCCATTGAATACAACTCTCCGTTGATTGAGAGATATGCCTTGTTGTTTTCATACACAACATAGTCTACATTTCCCTGTACCGTAGTTGTTCTTCCCTGACTGTCGGTAACTTCCATAAGTACCGTCTGTCCTACCAGACTTGAAGCTCTGGCCAATTCCAGTGATGCGCTCATATTCTGCATCTGTTCAAGTTCTGAGAAAGTTGCATACTGTGAAATATACTCAGTATTAGAAGTAGGCTCCAACGGATCCTGATATTTCATCTGAGCTACCAAAAGCTGTAAAAACTGGTCTTTATCTACCGTAGAATTACTGGTTTTCTTACTGTTGGCTATTGACTCAGCTGAGGTATTTTTAATAATCTCGCCGTTTTCTACTTGTGCTATTGCCATATGAAATCTCCTTTCTAACTGCATACGCCGTATGCGTTATATGCTTTAGTCTTACTAGGCTGTGTAATCAACCATGTTGCCGCTCTGTGCCATCATTTCTGCCGCTATCCTCTCGGAATCATCCATATCTTCCGGAAGATCCTCTAAATCAAGTTCGCTTAAATTGATGTTCCTACGGCTCTTTTTGCCATTTTGTGCAGCGTCTCCCTGCTGGTTTTCTTCATTCCCTGCAAAGCTGTGGTCAAACTTATAATTTCCTACAGCTACTTCCACTTCGTCCACCTTAATGCCCTGTTCTTCGAACTGTTCTTTTAACTGAATGAGCTGGCTTTCGATTGCTGCTTTAACGGTTTCATTCTGTGCTATGAACTGGGCTGTAACCATACCATCCTTAGCTGCTATCTGGACATGTACATTTCCAAGACTCGCCGGATGCAATTGCAATTCCAGTTCCTGAACATCGCCCTTAAGATTAATTTTCATGGATTCCATAATCTGATCCATGATATCCTGAGTGCTGACATAACGCTCCATCACAGGCTGCTGCACAGTTTCGTTAAAATCCGGCTGTTCTATAGGATTTTGCATAATAAGGTTTCCGGCCATATTGTCGTCACTCTTATTTTCACCCTTGCTGTTTCCGAATAAATCACTGCTGTCCGATTTATTATCGGAGTTTTTCTGTGTTTCAGGCGCTGCCGTCACTTCTTCTTTAGAGGTCTGTTCTCCGCTCACATCATCAACCGTAACCTTGACTTCAATGGTCTCACCGTCTTTGTGTACAGTTACCGCATAATCCTTCATACCTTCAAGATTAACTTCAGGTTCCTTGTCAGACTGGCTGGTAAGTTCTTCAGGTACGATCTCCGGTTCAGATGTAGTTTCAACCTGAGCCATATCAGCAATCAACGCTCCGAGTTCTTCCTCAGAAAGTCCTAACTGCGTCTGCAGATCCTCAAGTGTAGTCTCTACCATATCCAGCATATTCTGAAGATGCCCATAAAGTTCTCCATCGGTTAAAATGGATAAGCTATCTTCATTTCCGGATAATGTGATCAGAAGCTGCTTCATGTTCTCCGGGTCGAAAAGCTGCACTGCACTAAGACCAAGAATTTCCATTATTTCTTCAACTTCTTCAATGGTAATTCCCATCTCGTCCGCAACCGCTTCTACCAGTTCCTCTCCAGCCTCAGATACCGCACTTTCATCCACATCGGAAACTGCTTTGTCTGAAACAGTATTATCGGATGCTGTTTTATCGGAAACATTGCTTTCAGACACATTCTTGTCAGAAACGCCTTTGTCGGACATATCATTATCGGTCTGCTTTGCTGTGTTATCCTCAGACTTCTGTGTGGTCTGCGTCGAACTGCTCTTAAGGCTGCTCTGATTTGACGAATCCGAAGCTGCAACTGAGACCGACATATTCTTACTGCTTACCGCAGAAACATTGGGTGTCTGAACATTTGTCTGTCCGGCTGTCTGAGAGCTTACTCTGTTCATGACCATATCAAAAGAATCTTTGATCAGTTCTTCCTGTTTGTCACTTAAAACAGCGCGGCTGTCGGTAACTGTCTGAGTCTGATTCATGATGTTTGCAAGCACATTTAAATTGTTGTTTACAGGTATGCTTGACATCTACCTTCCTCCTTCCTTTAGTTTTCAAGGTTCTAGCCTTTAGCATTTATTTATATAAAGCGTGTCGCCACGCAATATATCTAATACATTTCCATACATAAACTATATCGTATAATTTGAGTTTTTTCTTTAGTCCGGATCCATAATTCTGGCAATTCTTGCCGCAAACTCGGGATCCATAGCTGCCATAATAGAACCTCTCTTATCAGCACTGATCTGACCAAGTATTTTGGCTGCAAGGTCCATATCCGCTGTCATTTCCTCTAAGATACTGGCTGCTGAAGCAGGTTCCATTGATGCAAATGCCTGAGCATAATCCTCAAGTTCGGCATTCACCTGCACCTGTTCCACTACCTGCTTATAAAGATATTCTGCGGTAGTAGGATCTATTTCTTCATAATACTTCTGATATTCTTCTATACCAGGCCCATTTTCCGCATAGACCACTTCTTCATAGAACTCAGTCTTAATTCTTTCAAATTCAACCTGGGCGTCCTCAAAAGTCTGGAGCCGCTCTACCTCTGCCTTAAGTTCTTCAAGTTCCTCTGCACTTACGTTGCCTGCCGACTGCGCCTGTTCTAATTCCAATTCCAGTTCCCTTATATAATCAACGGCCTGCCTAAGGCTTGTATAACCGCCGTAAGACTCTCCATCATCCGTAGAAACAACGCTCTCCGAAGGAAGTATCTTATTAACTACCGGCACATCCTTAAGCACCGGTGCAAGCACGTTAGAACCAAAACCGCCCACATCCAACTTAACGAGCAGACAAAGTATGGCAATCCAGATTATTACAATAACAAGTGTTACCAAAAAGACGGATGCTCCGCCTGCTTCTTCGTCTAATTCCGCTTCCTGTGCGGAAATTTCTTTTGCACGCTTTTTAGCTTCTTTTTTCTGTGCTTTCTGTTCGTCCTTTATTTTCTTACGCTCATCCTTGAGTCTTTTTTTCTCTGCTTCTGTATCTACAGCTTCATTTAAAATATCTGCCATTCTATGACTATGCCCCTTTCCTAGGTTTATCCACTCTTGTGCCCATAGGTATAGCTTGTCAGCTCATCTACTTCTTTGCTCTCTTTCGCATTTTCTTCCCTAATGAACTGTTCAAAGGCTTTTTCACGCAGTTTTTCCTGCCCCTTACGCTCTTTCATTACTTCTTCGAGCTTCTCCCTTGCTTCTTCAACCTTTTCCTCGGCCTTTCGCACATTTAACGTCTGCGTTTCTATAAAGTCATCCATACGCGCTATCGCATATTCATTGTCTCTTAAACTCTGTACTTTTAAGGAATCCATCCTGATTTTCCGGCCTTCATCCAGATAATATTTTTTTCTGTCAAAAAGACGTTCCAGAATTTCCTCTTCCTCCATAAGTCTGCGCTGGGCCTGCCCCAGTTCCATTTTAGCCTGAGTTTCCATCTGATTTTTAATGTTCAGAATACTCTGCATCCTGTATACGAACTTTGCCATGTGCCTTCAGCCCTTTTACTCTTCAAATAATGCTTCCAGTAACTTTAGTTCTTCATTATAATCAAATTTAGCATCAACTTCCTGCATCAGATAACCGTTGACAGCATCAATTTTATCTATTGCATAATCAATATTCGGGTTGCTGCCCTTCTTATAGGCCCCGATATTGATAAGGTCTTCTGCTTCATTATATGTAGCGAGTACATTTTTGAGTTTACCTGCTACAACCTTGTGCTCTTTAGGAACTATCTGGCTCATACAACGTGAAATACTCTGTAACACATCAATTGCCGGATAATGATTTTTATGTGCAAGTTTACGATCCAGCATAATATGCCCGTCCAGAATACTTCTTGCTGTATCGGTAATAGGCTCATTAAAATCATCACCGTCCACCAGTACCGTATAAAGTCCTGTAATGGAGCCTTTATCCGAACGGCCTGCCCGCTCTAAGAGCTTAGGCATCTCTGAATATACGCTGGGTGGATATCCCCTTGATACCGGCGGTTCCCCGCTCGCCAAGCCAATTTCCCTCTGCGCCATAGAAAAACGGGTCAGGGAATCCATCATCAACAACACATCCTTGCCCTGATCCCGAAAATACTCCGCAATAGCGGTCGCTGTCTGCGCCGCTTTCTTTCTCTCCATAGCCGGTTTATCGGATGTCGCCACTACTACAACCGAGCGCATCATACCCTCCGGCCCTAAATCTCTCTCTATAAATTCCCTTACTTCCCTGCCACGCTCTCCGATTAAGGCAATAACATTTATATCCGCTTTCGTATTACGCGCAAACATTCCCATTAGAGTAGATTTTCCAACGCCGGAACCTGCAAATATACCTATTCTCTGTCCCTTGCCTATAGTCATCAGACCATCCACAGCCTTTACCCCAAGCGGAAGCACTTCATCTATGATTTCCCTCGACATTGCATCCGGCGGCGCTGCTTCCATCGGATAGCTAAGCGCAAGATCGTCCATAACCACATCATTACATCTGCCAAGTCCATCAAGCACCTTTCCAAGCAGCTCGTTACCTACCTTTACCGAAAGGAGTTTATTCATATTTTCAACTACACAGCCGCTGCCAATGCCCTCGGTTTTTTCAAAAGGCATGAGCAGGGTTTTTCTTTCCTTAAAACCGACTACCTCGGACATAATAGGAGGCAGCTCCTTATCCGCGGGAAATATCATACACAAATCCCCAAGTCTGGCTTCCGGTCCTGCGGATTCTATGGTAAGACCTACCACATTCTCCACACGTCCCTTATTTTTGTAAAATATATTGTCTTTAATATTGCTGTATTTTGTAAAGTCTATCATAATATTTTTATTCTCAGTCCTTTTCAAAAGACAACAGTTTAAGTTTCTTTGTCAATTCTTCTAACTGGGTTCCTACGCCGCAGTCAAAAATTCCGCCGTCTGTCTCTATCATACATTCATTTTTACGAAGGGTTATATCTTCTATAACCTCTACCATGCCCCTGCCGCCTACGGCAGTTTCTGCCAGTTCTTTCTTCTGGCTGCTGACATACTCATAATCCTCCTGAGACACATGCACAATAAAGGTCTTGCTGCTGTCAAGCCTTCTTAATGTTGAATCAATCAAATGTACCAGGATATCCTTATCGTTTTCCAGATTCACATTAAAAATATGACGGTAGATATCCGTAATTGTATCTATAAACTTAGGCTCAAGCTCGTCTATCAACTGGTCATACTCGGCCTCTAACCTTGCTTTCTCCGCCTCCAGCTCGCGCTTCATCCTGTCAGCCTCATTCTGCGCCATCGCAAGACCTTCGGCATAGCCGCTGTTTCTGCCTTCTTCTATAGCTGCACGTTTCTCTGCGTCTATTTCACTTCTTGCAATGCTTTTAATCTGCTCTACTTCTTCTCTTGCAGCCTCTAATTCAGCATCAATCTGCTCTCTGACCTCTTCTAAAGTAGGTCCTTCCGGTTCCGTATCTTCCGGCGCTTTCAGCACATTGCCGCCCTCGGCATCTTCTCCATACTCCAAAGCGTCAATCCTCTCTGCACCAAGACCTCCGGTAAATCCCTCTTCGCCGCCTGCAGAAACGGCAGCCGCACGCTTTCTTCTACGTGCTTCCGCTTCCATCTTCTCAGCCATGCGTTCATTACTGTCAATAACCAGTTTATCGTCGTTTTGTACTACTACCCAGGCCGATTTATATATATTTCTATTATACAATGATCTCGTCACCTCCACCTCTGGAGATAACAATTTCTGCAGAGTCTTCTAACTTCCTGATGATATTTACAATCTTCTGCTGTGCTTCCTCTACATCCTTCATACGGACAGGGCCCATGAATTCCATATCTTCCTTGATCATAACAGCAAGACGCTTGGAGAGGTTGTTGAATATAGCATTCTGAACTTCCTCGTTAGAACCTTTAAGTGCAATTGCAAGGTCGCTGTTATCTACGTCACGAAGCACACGCTGGATCGCTCTGTCATCGAGAAGAAGGATATCTTCAAATACGAACATCTTCTTCCTGATTTCATCAGCAAGCTCCGGCTCTTCGATTTCCATAGTTTCCATGATATGTTTCTCTGTACCTCTATCTACCGTATTCAGGATTTCTACGACAGCATCAACACCACCGATAATGGTGTAATCCTGATTTACTAAAGATGCAAGCTTGGATTCCAAAACTTTCTCCACCTCTTTGATAATATCCGGACTTGTTCTGTCCATAAGCGCAATACGCTTGGCAACTTCAGCCTGTCTATCCGGCGGAAGCGCGGATATAATAAGCGCGGACTGTGCCGGAGCCAAGTATGATAAAATAAGCGCAATCGTCTGAGGATGTTCGTCCTGAATAAAGTTAAGGAGCTGCGAAGGATCGGTTTTACGTACAAATTCAAACGGTTTAACCTGCAATGAAGCTGTGAGTTTGCCGATTACATCCCTTGCGCGGTCTGCACCAAAGGATTTCTCAAGCAGTTCTTTAGCATAATTGATACCGCCTTCCGCGATATACTGCTGCGCCAGACATACCTCATAGAACTCGCCTATCACTTCGTCCTTCATTTGCGGAGTAATAGTTCTTGTATTGGCTATTTCCAAAGTTAATTCTTCTATTTCGTCATCTTTTAAATGTTTAAAGATAGTCGCCGATTTCTCCGGTCCAAGCACAATAAGCAGTACAGCCGCTTTTTGTACACCGGTAAGCTTCTCAGACATTGACTTTACCCCCAGTCCTCATTCAACCAGTTACGCAGCAGATTAGCCGCTGCCTCCGGATTTTCATCTACAAACTTACTAATAAGTTTTGCAGTCTCGCTCTCTTCTTCCGTCGGAATACTTTCAAGCGCATCAGGAGTAGACTGCAGTAAATTTTCCACTGAAAGCTCTTCCTCCTGCTCATCCTGTTTCTCTCCACGCATACTTCTCAGTACGACAAACGCAAGCAGAGCTAAAATTATAATAATCAGAATAATCTGTGCAATATCCGTTATACTGATGCCCGAAGCGTCTGAATCAAGGAATAGATTCTCGCTGTAAGCAACAATAGCAATATTAGATGAATTAATACCGGTTGCTTTGGCAACCACATCGAAATAATCCTCATCCACATCAAGCTTGGTTCTTTCCTGATTGTTTAACTTATATTCATCCCATGTAATACCGTCCAAAAGTCCCTGGGTCCTGACATCATCTTCACGTACAACATTATACTGAATCATTGCAACCGACAAAGATGACTGTCCGTAATCTACAACCCCCGGAGTAGTTTCGGTCGATGTAATCTTCTCATTAGGAAGATAATCGGTTGATGTCTCTGTCTGAGTAGCTTTTGAAGTATTATCATCCCTCATCACATAGGTAGAATCATCATCATTGGAATCCGTACCCGGAACCCCTCCAACACCGCTTTGATTCTCAGATTCAAATGTATCCCGGTGAGCGTACACACCCTGATCCTGACCGTCAGCAGGCGTATAATTGTGTTCTACAATCGATTTCTTGGAAAAATCCAGTACAAGATTGGCAGCAACCTCTATGCTGTCAAACTCGTTTGTTCCCTTAAGCACCTGCTTAACTTCGCCTATAACCTGCTTCTCAGCCTCTGTCTTTACAGATAACTGCGCATTTGCAGTACCCGAAGCCGTATAGTTATCATCTCCGGAGAAAAGCATATTTCCATCGTAATCCATAATGACAATATTATTGGTCGTAGGATTACCGATTCCGGTTGCAACCGCACGCGCAATTGCAGCAGCGGTTTCACTGGGCATCTCGCCGGTAAGCTCCAGAATAATAGTTGCCGTGGATTCTTTATCGGCATCTATAAGCGTTCCGGTATTCTCCGGAATAGTCAGAGTAACATGAGCATGCTTAACTATGTTCATCGGCTCTAACATATTGTCTTCTATGTATTTCTCCCAATACAGCTTATACTGTCGCTGCTTGTCGGATTCGGTTGTAGCAAATCCGCCGTTTGTTACATTGTCAAGACTGTAACCCTCTGTCCTGATGCTGTTTGAGCCAAGAAGAAGAATTGCATCCGACTGCTGGGATTTAAGAATTTTAAACTGCAGCCCGTCATCGGAAATTGTATACTTAAGCTCTTCTCCATCAAGCAACGCCTTTACATCAGCAGCCTGCGTAGTGTCCTCACATTGTTTAAGAAGAACGTAATCAGGTCTGTTAATGACAGTAAGAAGAATTGCAAGCGCCATAACGACGGCTGCAACCACCATGACAATCAGGGTCTTCTGTTTCGTGGTAAAGCGGTTCCACCACTCTAATATTCGATTACCTAACTCTCTTAATTTTTCTAACAATTTATCCACAGCTACCATTTCTCCTTAAGTAATTCTGCCGTTAAACTTAAATCTGCATCTGCATAAGCTCTTTATATGCCTCAAGCAGTTTGTCCCTGATGGATACAGTATACTGCAGGGCAGTTGACGCTTTCATTAATGCTATTGATAGATCATGGGTATTCTCAGTCTCTCCAAGCGCCCACTTTATCTCTTCATTTTCTGCATCAGAAAGATAACTGTTCGTTGTATTAATATTATCGATTGCAGTTCCAAGCAAATCATTAAAACTCTTATCAACATATGTATCCGGCTTAGTTGTAGGCGCGTTTTTCGCAGCCTCTTTAATCGCGCCGGAAGACACGTTATATAGTGCATTAATATCCAAAGCCATTTTACTTTCCTCCGATACTATTAACTTTAATTATCTGACTTCACCTTAGCTGTTTAACATATCAAGTCCCTTGGTCGCAATATTTTTGCTTGCGGAAAAAGCCGTTGAATTAGCCTCATAAGCGCGGCTTGCATCAATAAGGTTCGTCATCTCCGTTATCGTATTTACGTTAGGATATGTAACATAACCATTCTCATCAGCATCGGGATGTGACGGATCATAAACCATATTCATCTCTGTCCACTCGTCCTCATAAACGCCATTTACCTTAACTCCGTTTCCTGAATAACGATGCTTTGCCGTAGTAAGCACATGATGGAAATTGTGCGGAGAATTCTTCTCCTCAAACACTACCACCTTTCTACGATATGGCGTGCCGTCTTCGGTACGCGTCGTATTGGTATTAGCAATATTCTGCGATATGATATCCATTCGGAAGCGTTCCGCCGTCATACCGGTAGCATTAATGTCAAAAGCAGTAAACATTCCCATAGTCTATTCTCCTCCCACTCTATTTCATAACAGACTGCAGATTCTTAAATTCCTGATTAATACTAAGCACAAGCCCCTGATATGTAACCTGATTCTTCGCAAGATATACACCCTCTGTATCGATATCCACGTTGTTACCGTCCAGACGATAAGAAAAACCTGCATAGTCGGTATAATATAAAGGATTCAGACGGTTTGACTTAATATTAGACACTCTGGCATCCATTGAAGTATATCTGGAATTATGCAAAGCCTTCGCAAGCTGTGATTCAAAATCCACATCCTGTCTCTTATATCCAGGCGTATCTACATTGGATATATTATTGCTTATTGCATCATTACGCAGCCAGGAAGCATCCGCCGCCTTATCAAGTACGTTAATATAATCAAATACATTGGTATTAATTAAAGCACTCATAATCACACCTCATCCATTTTAGTAAAATCCATATAACATTATAAAATTATTTCATAAAAATTACAATACATAAGCTGAAAAAAATATAACCTTCTTTAGTAAAAAAAGTATAATACTGGGAAAAAAAAGATTTATAACTGCCAAATAACATCCGTTATAAATCCTTTTATAATCCGTCACTCCATTGTATATATGTAGTTTTATTAGTCTCAATACAAATTTATTACATTTTATTACAATCTATTACGTTTTATTATATCTCAGCTTTATTAAATTTCATTACGCTCTTTAAGTTTCTCGACTTCTTCAAAAACAACGTCGTTAAGAATTTTAATATAAGTTCCTTTCATTCCTGACGAACGGGATTCAATAACACCCGCACTCTCAAACTTACGCAAAGCGTTAACTATAACTGAACGGGTAATTCCTACTTTATCAGCAATTTTACTTGCAACAAGTATACCCTCCATGCCGCCAAGCTCATCAAATATATGCGTAATTGCTTCCATTTCCGAAAAAGAAAGTGTACTTATAGCCGATTTGACTACCGCAATCTTACGGTTTTCTTCAGCATTTTCCTCACTTACCGCCCTAAGCATCTCTAAGCCGACTACTGTAGTTCCGTATTCACAAAGTATAATATCGTCAATATCATACTGCTCATCCTGCTTATAAATAAAAAGCGTACCCAGCCTTTCACCGGAAATTTCAATAGGTGTGATCAATGCCTGAAACCTTTTTATATCAACGTTTTCAAAACCTAATGTTTCAAGATTCACATTTTCCTTAGTGGAGAGCACACCCAGAAGTCTTTCGTTAAGCATACCGTCTATAAAACCGCCGACATGATCCACAATAAGCTCTGTAAGCGATACTACACCGCTCAACTCACCGATTCCAAGCACCTTGCCCTTCTTGCTTATTACCAGAACATTAGATGCCAGAATATCTTTCAAAACGTCGCAAATATCATTGAACACAACCTTGCCCGAATTATTATTATGCAGCAGCTTTCCTATTTTTCTGGTCTTATCTAATAATTGTACGCCACCCATTACCAATTAATCGCCTTTCAAAAGTTTTAACTATATGCTTCTTCGAGTTTAGGCTGTGCATCTTCCACATAGCCGCAATTCTCGTCAGCGCATACCAGTTTATTGCCTTTTTGCAGCATAATCCCTCCGCATCTTGGACATTTCTTGTCAACAGGCTTCTGCCATACCATGAAATCACACTGAGGATTGTCTACACATCCGTAATATTTTCTGCCCTTTCTGGTCTTCTTAAACACTATATCTTTGCCGCATTTAGGACAGGCAACTCCGATTTTCTCCAAATAAGGTTTGGTATTCCGGCAGTCCGGAAAGCCGGGGCATGCAAGAAATCTGCCGTGAGAGCCATATTTAATCACCATATTTCTTCCGCAGTTCTCACAAATTTCATCCGATACCTCGTCAGCTATTTCTACCTTTTCCAAATCCTGCTGCGCTTGGTCTACGGCCTGCGCCAAATCGGGATAAAAATTAGATATTACGGTCTTCCATTTAACACTGCCCTCCGCTACGCCGTCTAAAAGCGCCTCCATAGTTGCCGTAAAATTCACGTCAACTATCGACGGAAAGGCTTCTTTCATAATATTATTAACAATCTCTCCAAGCTCCGTCACATATAAATTCTTATTTTCCTTTACAATGTAGCGTCTGGCAAGGATAGTCGTAATTGTCGGTGCATAGGTACTTGGACGTCCGATTCCAAGTTCTTCAAGAGCCCTCACAAGCGAAGCCTCGGTATAATGCGGCGCAGGCTGTGTGAAATGCTGCTTTTCCTCAAATGAACCAAACGTCAGTTTGGTATCTTTAGTGATTTCTTTTACTAACGTATTATTTTCTTCTTTTTCCTCATCATCAGTATATACGCTTAAGAAACCATCAAACTTGATTCTGGATGCCGACACTGTAAAACGTTGTCCTGCCGCATCTATTTTTACGGAAGTAGTCTCATATTTGGCGGCTGCCATCCGGCTTGCCACAAAACGTTTCCAAATAAGCTGGTAGAGCCTGAACTGGTCTCTGGATAACGAATCCTTAAGCGCCGCCGGAGTCATCGTAATATCCGTAGGACGGATTGCTTCATGCGCATCCTGAATCTTCTGACTGCTTTTCTTATCATTCTCCACTGTAGCGGCATATTCCTGCCCGTAAGTTTCTACAATATATTCATTTGCCATTTTCTGGGCTTCATCGGAAATTCTGGTAGAATCAGTACGAAGGTAAGTAATAATACCGACAGTGCCGTTTCCCTTAATATCAATGCCCTCATACATCTGCTGAGCAATCCGCATGGTTTTTTGTGTGGAAAAATTCAAATTCTTACTTGCTTCCTGCTGCAGAGTAGATGTTGTAAAAGGCAGAGGCACCTTCTTAACACGCTCACCGTGCTTTACTTCGCTCACCTCATACTCAGCATCTTTTAAACTGTTTTTAATCTTTTCTAATTCTTCCTTTGAAGAAATATCCTGTTTCTGTTTAGTCGTTCCGTAATATTTGGCAACTAACGGTTTCTTCTCTCCGGCAAGCTTAAATGCCGCCTCAAGCGTCCAGTATTCTTCAGGGATAAAAGCATTAATTTCTTCTTCCCTGTCGCATATGATCCTAAGCGCAACCGACTGAACCCGCCCTGCGCTTAAACCTCTTTTAACTTTCGCCCAAAGAAGCGGTGAAATCTTATAACCCACCATACGGTCAAGACAGCGCCTTGCCTGCTGCGCATCCACTAAGTCCATATCAATTTCCCTGGCATTTTTCAAGGATTCTTTTACCGCGCTTTTGGTAATTTCATTAAAAGTAATACGGTATACCTTCTTGCCTTCTAATTTAAGGGCATACATAAGATGCCATGAAATTGCTTCTCCTTCGCGGTCAGGGTCAGTTGCAAGATATATTTTATCCGCTTTCTTAACCTCTTTACGCAAAGATGCGAGAATATCGCCTTTTCCTCTTATGGTAATATATTTGGGTTCAAAATTATGTTCAACGTCTATGCCAAGCTGACTCTTAGGTAAATCACGTACATGCCCATTGCTTGCAGTAACCTCATAATTCGCCCCTAGAAATTTCTTAATCGTCTTAACCTTCGCCGGCGACTCCACAATAACCAAATATTTTGCCATAGTAATTCCCCTAACCTTGTATAGTCATATACAATTCTATTAACGTGAATCACTATACACCATATTTCAATTTGTTGCAAGAACAAATTTTTTACAACATATATAAAATTTCCAAAAAATTTTTATAAATCGAATGAAACCTTTACCATTTCATTAACGGAAGTAATACCTTCCTTAACGTATTCGGTCGCGCTCATACGCAGTGTGCTCATGCCTTCTTCAAGTGCCTTATTTTTAATTGCTTCCGCATCGCCGTTCTTACTGATAATGCTCTTTAGCGGCTGGGTTACTTCCATAATCTCATAAACACCGATTCTTCCTTTAAATCCGGTGCCATCGCATTTAGAGCAGCCACAAGGTTCATATATCGTAACATCTTCATTCGGAGCATAGCCTAACAGCTCAAGTTCTTCTGCATCCGCTTTTTTGGGTTTCTTACACTCAGGGCACAGACGACGAACCAGACGCTGTGCAATAACGCCGATAGTAGAGTCCGCTATCAGATACGGCTCAATACCCATATCGGTCAAACGCGTAATTGTACTTGCTGCCGAGTTGGTATGCAGGGTTGAAACCACAAGGTGACCTGTAATAGACGCCTGTACGGCAATCGAAGCGGTCTCCTGGTCACGGATCTCACCTATCATGATAATATCGGGATCCTGCCTCAAAATTGAACGCAGTGCACTTGCAAATGTCAATTCCGCCTTGTTATTTACCTGTACCTGATTGATACCGTCAATATTTGCCTCTACAGGGTCCTCTACGGTAATAATATTAACATCTTCTTTATTTAATTCACTAAGCGCCGTATAAAGCGTTGTAGACTTACCACTACCCGTAGGTCCCGTAACAAGAAGGATTCCATGTGGGTTCTGGAGTATGTGGTCGAATTTCTTAAGTTCCTTTGGATTAAATCCAAGCTGGCTCTTAGAGCGCGTCAAGGCGTTCTTGGAAGTAAGACGCATAACTATCTTCTCACCGTATACAGTAGGAAGAATGGAAACACGGATATCAAACTCCTGTCTGTCTACAATCTGGGTTATACGTCCATCCTGTGGTTTTCTTTTTTCTGAAATATCCATACCGCCTATGATCTTGATACGCGCTACCATAGCCGGAAGCAGCCTTATACTGTAGGTTGCCTTCTCATACAAAGCACCGTCGATACGGTATCTGATACGAACCTGACGCTCCATCGGCTCAATATGTATATCGGAAGACCGCTGTCTTACCGCCTGTTCAATCAGGTTCTTGACAAGCTGTACAATAGGAGAATTGTTGACATCCTCACTGTACATATCCTCCTGCTCCGCCATCAGACTCTCTTTTTCCTTGGTATACTCTTCCAAGGCTGAATTAACCTCGGCATTACCGACATATTTATCTAACGCCATCATAATGCTTCTTGTGGTAGATATTACGGGTTCAACCTGAAGGTTAGTAATAAGCGTAAGATCGTCTATCGCCGCAAGGTCAGTCGGATTCGACATTGCCACACGAAGTACGTTTAAGTTATCCGGCGCATACTCAAACGGCATTACCTTATATTTCTCAAGAATATTGGCAGGAACGAGATTAACAATATCCTCTGTTATTACTACGTTCTGAAGATCTATTATGTCATACCCAAGCTGACTGCTAAGCGCTCTGTTAATAGCTTCTTCCGACGCAATTCCCTCATCTACCAAAACCTCGCCCAGCTTACGGCTGCCCTTGATTTCAAGAGCCTTTTCAAGCTGTTCCTCAGTTATAACACCGCTGTTTACAAGCAGGTCGCCCATTCGTACCTTTTTTGCACCATATGCCATGTTGATACACCTCTGTTTTGTCTTTTTTTAATCAAGTCACTACACTAGCGATGTTTGAGCCAGATGCTGCCAGAGTCTGACTCAAACTCGCAGTTTAAAATCTCCGATTTTAAACTTAGTCAAGTTCGAACAAGTATGCCCTAAGTACCTGTAATTTTGCATACACCTTATCTGTTGTATAAACATTCTCAGTGGTTGTATTAGTTTTAACCGTACTCTGTGCTTCGAAGTAAATATCCAAGCCCTTCTCACAGTTACTCATTACATCCTTAGGTACCAGAATATAGTAAATATCACCACTGGTAAGATGATAGGCATCTACAAGATTATCTGTCTCCGCATCATACATACGGTCTTCAAGCTGAATTACACTTATCTCCTCGCCACCTACGGTAATTGTCTCGTTTCCGCCAATTTCGTCAATATGATAATATGCATGTGTCTCTATTTCCCTGGTTCCTTTTACAAAGTTAATATCACGTACCGTAAAGTAAACCTTCTCGTAATTCTCTTTATTGGCAAGATCCGTAATAGATATATCATGTTGACTATCATAGTATCTGTACATGGTCGTAAGCTGTGAGGCATCCGGTGAACCGCTCTCAAGTACTGTAACCGTAGGCGGTTTAACTCCTGCCTGATAGGATGCGATCATAGTATTGATGAAAAGTTTGGCTTCATCAAATGTGTACCATACTGCCCAGCTTCTATCATTCTTACTTGCGTGGCCCATTCCTGTATATGTAATATTACCCTTATTATAAATATAGTAATTATTACGCACATCATTCGGTGACTGTGAATAAATTGTTTCACTCTTGCCTGAAGTTGAAGTCCTTCCTCCAAGACAATACCACACTACCAAATCGCTTTGACCGTCACCATCATCATCTGCGGTGTAATCAAGCTGGTAATACTGTGCATGAGTCAGTCCTACTTCAAAATCATCTTCGAGTCTATATGGATATTCCGTAATCTGGCCCTCATTTACCTGGGTTACATGAACCTGCCATACTTCTCCGTTATTGACAATTTCCATCTCACCATTATCTTTACCATAGTTAGTTCCACCATTATCCCAATAATAACAGTCATCAAAACGCTGGCTGACATATGAATTACGGAAACTATCCAACTCACCCAAATTCATATCATTTTTTGTATAATCAAGATTGGCGTTATTGCCGTCGTGTCTTTTATCCTTAGCGCTGATTGTAGAATAAGTATATCCCTGTGCCTCCGGGACAGACTCTTTTCTTCCGCTCTTAGGTTTATAGGCAACATCCTTTCCTGAACTAACCAGACTATTCCAGTCCGAACTTCCCTCATGCATAGCAACGCCACGCTTAACTACGGAAGAACTAAGGACGCCATAACGATCCATTCCTACCAACGGACGGATATATTTATTCAAGGTTGCTGAAAAACGTGTGTCATCCTTATATCCATATAAACCACCATTAGTATATCCAAGTTCAGTGCCATCGACTATAGGATTATTGAAGAAAGAAGTCGTATCATGTGCCATAAGGACACTCTTTCCGCTGTTAATGAAATCCACTATAGCACCCATAGCGCCGCTCTCACTATCTCCGGTAAAGTCACCGTACATATCCGAGAAGCCAAGAATCAGCATATTAAAATCGGATAAATAATCATTATTATTGCTGAAATTCTCTTCATACTCAGGAATCGTGATAGTCGTTACATCGAGCTCGAAATCATTTGTTATACCCGGATAATTAACTCCGTTATAATCTCCGCCATATACCAGAATATTGAAATAGGTGCCGGAAGTATTGATTTCCTTATCCAAATTAATTACATCATCGCCCACTTTGGTAATCTGACAGATTTTAAGGACCTCTTTGTCAAGTCCGGTCAGTTTGGTATATCCCTGTTCGGAAGCATAAATATTTTCATTATCAATCTGACATACTTCTACTTTCCAAGGCAGAAGCCCTTTATAACCGGTCGGGACCTCCCTTATAATCGTATACGGAACTCCGGCATAAAGTTCATTCGATGAAACATAGCCGCCTGTATTCCTGTTCGTCATTGCTATATCCGCAACTTCCTCAAATTCGGAGAACTTACCATCGGCATTAACATCTATATAGAGTTTGCAGTAATACTTGGTATCCATACTTGCAGCGCCCTCATTTTTAATCGTAAAGCTATACTGCAATGTATATCTTCCTACGGTATTCGGATATATGTAATACGCATCATTAACCCCGGTACCTCCATCTAATGAACCACCTTTAAAACCATTCGCAGAGAATTCAATCAAACTTGCCTTTGGACGGTTTAAATAGAATTTTAAAAGCTCTGAACCGGTTTCATCTATATCGCCTTTTACATAGAAATTTGTATACTTTTTCTTCAAAGCAGTATCTACAAGCTCATATAAATAACTACTGTTATCTATATGATTTTCGTCTATTGCCCTAACCGGCTGTGAATCTGTATCTTCAACTTTTCTCACTATAATGGAACGAGCACGGTTATTCCATGTCAGTCCGGATCCCTCCACTTTAGATGTTGTCAAATTTTTAACATCTTCTTTAATAGTTATGGATTTACCTTTAAAATTATCCTCCTCGAATAAAGTAATCTGATATCCCTTCTTAACCTGAATACTTGAAATTCCCTTAGCCGGCGTATTAGCTGCTGCGTAAATCTGGTTATCTAACAAATCCTGTTCCGAATAATCTCCAACATCCAGAGTTGCCCGTCTTCCGGCATACTCATCATCCTCAAAAAGCGTCACCGGCTGTTCGATAAACTCATCCGAAACAATTATCGGGTATGACCCATTAAGGAAAGATATTAACGCATCTTTCTTTTCCTTCGTAATATCATTTCCGCCATATCTTGTAAAGTTGTAGTAATATGTTCTGCCACTAGTGTATTCCGAATCAAGCAAACCGGACATAGGCAGATATACAGCACGCTTATCACCGATATTATAATAGATAAGTCCATCCATATCCTTGTCGTTGAATACAGTGCTTCCAAGATATTCGTTATCCTTGCTCTTTCCGGTTTCCGTAACCCAATTGCTAATGTTTAAATGCTCCTTGGATGTTCCAATATATACAAGGTCATAGATTTCATTTATCTTATCAATCTTACCTATAAACTCGGCTGTGGTCATAATGGTAGTTTCTACCTCTTCGACTCCCGGAGCCCACTTCTGTAGCTGCTCTTTGGTAATCTCCGCCTCGGTTGTAAGCGCAGGCTGAATTTCAAGCACTTTTATGCTCTTTTTCGTTTCTACATTCCTGCGGTTCTGATAGTTCAGAATATGCCTTACTGCCTCAGCCTGGGCAATATTAGTAGACAAAGGTTTATAATTACCTGAGGTATCAGACTCACGATACAGATTCTCTAACTTAATTTCATCCAAAACATTCTGGAAGCCCTCTTCAATCTCTCCGCCTTCCTTATATATAGTATAGTTAAAGAAATTATCGTTAATAATAGAGTCGCTTCCGTTACCAAGCCTGCAGTATACCTGCTCGGTTGTAAAGTTCTTGTCGGCATCGTCTACGATACCTTTCAACAAATTCTCCTTAGAGACACTGGTATAATCCTTTTCCAAAGTTTCCTGGCAAAGCATGGCTGCCAGTCTGAACAGCTCGGTATTATCTGTATTAGCATCACTCGCAATAATATTACCGCCGACTTCAGCCTTACCATATATAATCAAACCGTCTACCAGACAAGGAAGTGCCTTGGCTGATACTGTTTTAAATATAAGATCAGATACTTTATCCTTCAAATCAACACCAGCGGTGTTGTACAGGACTATTGAAGCGTCTGATTTATTGTCTGAATCTGATGAAGGGTTTTCTTTATCAGATTCACCATCAGCATTGCCTTCTTCTGAATTATCAGTGTCTACGGCATCGCCTGCATTGTCACCGTCTGTATCATCGGTGTTGTCTTTATTGTCGGAGTCATCCGCGTTATCAGCATCACCTGTGGTGTCATCGTTATTGTTAATATCATCTGTAGTGTCACCATCGCTGTTGCTGCCATCTGTGGCGTCATCATTATTATTGGTGTCACCTGCAACATCAGTATTATCGTCATTTCCTGTGCTGTCCGCAGCTCCGGTGTTGCTATCGTCAGCTTTGCTATCTTTAGTATTCTCAACGGCATCGTTCGATGTATCGGAATCCGATGAAACCTCACTCTTAGACACATCTGCAGAATCATCCTTTGAAACAAATGCCTTCCATAATGATGATTTGCCAGAATAACTGCTGTTATTTACATTACTTGTTTTACTTTCACTGCCATTGTTCTCAGTATCAGCTGCATTTTTATTATCTGAATTATTGCTATTATCTGAATTATTGCTATTATCAGAATTTTCGGCATTGCTGCTGTTGTCTGCAGAATTGTCTACATTACCGCCATCTCCGCTGTCGGTATTGCCACCCTCTTCAGTACTATCATCATTTCCTGCTTTATCAGCATTATCTCCGGTGTTATCGTCGTCTCCGGTATTACCGGTATCACCGTTATCTCCGGTGTTATCGTCGTCTCCGGTATTATCGGTATCACCATTATCTCCGGTATTATCGGCACCCTCATCTTTACTAGGATCAGCCCCCTTATTGTCACCTTCTCCATCTGATGGGGTAGTAATAACTATGTCAGTAGATGTTCTATAGCCCGAATTGAGATAAAGGAAATCAAAATCAGGTATAGTACCCTGCTCATACTCATCCGTACCTTCTTCATAAATCTTATTCAACATTTCAGGTGTAAGTGTAATAACTTTGACCTTAAAATTGTCGAAGTTCTCTTTGTTCATGTTAATAACATACTGTTTGAACCATTCATTATTATGGAAAATGCCCTTGCAGTAAAGGATTCTTCCGGGGAAGGTGTATGTCTGGATATTCTCACCATCTTTAACCTCTGCAAAATTGTACTGTCCCGTATAATGTTCATTTTCAATACCATAATTGGACAATTTAGCAGGTTTAATATCATTAACAACATAAGCTCCGGTATTCTTAAGAGAAGCTATATCGGTAACTCTTTCAAAATAAACAATATAATAACTTTCACTCTTATCCTGCGCCTGTGCCGTTTGAACTATTGAATTATCTTTTCCTGAATTTTTATCAGAATCCTTATCGGAATCTTTTTTATCATCATCCGAATCATCTCCCTCATTATCATCAGAATTGTCATCGGAATCATCACCGTCATTGTCATCAGAGTTATCTCCGGATTCATCACCATTATCTCCGGAATTACCGCCTTGATTATCGCCAGTATTGTTTCCGGAGTTATCTCCATTATTGTCTCCGCTATTATCACCGGCATTATCTCCATTATTGTCTCCGCTATTATCACCGGCATTATCTCCATTATTGTCTCCACTATTATCGCCGGCATTATCTCCATTATTGTCTCCACTATTATCGCCGGCATTATCTCCATTATCATCTCCGCCATTATCAGCGCCATCCGCAGTGGTATTATCAGAATCATTGCTCTGATCCGTACCGGCATTATTGTTAACTCCGTCACTATTGGTTCCGGAGTTAGTGTTTTCCTGTTTATTAGGAGAAGAAACCTTATCGGAAGTTCCAGACTTATCATCATCTGTACTTACATATTTAAGCCACTTCACCTGTGCAAAAGAACTTCCTAATGCCTTATTTTCACTTGCGGCATTATTTTCAATACCATTTTCATCATTTCCTCCGGTTCCGTCTACGCTATCTCCGTTATCGTTTCCGTCAGTCTCATTCGTGTTTTCTTCGCTGTCATTTTCGGCATTTTCGTTTCCGCCATCTCCACCCGCATTATCTCCGCTTCCATTTTCAGCGTCACCATTTCCATTTTCACCGACATCATCTCCACTATCATCGGTGTTATCGTCATTCTTCTTATCGCCGCTATCCTCCTCATCATCGTCGGGAACCTTTTCCTCGCTTGAAGAAGAAAAAGAAATGCTGTCTTTAATCTCTCCCCATGTTCCGATACACCGATATAAAGCTCCGTCTAGCTTATAAATATACGTTCCATCGGCAATATCGTCAGCTGAATCGTATATCGGTTTTTCACTAAGCACTTTATAATAAACTGCATCCAGCTGTTTTTCAATATTTTCATAAGATATGTATTCTAAAGATACATAATATTTTCCACTATCATCGATAGCAGGCTTAAAATAGCCTGTCATATCATAACTGCCAGCTTCTACTTCCTCGTATCCGTCTATATAATCTTCGCTATCATCATAATCTTCTGTAGGACTTGTGACTGGAAAATTATCTTTTATGCCCTGTGCAGCATAATAATCCTCAAGCGCTTTCTTCTTTTCAAGCATAAAAGCCTGTCGTTCAGCTTTAGTATCAAAGCTGCACAGTACATCTTTCCAGCTCTTCCATGTCATTGTCTCACTATCCCATTCGGAAAGAACCGGCTCATATCCATCAAAAAGATAACCAATTTCTGCGGCATTTATATCCGGTACAATTTCCAATACCGTGTACTCATCGCCTTCAGAAAACTGATTTCTCAACTTTTCAATTCCCATAAGGGTATCCGCATTTTCCGCTGCCTGTGTACTGCTAAACACAGAAGAGACAACAACAGCGCCGGTAAGCAATACTGCTGTTGTCGCCGCTGCAATACGTCTATTACGTCCTGATTTAACAATGTCCATGAATTTACTTGTATTAATTTTCCCTACTTTTTTCATAATCCGCACTTCCAATCATATACTACCTGCGCTGTGAATTATTCACAGCGCAGGTTTACATAAATATAGTGTTCCCATTTACACAAACTTCACATAACAATAGGTATATACGCTTGGATATTCTTTCATGTATACCTTAACTGTTGCGCTCTTAATCTTGATGTCTCCATACACCTGCCAATCATATAGACCACTATTATTGATGACCTTAAAATTTGAATAGCCTCTAAGCATTTTAGGTGTACCAGCAACAACGTTAGTATCATTCCATGGTAACCCTTCCGGCTCTACAGTCACACCTGCCGGTGCTTCATAATCTAAAGTAATATCATAATCAAAAACATGCGGTTCCTCTTGCCATGTATTGCAATAATATCCTATAACTTTATAATAGAAGTCAAACCCAGAATTTACATTACCTGTAGAAGTAGTAGTCTGACCATACAACTGAACATTACTTATATAATGAATACGACTATAGTTCCAAGTTGATCCATTTTTATATTCAAAATTAACCTCCACCATTATATAAAACTCTCGATCTGCCGGCAGGTCCTTATCAACAGTAAGCCAATAGTTAATTTTTTTACCTTCACCAAAATCGTAGGGCACTCCCAAATCTCCACCATTCATGTCGAGAAGAACATGATCTTTCAACTCAGGTTCAACGTTTATTCTATTTCCATCCTTATCACAAAAATAATAATCGTAACTGGCAATTTGACACCAGCATTCGCCATCTACTACAGGCGGCCAAAACCAATACCAGTTCTCTCCATAACCACCACTGACTCCGCCTACGCCTTTTCCACGTTCCATTACAGAGTCCCCACCTAACGTTCTCTCAGGCGGAATATTATAATATACACGATCCGATACACTCTGATTAGTTGTAGGTGAATATAATGTAAGTATTATTTCTAATTGTTTATTATAATTTTCAGACTTTTGTATAATCGTCAAATCCAGAGTCTTATTTGTACTTGTAAAGCTTTCCACTCTGCTAGCTTCCACTACTTCCCATGTATATTTCAGCAACGCCTCATCTTCGTCGGTAAAGTCCGTCGTATGATATTCCGAATCATAATGCACTGTAAAAACAGGGTCATCACCCATCGGGATAATTTTTACCCAATCCAACGACTTACCCGTACCACCAATAACCTTCACCCATCCGATTACATACTTAGCAGAATTGGTCTTATAGGTTGCCGTAATCTTAAGATAATCATTCGGCTCAGAATCATTTACATCAAGTGCAATGTGTACGCCCTCAGGCGTTATACTGCTGGCAGTTCCTGACGTCTCGCCTTCAACAGTAAAATTGCAAAGGCTGTTTACATTAGTTCCCGCATTTACCATAGCGAAGATGTTATATACCTTACCTCTTTCAACCGTAGTTACACGGTCTCTTACAGGTAATGCGCCTTCCATTCCGGTATCTGAAATATAGAGCAAAAGACTATCATCCGGAGTAGGCGTTTGTTCAAAAATCTCACCAGGATCTGCACTTAACATCAAACGGTTTCTCAATGTTATAGTAGGAGTAGTTGCATAAGTAGCTTTGCCTGTACCATCAAGACAATCCACCCTGATCACTACTGAACGGACAATTTCGATGTCAGTCCCGTCTTTTGCTGTCTCAGTGTATTTATCGCTCAAATCAACATTAAAGTCCGTAACATTCTCTGCTAACAGCTGATTTTTGTACACCGGCGGATCTAACTCCACATACACACCGGAACCGTCCTTGTCTACCTTCCATTCACTGCTGTAAAGATTATTATCGTTCTTATCCCATGTAACGGTTCTTTTCTTATTGACTGCAACTCCGCTGCTGTCATCGGCTTCCACATGATACATTGTCAAAGTACTGGCATCAGTATCATCAGTAAAATCCACGCCGCCGTTTACGTCAATGATCAGATCTTCAATCTGATTGACCGCCAATTCGGCTTCACCTTGTACATTGGAATCTGCGCTGCCCTTAGCAAAACTTCTACTGCCTGTAAGCATAAAAGTTGCCGCGCCTATTATAACAAGCGCTAAGATAGTTACAGTTATCAACAACTCAACCAATGATAAACCTCTGTTATCTTTCATTTCTTTCCCTCCCTAGTTAATTCTGGATAAAACATGTTTTCCGGTTGCCGTATATACCTCTATTTCATATCTTCTTCCATATGATGAAGCAACTATTACTTTATCACCGTTAAGCGTATGTACTTTGGGCTCCGAATCAGGAGGTATATAACCTCTTCTTACCCCGCCTGCAGCCGCAGGCTCTGTGGCATCTGACTCAACGATTGCCTTCATCGCTCCGCTTATACGGTTATATACAAATTTAACAGATGTATCATCATCAATGGTTATTTCACTTCCGCTGCCAATCTGACACGTTAAATTAACTCGCGCTTTTCCTATTTTGAATTCTTCGGCAAACAGCCAGTCTGCACCATTACTATTTGCATCCGTGCCATCTGCGATCGCGCTCTCAGGAACATAGTAGCGCGCAACATAGCTATTGCCATCTTTTACGACTTCCATATAACAGTCCACAGAAGCGGATCTTGTAAGCGCATAGTTCTTTTCCTTATCCAATGCCGTACTTAGATTATTGGCACACTCTCTCGAATACTGCCCTGTCATAAGTGTAAAGGAATAGAATATTGTTCCGCTAAGCGCTGCCATAATCGCAAGAATTATAACCATTTCAATTAAGGAAAAACCTTTATTATCCTTCATTGCCTCTACTCCTATCTCTTGCTCCACTGCTCATAAACTATCAGATCCCTAAGTGCAACCTGTGCAGTTGCATCCCCGCCGGATGTAGACGGTGTAGAGGATTTATAGTTTATTCCATCACGGAATGAATCAATTACATAGTATTTATTACTGCTTGATCCTGGTGTTCCTAATTCAATCTCAGCATCCATTATCTGCGCAAAATCTTTTAATTCCATAGGCTCTATGGTAATACCCGCGCCTCCCGATTTTACAGTAATATTACCGGCTGCAATAATAAGTCCCTTAAAATCAGTCTCCACATCTACATTACCCTGACTTACAATCAATGAAGACTGTGGTGTAGAACCATTCACAACGTAATCCGACTTGGTAAAAATTGCTTTTAAAGTTCCGGATGCTCCGGCATCTATCGTTACGGTATTGGAGGCAGATGCCGCCAGCATTTCATCCATTTTAGTGATATTTATAATGTTTTCAAAAGCATGTCGTCCCTGTTCAACTATACTAAGCTTAGATATATCGGTAACAAGCTTAGCGCTAAGTGCACTAAATGCACTTGTTTTAGAACTAAAAACAGTCTTAGCCTGACGCTGCCTAATATAATAACTACTGTTACCGTTATCCGGTGCAGATATCACCGTAGCAGGTGTATCCTGCCCCTCATTATAAACAAGCATGTTTCCGGCAAGATTCAAATATAACATTGCCGAAGGGTCAGCCATCTTAATTTCTTTGGCATAAAGCCTTGTATATTTGTCAACCTGCTCAGTATTTACGTTATAGTAATCGATAAAATAATAATTTGCTTTCTCTTCATCGGTAAATCTCAGATAGCAGTATACCAGAGTACCATTAGGAGTCTGCTTAAAAATAACTTCCGGAACATACATCTTTTCAGTCTGCCCTGCAACCGTCTCCTGACTAATATAGTTGCTTAGGGGTTTATAATCAAGCGCTGCTATCTGTCTGTTACCGTCTAACAGACAGTATTTATCCGGATTATTTACTATCTGCTCATATTGTTCCAACGTGAGCGGATTTGCGCCAAATGCCGTATCGCCAATAGTTCCGTCATTTTCAATTACGCAGCCAAGCGCCTCCGATGGAACTAAATATATTAACTGGTTACTTTTTACCGAAACCGATTCAGCCATCATTACGTTGGACTTATTCTTATATGCATCCTCTGTGGTATCGCCTGCCTTCGTCTTAGTCTGTACATAGGAACGTCCGGCAATTGTCATGCTTTCAAGTCCTGATAAATCCAGCTTACTGTCCTGGCCGTTAATTATGATCGCACTGCTAAGCGAAGGGTTGTTTGAATTATCTTCGGTTTCTGTGCCTTCCGCGCCGTCTGTACCAACGCCAGGCGCGCTTGGCGTGCCGGAATTATCGTCAGTGATCATACTGAATCCGTTATACTCGCCGTTTAACTTCGCTTCACTATTTTTTCCTTCTAATATTAAATCATCTTTTAAGTTTGTAACGCCGTCAAAATTCACGCCAGACGATAAAAGATGTACATTGTCTCCCCAAAACTCCACATTGTTGGTAAGAAGATTACCATCGTTCACTTCGATATTTTCCCTGCTTATGACAAGCGACATATTATCAACGCCCGCACCAAGGGCCGATTCAAACTTAACATTTGTTCCGGGTATAAAAGATGTTGAAGCAATATCCGGATACTTTCCATCTGTCTGGTTCTGATTCTGGTGCTCATCTTTTATATCTACTCTTCCAATCAGCATACGTCCTGCATATGCATTCCCTTTAATATCTATAAGTCCTCCCGCAGCGGTATTGCCCATTGCCAGAGTTTCATCCGCAATCATTGAAAACTTCTCAAGTCTCGGGATCTCCGATGACTGAGCAAAGCTGACAGTCGGAAGCCCCAGCTTGATATCCGTACTTATAATGGAGACATATCCACTCCTATCCACATATGTAACTTTTAAATCTTTCAGCTTAATGTACTCGCTCTCTTTATAATCAAGTGTATAAGCTTCCGGAGTCACATTAGACTCCACAATAGCTCCGTAACTTCCAAATTTAGTCCTGCTCGCCCTGTCTCCGTCAGCAACGGTTCCCGTAGTATTACCTACTATTTCATCGGAAAGCCATGAACGCAGTAATTTAACATCATATCTTCCGTCATCTGCTGTTCCCTGCAGTCTTTCCTTAAGTTCATTAATATAGGTTCTGTAAAATTCACTGCTTCTCATAACCGTACTGTCATATACAGCGTAATTAACCATTACTTTATTATATGCTTCAGCCATAGCTTCTGACGCTACTTCCTGAAGCCCTGTATTTATTTCATCCAATACTGTTTCTGCGTCATAAAAAGTATCTTTTCCCCTTTTGTCCATGAGACGCATCTGATAACCAAGGTAAGATACGAACATCAGCACTGCCGCCAGAATCGAAACAAACATTATAATAACAAGCACCATAGCCATCGCAGCGCCTCTATTATCCTGTTTTAATTGTAACAGATGTTTCTTATTTTTGCTATCACCATCAGAAACATTATCACTTATATTTCTCATAATAATTCTCCCACCTATCTTAATCCATCAGCGACTTCGCTTTACTCTAATTTAGAACCCGTCATTGTTACCAGCGGATTGACAACAGTCCTGTCCGCTCCATGATTGTAGACTTTTACCGTCATTGTGTATATTCTGTCTTTTTCCTGCGCCTGCGCACTTCCTGCACCATTAAGGGGTTTAGGATCGATTGTCGATTTTGCCTCCGTACTCGAATAAACTTTACTGGTATTAGCGTTATCCTTAAGCGGTGAAAAATCAATCTGCGCTCCAAGTCCATTTTCTCCCGAAACAACAGGCTGATCGATATTTAAATTAGTAAAATAGTGTCCTATAGTATGACCGTCGCCGTCTATACCATCATGTATCTCGATCTTGGGCTGATAATTAACCGGAACAGGCTCAATTTCCGTATTTGAGCCATCCTTAAAAATATCCTGACGGACAATATATACGTCAATAGGAAGTTCAGCCTCATTATCAATTACTATCCATTCTTCATCTGTCTTATATGTATTAGCCTCACCGTCCACAGTACAATCTATGGATTTAGGCGATGTATAGCCTTTATATCTTGGCGCATAGAACAGATACACACTCTTGAGTTCAGGCAGTTTACCGTCTTCTCCTACGCTCTGTGCAGAATTATTAAAGATAATCGATTCCTCAGTATATGACTGATAAGTAGACGGCATAACATCAGCCTGGCATAGTACATATTCGTAAGTCACCTTAACTATCGTAGCTATGTTTAAGCCGTTATTCTCCTGATAAATCTTTACCTTTATCCTTCTTGCAAGATTTTTGTTGAACTCGTCGGTGCCCCAGCTGCTGGCGCCTCCGGTAGGACTTTTGTTCGCAGCAAAGTACTCATATATAGTATCGTCATATCCTTTCAAATTTGAAGCACTTCTTATAGACTGGACATGAACCGCACTGTCTGAGCTTGCTATTGTATTCATATAAAAAAGTTCTTTAGTGTTAGTATCATAATAACGATCCTTGATGTCAGGATTGGTAGGGTCTAAAACACGTCGATGAGGGTCAAGCGTTACTTCTACATCGAACTTACTTACATTTGAACCCGAATTGTTGTCAATATTCTCCCTAATAAAAGTATAAACTCCGTCGCTGTCCGGTTGGACCGGATTGCCATCCTCTCCAAGATAATCGAATTTGTCCGGATCTATCAAATCTGCAATCTTTTCTCTTTCAAAGATTTCCATTTCATCCTGCGCCAGCGTGGTAGCACGCATGTACTGCTTGCTCTTGCCATTTATACGGTGAGAGGAAACAAAACTATGAAACAGCGGAACTATCACTATTGCCAGTACAAAGACTGCAAGCAGAACTTCTATAAGCGTAAAACCTTTATTGTCTAATGTTTTGGTGCTTTTCATGTTTTCCTCCTTTCACCTGTCTATTTTCTAATTTCCGGCTTCTGCGTTTCCGCCTTCTGCATTTTCAGCGCCTTCGCCGCCCTCTGCATTCTCACCTTCTGCGTTTTCGCCCTCTTCACCGGGTACGATATCTGCAAGGGTTCCGTTTCTTACTCCGAAGAAGTTGCTGGTTCCTGTAGGTACTCCTAAGATATTGGTTTCTACATATGGAACCCCGCTTCCTATCAGACAGTAGAAATTAATATCCATAGTACCGGCCAGATAACCTTCATCAGTTGCGCTTACATTAACCGCCGATACGGATTTCCTGGTGGATATTCCATATACATAGTTAAGTACATTCTTAAGTCCGTTATAAGTTGTTGTAAAGGTCATGGTATTCCTATTGGTAAACATCTGTATACCTTCATCTTCAAGCGTATATGAATCCACATTAAGAATGCCTGAATATGGAATCTGATTGCCTTCCTGCATAGATATAGTAGAAATAGCCACTTCGTTATCATCAATAAGTTCCATATTATATAAGTACATAATTATATCTTCATTCAGGTATCCCGACGGGAAAGTATTGATAATTGCAGTCGATTCCTCTCTCATCCGCTCAGTTTCGGCAATATACTCACCCTGCTTTGCATTCAGAATCTCAAGGTTGTCAAGTCTTTCCTTAATCGGAATATTCTGCTCCTCTACTACTTCAGTCTTTTCCACATAATTTTTATAAACTAACTGCCATGAAAGTATAGCAGACACTATACCTATTACTATTAATAAAAGCTGTATCTCACTCTTCTTCAAAACTGTGCCCTCCTATTATTCCGTCTCACTCTGTGCAGCAGCTGCTGCGGCGGCGTCGGCTGCTGCCTGAGCTGCGGCGGCGTCGGCTGCTTCTATCGCTGCCTGAGCTGCGCTGCCTTTATATGTAATTGCAACCGTCAGACTTACCATCGGCTCGTCATCCATTACCTGACCGTCCATATACGCTCCGGTATCGGTAATACTTGAAACTCCAACATCTTCAACAGTCTCAAATGTACGGAACTGTTGAATAACCCATGCTGCATCATCCTTATTTTCTACGGTAAAGGAAATTGTAACTCCCTCTAAATCTGCACTAAAAGACTGAACCATTAAGGATGCGGGCATCTTTTCTTCCATTTCATTAATAAACGCCACAAGTTCCTCATTAGGGGTAACAGTATTATATTGGAAATATGTAAGTTTATTATATGTGTACTGGGCTTGTAAATACTCTTTATATATAGTTTCTACAGGCTCAAGCTCGGCAATACGGTTATTCATTCTCACCTGCTCATTAACTGCCGTATTATAACCCATGATCGAAACAGCCGCTAACGCTCCTGCAACTATGATGCCGCCGACACATACTATAATAGCAATAGGCATCAGATTAGCCTTATCCGGGAGCACCTCTACAGATGTCTTTTTACTCTTTTCATCTTCGGTTGCAAACCCAAGCGGCGCAATAGCTGCACCGATGCAGGCAAGGTATTCTCCGAAGAAACCGTCCTTGAAATATCTCTCAAGGTTCATACCTTCTACTTTTTTAACAGCCGCTACCTGATACTCAATCTCCTTTTGGAGAAGTCTCGCCATACCAGTAAAGTTAGTACCGATACCTGTGATCATTACTTTATCTATAGGCTCGTTACCGCCTCTTGAAACATAGTAGTCAATAACCCTGGCAAGACCAGTAATCATGGGCATCAGGGCTTCCGTTACATTGATCTGCGTCGATTCCTCAAGCGATGGGGAAACCGGTCTGTTCTCCGGTAAGCCTCTGTCCTCTAAATCTATACATAGATACTGCTCAGTTACTTTTAGAGTCTGACGCAGGGAATGGATGTTACCCCATGCCACACTTTCCATAACAGTCTGAAGGGCTTCCTCCACACCGTAAGCTACGTTTCTGGTGAAAACAATCTGCTGTTCTTTAATAACCATGACCTGAACCGAACGTTCATCGATTTTAGCGATGAGAGTCGTACCTACCGCACAGTCTTTTCTCATTACGTTGTAGATACTGTTTATACCATAGTCAAAACCTACAACTTCAAGTCTGAGAGACGACGCAAGGGCATAGTAACCATCTAGCATATGTTCGGGAATAGCATAAACCTGCATTTTGTATTGCTGGTTGCCTTCTTTTTTATCGCCAACAGTGTCTAAAACACTGTATGCAATTTTGAACTGACTTAAATCCACGGGAAAATAATCCGAGGCATTTGCTTTAACCAGTGCAGCAATACGATTTTCCTTTACAGCCGGGATCATAACTTCACGTGTAGCAATTTTAGAGGATGTTATAGAGAAAACAACCTTCTTTGTTTTAACTCCGTTTTCACGCAGGGCACTTCGAATACCTTCTACGTAATGCAAATCCGGCTCTACCGCACCGTCGTTCATAACGCCGCCGAGGGTTGGAACCGTAAAACTTTTATATACCTTGGGAGCCTTCGATTTATAGTCTAATTCGCAGACTCTTGTCAACAAATAACCAATTTCTATACTTAGCACTCTGGCCATGAGTTGTTTCCTCCTTAAAAATAGTTGCTTTTAGCATTTAAAGGTAAACGCGCAGGTGCGTGACCACCTTTAAGTGTTAAAAACCTGCAAGGGTAGTCTCCGAGCAGGTGTATAGTCTAGTCTGATTATATTAATAAAAACGGAGATACCACTCTATAAATTGATCTCCCCACAGCATTGCTATGACAATTCCCATCGAAAGATATGGACCCATAGCAAGAACGTGACTTTCACCGCTTAATTTCATCCTGAGTACGTGTATAATGGAACCTAATATGCATCCTATAACAAATGACAATACTGTCAGTTTCCATCCTAATACCAGACCGCAGACCGCCATCAGTTTAACGTCGCCGCCGCCGATTCCGCGTCCTTTGGTTGCGTAGTAAATAATAGTCAAAAACACACTGACACAGAAGAAGCCGATTAGATATGAAATCCAGTTATGATAATCGGTTATGAGCCTAACCAGCCCCAGCGTCAGTATGAAAATATTAATCCCTATCGGGATCTCATATGTTCTGAAATCGATTACGCTTAATACAATAAGCGCTGATGTGAGTAAACAGTAGAGTAGGGAGTCTACGTTCACTCCGTTAATCAAAACAACTGCCACCCATACAAATCCATTCGCTGCCTCAATCAGTGGATACTGTATGGACAACTTAGTTTTGCATTTACGGCACTTGCCTCCAAGGAAGATATAACTGAAAAGCGGTACTAAATCATACCATTTCAGTACATATCCGCAACTCATGCAGTGGGACCTTACTTTAACAATATCCTGTTTCTCGGGAATCCGGTAGATACATACGTTCATGAAACTGCCGATTACGATTCCATATAGAAATATGATCATGTATAAAAATATTGTCACTGGCATGGTGTTAAATCCTTTTAAATAATATATGTTATTCAAATAACGCTTTTGTAATCAATTTATTCAAGTGCAGTCTCCGCCTTAGGGAAAGCGGAGACCGTATGGTTTGTTAAATTGAATAGTGTAGTTTCTTACTCAAATTAAGCAGATAACTCATAATTAAGGTGTTGTAACAGCACCAGACATATCAACATTACCAGCTGTAACCTTTACCTGCCACATATTTGTAGCATGTGAACCTGAGCCTACTGCAGCATATGTCAATGTATATACACCGTTTGAGTTCTTATATGCAGTAGACTGAATCTTAGAGGAAGACATAGTAGTAGAATCTAAGATTCCATAAGTCATAAGTACGGTCTGCAAATCACCACTGACATCAATCATACCAGTAGTACCGTTGAGTGTTACAGTATAGGTCTTTGTTGAGTCTAAGTTTATATCAGGGTCAGATGCAACAGTCTGCATAGCGTTGATGTACTCAACAACAGTGTTCTGATCTGATGATACTCTTGATTTCTCTACATAACGCAGATACTGAGGTGCCAGAACTGCAATGAGGATTACCATGATAGCAATAACGATAATCAACTCAACAAGTGAAAAACCTTTGTTATTCATTTCCTTTTTCATATTCCTTCTCCTTTTCTCATAAAAATTAAGTTTTTAATTATATCTTAATCGCAACTGCTCCCTACAACATAGTTGCGGTTAATTCTTTTTTAACGAACTTGTTCGTCTTATTATAAGTTATCAAGTGCCTGATACATCGTAAGCATCGGTGCCATAACAGCTGCTATCAAAAATCCGACTATACCCGCCAGCAGGATGATGATCATAGGCTCCATTGCCGCCATAAGCGACTGTACCGCCATCTCAACTTCTTCTTCGTAGTAGTCAGCAAGTCTATCGAGCATTTCCTCAGTAGAACCCGCTTCTTCACCAATATGTACCATATGGTAAACCATAGGTGGAAACAGTCCGCACGTCTCCAATGGCTGTGACAACGGGGCACCTACCATAATCTGCTGTACCGCATCTTTAACCGCTTCTTTAAACCAGATGTTAGTCATGGTATCTGCTACGATATCTACCGCCTCTATCAAAGGTACGCCGGACGAAAGCAGCGTACTCAATGTTCTCGACATCTGTGCTGCAGCCGTTTTTGTAATCAGATTGTTAATTGCAGGAATCTTTAACTGTAATTTACCGAAAAGATGTTTGCCGGAATAAGTCTGGGCATAGGTCTTAATTCCAAAAGCAATAGCCGCTATTATCGGAACAAGTATGTACCACCTGGCCTGAATGAAATCACTCCATGTAACTACCAACCGGGTAATTGCCGGCAGTTCCGTACCCAACTGCGCAAACATATCCGTATATGACGGAATAACGACAACAAGCATTACAATAACTACTGCAATCGCCACGATAAATACCACAATCGGGTATATCATTGCTTTCTTAACAAGTGCGCGGGTCTTATTAGAGCGTTCAAACTGTATCGCCATACGCTCCATTGAAGTTTCCAGACTACCGGAAGCTTCACCTGCCCTTACCATCTGTATCATCAGTTCCGGGAAAATCTTCGGATGTTTTTCAAGTGAATCCGCGAGTGTTTCACCTTTCTCAATATCCGCCTTAACCATAAAAAGCGCATTCTGCATCTTCTTATTTTCGGTCTGGTCTGCCAACATATTAAGAGCTTCAATAATTGTAACACCGGCTCTTGTTATACTTGAGAACTGCCTACAAAATACACTCAGATCCCTGGGTGTAGGATTTCCGCCGAAATCAAAGCTGATGTCCTTAGTCAGCGCAGTTGCTTCTTTAATTTCAAGAACAGTAAGTCCCTGATTCTTCAGTTCTCTGCTTACCTGTTCTGCATTATCCGC
The DNA here is from genome assembly GCA_014804695.1 of Lachnospiraceae bacterium. Taxonomy (GTDB): domain Bacteria; phylum Bacillota; class Clostridia; order Lachnospirales; family Lachnospiraceae; genus UBA3282. The sequence goes on from JAAUZJ010000001.1 coordinate 131,087, forward strand.
CGACTTAGAACCTTTTACTTCTTTTCCGCTTTTGTCAACGGCTACATAGCCCCAATCCGCCATGAGCGAACCTCCGTTTAAAAATTTGTATTTTTATGTATCAAATTAGATTTTGATAACAATTATATATATTTTGATTACATTATACACTTTTAAAAATTCTATTTCAATAATTTTAATAGTTATTTTTTTGTCATTTTGCACAAAAATATCTAGTGATTATTCACACATTTTATATATTGCATAAATTTGCAGATTATACATTGGCATATAAAACATTTTCTTTTTCTGCAAGTTCCTCTTCTGTATCAACATGAAATTTTTATACTTGACAAAACTGCCGTATGCTTTTAGTATAAAATTATAAGGAAATGAGTTTTTCGACCGTACAGCTATTGCTCAAGCGGCTTGCTCGTTTCTTTTTTTGTTCTTAAAATATCATACCTTCATAAAATAACTATTCCCCATCTGCCTCACGCCTCCGCACAAACTCAATTTCATAAGCTGGTTAATCAGCTCCGGTATAGGAATATTCCGCTGATGTTTTAATAACATTTGTTGTTTAATTATTTCTACGGATAAAGGTGAAGTATCAAGAACATCCATAATTTCAGACTGTATATCAGATAGAAAGATATTTTTCCCCGCGCTGTGGTGCTTTTCCTTAGAAACAGCACCACTGAACTTAAACCCGTTTTCCATAAGAGTCCGCAGCATATCCTGTGGTGAGAGCGCAATCCCCGCCCCCTGCTGGATGAGGCGGTTGCAGCCATCGCTTAGGGGATCCGTAACTCTGCCCGGCAGGGCATATACTTCTTTCCCCTGTTCCAACGCCATATCCACCGTGATCAATGTTCCGCTCCTGTGTTTGGCCTCTATTACCAGCACAATATCGGAAAATGCGCTGATAATGCGGTTTCTTGGCGGAAAAAGGGTATTCTGCGGTTCGGTATTAAGTGAGTATTCCGAGCAGATACCTCCATTTGCACACAGCATGTTATATAGTTCCCTGTTTTCTTCCGGATAACAAATATCCACGCTGCAGCCCATCACTCCAAGGGAATATCCACCTGATAAAAGGGCTTCTTTCTGCCCTATTCCGTCTATTCCGCGTGCCATGCCGCTTATGATCTGCACTCCTGCTGCCGCTAACTCTCTTCCAAAACACTCTGCCATATATCTTCCGTACTCGGAGCAGTTTCTGGCGCCTATAATGGCAACGGAAGGCTTATCGTGTTCGGGAAGTTTTCCTATATAATAGAGGCCATAAGGTGCATCCGGAATGTTAGCAAGTCTTTCCGGATATGCAACATGCCCTAAACAGGTAAAATGTATATGTTTTTTCGTTAATTCTTGATAAGTTCCTTGTATATCCCAGTTTTCCTTTGAGCTCATAAGCCGCTCTGCAAGCCCCAGTTTCTTTTGTCTTTCGGTCAAAAAGGGAAGAAGCTCTTTTTCGGATAGATCATAAACTGCTTTGGGGGATTTTATCTGCGTAAGAAGATGGTAAATTGTCTTACGCCCCACGCCTTTTACATTGCACAGCCAGTATGCATAAGGAAGAAGTTCCTCATCTATTGGTAAAAGTAAGTTTTTCATGATACCCCCCTATTTCCAGTATTTATCATCTGCCACCCTGTAGCACAGCGCCTCTGTCAGATGCTCTTCCTCAATTTTCTCAGAACAGGACAAATCTGCAATTGTACGCGCCACTTTAAGTATCCGGTGATAGCTTCGGGCTGTCAGATTCAGTTTTCCGAAAAAGCTCTCAAGCAGACGTTTTTCTTTATGCCCCAGAGCGCAGTATTTTTTTATATCCTTCGCTTCCATATCTTTATTAAAAAGAATTCCTGTTCCGGCAAACCGCTCTTTTTGTATCTGCCTTGCCCTCATCACCCTTGCGCGTATTTCTTCGCTGCTTTCCTCTTTGCCGCCTACAGCAGATGTAAGCTCTGAAATTTGTATGGCGTTTGTTTCCACACAGATATCAATGCGGTCAAGAATCGGCCCCGACACCTGTCCAAGATATCTATGTACCTCATACGGACTGCATTTACACTTTTGCATATCGGGATAATAACCGCAGGGACAGGGATTCATTGCTGCAATCAGCATAAAATCCGCCGGATAAACGTAAGTGCCGCTGCTTCTGGCAATCTGCACCTGCTTTTCTTCCAAAGGCTGTCTTAAAATATCAATTGTTTCTCTTTTAAATTCGGGAAACTCGTCCATAAACAATATTCCTCTATGGGCAAGTGTGATCATGCCGGGCATCGGCACTTTGCCGCCGCCAACCAATGCCTGCTTAGTTATTGTGTGGTGAGGTGAAATGAAAGGTCTGGAAGTCATGAGTGTTCCGCCTGAGATCAATGCTCCTGATATGCTGTAGATCGAAGAAATTTCCATGCTTTCTTCAAGTGAAAGAGGGGGTAAGATACTCGGAATCCGTTTGGCAACCATGGTTTTACCTGAACCCGGCGGCCCGATTATAAGCATGTGGTGTAAGCCTGCTGCCGCTATTTCCGCAGCCCGCTTTAGGGCTGCCTGTCCATTTACATCCGCAAAATCTATATCTGTATCGTTCCTGCTTTTATCCAGCAGTTCCTGCGCATTTATCCTCAGCGGTTCAATCAGTTTGTCCCGATTCTCACTTTGCTCGGATAAATACATCAACGCTTCGCTCAAACTGCCGACGCCAATTACTGCGATATCCTGAACCAGAGCTCCCTCCCCGGCATTTTCTTTAGGTAAAATACAACGCTTTATCCCCTGTCTCTTGGCCTCCATAACAATGGGCAGCACTCCTTTTACAGGTTTAACTTCCCCATTTAAGCCCAACTCGCCGATGATTATCGTATCCTGCGTACTTTCTTTGGGGAAATGCCCAAGCGCGCCCATGATACCGACCGCTACCGGAAGGTCAAAAAGCGCACCTTCCTTGCGCATATCCGCAGGTGAGAGATTTACGTTGATGCACATAGGCGGAAGCGGCAGTCCCGTATTCTTAAGCGCTACCTTTACTCGCTCTCTTGCTTCCTTGATTTCATAGCCAAGTAAGCCTACCATCTGGAAGCAGGGCATACCCTGGGAAACATCAACCTCCACCTTGATAAGGCAGCTTCTGATGCCATGAACTGTGCCTGATGTAATTGAATTGAACAAATATGTATCCTCCTTTTTATTTATTAGTATTGAATAACTTTAGTTATTGATATCGATTCATGTGATAGTTTTTCGGCGACATGCCGGATGTTCTGAAAATAACTGACAACACAAATAACATGTGTTATTGTAGATAATAGATAATATTTATCATCCAAGAAAAGAATGCAATAATATACATTCAACTATTTATCGTTAATAACATAACATATATACATACAAAAGGCAAGCATATTTTCTTTCTTTACGTTTCTTTATGCTTCATTTACTCTGATCACCTTATTCTTTTTCTCATACTGTTTCGGAATCACAAATTCCCACTCCGTATTTCCCTCTGCATCCTCCTTCAGTTTTGTAAATCCCTGCAGTTTATAAAACTCTTTTACCATACCGTTTTTTGCTGTCGGATAGTAATAGCCTATCAGACGCTCAATCCCTTTGTCTGCACATTTTCTTACCAGCTCATCCATCATGGCAAATTCCATGTCCCTTTTTAAAACGCGGCAGCTCATAAGCCATAAATCGATATGAAATAACACCTGTTCTTTATTATCAACATGTCCAAAGACAACAGAGACTACACCGTTATCACCAAATTTATCGCTTAACTTTCCATATAATGTAATATAATCGGTATTACTTGCAAAGCTTTCTATATCAGCCTGACTACAGCGTTTAGTTGTCAGGTTGAACTGGTTGCTCTTATTTGTCAACTGGGCAATACGAGCCATATACATAGGTGTAAACGCCTGAATTTCCGCATCCATGTCTAACGAACGCAGATAATCGGAATAGTCCGTATAACTTGCTTCCTGTTTTTTACGCTCTACATTTGCCTTATACATATCGTTTCGTGCCAAATCGTCATCCGAGATGCTTGTCACTTCAAAATATCCGGCTCTGTCAAGCGTCGTTATAAACTTTACAACGTCTTCTACTTCAGGCACCCGTACACCCGCCACCTGTGATTCAACAATATGACGTTCTGCGGGATTATCGTCCACAAACACCAAACTGTCTGTACCAATATTCAGTTCTTTGGCAATTTCCATGATATTTTGGTCTTTGTTTGACCAGTTTGCTTTGATAACAAGAAAATCTTCCGGTTTAAGCACACTGTCCGGGCGATTCAGACCTGATAGTGCATTCTCCTCATCATTTTTAGAATTGATCGTCAACAAAACGCCCAAATCCTTGTGCGCTTTAACATATTCCTGAAATTCACTGTATAACTGTCCCAAGGAAGTTTCCTGACCAATTTCGATATTGTCTGCTCCGTCGTCGCCCACAACGCCGCCCCACAAAGTATTATCCAAATCCAGAACAAGCGCTTTTTGATTTTTTCCATAAACAGACTTTATAATATTCACCGTATTATATGCTAACTCCGGTATCGCCTGAATGGCGCAGGCATATTTGTACATATGCCAGTAGAATGGATCCGCCCACTTCTGAAGTCCGTAGCAGGATGCCATATAATTAATGTCATTTATAAAGAAGTTTTTGTGTTTCTGTGCGTACTTCGCAAATTTTTCATTCAATCTGTTGGTAAAATTAAGCCTTCCATGAACATCCGAAAAATCCGAATTTCCCATAAGGCGATAAAACGGCTGTTCGAAATTGTTCTGAATGACCGGACACTGGTAAGAATCTGCAATTTTAGTCCACATCTGTTCAAAAGGTGCATAAACTTCTTCAAGAAGTTCCTCTACACGTTCTTTAGAATCCCTTACCGTCGGAAAATCCTTAATATTTCTTGAGCTTGTATGAATAAAAATAATATCAGGTTTAAATTCAGTAAGCTCCGGATTATCGAACATAACATCCTGCCAGTATTGGTTATATTCCGATTCATAAAATTCGGGCGCTATTCCTATATTCAACAAAAACAGCTCCATCATTTCTTTTAAATCATGAGTCGTGGAGCCGCCTAAAACCGCTATGCGCTTGGAAATACGATTTGTATTCTCATCGTTTATCAAGCTTTTTTTAATAGACTTTCTCTTTTTTAAAATGTATTCCGAATTAAATGGATATTCTAACTCTTTCAAATGCAGCCTCCTGTTTTGCAGCCTTCTTCTTTTTATCTATAAAATAAGGTTATGTAAATTTACATAACCTTATTCTGCATACCATCAGGGTCAACTGCAAACTGAATTGCCATCTCCCTGTCAATTTTTCCTTCATAAAAGAGCTGCGTAATGCTCTCGTCCATTGTAACCATGCCCATCTTACGGTTGGTCTGCATGACGGAAACAAGCTGGTGGGACTTACCTTCACGAATCAGGTTTCTAACCGCATGGTTTGCATGCATGACCTCAAAAGCTGCAACACGTCCCTGTCCATCCATCGTCGGGATAAGCTGCTGGGAAATAACCGCCTCCAAAACATTGGCAAACTGTACGCGTATCTGCTGCTGCTGATGTGGCGGGAAAACGTCTATAACACGGTCTACGGTGCTTGCTGCGCCAATTGTATGCAATGTGGAAAGTACAAGGTGGCCAGTTTCAGCTGCGGTGATCGCAACGCTGATCGTCTCAAAATCACGCATCTCTCCAACCAGTATTACATCCGGATCTTCACGAAGTGCAGCTCTCAGCGCATTAGCGTAGCTTTGGGAATCCAGACCGATTTCACGCTGGTTAACCATTGCCATCTTATGCTGGTGAAGATACTCGATCGGGTCTTCCAGCGTAATTACATGCGCATCCCTGTTATTATTGATCTTATCAATAATTGCGGCAAGCGTTGTTGATTTACCGCTTCCCGTAGGTCCTGTAACAAGAATAAGTCCTCTTTTTCTTTCATATAAATTTATAACGGATGAAGGAACGCCAAGGACCTCAGGTGAAGGCACCACAGTACCAACAAGACGCAGTGCCATCGCCGCCGAGCCTCTCTGTTTATATGCATTGACACGGTAACGGCCAAGTTCCGGAATAGAGAAAGACATATCGAACTCACCGCGTTCTTCGAATTTCTCACGCTGGGATTCATTCATAATTCCAAGCGTTATTTCCATTGTATCCGCCGGCATCATTTTAGGATAATCCATTGTGATAAGTTTACCGTTCACACGCATTTTAGGTGGTACACCTACCGTAATATGTACATCTGATGCACCGGCATCATTGGCAGTCTTCATAATTTCCTCTATAGTCGGCATTCCCATTTTAATATCCTCGTTCTTCCTGTATTTATAAATTCCAGCAGTTTAAACAATTCCTATATCATTCTGGGATTCTTGCATATCCTGCTGTATTTTATTCTCGTCTGCGTCCTCAACCTTTATTCCATGCTTCTCCAAAAATTTTCTATTAACTACATGACGATTATCCATCGTTTTCATTATGTCGGTAATTTCAAGCAGCCCGTCATACTCTTTGCTTGATAAATCTATAAGTTTGTTATCATCAAAAGTCAAAATCATCGGTTGTAAGATGTTATACGGATTCTCATTAAGTACCAGCCCCTTTGCACCGGTGTTAAGTTCAACGCTGACGCCCGGGAACAGAATCTTTATCGACTTACATAAGGCTCTGACAACTTCTTCATCAAATGCATTCGCATTCTCCATCAGATATTTAAGTGCGGCAACCTCGGAAGAGGGTGCTTTATCAATCTGCATTGCTGTCATAGTGTCAAAAGTCTCCGCAACAGACAATATCTTAGCCCCTATAACCATCTTGGAATTATCGGGTTCAATACCTTTTTCCAAATCCTCAAGATTCTTCTGCGCCTGCATACAGATACGCTTGATAGAAGGAGTTGTGGCAAACACCTGTTCCAATCTCCCGATTCCCGCTATTTCCATACTGCGAATCTGCTCTTTCTCCATATCCGTCTTGTTATCATTAAACATAATTTCCTTTGAAACTGCAAGTTTACCGATATCATGCACAAGAGCCGCTGTTACCGTATTAAGCTGATCGCCAACATTCACGTTCATTGTATGGGATATCAATGCACACAAAATAGCAACATTGAGGGAATGTTTGTATGTATAATCCTCCCGGCTGCGCAGATTCTGCATAAAATAAATTTTTCTATCAAGATGGCCGTAATTTTTAATTATATTGGCCGTAATCGTCTGCATCTTAGCGGGCTTTGAATTCTGTAAAATGTAATCCAGTTCTTCTTTGATCGCAAATACGTACATTGTCTGAAAACGTTCAAAATAAATGTCGTCCTGCGTCATAGGCGGGGCCGGTTCTGCCGGTTCGAGCACAAAAATACCAATCAAGCCGAAATTCTTGATACTGTTAATGCCCTGAAATGTAAGTTTGGAATCCCTCTCATACAGCAGAACACCGTTTTTATTATAAACAGGCCGCGCCAGCCTCATTCCTGTCTTTAAATCATCTGTTTTTACAAAGATCATAGGAATCCTCTCCTTGTATATCCGCCTAATCGAAGCCTTCACGCAGTTTTTCCAAAGCCTTTTTTTCGATTCTGGAAACATAACTCCTTGAAATACCCAGATTTTTACCTATTTCACGCTGCGTAATCTCTTTGTCATCTGCAAGACCGTAACGCAGGGTAAGTATTTCCTTCTCGCGCTCGTTTAGCTTTTCGTTCAGCAGTCCTGATAATCGTTTTAAATGTTCTTTTACTTCCATCTGCTCTATGACATCGGTCTGTTCCTGTTCAATGATATCAAGCAGATTTATTTCGTTGCCTTCTCTATCTGTTCCTATAGGTTCGTAAAGCGATACCTCTCTGGATGTTTTCTTTTTGGCCCGTAGAAGCATCAAAAGTTCGTTGTCGATACATCTTGAGGCATATGTGCTGAGCTTACCTTTTCCTGCATCAAAAGAATCTATTGCCTTAATGAGGCCGATTGTCCCGGTGGAAATCAAATCTTCCATGTCCTCATCAACATTCTGATACTTCTTCGCAATATGTGCTACCAGACGAAGGTTATGCTCAACCAATATCTCTTTAGCCCTACGCCTTTGCCTGATGTCTCCCGCTTTAAGCTGTCGAAGGTATTCGGCTTCTTCTTTAGCTGTAAGCGGCTGCTTAAATGTTTTCAAAAGAAGCCCCCAAAGTTCATTTACTTTATTCTATGACTTCGGGACAGTTCAAGTGCCTTTCCACACAAAAATAAAGCATGGCTATTTTACTTTGTTAAGATTATTATAATCATTTATTGTATAAAATTCAATACAATATTACGTTATTTAAAAGGGTGAAAAATTTATTTTTCACTCTATATCCAGGTTGGTTTTTGATCCTTGTGTGTAAAATTCTTCATCTGTCCTTTAAGGGATGACAGCCTTTCCTCATAATAATCCTTTGATTTTTCCTTTATTCCCCCGGTTTCTTCCAGTCTTCTAAGTTCCGTTTCAAAATCATTAAGTCCGGATTGCGCGGCGTCTTTATAATTATTGGAAACATTCATTTCAATGCTCTGAAGCATCGCGTCCAACTGTTTGTTTTTTCGGAATTCCTTAAAAAAATGAAACATGGCTTGTTCTCTTTCATAAGTTTATTAATAAGTTATTGTGATATTGTATTATTACTATATTAATTTTACCATAAAGAACATTTTTCTCAACTTAAACTTTGTGACTTAAATATAATTATAATTATTATAATATCCAAAAAGGACGGCGTATCAAAACAAAAACTGCGCCATTACATAGTTGCTTATATCGATTCCATATGGTGTTAGGCGAATCGAATCATCAACTATTATAAGTCCATCCTTATGCAATTTTTCGATTATGTTTCCATAAACATCTTCAATGGGAACCCTGAATTTTTTCCTAAAGTCAGATTTTTTTACGCCTTTTATCAGGCGAAGGCCAAGAAACATGAATTCTTCCATCTGCTCTTCTTTAGTCAGATTGTGTACATCCTGACGCATAAACGTACTATATTCATCAATATTTCGCGTATTATTCCACCGTACTTCCCCAACCATAGAGGCTGCACCCAGCCCAAAGCCTGCATAATCCCCTCTCTGCCAATAGACCTTATTATGTATACACTCGTATCCGTCCCTTGCATAATTGGAAATCTCATATCGGTGATATCCATGCTCAGCAAGCACGCTCTGCGTCATTTCATAGAGAAGCCTGTCCTCTTCCTCTGTCGGAAGCTTAAGCTTATCACGGTTTTCATAAAACCAGGTCCCCTCTTCAAGAATAAGGCTGTACGCCGAAATATGCTCAGGCTCATATTCAAGTACTTTCTTAAGGGTATCACAATAAGATTCAGCCGTCTGCCCCGGAATCGCCGACATCAGATCAACATTAATGTTCTTAAACCCCAATCTCCTTGCCATCTCATAAGTAGTACAAAAATCCCCATAATCATGAATCCTGCCAAGCACCCTAAGCTGCTCATCATCCGCCGTCTGCAACCCAATACTAAGCCGGTTAATCCCCGCCCGCAGATACGAATTCAGCTTATCTTCCGTAACCGTGCCCGGATTAACCTCTATAGTAATCTCAGCTTCATCCTCAACCTGAAAACAATTCTTAAGTTTACATAACGCTTTTTCTATTACACTTCCATCCAATATAGACGGAGTACCCCCGCCGATAAATATTGAAATAACCTTGTGGGAATTATAAAAAGAAGACTGATTTTCTATTTCAGACAACAAAAGCTCAATATAAGACTCTTTCTCAACCTCAGATGCAGGATATGATAAAAAGTCACAGTATAGGCATTTTCTTACGCAGAAAGGGATGTGGATGTAGATACTTAAGGGTTTTAAGGTTTGCATGTTCAGACCTCCGCGAAAATGTGTATGGACAATCATAATATTTGTATACAAGCCCAGTTGTGTTGACACAATTAAAAAGTGAGAAATAAGGATGTGGGCGCAGGATGGGGTGTACAGATATTAATATTCAAGGCCCTATGCAGGCGCCGGTACTTAGCGAGGTATTTTCGAGCTTAGTACCGTTGCGCCGAAGTCGGAGCGCAAGCGCGCCTTGAATATTAATATCTGTACACCCCATCCTGCACCCACATCCGGCCCCCATTCTAATCGTCATCCAACTTCAGCACACTCATAAACGCACTCTGCGGAATCTCCACACTTCCCACCTGCCGCATCCTCTTCTTACCTTCTTTTTGCTTCTCCAGCAGCTTCTTCTTACGCGTAATATCGCCGCCGTAGCACTTGGCAAGAACGTCTTTTCGCATTGCCTTAACGGTCTCTCTTGCTATTATTTTGCCGCCTACTGCTGCCTGAATCGGGATTTCAAAGAGGTGTCTTGGAATCTCGCCTTTGAGTTTCTCACACATCCTTCGGCCTCTTTCGTATGCGCTGTCGGCATGGACTATAAACGAAAGAGCGTCAACTTCTTCATGATTGATCAATATATCCAATTTGACTAACTTGGATTCTTCGTACCCTTTCATCTCATAATCAAAGGATGCATAACCCCTTGAGCGCGATTTTAACGCATCAAAAAAATCATAAATGATTTCGTTTAATGGGAGGTCATATTTTAACAAAGCTCTGGTAGCTTCAATGTATTCGGTGCTTACGTAACGTCCGCGTCTTTCCTGGCAAAGCTGCATAATAGGTCCGATAAATTCCGTAGTTACCATTATTTCCGCACTAACCACCGGCTCTTCCATGTAATCTATCTCTGAAGGATCTGGCAGGTTTGAAGGATTGGTCAACTCAATCATATCGCCGTTTGTCTTATGCACGCGGTAGATAACTCCCGGCGCCGTTGTTACCAAATCTAAATTGTATTCTCTCTCCAAGCGTTCCTGTATGATCTCCAAATGCAAAAGACCTAAAAATCCGCAGCGGAAACCAAAACCAAGGGCTATAGAAGTCTCAGGCTCATAATTTAAAGAAGCATCATTTAATTTAAGCTTCTCAAGTGCATCGCGTAGGTCCGGATATTTGGCGCCGTCCGCCGGATACATTCCACAATAAACCATTGAATTGACTTTTTTATAGCCTGGAAGCGGCTCGCTGCAAGGACGCGCCACATCGGTTATGGTATCGCCAACGGCGGTATCTTTAACATTTTTAATAGACGCAGTCAGATAGCCTACCATGCCGGCAGACAGCTCCTCGCAGGGAATGAACTGCCCTGCCCCGAAATATCCGACTTCAACAACCTCTGCTTCCGCTCCTGTTGCCATCATCCTGATCTTAGTGCCTTTTTTCACAGTGCCTTCCATAATACGGCAAAATACTATAACGCCTTTGTAGGAATCGTAGACAGAGTCAAAAATCAATGCCTGAAGGGGGTTGTCCGAACTTCCTGACGGGGCAGGAATTTTTTCCACAATGGCTTCAAGCACTTCTTCAATGCCTATTCCGTTCTTGGCGGAAATAAGCGGGGCGTCCTGTGCCTCTATTCCTATTACGTCTTCTATTTCATTTTTTACACGCTCAGGTTCCGCACTTGGCAGATCTATCTTATTGATCACCGGAAAAACGTCAAGGTCATGATCCAGTGCCAGATAGACGTTAGCCAACGTCTGGGCCTCAATTCCCTGAGCCGCATCTACAACGAGAATCGCTCCGTCACACGCAGCCAGGCTTCTGCTGACCTCATAATTAAAATCCACGTGTCCGGGAGTATCTATCAAATTAAAAATATACTCTTGTCCATCTTTGGCCTTATATATGATACGCACTGTCTGCGCCTTGATGGTAATTCCTCTTTCGCGCTCAAGTTCCATGTTGTCAAGCACCTGTGCCTGCATTTCACGGCTTGTTAAAAGGCCGGTTTTTTCTATAATGCGATCTGCCAACGTTGACTTGCCATGATCTATATGCGCTACTATACAAAAATTCCTGATCCTGCTTTTATCTATAACTTCCATGTTTACTTTGCCTTTCAATCATATGTTTAATTTCGCAATCATTTATGTTAGTATAGCAAATTTGCAAATCAATGTCCATTATGTAAGTTTCAATAACCTACATCCGGTTCATCACCTACAAGTACGAGATGAAGCACATGCGCAAGGGGTTCTACGGCGTTCATTATTTCTTCAACAGTATTATTCTGTGCGCCTAACTCGATCAAAAGCGATTTAGGACACAGATGCATATTATAGCGGTATGCCTTTAGGTATATCCTCCTCGCAATCCCCGGGTAATATTCATTGCTTGCAATCTGCATCTGTAATGAAAAGGCAAGATTATCGTCAAGGTATGGATTTTCAAGTGATTCTATCGCCCCTCCCTTGGCCGTCCTGCTAAGTCCGTTAAAAAACATAAACTGTGCCGTAGGTCTGCCCTGTAAATCCACCACAAGCCTTCTATCCGCCGGCATTTCGTCTCTATGTAAGTCGATTACTACTTCGATTGACGGATTATCGGCAAGCAGTTTTTCAAGTTCGGGAAGCGCATTGCTGTATGCATAGTCTCTGGCCGGAACATCATAACTTGCCGTATTATGTATTACGTTATAGCCGTATTTGTCACGCAAAAGCTGCGCAAGTTTTTCACCTGCGCCTATAATTGTCGTGGAATCGTCTCCTGCTGTGGAATCTGTAAAAGCTTCCTGAGAATGGGTATGGTAGATTAAAATCTGCGGCTCATCATTACTTCCCTTCATCCGCATGTCCTTATTCAGCAGTTTATCCAGATTTAAAACACTCTCGCCTGCCGCTGTGGATGAATCTATGGCATAAAAAGCTTTTACCATGGATTCATAGCTGCTTAAGGTATCCCACTGATAGCGGTATAACGCCTCTTCTACTTCGTGAAAATCCGCGACATTATTCTGCGCACTTTCTCCCAAAATGTCATCGTTCTCGCCTGCCGCCATCTGATTCTCAGCAATCAAACCATTTTCGGCAAGCAATGCATCTTCCAGTCCCTTGTCCAGATGGATGGCATCGTCACCGTACTCTAAATCAGCTTCATCAATTCCCTTTTTCTCCTCATCGGAGCCTTCCAATAAAACCAGCTCCTCATAATTACTTTCTTTAAGGGCCTGAGAATCGTACTTGGCAGGCGTTTCGGTAACGCAAAGCAGAACCGGATAGTTTTCAAGAACCATACGGTCTAACAGATTGTAGTCGTAATTAATCTGCCCGTTTTGCAAAAAGACCATACCGGGCAGCCATATATCCATAAGCGACTGCTCAAACCACTTCTGAATACCGTCTAAAGCAGTACTTTTTTCCGAATACAAATCAGAATCAGACATCAGCTCTCCCAAAAATGACACCACCGTCATAACGCAGAGAATAATAAGCAGAATCCTTAAAATGCCGCGCCCCATATGAAACTGATCATTCCACTTTAACCGTAATCGTCTTTTTTTCATTAATTAAATTCATCCCATCCGGACTATTATGCGCCCACTCACTAATTATATGCAGCAGGCGGTGTTTCTCATGATACCTAGATGGTCGATATATCCAAAGCTTTATTCAGGGCGTCACAAAGTATATGGCTTATCTGCTGCACTTGAAAATCCACATCTTTGCTTGTCACATACATATTATTAAGCTCAGAAAGCGCGCTCGGGTATTCACCGATTGCATCTCCCACAATAGTTGCCGCGTCCACAACGGTTGGCACGCCGATTGCTAAAACCGGCACATTCAGACTATCCTCAGTAAGCGCATTCCTATGGTTTCCGACACCCGAACCCGGATGAATACCTGTATTCGTAATCTGTATAGTACGGTTCAGGCGCTTGGTTGACCTTGCGGCAAGTGCATCAATGACTATGACCTGATCCGGAGAGGTCTGTTCTATGACTCCCCTTATGATTTCCGCCGATTCCATTCCGGTCTTCGCCATAACTCCCGGCACCAGACTGCTCACCATATGCATTTTAGAGCAGTTATATGCCACTTTTCCATATTCCATTACTATATGCCTGTTTATAAAAAGGTTATCCACCACATTGGGGCCAAGTGAATCTGCCGTTACATCCCGGTTTCCAAGCCCTACTACAAGAATCGACTTTTCCTCATCCGGCTCAAAAAGGAGCTTCTTTATCTCTTTAGCTAAAATGTCGGATATTTCCTGATGGTAATCCTCTTCCGGTTCAATCATTGCCGGAGCTTCAAGCGTTACATAGGTTCCCATAGGTTTTCCCATTGCCTTAGCGCCGTTCTTGGTCTCAATTATTACTGTGGTTATATGCACATCGCCGTTCTCGTCATATTCCTCATTTACCTTTATTCCATGAACTACATTTTCTTTTCCATCAATACTCTCTCTGGCTTCCAATGCCAGGTCCGTTCTGACCTGAAACCAACCCATACCCTCATGTCCTCGTTTCTTCTATATGTTTTCTCCGTATTACTATATGCAGACAATGCTTGTCTTGCCTTGCCATAGTTTTGTTTAGTAGCTAGTTTTTACAATAATTTTGAAAATATGTATTGACAGAAATTAATGCTTATTCTACAATAATATGCGTGTGTTTCCATTAAAACGTCCGTGTCCGGCTTTAATGAGACATTTCCATAAAAAACAATTATAATTAGGAGGTGTGCATCTTGGCTAACATCAAATCTGCAAAGAAAAGAATTTTAGTTAACAGAACCAAAGCGGAGAGAAACAAAGCTATCAAATCCGGTGTTAAGACTTCTGTTAAGAAAGTAACCGCTGCTATTGCCGCTAATGACAAGGAAGCTGCAAAGGCTGCATTGCTTGCTGCTACGGCTACTATTGATAAGGCTGCTTCTAAGGGCGTATTCCACAAGAATACAGCTTCCAGAAAAGTATCCCGTTTAGCTCAGGCAGTTAATAAGATGGCTTAATTATATACCGGCTTCGTATAAATAAAGAACAGAGTATTTAATTTGTAAATTATATGAATAAAAAAACAACCCATACCGTCATGTGGGTTGTTTTTTGTTTGGTATATTATCGGCTGCGTCCGCCTCCACCATGATGACCTCCACCGCCTCCGCTGTGGCTTCTGCCGCCGCCTCCGCTATGGCCGCCGCTTCCACCGCTGCTCGTTTGAATACGGCGATGTGTTACGGTTTTACGAAGAAATATATCCTGTCTATTGACAAAATTAGCATTTTGACCATTAACATAGGTTACTGCATTCGTCGTTTTCCTGCCGCCTTTAGAGTTCCAATTCACTGCAATATAAATTATCCCCACAATAAAACCTATAAATATAAAACCCCATTTGGGGATCTGGTCCAAGTAGCCAATCTGACCTCCCGCCATTTCTTTATAAAATTCATTTACATAGGCTTGGTATGCTTTGTATGGGTCATCCTCCACATAGCGGTATACCTCGTCAAGAAGATGGTCGGTAGCTGAAATAGAGTACCTTTGTTTTGCAATTCCGGTAGTACAAAACCATGTATAAATTTTGCCGTCATCTTCACGGAACCAGTTGTCTACTAAGATCACTCCGTCTCCGTTAGGCTGATCATATCCGAATTTATTTGTTTCATAAAACTGTTCCGCATATACTCTGACAAACTCGTCATAGTCCACATGTGGCTCGATTTCTCTTGCATATTCTTTAAGCGACTGCTGCAAAGTCACCAGAATTATGTCGCATTTTGTTTCTTTCTCTCTTACAGCAATTAACTCAGCCAGTTCTTTTTCTTCAGTATCACTTAAAACGTCAGCATAATCAAAAACTCTTTGAGTTGTTGTGCATTCGGTATTCGACCTCTCATGTTTCTCTAATTTATCTTTCAGTTTTACAGCCGCAAAGATCACAAGCAGCACAGCAATAGTTATATATACCCACCTAAAATACCTAAAATATTCTTTCATTTATTCAGTACCTCCAATATGGCTAATAGCAAATAGTATATCAAGCTGGTTGATATCATTGTGGTTAATCCATATATTAACACCTTTGCCTTGGAAACCGGAGTTTTGCCTACCACCTTTCCGGTCTGTCCATTTACATTGAAACGGTAAGTCTCTCCACGGTAATCGTACTGATATACCCATACCGGCATTAGCGCATAATTTAAACCGTCCCTATTAAAGCTAAGATTTCTATGTATAGGTTTCATAGAGCTATATCCTGAGAGCGACTGCTGCATCAGCTGCTCGGAAGCGCTTTTTGCCTTAATCTTAGCCCTCTCTTCCAGTTCATCTGCTCCCTGATTGTAAACTTCGCCAAAAAAACCCGACATGTATTTGGGATCAAAGCCTTCCAGCTCCTGATAAGTGTAAGGCTCCATCAAATCCATCTCACCGTCATTCATCTCAATAGAGGCATCCACCGGGACTTTATCAAAATCAACAGCCATCTGCCTTATTACATCATAATAGGATGTCTCCGTATACTCGGTGTCACCGCTTCTCCATGTACGCACCTTTGTACCCTGCCCCCTGAAATCATAATGCGCCTGATAATCATAAAGCCAGAACGGAACGTAGTTTCCCTTCATATTATCAAGGCTTTTTTCCGAAAGAAAAGAGGATGGAGTAAAGGTTCTTTTCTTAAACTCCTTATTCATGGCCTCCACTGCCATTTCCTTATTTATTTTAAAAGGAAGTATCAGGCTTGGTCTGTATGCGCCTTCTACCCTATCGTCAAAAACTATGCTGCTTCCGCAGTGCGCACATTTATCCGAAGATGTGTAGTGTCCTATAGTAATAGGGGCTCCACAGTTTTCACACTGTGTTATTGAACCTCCCTTTATGCAGTCCTCACTGTCTATTCCGTCACAGTGAGGACAATACATCTTTTTTCTGCCCGGTTCATAAACGGCGTTGCCGCCGCAGTTTTTGCACTTAAAAATCATTCTTGTTATCTCCTTGTGTTATTGGATGAAAATTGCGAAGGCTGTGAGTAGAGCACGAACTTAGTCAATATAAATAAAAACGGGGCTCGAACCGCGGGAGCGAAGGTCGCCCCGTTTTTATTTATATTGGCTAAGTTCTGGGTACTGGAACAGCGCTTTGCAATCGTTTAATTATTATATAATGATTATCAGATATAGCTATTGAGATTATATTGTTTATTGTATCAGAAAATGCGATAAATTGATAGGGGGAAAATAGAGGGAATGTACAGATGGATTATTAGGTGAATTATTATAAAAAACTGTTGACGCGCTCCTCTATACCCTATATAATATAGCATAATAGGTGAGGGAGTAATCGGCGTCTTAGGGCGCGGTATGCCAACATACTGGTGCAAACCTGGCATATCTTAATTGATGAGACTCATGTAGAGCGATGGTGCTTTACGTGTGTCTTTTTTTATTTACTATTTTCCCACTAATACAAATGAATGGAGTGTTCACAATGGCTATTTTTATCACGGTTCTTCTAACAATCTTCATCGCCGAAATGGGCGACAAAACCCAGCTTCTTCTGGTTGCAATGGCGGGCAGGTATAAGGTGTCGCATATACTGACCGGAACATGGCTTGCTACCATACTTTTGAATGTTATGGCGGTTGGCGTAGGAGCGGCGCTTAGCAATTATCTGGATATGAGAATAATCAAAACCATAGCGGGACTTGCGTTTTTCTGGTTTGCTTATGCCACTCTGAAAGGCGAGGCTGAAGACGAAGATGAAGAAAACGTCGCAAAAAACAAATTTGGACCGGTTCTGGCCATTTTTATCTCGTTTTTTGTCGGGGAACTGGGGGATAAGACACAGCTTTCGGCAATTACACTCGCTGCCAATTACACACAGGGAAGCTTTTCAAATGCATTTGCAGTATTCCTTGGCTGCACACTTGGACTGCTCCTCGCGGATTTAATAGGTCTGATCGTCGGCACTATACTTAGAAGCAAGATGCCGGTTGGAATCTTGAATACGATTTCTTTTGCAATTTTTACAATATTCGGAGTTGTAAGCATCAGAGAAGCCATGCTGCTGATTTTGGGCGTGGGCTCATATGCTGTAGCGTGTTATCTTGCTGTAACGATTATTTTTGCAATAGTATGCCTTGTTACTTTTATTAAAAAAAGATTATGCTCAAAGGAACAGTAGGCAAAATTACACTTTAATAAATGGATTTATAACTTGTGCTTTACCCAAAAAAGTAATACAATTAATCCATAATATGACAGAATAGGAGTTTAATCTATGGGCGGATTTTTTGGCGTTGCATCTAAAGAAGATTGTGTGTTTGACTTATTTTTTGGCACTGACTACCACTCGCATCTTGGAACAAGGCGTGCCGGAATGGCCACTTACAGCAGGGAAAGCGGGTTTGACAGGGCTATCCACAACATCGAGAACTCACCTTTCAGGACAAAATTTGATAAAGATGTCAATACAATGCGTGGACATCTGGGAATTGGTTCTATCTCTGATTATGAACCACAGCCGCTTATTATCCGTTCACACCACGGTACCTACGCTATCACCACTGTTGGTAAGATCAATAACAAGGAAGAAATAGAAGAACAGCTTTTTAAAAGCGGCCACGCACATTTTCAGGAAATGAGCGGCGGCGAAATTAATATGACAGAGCTTGTAGCCGCAATTATCAACCAGAGAGAGAATCTCATTGAGGGTATGCAATATGTTCAGAATTTAATTGATGGCTCTATGACTATGCTGATCATGACTCCCAAAGGCATTTTAGCGGCAAGAGACAAATATGGCCGTACGCCTGTTACTATTGGTAAAAAGGACTCTGCCTATTGCGTCTCATTTGAAAGTTTTGCTTACCTGAATCTTGGATATTCGCCGGAAAGAGAGCTTGGTCCTGGAGAAATCGCAGCAGTCACGCCGGAAGGCGTAAAAACGCTTGTTTCACCCGGCAAAGATATGAAAATCTGTACATTCCTATGGGTTTACTATGGTTATCCATCATCCTCATATGAGGGTGTCTCCGTAGAACAGATGCGCTATAACTGCGGCGCTATGATGGCAAAGAGAGATAATATTAAGCCGGATACCGTTGCGGGTGTGCCCGATTCCGGAACAGCCCATGCAATCGGCTATGCCAATGAATCAGGAATTCCTTTTTCAAGGCCTTTTATCAAATATACGCCTACATGGCCGCGTTCTTTCATGCCTACGATACAAACTCAGCGAAATCTGATTGCCAAGATGAAGCTGCTTCCGGTACATGACCTTATAAAAGACAGAAGCCTGCTTTTAATAGACGATTCTATAGTGCGCGGAACCCAGCTTGGGGAAACCACCGAATTTCTCTATCAGAGCGGCGCCAAAGAGGTACATATAAGACCGGCATGCCCTCCGCTTTTATTTGGATGTAAATATTTGAACTTCTCGCGTTCATCCTCAGAAATGGAGCTTATTACACGCAAGGTAATAAAAGAAATAGAGGCAGACAACAAATATCCGAATCTCTCAGTTTATGCTGATCCTGAGTCCACACAGTACCATGATATGCTGGAAAAAATAAGAGAGAAGCTAAATTTCACTTCTCTCCGTTTCAATCGTTTAGACGATATGACCGCTTCGGTCGGTATTGATAAATCTAAATTATGTACATATTGCTGGGATGGGCGGGAATAACATCCCCCCGTCTTTTGCACAAAATAGATGAAACACTATTTAAGGAATCCGTTAATTATCCTCTCCTCCGCCTCGGCCTCCGTAAGCCCAAGCGTCATAAGTTTAATGATCTGCTCGCCTGCTATCTTACCGATCGCAGCCTCGTGAATCAGGGCGGCATCCACATCATTCGCTTCAAGCTGCGGAATTGCAAGAACTCTTGCAGTGTCCATAATAATTGCGTCACACTCTGTATGGCCGCTGCATGGAACATTTCCAGTAATGCGGGAATCAAATTTCTGATACGAGTTATCTCTTGCAACAGAGCGTGAAACAACATCCGCACTTGCGCCCTCACCGTTTAATTTTACTTCATAGCTGCTTACGGCTTCCTGATCTCCATGTGTCATAAGTCGCTCACGCACTATAAGTCTTGCTCCTGCACCAAGCTCGGCAACAGTGTTTCGTACTGTCGAATCTACGCCTTTAATCTGTACCATTTCCATTTCCATAAGACTGCCGTCTTCTAAATAGACCTCAGTCCCCGGATTCAGTATTCTTTTTCCTTTTCCATCGCCCGAACCATAGTGTTTTTCTACATATTTTACTTTGGAATTTTTGCCCAGATAAAAGCGGTGTATTCCGTCATGCTCCGAATCCTGTACACCGCAGTTGTCAATCCCACAGCCTGCTACTATTGTAACATCTGCGTCATCGCCAATATAGAAATCATTGTATACAGTCTCTTTTATACCGCTCTTACTTAAAACTACAGGAATATGAACGCTTTCATTCTTAGTACCTGCCTTGATGTGTATATCAATTCCGCTCGCATCTTCTTTAGACACAATATCTATATTAGCCGTTGTATTTCTTGCCGCCATTTCGCCGTTTGCGCGTATATTATACGCTCCCTCCGGTACTTCATGAAGGTCTGCCACTTCCTCCAAAAGTCGTTTCTGTATTGTATCAATCATTGCTGCCCATACTCCTTTCACTGCCAGTTATCAGGCACTTGCAAACTCATTTACAATCACCTATCCAAATACGTGCAGGCATTTGCAGCCGAAGGAGTTCCCAACAAGCCTGGTAAGATTTCTTCTCTACTGCCTCTATTTGCAATCCTTCCCTCCGATACCACAACTATCTCGTCTGCAATATTCAAAATACGCTCTTGGTGTGAAATAATGAGAATAGAACCATCAGTGCTTTTCTTCTGCAGTCTTTCAAACACTTTAATAAGGCTCTGAAAACTCCATAAATCAATGCCAGCCTCCGGTTCATCAAATACCGACAACTTAGTTCCTCTGGCAAGTAGTGTCGCAATTTCAATACGTTTTAATTCTCCTCCGGAAAGACTGGCGTTAACCTCGCGGTTAATATAATCTCTTGCGCACAATCCTACTTCCGAGAGATATTCGCATGCCTCCACAACCGATAAGTGTTTACCGGAAGCTATTCTCAACAAATCAATTACTTCTATTCCTTTAAAACGTACCGGCTGCTGAAATGCAAAGCCGATGCCCATATTTGCACGTTCTGTGACGTTTTTCTCAGTAATATCCACTCCGTCCAGATATATTTTCCCCGAAGTAGGTTTCTCAATCCCCACTATCAGCTTGGCAAGAGTTGATTTACCGCTGCCATTGGGGCCGGTGATAACTACAAATTTATGGTCTTCAACAGTCAGACTTACGTCGCGGACTATTTCTTTACTGCCCGTCTGTAAGTCCTCTGCCGAAACTTCATAAGAAATATTCTTTAATTCTAACACAATATAGCGCTCCTTTAGCCCAAACTAGAAAGCCTTCAACGGGCTTTTACGATAGATAATATCGTCCCTGCCCGGTCCGTTTGAAATCATTGTAATAGGATATCCTATCTGTTGCTCTATAAACTCTATATAATTGCGACATTTTTCCGGAAGTTCTTCATAGTTTTTAATGCCGCGTATCTCACATTTCCATCCCGGGAACTTCTTAAGAACCGGTTTAGCCTTTTCCAATTTAGCTGTAACCGGAAATTCGGTAGTCACCTCGCCGTCTATGTCATAACCTACACAAACAGGTATCTCGTCAAGATATCCCAGCACATCAAGTACCGTAAACGCTACGTCCGTAGTTCCCTGTAACCTGCAGCCGTACTTAGAAGCCACACAGTCAAACCAGCCTACACGTCTAGGACGTCCGGTAGTCGCTCCGAACTCTCCGCCATCGCCGCCGCGGCGTCTAAGCTCATCCGCCTCATCCCCAAAAAGCTCAGATACAAATGCACCTGCCCCTACCGCTGAAGAATAGGCTTTACAAACCGTAATGATCTGCTTGATCTCATATGGCGGAAGTCCTGCTCCGATTGCTCCGTATGCCGCCAAAGTAGACGAGGAAGTAACCATAGGATAAATTCCATGATCAGGA
Organism: Lachnospiraceae bacterium; assembly: GCA_014804695.1. Classification (GTDB taxonomy): domain Bacteria; phylum Bacillota; class Clostridia; order Lachnospirales; family Lachnospiraceae; genus UBA3282. Next base: position 153,047 of record JAAUZJ010000001.1, read on the forward strand.
TCCTTAAGCGTTCCGAGCTGTCCTTCCAGAAGAATAGTTTTGTTGTCCTTAATTGCCTGATTCAGGTAAGAAGAAACATCACATACATAAGGCTCTATCATTTCTTTATATCCATGCAGGGTGTCAAGCAATTCAGCAGTGTCTATCAAAGGCTTATGATAAAGGTGCTCCAATAAAACATTCTTAGCCACGCAGACTCTCTCTACCTTCTCTTTTAACAATTCTTCATCAAAAAGTTCACTGACCTGAAAACCTATCTTAGCATATTTATCCGAATAAAAAGGTGCAATTCCCGACTTGGTAGATCCAAATGATTTACCGCCAAGTCTCTCCTCCTCATATTGATCAAACAGGATATGATAGGGCATAACTATCTGACATCTCTCAGATACCAATATCTTGGGCATCGGCACATTCCTGTCCGTAATAGACTTAATCTCATTAAAAAAAATCGGAATGTTAAGCGCAACGCCATTACCTATTATACTTGTAGTATGGTCGTAAAATACGCCAGATGGCAATGTATGAAGAGCAAACTTTCCATAATTATTTACAATTGTATGTCCTGCGTTAGCGCCGCCCTGAAAACGCACGATTATGTCGGCTTCCTTTGCCAGCATATCCGTAATCTTTCCTTTTCCTTCATCGCCCCAGTTAGCGCCTACTATGGCCTTTACCATATTTATACCTCCTTATTATGCTCAGAATAAAGTCTCAAATTATACATTTATCTGCGCTTCCATTCCGAGCATTTCCTTATTTTCCTCAAGAATCGGATCTATAACCTCTTTTAAAAAGCTCTCCACCTGTTTAGGTGCGCAGCCTACATATTTGGAAGGATCCATAGTCTTATTCAGTTCTTCCAGACTCATATTAAATTCAGGATCGGCTGCAATAAGCTCAAGTAAATTATTTTCTTTTCCTTCTTTTTTCACATTAGCTCCGGCTATCATTGAAAGTTCACGTATTTTCTCATGAAGCTTCTGACGGTCTCCGCCCATCTTAACGGCATCCATCATGATATTCTCGGTTGCCATAAACGGAAGCTCGCTCAAAAGATGTTTGGTTATAACTTTGTCATATACTACCAGACCATCCACTACATTCAGACACAGATCCAGAATACCGTCAATCGCTAAAAAGCCCTCCGGAATCGAAAGTCTCTTGTTAGCCGAGTCGTCCAGCGTTCTCTCAAACCACTGCGTAGCAGATGTAATAGCCGGATTAAGCGCATCCACCATTACAAATCTGGATAGGGATGCAATCCTTTCACTACGCATCGGATTTCTCTTATATGCCATAGCAGAAGAACCGATCTGACTCTTTTCAAAAGGCTCTTCCACCTCTTTTAAATGCTGCAGCAGCCTGATGTCGTTGGACATCTTATGCGCAGATGCTGCAATACCGGCAAGAATATTGCAAACTCTTGTATCCACCTTACGGGAATAGGTCTGGCCTGATACCGGATAGCATTTATCAAAGCACATTTTAGCAGCTATCATAGGATCAATTTTATCTACCATTTCCTGATCACCGTCAAACAATTCCAAAAAAGAAGCCTGAGTACCGGTAGTTCCCTTAGAGCCAAGAAGTTTCATTGTAGAAAGCACATAATCTAAGTCTTCCAGATCCAGACAAAATTCCTGTGCCCACAGGGTTGCCCTCTTTCCGACTGTTGTTGGCTGTGCCGGTTGAAAATGCGTAAATGCAAGTGTCGGAAGTTCCTTATACTCATCCGCAAACTTTGCAAGTTTGGCAATTACATTAACAAGCTTCTTTTTGACCAACTTAAGCGCCTGTGTCATTACAATAATATCCGTATTATCCCCGACATAACATGAGGTTGCGCCAAGGTGGATGATTCCCGCAGCTTTAGGACACTGCTGACCATACGCATATACATGGCTCATAACGTCATGACGCACTTCTTTCTCTCTTGCCTTGGCAACATCATAATTGATGTCCTCAGCATGGGCTTTCAGCTCGTCAATCTGCTCCTTGGTAATGACCGGCTTTCCGTTCTGGCTAAGCCCCAGCTCCATCTCGGTCTCCGCCAGCGCAATCCACAGCTTCCGCCACGTCTTAAACTTCATATCCGGCGAAAAGATATACTGCATCTCGCGGCTTGCGTACCGCTCCGAAAGCGGACTTACATATCTATCCATATGTTTTCTCCTTTATTATTTTATTCCTGTCTATTTATCATATTCCCCGCGGATATCCTCCTTAGGCGGCTCCATAGGGTAATTTCCCGTAAAACATCCCTTGCAAATACCAAGATGCCCTGAAATCTCATCGAGTCTATCCATTTCAAGATATGCAAGGGAATCCGCTCCGATTATGCGACGTATTTCTTCCACAGAACGGTTGTTGGCAATCAGCTGTTCTTTTGCCGGAACATCGGTTCCGAAATAGCAGGGCCATAGAAACGGCGGTGAGCTTACACGCATATGGACTTCGGCCGCCCCTGCTTCCCGAAGCATCCTGACAATTCTGTCGGAAGTGGTTCCACGGACTATGGAATCGTCTATCATTATAATTCTTTTACCACGGACAGCTTCCCTTATTACGTTCAGTTTTACTTTAACGCTGCTCTCGCGGTGTTTTTGCTGCGGACTTATAAAAGTACGTCCTACATAGGCATTTTTTACAAAGGCCTGCCCATACGGAATATGCGACTGCATGGAGTATCCAAGCGCAGCACAATTTCCGGATTCGGGTACACCAACCACCAAATCCGCTTCCACAGGCGAGTCAATCGCAAGGTATTTACCTGCAAGAATACGGGAGTCATAGACGCTTACGCCGTCTATATGACTGTCCGGTCTTGCAAAATAAATGTATTCAAATACACATCTTGCATGTTTATCTTCACTTATACAGAGTCTTTTATCAGACTCTATTCCCTTCCCCGGCGAGATTGTAACAATTTCCCCAGGCTCAACATCCCTGACATAGTCTGCACCGATAGTATCCAGCGCACAGGTCTCGGATGCCAGAATATATGCATTATCCCTTTTTCCTATACATAATGGCCTGAAACCAAAGGGATCTCTTGCCCCAATCAGCTTACGCGGCGACATTATCACCAGGGAATAAGCGCCTTTTAACTTCTCCATCGCGCGTCCAACCGCTTCTTCAACGGTTGCGCTGTTTAACCGCTCTCTGGCTATATGATATGCAATAACCTCTGAATCTATGGTAGTCTGGAAAATGGCTCCCGAATATTCCAGTTCATGGCGAAGTTCGGGCGTATTTATCAAATTACCGTTATGCGCCATTGCAAGAGTTCCTTTTACATAATTCAGAACCAAAGGCTGTGCATTTTCTCTGGTGCTGCTGCCTGCTGTCGAGTAACGGACATGCCCCACACCGATATCACCTTTAAGTCCATCAAGGTTCTCAGAAGTAAAGTTCTCGTTTACAAGCCCCATGTCCTTGACACTTATAACCTTCCCTTTAGGACCTTTAGTATCGCTTACCGCAATACCACAGCTCTCCTGTCCCCTATGCTGAAGCGCAAAGAGTCCGTAATATATGCTGGACGCAACATCCGCGCCGTCAAAATCATACATCCCAAAGACGCCGCACTCTTCCCCGACTTTTTCTGTCTGTGTCATAAAAATCCCTCATGTTTCCAATATAGGGTGAAAAATTTATTTTTCACCTTTTTCACCCTTTTATAGGCCAAGGCGCTTAAACACCTCATTATATGCCTCTTCCACGTTACCTAAATCTCTGCGGAAACGGTCTTTATCCAATTTCTCATTGGTATGAACATCCCACAATCTACAGGTATCAGGGCTTGTTTCGTCAGCAAGAATGATCTGTCCGTGATAACGTCCAAATTCAATCTTAAAATCGATAAGTTTGATATCTGCTTGTAAAAAGTAATTCTTAAGCACTTCGTTTACTTTAAAAGCATATTTCTTAATGGTCTCTATCTCTTCCCATGTAGCAAGCTTCATAGCTACCGCGAAATAGCTATTGATAAGCGGATCTCCAAGCTCGTCGTTCTTATAGCTGAACTCAATAGTCGGCTCGTCAAACGGTGTTCCCTCTTCAACTCCCAGTCTCTTAGAGAAACTTCCTGCAGCCACGTTACGTATAATAACCTCAAGCGGAACAATCTCCACTTTCTTAACCGCGGTCTCCCTATCGCTCAATTCTTCAACAAAGTGAGTCGGAACCCCTTCTTTTTCCAACAGTTTAAATACATGGTTAGTCATTCTATTATTAATAACGCCCTTACCTACAATAGTTCCCTTTTTCTCCCCATTGAAAGCAGTAGCGTCATCTTTATAATCCACAATTAAAACATCCGGATCGTCAGTTTTAAAAACCTTCTTAGCTTTCCCTTCATACAACTGTTCTAACTTATTCATACCTTAACCTCCTCATCTTATTCTTTCACCTTATTTTACATATTTTTCTCATACTTTTCAACCATTTCTATAATTTCTCTCGTATACTGCGGATAACGGTTTACGAGTTCTTTGATTTCTTTGTGCGCGCCGCCTGCTGCCACTTCTTTATTATAATCCATGCGCCGTCTCAGGGACTGCCTTCTGATGATCAGATTGTGGCGGATTTCTACCATTTCCTTATGCTCCAGAATCGCTTCTGTCTGATGCAGCCAGATTGCAGGGTCATTTATATTATATCTTCTTAAAATTTTAATAAGTTCCTGCTGATTGTAATCTAAATCAAGCTCTGCACGCCTATATTTCTCACGTTCTTCCTTCTCCAGATAATAATTCTTCCACAGAGTCTCTAACTCTTCCGCGCTCGTAACGTTGTACTTTAAGTATAAATAATCCAGTAGATTGGTATTATTGACATATCTGATCTTTACCTTATTTTGTAAAACGATCAGCTTATTAATTGAAGCTTCTACCCTTTTTAACTCATGCTTGGCTTCGGTATGCTTCACATAAATTGCGGTAATGGCGATTGCTGAGACTCCCGCGGTAATAATATAGCCTATCTGGGTGTCCATATCGAGAAGGAACTGTAGTATAAGAAGCAGAATAAAACACAGTGCAAGCGCTGCCACACAGATTATTGCCATACCTCTGGTATCAATAATTGCTCCTACCAGTTCATTCTTGCGGAACAGATAGGCATGTTTTTCTCCATCTAAGCGGCTTAAATCCTTCTTTATTAGTTCCTGATAACGCTCTGCATCTTTTAATTTGGTGCAGCCTTCTTCGATTTCGTCTAACATACGCTCTATCTGATAAAAGCGTTCGTCGCTCATCAGGCGCTTTCTGCCTTTATAATCATCGCGGCTGTTTTGTAGAAGTTCTACCTTCTTAGCGCAGCTTTTAAGCTCCTCCGACTCCTCTTCGGGAAGTGCCTCGATTTCCTCCATATCCTTAAGATACGAGGTTACAGTATCATACTCAAAAGTCAGGTTTTCCATCTCTTTGGAAGCCTGTGCAATCCTTTCAAGACAGCCTTTTACGTAGTCTTGTCTATATTCCTTATTGTGAAAGTCCCTCTCCTGCACTTCATCTTCGCTGTCCCAGTCTTCGTTCTCGAAATCAGGTTCCTCTATTGCATGTTTCCATTTTCCGAATATTTTCTTTAACCAATTCATTTATCCTAATACACTCTCCCTATAATCATCCTTAAGCATGTCCGTCAGATTCTCTATTTCATCATAATACTGCACATCCGCGGCAGATGCCGCTCCCTCTTCCTTGCATACGCGCAGAGTAAAAAGCATCCTGTTTTCCTGCGTTGCGTCAAACTGGGCCGACGCAGCTTCCGCCATACGCTCTACGATAAGTGAGGTTTCATGCAGCGAAGGATTTCTGGCAATATAATCCACATAATCCCTATCGTTATCACACATTCTCTTTGCTGCAAGAAAGTGTTCCAAACTGTCGCTGTTTCCGTTTATCCTGTACGCCTTCATAAATTCCTCCTGTGCATGCCCGAACATAAAAAGTCTCGCATGTACAACGCCCATGTTATGATGCAGCCTTGCCCTAAGCTCGCTATCCTCTTCCGGCAGCCTTGCAAGCAGGGATGAATAATGCTCAAGCGCAAGGATATAACGTTTATTCCTAAACATATGGTCAGCCCTTGCCTTTTGCTTTTCATAAGGACTTAAGCCCGCATTTTCGCTGACAAGCGATACGGTATGGGAAACCGTCTCAGGCGAATAAAGTCCTGCATACTCTAATATAGTTCCCACAAAAGCGGAGACGGATGCTTTTTCTTTAATAAGAGCATACAGATTGTCTGCAAGTTCTGTCAATGCACACTGTTCATCCAACCACCTTACTAATTTATCGCTTACAATGTCCTGATCTAACATTTCGGCATTTTCCACAAGAACATAGCATAGTTCTTCCAGCGAGAAAAGGTTTACATAAGTTTTTTCAAAAAAATATGGTGTTTTCGCATAGTTTCCTGTAGAGAGAATAATAGTTCCCATATTAAGACCATGCCTTTCTTTAGTGTACTATAATATTTCAAACTGTTTTCTCCACACCTTGCCCGCAGCGGGAAAGAGTTCTCCAAAACCAAGGTCCGTTATCTTTGCTTCCATATATTCTACGGAATTCATACTTATTTCCATCTCATATCTGCTAAATGCGCCCTCCCTTACCGGTGCGCCCTCTAAGACAATCTCCTGAATCTCTGCACGTTTACCTGTAAGCGGAGTTATAACAAAAGAAATGGTGTTCTCCTCCCCTGATAAAAGGAATTCGCATTCCTTATGCACTTCATACCAATTTTCTCCCGCATCTAGCAGGGCATAGTATGACTGCTTACCGCGCCTCCTCACATTCATTCCCACATTGGATTTAAGTTTATCCGCGCCTAGGAAAATATGCTCTTTTCCAATCTCCGAGGGTTCAAGCCTCTCTGATATTCCAAAGCATGCTCCCTTACTGAAAAGATTGTTTCCTTGGAAAGCCCTGCGGTTTCTACACAAAAAGCGCATGGATTCCTTCGCCCAGTCATTTCTGAAACCGTCTCCAAGAAGATAGGCGCAGGATACGATCCTTTCATCACACTGTACTTTAAGTATATCCATAAAATTCTCATCCGCAAGCCTGTAAATACTTGCCTTAACATCATCATCTTCATCCTCGTCAGGAAGCTTTACATTGTCATATACCTGCTCTTCGATCAAAACTACTATGGGCGTAGTCTTTTTATTACGCTCCATTCTATAGGTCTTAAGTGTCCTGCCGTTATGCTCGCAGGCAAGCACCTGATAATTCCACAAATCTTCCGGCTGATGCAGCATAAAATAATAAAAGCTGTCCGTATGGGTCTGAAAATATATATGGGTAGTCTTAAGATTTAAGTTTGCCGTTGCCTTCGCCAATATTTCCACCATTCTGTCATCCAGCTTATCCACCGTAAACATTATAGCCCCGATATTCTCCGGCAGCGTAATAAAATTCATAAGCGAAAGGCTTCTTTTTATAAAAAGTGCAAGCAGGGCAACCGGGTCAAAGGACTCCTCTTCTATTGTAATCATTTCTCCCTTTCTTGCAAGTTCCATTATATCCGTAACAAAAACAGCCTCTTCATCGGTGCAGTTTAGGGCTTCTTTTCCATACAGCCACTTTCCGCCATCCTTTAGTTTACATAACACCAGCGGAATATTATACTGCTTCGTGCCTAATACAGTGGCGATAGTTTCAACCTTTTCACTATTATCACCATACACACAATAACTTATCTGCGCAAAATCATTATTAAGATCATATCCTACCAGCACGCTGCCATTATGTAATTTTTCATCGGTCTTTTTCTCAAAAAACATTTTATATCATGCCTTTCTCTCAGCCTGCGATGTTTGTGACTGCAAGGAACAAACTCGCGGGTGAAAAGTTTACTTTTCACCCTATTGTAGCCTAAACAAATTCTCTACTATGAAGCTCTTTTTATAATATTCCTCTAATAGTTGGTCCACCGTATCATAGTCATGAAGGGTTTTTCCGATCATTATATCATTAAGCATATTGAAGCGGCTGCTCTCCTTAGAGGTTGTATCATCCTTATCTCCCGATAAGTCGCTTTTTCTGATGGTTCCGCTGAGTGTCACTTTCTCCTCTCCGTCCACATCCTCCGTTATATAATACTGAAGGCGCTCCCCAAAGAAAAGAACAAACTCCTTTATGCAGATTCCTGCAAACACTTCCCTCATGTTTTCTTTGTTGTATCCCGCTCCCTGCGCATCGTCATTTAATATCATATAGTGGATCGCCACGCGGTTCCCCGGCGCTGCGCGGTATTCCAAAATTGATTTATCCTGTATGATGTCCAGTGCCGGTAAATAATTCTGATATTCCTTAAAAATGGGCAATATGATCTGGTGTTCGAGCATCTCCTGCAAAAATTCGCGTATTACTTCTTTTATCTCTTCACTTATTTCACTCTTATTTTCAGCATAATATTTAAGATACGCAAGTTTGCAGACAAGCTGCAGCTCCACTCCCTCACGATGTATACGCGTAATTGCCTCTGCCAGGGAAGAATCCGTAATCTTTTCTTTTATCACATAATCGTAGCTGCTCTGGGCAAGAAATGCCGAAATCACTTCATCGCTGCCGCCGCTTTTCATATATGACTTAAATATATCCGTCCCCTCACCTATATAGGCTCCGGTATAAAGCATCTGTATGATCATTCTCTCGCTGAGCTCGTAAGCATCCACTCCGAACTGTGCGCAGATTTTCCAAATATCCCGCATATCCTTGATATTTCCGTTAAAGTTATGAACCAGATACTTAAGAATATACTCGTCGTATTTTCCCCTTTTTACAACATAATGAAGCAGGCCGGTAACAAACTCATCTTCTAAAATATCCTCCTGCACAAGCAGTCTGCTAAAGAGTTTGGCAAGCGTCTTGGCATCCAGATCATATGGCGCACCGCATCTCACCCATTCGTAAGCCTCCTTATACATTCCGCGAAGCACCATTATGCGAATCACTTCTTTCCTGTCATCCGGCGCAATATCTGTGGGACTAAGTGAAAGAAGATACTCGTCAAGCTCCCACATACGGTCATTTTCGTAATAAAACCGGATCAATCTGCTTCTGATTTTCAGACGTTCATCCTCTTTTAAAAAGTCTGAACCCGCAAGGTATTTATACTGTTGTAAATTCCCCTCATTTACAACAGTCATATCCTTGTGTCCATAACATGTATAAATGGCATATCCGAGATGGTCTGTTGAAAACGGAGCCGCAAATCCGGCGAGTTTATCTGATATAAACAGCTTATCCATATGGAACGAAATGCTGTTTGTGTATCTGTTATTGTCACTGTCTTCTAGAATGATCTTACATTCCTTATCAAAAACCGGAACCTGCGTCTTTTTAGTGTTGACCAAATAAGTCAATTCCTTGTCGGCATATGGGTACTCCACTATTATATTTCTTATTCTGCTGCCCATATAAGCGCATCCGGCCTTATCATCCTCTATTATAATGTCCTGCAAAAACAGCATATCCATCAGGTTTTTCGCCACTTCTGCATCTACCATAGGCTGCGTGATCACATTCCTGTACAGATAGGCCAGATTATTATTGATTCTGCCAGCCTTTATCTGTTTCAGCACAAATTTCTCTATTTCTGATACATAGTTTACATAAAGTTCCGGAAACTCTTCCTGTCTCTTATGCACATACGCATACAAATAAGCGGTAATCTCATAGCTCAAATCGCTCTGGTATGCGAAATACATAAGAACCACCTTAGGAATCGTCTCCTTGCCGTCTAGCGGGACAGACATCATATAATATTCATATAGTCTTGTGATCCTAAGGTTCTGCTCCACTCCCTCACGATACCATTTCAGGTACTTCTTACCATATTTATCTCCCTTGATCAGCAAGGTGCATATCGCATGAAGGATATCGCTTTCTTTCCTTTTCTCATAACACATAATAAGAATCTGCAATAACTGTTGCGAAAATCCCTTCGTCTTCTGTGCCAGATAAAGAAGTTGTATGATCACATCCTCTTTCATCGCATCGTTTTTAACCGCATAAGTCAATACTTGTAATTCAAAATCCTCGAGCCTAAGCAGTGTAGCAGGATTCATACAAAGTAGATTCCACGCTTCCATATATAACATCGGACTTGTACACTTATATGAAAAAAGTTCCTCTAAAAGCGCCCACTTTCTGGCCGGTGTTCTCACACGCTCATCCGATAAAAACAAAAGCAGCCACGCAATTCTCCAATTTCCGCGATTCATCTCATATAAAGACACAATTTCATCGGTTGCTTCATCTATGTACGCTTCATTTTCACTATAAAGAGTGGACAAATAAAGATAATAACACCTAAGCTCCGGTTTCTCTTCACCGATCATCTCTATCTTATCCCTGTTTTGTTCAAGCAGCCATCTGGCTTCGTGAAAGCGTTCTTTAGCCATAAGAAGCTGCGCCTGAAACAAATCCGTAGCCGGATCGTTTCCGTCAATTGCTTTTAGGCGTTCAATCAGTTTGCCAGTCTCGTCCATCCAAGTCTTGGTTCCAATCTTTTTCAACCTGTATGCCTGATAGTATTTCATCAACTTACAGGTAATCTGCTTCTTCTCCAAGTACTGTTTATGGTACTTTTTCGCATCCGGCGAGGTAATTACAATCGTTATGGGGATAGTGATCACCCTTTCAAAGCTCCGTAACCTGATACTGCCATAATTGTTCCCCGCATGGAGCCTGTCGCTTTGTATATAATAATAGAGATGATACGTATTTCCTAAAAAGTCGTCATCCAGAACAACTTCCTCTTCCACATATATAAAATCGCCTTCCGTCTCTATATTAAGGCATGTACAGCCCCAGCCGTTTCTGTTTATTGTAAGCGCATAGCGCGTATCTTCTTCAGGATTCTCCATCTTGATATAAGTTTTCTCCGGAATATACTCTATAGCCTTCTTCTTTCCGGTCTCCAACAAAAATTCTTCCACGTTATGTTCGTTTCCATAAATTGCAGACAATCCCCTATATGTCGTGTAATACTGTGCATCATTGCCTGTTAAAAGTTTAACAAAATCATCGCTGTAAAAAAAGCTGACCGCTTCACTCCAATTGGTTTTAGCTAGATTTATAAAGTGGAAAAGATTTTTGACCTCGCCGAGACTTGAGTCTATTGTTTCCGGTATAATTGTAACGGAGAAAGGGAGATAGTATTCTCCCTGATTTGATTCAATATAAAAAGCGCCTTTTATGGTGTCCGAAATCTTCATATCCGTAGTATCTATCCGGTAATAGATTTCATCCTGAATACCTGCAAATGTCGGTGTCAGACACTCCATGCGCAAATCTGAAGAAATTACCTTCCCCTCCGTAACATAGCCCTCAGGTCCGAATATGGTAAAAGAGCCCTCCTGTATGTAATCAGGAGAGAGGGTTAAATCAATACGGGGACAGGAAAAGTTAAGAGATGTATTGTCCGCCCTGAAATTTCCTTCTAATATTTCTTGAACTATTTGTTTCAACTGGGGTACACCACGCTTTGCTTGTTGGTTATAATATATTCCAATTGCTCCAGACTTTGGAATAGGGCGAACTTAGGCAATATAAATAACAAATGGGGCTCGAACCGCGGGAGCGAAGGTCGCCCCATTTGTTATTTATATTGTCTAAGTTCTTACGTTATTCAAAGTTTGGGGGCGCAATTGTTCATATAATTATAACATTCTATATGAAAATTCGCTATTGTCTATGTTATTATAACATTCTATGTTAGGGTTCGCAATTGCGAAATTGTTATCGGATGGAGATTTGGGGGAACTGCGGCGTAAGCGATGTGATGTCATCAGCAATGTTTTTTTGAAGGTATGCAGTGAAGGAAGGAGCACCCAGGCGGCGGCGTTTGGATAGCATTTGTGTCCAGATGGTGTTGCCTTTGGATTCATCTATAAATCCTTTTTTAAGAGCGGCGATGAGGATGTCGCCGGTGGTGATATTTTTTAGGTTAAATTCTTCTATATATGTGGTTATATCGCTTAAATTATTGCTGGCGACTATTCCCCTGCGGTGTTTGGCTAATGTTATGGCGGCGGCCTCACCGTTTCCTATGATGGCGTGCCCGGCATACGGGGCCTCAATTAATTGAAAATAGGTTTGGAATTCTTCGGAGTTAATGTCTATTTCCTGTATGGATGCAAGATTTTCTGAAAGAAGTGAATCCAGACGATTCTTAAGATGCGGAATACGGGGATTGCAAATTTCTGTGTATACAGGACGGGGAATTATGATCCGCCCCGGATACAGCAACGGCAAGATTCTTTCATTTCCCACCCATAAAAATGAACACAGGCAGTCGGTATCGAAAAAAACAAGATCAATCAATAAAATCTCCTCCCTCCGTTTCCTCTCCGAATACAATATCATCACGAAAAGCATCAAGTAAAAGTTCATCGTACTTTCCCGCGGAAATCACTCCGGCATTAAGCAGGTTTCCGGCCTGATGTATATAATGTCCTAATACCAGTATTCTCTTATTCTCAGGAGATGGTTTATATAACGATATATCAAATCCAAGTCTGGCTGCAGGCATAATTACACCTGTCTGCATAGATTCATACGCCACAGCCGAAATTTCGTTTTCTTCCTTTAGACGTACAAGCATAGCCTTATGGCTTACGCCAAAATGCTGTTCCATGCGGATAACGTCGCTAAAGGAAAGCTGTTCACTGTCGGATTCTTTTTTTAATTTCTGCACAAATTCAAACAATGCTGTCGGCGGTATTAAAAAATATGACGCAAACTGATTAGCGCGCTGCTCATTTTCATTATTACTGTCAATCTTGCTTGAACATACCGTCGATGAGATTTCCTTATCAAAATATAAATGATAAAGTTCATGTGCCAAAGTATAACGCTGACGCCCCATCGACATATCCGAATTAAGCGCGATAATTGAGGAGAATCCATTTCTAAAGCAGGCGCCGCTGATATTTGAGCCTAATGGATAAAATACCAGTGTTAAAGAATCAATAGATTTGGCCAGTGAAAATATATCAATGGGAGAGGATTCATCCTCCCCCAGCTTCTTTCTGATAATGCCTGCCTTGGCACTAAGTTCTAATTTATTTATCATTCACGTTACCTCCGGCAAGTTGATCCATTTTAAGCTGATTTAATGCGATTTTATTGATTATGGCTAATGCATTTAAATCTGCGGTGTCCATAGTTGAGGTTCTAAATGCAATGTTATATACAGGTGTCATTTTTTCATCCGAAATCAAAGCGGAAATAGGACAACAAAACAGCGTCGCCAATTGACTTAAAATATCCGTACTGATCGAGCGTTCTCCCTTTTCAAATTTGGAAATCAAACTCTGATCTACCGAAAGATATTCGGCAATCTGCTTCTGTGTCAGATTGGCTTTCTCACGCAGGCTCTTAATTCTGGCTCCGATATCAGATATCCCTATAGTTGATAAACTGTTTTCCATTTAAAGCCCCCCTTTCTATAGACTATTATACAGTTTTTTGTCATAATGTAAAGATATTTTTAATTATTTTTATGACAAAATTGAGCTTCGCTAAATTTAAACTCCGTCAAAGCAGCTATTGCCTGACGGAGTTCTTTATTTTAGCCCGGTTCGGCTATGCGGCTTACGCCTACATATATGCGCGATATTTCATACCACGTTGGAAAATCGGTAATTCCGCTCTGTGGCAGTCCGAACACTTTCTGAAATACTTTTACCGCATCCGCGGTCCCTTGACCGTATATACCGTCCACCGTAACTTTAGGAATTGCCGGATAGTTCTGTGCTATACGGTTCAACTGTTGCTGCAGCTGTCTGACTTTATCTCCGGACGCACCGATAGAGAGATTATAACCCGGCCACGAAGACGGCACCCCTGAAACGCTGACTGCGGTATTGATATACATATCGCTTCCATAATAATAATGTATAATTTCAATCGCCGAATAACCTTCATCTCCGAGATATTTGGAACCCCACTGACTCAGTCCTTCACAGGTCACTCTCTGCCCGTCACAGTATGACGTAAAAATAGGCTGTCTTACGCCCGGTCTGGACAGATAGTTTACAAAAATGCTGTCTACCAGTCTGTCTATATTTTCAAATGTATTTCTTCCTCTGATCCACTTCTGGTCATAGGCTGTGGATGATGTGATAGTAAAATTATATCCTTGATTTCTGTACCATTCCGTATATACCCTGTTAAGCGTAAATGACATAATAGCCAATACATTGGCATATATTGTACTTTCAGGCCATGTTGCATAAATTTCAGAGGATGCAACATTTTTAATATATTCTTTGTAGTTTACATAATAATTCGGTGCACTACTATCCGAGGGAACTCCGTCATGTACAACAACATATTCCGGAATAACAACGCGGCTAAGTACAATCTCACCGGTTTCGTCCATTGGCTTAATTTCATCTTCAGGAATTTTCGGCGGATATTCGCCATATAATGTATGGTCGGGGATAACTATCAGCTCTTCTTCCTCACGCGAAGTTTCCGTAGGTGTCATCTGGATATTCTGTACCGCAGTTACATCCGGCAGCACTTCCACGCCCGAAACCATTACCGGCTCATATCCCGGTGCTTCGACGGTCACATTATACTCCGAATAGGGCATTGGAGATTCCGGAGTAAGACTGTATGAGATGGGCGGAGCCGAAAGCTGAATCTCCTGTGCCTGGCCTGAGCTGTCTGTCTCTAATCTCTCCACAACAGTTTCCGGGGTTCCGGTATAGGCAATTGTTATCGTGGCGTTCTGAATCGGTATAAGTCCTATATCCGAGGTAACATTAATCTGAAGCCCGCCTGTTAATTCTCCTTCCGTCTGCGCGCTTTTTAACGCTTTTTGGTCCATATAATTACCTGCTTAACCCTTATTATTTTTCTATTTATAATATGCAGGTGCTGTGGGATTAGTGAAGGGATGGAATATTTCTCGAACTTTTTTAATGCCAAAACAAAAAAGGACTGGCGTACCAATCCTTTTTCTGTTCTTATAATAAGTAAGTTAATTTACAACTATAGTTACCACTATCAAAAAAAGATTGACATTTTTGTCGTCATACGGTATATTTCCTTTAGTGGTTGTGCTATGGATGCTTGTGGGACCCATAGTCGGAGGGGCTCATGCGTGAGCACCTTTTTATACATAGTCTAAAATCTAAACCTTATCACGATATCTTGTTATAATTCAGTTTTTCAAAAATTTTCTTCATTAAAAAATAACCGATCAGACTGCAACTTGACAATATAATATGCTTACCTGGACAGCCGGGGGACGTGCTCTCACCCATTCCGAGTCTTGCGGAAGGTGGTGATTATTATGAGTACATATGAGGAATTGAGTCTGATCGTGAGTATTTCCTTACTGATTGTAGCCATTCTGAATTTGAAAAATAAGAAATAGCCGTCCTGCTCACTGGAAAGAACTGACGGCTATATCTTAAAGTCTTAAGTATTCGCCGGGACGGGTAGCGCACACTACCTTCCGGCTGTCTTGTTAAACACATTATACACAATACAATGTAATTTATCAACCACAATTTAAAACAGTGCATTTTTCCTTTTCTCCTGATTACAAGTTTGTCCAGCATAGGCACTGTTTTTTACCGCCTTAATCTTTACGGCATATGTATTTTCTTATTATCTTTGGTCTAATAAACTCTCAAAATTTTTTCAAAAAAACGAAACCTTTTCCTCCGATATTACCCTATACTAATAGAAGTGTCAGCAATGGCTGCCACATCTATAGAAAGAGCGAACAAGTTCGCCTTCAAAAAGAAAAATTTTTCTATCAACACAGGATATCCTATTATCCGGCTGTATTCATGAGTGCAGCCGGGCTCCGGAGGTAATTCATGAATCAGGAAGAACTTGAAAATATTATTTATGCCTATGGCAAAGATTTATATTCCTTTTGCTGTTATATAACGCACAGCCGCCTTGAAGCTGAGGATTTGTATCAGGATACCTTTCTTAAATTATATGAAATAAGAGAGAATCTACATATAGAAACAAATCCTAAAAGCTTCATAATGAGTGTCGCACTAAACTTATACAGGAATTATAAGCGCAAATCTTCACTCAGACAGTTAAAAACGGGAAAAAGAATATCTATGGAAGACAACTTATCCGATATTCCTTCCAACGAGCCCGTAATTGAGGAGCAGATTGTTCTAAAAGAAGAATGTAAGCTGCTGCGCAGTGAAGTGAATAAGCTGCCGGACAAGTATAAAATCCCAATCCTGCTCTTTTACATGGAGGGACTATCTTTGACAGAAATTTCACAAATCCTGAAACTGCCAAGCGGAACCGTTAAGACGAGAATCCACAGAGCAAAAAAGAATCTAAAACAGAAATTGGAGGATAGTTATTATGACAAATAATATAGATGAATTATTAAAAACTGCTCTTGCTCCAAGCGCTGTGCCGGATGAAAGGCTGAATAATCAGGTTCTATCAGCAGTAAAGGAGAGAAAAAACATGACAAATAACATGACAAATAGAAGAAAAATGCCGGTGGCAGCTATTATTGCACTCTGCATATTAATATTCGGCTCATTAACGGCTCTTGCAGCACGCCATTATTTAACCCCCTCCGAAATAGCTACGGAAATGAAAGATGATACGCTTAAAGCTGCATTCTTAAGCGAAAACGCGCTTTTTATAAATGAAGCGCAGGAAATAGGCGACTATAGAATAATTCTCTTAGGAACCGTTGCCGGTAAGAATATCAGCGACTATCTGGCAAGCGATTACAATAGCATTGTGGCAGACGACAGAATTTATACGGTGGTAGCGATTGAGCATACTGACGGAACTCCTATACCTGATATATCTTCCGATGAATATGATATGGGAGATTTTTATGTATCTCATTACATCCGCGGACTTAATCCGAAAAAATACAGCCTTATGAGCATGGGCGGCAGTTCTTCAGCAGTTGTAAGAGACGGAGTAGAATACAGGATCATGGAAATGGACAACATAGAGATGTTTGCAGATAAAGGTATTTACGTCGGCATATCTTCCGGAACATTTTATGACGAAAATGCGTATATTTACGATGAAAATACCGGCATCATGACACGAAATGCAGACTATGATGGAGTAAACGCCCTGTTTGAGCTGCCTATTGATAAAGCTAAGGCTGACCCCGTGTCAGCTAAAGCCTATCTTGAAGAACTGGAAAAATCATGGAATACTCCTGATGAGCCTATAGAAAAGGACGAAACCGACATAACAGTAGATAATTTCATACAAAACCTTACTGCCGAAAATATTGACGAGTACGCCGCTCCAGTAGAGTCCACCAGAATGATCTGTACTCCCGATGCCGATGGAATGGTATATTATGAATATGAGCTTGAAACCGGTGCTGCAGGAAACGGTACGGTTTCAATTAAGGATTTATTCCCGGACGGCGCTACAGGTGAGCTTATAATAAGCGGATATAGCTACTCCGAAAACGGGCTGACTGATTTGGCCATTGATACATACATGCTAAACGAAGATGGAACAGTCACATTTGTTGTTTATAAGCCGATAACTTAACGTCCGGAAAAACTTAATTACCGGAATTAGGGTGTCAAAATGTACATTTTAAAAACTGATATAGCAAGTTTCAAATGTATCTTTTGGCACCCGTATTCCATTATTCCTATCCCAAATACTTCTCCATCAAACAAAACCTTCCCTTACGCCAATCCGCGTATCCAACCAGCTCATAGTCAAGTCCGTCATACAGCCTCAGTGCATATGGGTTCTGCGTAAATACATCCAGACGTATTGCTTTTATTCCAATCAATAACAGTTGTTCTTCAATATGCAAAAGCGTCTGCCTTCCTATTCCCATATTCTGAAAGTCAGGATTCACACACAATCTATGAATTACATAATATGGGATATCTTCGTGCTTCCACTTACCGCCCTTGTATGCATCATCACATTCCTGATTCAGGGCATAAACAACGGCTATTCTGCCATCTACGATTCCCACATACAACTCTTTTTTGTTAATATCTTCCCTAAAATCAACTTCAGTGGGATAAATCTCATCCCACTGAAGAATATCATTTTCAATCATTTTGTCTACTGCGTTAGCGACTAAGCGGCATATCTCTCCCATATCTTCCATACGGGCAAGCCGATATTCTATCTGCATAGCTTCTTTCATCCTTTATTCCCGCGAGCAACGAACCAAGTAAACATACTTATTTCGTAAGCATCATCATAATATCATTACTTCTTGCAACAAACTTAGTCATCGCCTCAGGTTCAAGCGGAGCCTGCTGCAGCAGCGCAAGGTCGTAAAGCTGCTCACAGATCATCTTGACGTTCTCGCCCTCTTTATTCTCAAGTACATACTGTACAAGTGGATGGTTCGCATTAAGGATCAGAGTCTCGCCCTCTTTATTACCAAACATTCCCATATCCATTCCCGGCATAGAATACATCTTCATCATATCCTGCATTCTTCTGCTTTCCTCGGATAAGGTTATCATGGAAGAAATCTTCTTATTCTTGAGTTTTTCTACCTTGATCGTTATGGAATCCTTCTTTAAGGCCTTCTTCATGATCTTGGCAATTTCTTCTGCCTGTTCTTCCATCTCTTTTTCGGCCTTCTTGGAAGTCTTAGCCTTAAAGGTATCGGTCAGATCAGCGTCTATTCTCTGGAACTTAATTCCTTCGTTCTTAGACTCAAGCTGTGATACAAACGGCTGGTCAATATTGTGTGTAAGGATTACCGCATCCATCTTAGCGGCCTTAAACATATTGATATACTGGCTCTGCTGTTTTTCATCGGTTACGTAGTAGATGACCTTCTCTTTCTTCTCATCTTCATCGACTGAATCAGTCAAGACATCCTCACCATTCTCATCAACAACTTCCGCTTCTACCTTTTCGCCGTTCTCATCCGTTGCCGAAGCTTCAACCTCATCAGGATCAACCTTATTAACTTCCAGACACTCAGGCAGCGTCATATAGTTGCCATCCAGATTCTTGAAAAGAATGTAGTCTGTCATCTTTTCACAGAACTTATCATCTTTCAGACAGCCGAATTTAATAAACGGACTGATATCATCCCAGTATTTTTCGTACTCTTCTTTCTCGGTTTTACACATACCGGAGAGCTTGTCTGCGACCTTTTTCGTAATATATTCGTTAATCTTATTTACAAAGCCGTCATTTTGCAGTGCGCTTCTTGAAACATTAAGCGGCAGATCCGGACAGTCAATCACACCTTTCAGAAGCATCAGAAACTCCGGAATGACTTCCTTGATATTATCTGCGATAAATACCTGGTTGTTATATAATTTAATGGTTCCTTCAATGGACTCATACTCCATATTGATCTTAGGGAAATACAAAATACCTTTTAAATTAAAAGGATAGTCCATGTTCAAATGAATCCAGAACAGAGGCTCCTTGTAATCCTGAAATACCTTACGATAAAACTCCAGATACTCTTCTTTGCTGCACTCATTGGGATGTTTTGCCCAAAGAGGCTGCGTTTCGTTAAGAAGCTCAGGACGTTTTTTGATCTTTAACTTCTGCTCGTCCTCTTCCTTTTCTTTCTTGATTTCTTCTACTACAGTATCTGTATCAAGCTTCTCATCCTGAGTAATGATCTGCGTCTCTGTCGTATTTGCTTTGGAAAGATAGATTTCTATCGGCATAAACGAGCAATATTTTTTGATAACTTCCCTGGCCTTATATTCGTTACAAAATTCAAGGCAGTCCTCATTAATGAAAAGGGTTATCTCTGTTCCTATCTCAGTTCTGCTGCCCTCGTCCATATCAAATTCCGTACCGCCGTCGCACTCCCAATGAACCGCTTTAGCGCCGTCCCGATAAGAAAGGGTATCAATATGAACTTCATCAGCCACCATAAATGCCGAATAAAAGCCCAGTCCGAAATGCCCTATGATCTGGTCGTCATTTGTCTTATCCTTATATTTTTCAATAAAATCAGCAGCTCCCGAAAAAGCAATCTGATTAATATACTCCTCTACCTCATCGGCAGTCATTCCGATACCGTTATCAATAAACTTAAGCGTCTTCTCCTCAGGATTAACAATAACCTGAATCTTAGACTTATAATCATCCGGCAGGGTATACTCGCCCATCATATCCAGCTTCTTAAGCTTCGTAATAGCATCACAGCCGTTAGAAATAAGCTCCCTGAAAAAAATGTCGTGGTCCGAATACAGCCACTTTTTAATTATTGGAAATATGTTGTCACTATTAATAGACAAATTACCATGCTTTGCTGACATAATAATCACAATCCTTTCTGCTTTAATCTAAAATCAAGTTTAATGCCCATGTAATAAAAAGTCAAGAAAAAATTAGCACTCAATATCGCCGAGTGCTAACAATCCATCTAAAACCCTTTATTTTCCTATATTTGCACATTTCTAAATTTTTTCTAAACTTTCTCAAATTAATCAAGAGAAGCTCATATCCTTATCACCAAAATACTCCTTATATACTTCAAAAAAGTCTGAGGTATTAACATTTTCATCATGAATAAACCTGACGCTGTCCCACAATTCTTCATTGAGCCGTCTGGTCAATGTATCCACAAAGCTGTCATACTCAAGGCCAAAAACCTCTTCCTTTCGCTGATCCACAATCTTGATCTTATTGCTGTCGGTTTCTTCCTTATCAAATGTGCTGATACACTTGATCACATGATATCCGTATTCAGACTCTATAACATCGCTGATCTCCCCTGTTGCAAGATTAAAAGCCGCCTTTTCAAATTCAGGATCCATTTCTCCTTTTCCGAACGAATAGCTGCTCTTATCATCCTCGCTGTAACGCCTTATCAGCTCGTCAAAATCTTCTCCATCAACAGCCTTTTCCCATACCTCATATGCAGTATTACGGGCATCTTCCCTAGCTTTTTGCGTGTACTCAATCTTCTGTCCGGTGCCGTCAAGCGCGTAAGTCTTTAACAGCACATGCTGCACCGTAATGGTTCTTGCCTCATCATCACTGATTTCGGGATTTATATCTTTAATAATATACTGATACACTTTTTGCGCAAGGGCATACTCAGAATACAGCTTGATTATCGTATCTTCTTTTACCCCCATTGCCTCTATTTCCATCTCATTAAGCGAACCGTAGTAAACTTTTGCCGCAGCCTCTACCTGAGCCTTTTCTTCCGGTGTTAAATCCACCTCATCGCGCAGCGCCATCAGGTTCATCGTCTTAATCTGCGCAATCTGGGCAAGCGCAATATCCTTGACATTCTGTTCTAATGTCATATCACCAAGGTTTATATTCCAGATTTCTTCTCCATATGCACTTTCATATTGATTCTGTATATTAGTCAGATAGACCATAATTTCCGGAAGCGTACAAGAAGCGGTCTCAATACGGAATATTTCATCCTTATCAAGACCGGTTGTAAGTACGACTTTTACGCCGTCCGCATTATTTATGCCGCAGCCAGTAACCACAGGGGTTATCATGCATATTGCTATAAATAATATTGCGATTATTTTTTTACTTTTTATCATTTATTCACCAAAATTCCCCAATAATCCGGAATCTTTTACTATTTAATAACCTGAATCCATCCCTCAGGCGCCTCTATGCGTCCCATCTGGATTCCGGTCAGGGTATCATACAATTTCTGCGTGATCGGTCCCATCTGCGTCATTCCGCTTGGGAAAACAATTTCCTTGCCGTGGTCCACGATCTTTCCGACAGGTGAAATAACTGCTGCCGTACCACAGAGTCCACACTCTGCAAAATCTTTTACCTCATCAAACGGAACCGGTCTCTCTTCCACTTCCAGACCGAGATAGTCCTTAGCCACAACCATAAGTGAACGGCGTGTAATTGAAGGAAGGATACTGTTTGATTTAGGCGTTACCACCTTATTGTCCTTGGTTACAAAAAGGAAGTTTGCACCGCCGGTCTCTTCCACATAAGTCCTCGTTGCGGCGTCAAGATACATATTCTCATCAAAACCTTCTTCATGTGCCGTAACAATGGCATGAAGGCTCATTGCGTAGTTAAGTCCTGCTTTAATGTGGCCTGTTCCGTTCGGGGCTGCCCTGTCAAAATCACTGACTTTAATAGTCAATGGCTTAACGCCTCCTTTGAAGTACGGTCCTACCGGAGTCGTGAATACCCTGAACTGATATTCATCTGCCGGACTTACGCCGATAACTGAAGAACTTCCGAACATATACGGACGGATATATAATGTTGCCCCGCTGCCGTACGGCGGTACATAAGCCTCGTTTGCAGCTACAGTCTTAATAACAGCCTCAATAAAACGTTCCTTCGGAAATAGCGGCATTTCAAGTCTCTTACAGGAATCCACCATACGCTCTGCGTTTAAGTCAGGACGGAATGTAACAATACGGCCATCCTGTGTAGTATAAGCCTTCATTCCCTCAAAACAGGTCTGCGCATACTGGAACACGCCTGCACACTCATTAATAGTTATATTCGCATCCGAAACAAGCTCCCCATCATCCCATGCGCCATTCTTATAATTTGCTACAAATCTTTTATCAGTCTCGTGGTAGCCGAAACCTAAATTTGCCCAATCAATATTTTTCTTTTCCATGTCCATTATTACCTCTTTTCATTGTATATAACCTACGATAAATAATATACTTTTATTGTAAAAAGTCAAGACTGTAATTCAGCCGCCACAATCTCCATTGCAACGTCATAAGCAAAATCATTGACCGCCTTCTCACACATACGTAACATTTTGCGCTGCGAATCCGTAAGTTTATAGGATTTAAGTTCTGCAATGCTCTCCGCTATAGAGTCAGTTTCAAAATCGTCCAGATACTGATTGAGGATTTTTAACTTCTCCCTCCACTCGGAATCCAAAAGAACGGTTTCGTCTTTCGGTCCGTCGCCTTCCTTTTTATCCGACTCCAAACCGTTTTGCTTAATATATCTGTCCAGATTCTCCCTCATTGTACGCATCATGTTAAAAAGAATTGGTGACTGTACTTCAACTTCTTCAAGGCTTCCCGCCTTACTCTTTTTCTCTAACTCAAAGGCTTCCTCAGCCAACTCATCTGCTCCGATATTACGTGCGTTTCCCTTAAGCGCATGTACGATAATTGCATAGCCCGATACGTCTTCTTTATTTAACATACTCTTAAGCTGTTCTTCCTTTTCAACCAGCACTTCCCGGAAATCCTGAAGAATCTTCTTATATAATACGCGGCTTCCGCCCATATATTTAAGCCCGTTGGAAGCATTGATTCCCATATCGGTCAAACTCTCTATATCCAGTTCTCCGTCATCATTACTTGTCTGCGCATCGCTTTCCTTAGTTATGTAAACCAATTCCTTGGGTAGATATTTTATTAACATATCTTCGAGCTTCTCAGGCTCGATAGGCTTCGTCAGATAGTCTTCAAAACCTGCGTCCAGATAAAACTGCTTAGCGCCCACTACCGCATTTGCCGTCAGGGCAATAACAGGAATATCCCTTGACGGATTGCCCTCCAGCGCTCTAATCGCATGAAGTGCCTCAACACCGTCCATTCCCGGCATCATATGATCCATACAAATAAGGTGGTATTCTTTCCTCCTAAGCATCTCAAGACACTCCTCACCGCTTGAGGCTACATCAATCTGAAGCTTGGTTTTACGAAGCAGATCCTGCGCTACAGCAAGATTCATTGCATTGTCATCCACTACCAGTATCTTTCCAAGCGGCGCAATGAATTTTTCCCTATATGCAATCGACGAACTGACACTTCTGTCATATTGTTTCTTAAAATCTCCAAGTGGTTTGTCATCAACTACTTTCTGCGGAATCGCAAATGAGAATATAGATCCCTTACCATACTCGCTTTGAACAGATATTTTTCCACCCATCATCTCAACAAGTCTGTTAGAAACGGCAAGACCAAGTCCTGTTCCCGTCTCGGTGCTGCTTGCTTCCATATCCAACCTTGTAAAGGTTTCAAAAATCTTCTGCATATCTTTTTTCTTAACGCCTTTTCCGGTATCTTCGACCGCGATTTCAAGGGTAATATTCTCCTTGTCAATCTTTTTCCACGAAAGATGCAGCGTCACCATACCAGCCTTAGTGTATTTTACGGCATTTGATAAAAGATTGCCTACTACCTGCCTTAAATGAATTTCATCTCCCGATAATTTGTAGGGTACGTCGTTTGCAATATCCAGGGTAAGACGCAGCTTTTTCTTACGCAGCGGAATAGAGATACTATTGATAATATCGTTAAGAAAAGAACTGATATCATACGGAGCCTCTATAATCTCCATCCTGCCGGACTGAATCTTGGAAAAGTCTAAAATATCGCTTATCAACGAAACCAGAATTTCACCCGCCTGCTTAATGTCAAGCGCATATCCGCGTATTGTCTCGTCCTGGCTCTCCCTCAAAATCAGCTCATTCATACCTAAGATTGTATTTATAGGAGTTCTGATCTCATGAGACATATTTGATAGAAATAAGTCTTTTGCCCTATTGGCCTTTCTTGCATCCTCTATGGCATGTTCTAACTCTACGTTCTTCTTTTCAAGCTCGTCTTTTGCAAGAAGCAGTGACACTGCCTGTTTCTCTAATTTGGATGTGAATCCGCCTTTTGAATCCGTTTTCTTTTCGCTTGCTGCTTTACTGGTCTTATCACTCATTGGCTTATTCTTCTCCTTTCTTATTTGTCCGCTCGTATTTTATAAACTGATAGGCAATGTCAAAGTAAGTCTGCTCTTCGCCCTCATCTACAATCTCCCAATCCTCCATCAGATCCAGATTAGGGAAATATGAATCCGCTTCATAATCATGGTCTATTTTCGTTACATATGCTGTATCGCAGTAAGGAAGCATTAGATTATAAACGCGCTCTCCCCCAATTATGTAAACCTCTTCATCATTATATTTTTTTAATTCCTCCAGTAATTCTTCCTCACTATGCACCACGTCCGCATCTTTGACATTATATCCGGTATCGGTGGAAAGAATTATATTTGTCCGCCCTGCAAGCGGCATTTTCTGTGGAAAAGTCTCAAGCGTCTTTCGGCCTAAAACAACCACCTTACCTACTGTCTTATTTCTAAAGTTTTTGTGATCATTCGGAATACGTACAAGCAGTCCGCCCCTGCATCCAATCGCCCAGTTATTATCTACCGCCACTATCAAATTCATATATATACCCTTCCTTATATTGCAATCGGAATATTTTCTATCTGAGGTCCCGTGACATAATTTTCTACTTTGACATCATTTCTGGTAAACTCATAAAAATCCTTAATTTCCGGATTCAGCCAGAACGTAGGAGCGTCATAAGTCTCCCTTGCGATAAGCTCTTCAATTATCGGTATGTGTCTGTCATAAATATGGGCATCGGCGATTACGTGTACAAGTTCTCCCACCCGCATATCACAGACCTGTGCAAGCATATGCACAAGTACCGCATATTGGACCACATTCCAGTTATTGGCGGCAAGCACATCCTGCGAACGCTGGTTCAGTACGGCATTCAATGTCAGCTTATCGTCGCCTTTCTTTTGTGTCACATTAAAAGTCATACTGTAAGCGCAGGGGTAAAGCCTCATCTCATGCAGATCCTGATGTACATAGATATTAGTCATAATGCGCCTGCTGAACGGATTGTTCTTTAAATCATAAATAACCCTGTCCACCTGATCCATCATGCCTTCTTTGTACTGATGCTTCACGCCCATCTGATAACCGTAGGCCTTGCCGATGGAACCGTTCTCATCCGCCCATTCATCCCAGATATGACTGTGTAAATCATTTATATTATTGGACTTTTGCTGCCATATCCACAGCATCTCGTCAGTCGCACTCTTAAGTGCAGTCCGTCTAAGTGTAATAAGCGGAAATTCTTTGGAAAGGTCATAGCGGTTTACTACCCCGAACAATTTTACCGTATAAGCCGGAGTACCGTCTTCCCAATGCGGTCTTACTTTCTCCCCCTCCGTACTTGTGCCGTTTTCAAGGATATTCTTACACATATCTATAAAAATCTTATCTGCCAGACTCATTACTATTTTCTCCCGAAATTTATAATTGACGGAATTTCGTCATCTATTTATCGTATTTATCGCACAAGGAATTAATCTGGTCCGCAAACTTCGCCAAATCCTTATTTGCACCGCCTTCATTCTTGTAAATGACCGCAACAAGTCTCTGTCCTGCCGCAACAAGCCTTGCAAATACGTCAGACATAATATGGGCTTTCTTCTTAACTGTAACAGGAGCCGCTTCATAGATAAATTTATTCAAGATCAGATCATATCTTGTGCCGCTATATGGCGCATAGGCATTTAATCCATGCTCTATTTTAAGACATTCTGTAAAAAGTTTACAGATGCTGTCCTCGCCATGTACCACAAATACCTTGTCGGGCTTTCTCTCAAATCCCTCTATAAATCGTATAAGCCCTGCCTTATCCGCATGTCCGCTCATACCGATCAGCTTTTCAATCTTAGCACGGATCTCGATTGTTTCTCCAAAGAGCTTAACCTCTCCTATACCGTCAACGATCGCTCTTCCAAGCGTACCGTTTGCCTGATAACCGACAAAAAGGATCGTACACTCCGGCCGCCACAGATTATGCTTAAGGTGGTGTCTGATACGTCCGGCCTCACACATACCTGAAGCTGAAATAATTACCTTAGGTGTATTTTCAAAGTTTATCGCCTTGGACTCCTCACTTGTTATCGCAAGGTGAAGCCCCGGAAACGTAAGTGGATTAATTCCTTTTCTTATAAGCTCCATAGCTTCCTCGTCAAAACATTCCCCGCTGTTTCTCTGAAAAATGCCGGTAGCTTCTACAGCAAGCGGACTGTCCACATATACCGGAAAATCTTCATATCCCTTAATTAATCTGTCTTCCTTGATCTTACGAAGGAAATATAAAATCTCCTGAGTCCTTCCTACCGCAAACGACGGAATGACTACGTTGCCGCCTTTATCAAATGTAGATTTAATAATTTCCACAAGTCTGCCGATATAATCCGGTTTCTCATCGGAATGATAACGGTTACCGTATGTAGATTCCATTATAACATAATCGGCTTCTTTTGTAAGCTTCGGATCTTTAATAAGTGGCTGGTCCATATTGCCGATATCGCCAGAAAAGACAATTTTCTTCGTAATTCCGTCTTCCGTCGCCCAGACCTCAATGCTTGCCGAACCAAGCAGATGCCCTATATCCGTAAAGCGTATGACTAAGCCGTCACATACAGTTATTTCTTTTTCATAATCGCATGGAATCAGCCTCTTTATTACTCCGTCGGCATCCTCCATTGTATACATAGGCTCTATCAGCGCATTATCCACACTTCTTTTGGCCTTGCGGTTCTTCCATTCCGCCTCCTGCATCTGAATATGCGCACTGTCCCTTAACATTATACTACAGAGGTCTGCAGTTGCATCCGTTGTATATATGCTTCCCCTGAAACCTCTCGAATATAAGAAAGGCAGCATTCCGGAATGGTCGATATGGGCATGTGTCAAAAGAATATAATCTATTCTCGCCGGTTCTACCGGAAGTTCGCAGCTTTCAAACGTCTGTATACCCTGCTGCATTCCGTAATCAACCAAAATATTTTTCTCATTCACACGAAGATAATGGCAGCTTCCGGTTACCTCGTGATCTGCCCCAATAAACATTAACTCCATAAACAGACCTCCTTTTATATATCATAACATTTTTCGCGGAATGAGTACAGTCAATTTACAAAGATTTACATATGATAAAGTAAATGTTACATGAGGTGTCATTATGTTACCAGGAATTGCACCCATACTGATTTTCATGCTCGCCGTTTCGGTTGATTCGCTGAGCGCAGGTTTTGCCTACGGAACCTCCAGAGTGCGGGTCAAACCGCTTGCCGCGGTTTTCCTTGCATTTATCCCATCTATAACAATTACGCTGATGACGCAGATCGGCTCTATGATTTTTTCCCTGTTTCCCACATGGCTTTTTTCCACACTCTCATTCTTACTCTTATCCTTCCTTGGCTGCGAAAAGCTTATCGAAAGTCTGATCCGCCATCTTGCAGCCAGATATCCGGATATAATAGGCAACTGGGCATGTAAGATCAAGCAGCTCAATATTATTTTCACGATTTATTTCTCACCCGAGGATGCCAACAAACAGGATACCCAAGTACTAAGCGCCAAAGAAGCGTTATTCTTAAGCCTTGCCCTATCCTTAGACAGTATTTTTGCAAGTATGGCATTCTCGTACCAGGTACCCTCTCTTATGGTATTCTTTCTGTCAGCAGTCATCTTTCATTTTCTCCTATTTATCTTAGGTCTGTTTATCGGCAGTCTTGTATCAAAGAAAATTTCCATGGATTTGTCCTGGCTCAGCGGGCTGTTTCTTCTACTGCTGGCGTTATACACTCTTGCATAAGCGCAGCACTGCGTCCCCTGTATACGGCAACCAAAAGCTCATGCACTATTACCGGTGTAAGAGAAAGAGCTAGCAACTGTCCCCACTCAGTCAAATCCAGCCTGATAGTTCCAAAGAGCACAATAAGAGGTTCTATTTCGGTTACCGCAAACTGCAAAACAAGCCCCACTCCCAGAGCAAGAAGCATAAACGGGTTATTTTTATGATTCATCCTGAAAATTGATTTATTCACATCCCGCATCCCTATCGCATGAAAGAGCTGACTCATGCCAAGCACCATAAACGCATGGGTCTGCGCCTTTGCCAAAACCGTTGCAATCTGATAGCTTTCAACTATGTTATGTAAACTTATGGGCAATCCTTCCGCAATCAACCTGTCATAAGGCACTTTAAGAAACGCCGCAAGGCTCACACCGCCTATAACAAGTCCATAGCAGATAACGCACATAAGTCCCCCTTTGGCAAAAAGCGATTCACCCTTTTTCCTTGGTGCCTCTTCCATCAAAAGCTCTGTCTCGTTATCATCCACTCCAAGCGCCAGAGCCGGAAGCGAATCCGTAATAAGATTTATCCAGAGAATGAAACTGGCTTTTAAGGGACTCGGGAACCCCGCTATAATAGTAACGAGCATGGTCATAATCTCGCCGAGATTAGAAGAAAGCAGGAAAAGCACCGATTTTCTGATATTTTCATAAATCCCCCTGCCCTCTTTTATAGCAAGATGTATGGTGGCAAAATTATCATCCATCAGAACAAAATCCGCGGCGTTCCTTGCCACATCCGTTCCGTTCATTCCCATTGCGATGCCTATATCCGCCGCCTGCAAAGACGGAGCATCATTTACGCCGTCGCCTGTCATTGCCACCGTCTTATCAAGTTTCTTAAATCCCTCGACTATCCTTACCTTATGTTCAGGAGTGACGCGCGCGAAAACTTTCAGTTTAGGAAGCCTTTTTAAAAAAACATGTTCATCCATAGAGTCAAGTTCCCTGCCTGAAATACACTCATCGGGATGTGACGCAATATCAAGCTCTTTAGCGATAGAAAAGGCGGTATTTATATGGTCCCCGGTAATCATTACGATCTCCACTCCCGCTCGCTTAAACTCCCCTACCGCTTCTACTGCTTCCTGCCTTACAGGATCCTGCATACACACAAAACCTAAGAAAATCATGTTTTTCTCATGCATTTCCCCATCAGGCTCCATCGCAAGCGCAAGAACCCTTCTGCCATCATCCATAATACGCTCTAACATACGCTGTAGCGAAAGCCTGTCTGCTTCACTCATTGCACACTTACGTCCATTTCGATAAAAGAAATCACAGCCTTCTAATATTTTCTCCGCCGCACCCTTAGAATATGAAACTGTCCTTTTTCCTTCACTGCCTGCAATAATGTGGGCAGTAGACATCATTTTCCGGTTTGAATCAAAACTTTTTTCAGCATTTCTGCAATACTTGTCCCTAAGCTCATCTATCGGGACCATGCACTCCCTCGCCATATGTATAAGCGCAAGCTCCGTCGGATCGCCAAAATCGCCGTCATCCGATACTACCGCATCATTACAAAGTATGCAGCCCAATATAAAATGCCCTTTAGCGCTTCTCATATCTACGCCGTCTTCCCACAGTTCCTTTGTAAAAGTCTGTGAAAGATCCTCGCTGTCTATCATTTTGCCGTCAATATAACATTCCATGACTGTCATTTTGTTCTGCGTAAGAGTTCCGGTCTTATCGGAACATACGACATCTACCGCCCCTAGTGTCTCTACTGAGGACAATTTTCTCACAATCGTCTTAGCCCTTACCATACGTGATACACTGAGTGCAAGCACAATCGTAACAATCGCCGGAAGCCCCTCCGGTACTGCCGCAACGGTTAAGGATACGGAAGTAAGCAGCATCTCCCCAATGTTGCGTTTCTGAAGCACCGCTATTACAAAGAGCAGCGCGCAGATACTGACTGCCAGAATACTAAGCACCTTTCCAAGTTCTCCGAGTTTTATCTGCAAAGGAGTCAGTTTCTCCTTACTTTCATGGAGAAGGTCTGCTATATGTCCAATCCTGGTATCCATACCTATCGCGGTTACAATCCCCTTTCCCCTGCCCTTAGTGACAAAAGTGGACATGTATGCCATGTTTTCGTGACTGTTATCTCCCTGTACCATTTCCACATGATCAGCGCTTTTATCTACAGGCGCAGATTCACCTGTCAAGGTTGACTCTTCAATTTGAATTCCCTGCGTCTCAATCAAACGTAAATCGGCCGGAACCATATTTCCGGCTTCTAATAATACAATATCCCCTATAACAAGATTTTCGGCAGATATTTTCAACGTTTTCCCGTCCCGGATCACAACTGCACGGGGTGCAGATATCTGTTTAAGTGCTTCCACCGCCTTACCGGCTTTTCCCTCCTGGATCACACCTATTGCCGCATTTAGAATAACAACTGTTATTATTATGACAGCATCGCCGGCCTCGCCAAGAAGAAGCGAAATTGCCATCGCTACAATAAGTATCAGTATAAGCGGATCGTTAAGCTGTCCGAGTATCATCTGCCAGACACTCTTTGCTTCCTGCTCTCTCAACCTGTTTGGCCCCTGAGTGCTGCTTCTTGCCATAGCCTCCCTGTTTTCCAAGCCTTTTTCTCTGTCAGATTTCAATAATCTGATCGTCTCTGCCGCTGTCTTCATTTCATACATACCCATTTTCCTCCCCAAGCAGTGATAACAGCTTGTCACACATTGCTGTTTCTATACAATATGCTTGTTCAAAAAAAGATATGCATAGGGTGAAATTAAAAATTTCACCCGCGAGTTTGCGCTTACGCCCAAACATCGCAGGTTACTGTGATGTTTGAGGGGGACAAATGCCGAACGGCTGGGCAACTCTATGTTACTGTGATGGGGGACGCTCTCGCTCCGCTGAAAACACAGCGGAACTAAGACCGCACAATACGCGGTCTAAGGTCCGGCGTTTTCAAAGGCCCCCAACCCAGTAACATAGAGTTGCCCAGCCGTTCGGCATTTGTCCTTGATAAACTTAAAAGCTTCTTAGTTTGTCGTTGCCGTCGTCTGTGGTGTTTTCAATGGATTTGACTACGACGTAGTATCCGTATCCGGAATTGACTTCTATATAGACTCTGTCACCAACTTTGTGTCCAAGAAGAGCCTTTCCAAGCGGAGATTCCGTACTTATCAAACCTTCCAGAGAATTTCCGCGGACTGTCGTGACAAGTTTGTATTTCTCCGTTATACCGTCTTCTTCAAAGTAGACTTCAACCGTATTATTCATGCCTACTTCATCCTCTGCAGACTCGTCTGAAACAATTACAGCCGTCTTTATCATTCTTTCCAGATAACGGATACGGCTTTCATTCTGATTCTTGACTTTTTTAGCCGCATGGTACTCAAAATTCTCACTCAGATCACCATGCGCCCTTGCCTCCTTCACATCCGCTAAGGCTTCTTGCCTCACCACAATCTTACGATACTCTATCTCTTCCCGCATTTTTTCAATATCTTTTTGCGTCAATTCATTATTCATTTCATCCGCTCCTTATATGCTGCAATTAATTACGATTTGGGTGTCAAAAGGTACAGATTAGTATATAGAAGGGGCGCCGCGTCAACAAAACGCAGCAGCCCCTTAATCATTACATTATAAATTTACGCCATACCGTAGATTTTTATACGGTCTGGAATTTCCCAATATACACAGGGAACGTATCCGTTCCTTTCATTGCCTTTCCGGCAGAAACTGTAACATTTTTGTCTGTAACTAAATATTCAATTTCAGCTCCCGGCTCTACAACGGTACCCTGCATCAAGATACAGTTCTTGACTGTTGCCCCTTTTGCAATTTTTACACCACGGAAAAGAATACTGTTTTCTACATTGCCTTCAATAACGCAGCCATCGGCAGCCATAACCTCGCTGACCTTAGCATCCTCAAGATATCTGGTGGGATCGCCGCCATGAAGTTTGGTATAAATCGGAGCTCTGGAGAAAAGAGATTCAAGATTGTAATCATCAAGCAGCTTCATATTCTCGTCAAAGTAACTCTTCATATCCGTAATGCGGGCTATATACCCATCATACTTATATCCCCGTATATTCATCTTGTTAATTATAGGCATCAAAACATCACGTTCAAAATAAACATGTCCCTGAATTGCGGCTGCCTCAATCAGGCTTATTAACAATTCGCGCTCAACAACATATAAATTCATGGAAAGGTTCTTCACGCCTGACTCTTTGGAGTTAAGATAAATCTTATTTATCTTACCGTCCTCAATATCCAAGGTATAATATAAACACTTATCCTTAGGTCCGGATTTCAAGAATCCCTTAGGGATTTCCTGCTCGTTATATGCAATGGTAACATCTGCGCCGCTCTCAATATGTGCCTGAATCATAGCCTTAAAGTCAAAATTAATTGCTATATTAGTATCTGTCAAAACAACATATTTCTCTTTCTGATCCCTTATAAAATCCAGAATACCGGCTAACGCATCAACACGTCCGGTATATTGCTTGGACGCCTTCTCTGCAAAAGGAGGGAAGATATGCAATCCGCCATTTTTACGTACCAAATCCCATTCACGGCCTGAGCCAAGATGATCCATCAGGGAATGATAATTATTATTTACCATTATGGAAACATTACCAATATCACTATGAGTCATGCTGGATAAAATAAAATCGATCAAACGATAACGGCTTGCAAACGGAATGGAAGCCATCAGGCGCACATTGACCAATTCCGGAATCAGCATATCATAGCTATTTGGGAAAATAATGCCAAGGGCACTTGTATTAGAATTTACCATTGTTCTTCACCGCCTTCCACATTTTTATTTACCATGGCTTTAGGACCTACTTTGGCATTATCGCCAATCGTAATTCCTGCTCCGATAGTTGCAACATTGTTTTCATCACCGTTCGGCATCTCGCCTACTACGGCATTTTCACCAATTGTTACATTCTCGGCAACAATACAGTGCTTAACAACAGCGCCTCTCTTAACTACAGAATTACCCATAATAACAGCATCCTCTATAATTGCGCCCTGTTCTACTTTAACTCCTTCAAAAAGAATTGAATGTTTTACGGTTCCTTTTATGCTACATCCGTCGGTAACCATAGAATTCTCTACTACAGCGCCTGCACTTACCTTGTGTCCGGTCAGAGCGCTCTTACGGCTGTATATCTTCCAGTCTTCGTCAAACAGATTGATTCCGCTGTGTTCAGGATCAAGAACCTCCATATTAGCTTCCCATAAAGAAGAAATGGTTCCAACATCCTTCCAGTATCCGCTGAAGTGATAAGCATACATTCTGCGGTTATCTTTTAATAAATTAGGAATAATGTTATTACCGAAATCGTTCTCTGAATTCGGATCTGCTTCATCTTCCTCAAGATACTTCTTTAATATATCCCAGTTAAAAATATAAATACCCATAGAAGCCAGATTTGACTTAGGATTCTTCGGTTTCTCCTGAAACTCTGTAATTCTGTCGTTCTCATCGGCAACCATAAGACCGAAACGCGGTGCTTCTTCCCAAGGCACTTCCATAACCGCCACGCTGAACTCCGCATCTTTTTCCTTATGGAATCTAAGGAAATCACTGTAGTCCTGTTTACAGATCTGGTCACCCGAAAGTATTATAACGTACTCAGGATCATATCTTTCAATAAATGAAAGATTCTGATAAATTGCATTGGCGGTTCCTTTATACCAATCCGAACCGCTTGCCTTCTGATAAGGCGGTAAAACATGTACACCCCCATAGAGACGGTCCAGATCCCAAGGCTGACCGTTTCCTATATACTCATTCAGCACCAGCGGCTGATACTGAGTTAAAATACCAACCGTATCAATTCCTGAATTGACACAGTTAGACAACGGAAAATCGATAATACGATATTTTCCGCCAAATGGTACTGCTGGTTTTGCAAGCTTTTCTGTCAGCGCGTAAAGACGGGAGCCTTGTCCGCCGGCAAGAAGCATTGCTATCATTTCTTTAGCCATAATGCTACCCTCCTTAATACATTATATAAATAAATTATATATTATGATATATATAATTTAATATGCCACATTATCAACATTATTACTAACTCTCATGCTTTGCCCAAGGTGAAAAATTTATTTTTCATCTTATTCAAACAAATCGCGATACCACATAAGCGATTTTATATAAGCATCATAAACACTATTTAAATCAATGTTTAAAAGCAGCATCTGTCTTGAAACTTCCTGCCATGAAGCCCTTTCGTATTGAATTATAAAATCAAGCACCGGTGCAAACTCACCCTTGTTGTCTATAAGCGCTTCATTGATACTCTTAGACAGTTTAACCATCTCAAGAGCTTCTTTCATAGGTTTTCCAAGAATCAAATCGATTACTGAGAAAAGTCCCATGAGGAACAACTCTGAAGAATGTACTTCCATACCAAATACAGGAGCCAGATTCTCTGCAAATTTAGCCCTAAGCAGTGAGATTCTTGTGACCTCATTGGGCTTATCGGCACACAGCTCATTGGTAACTGCGGTGTTAATCCACTTTCTAAGTTCCTTCTGTCCAAGCATGGCCGCTGCGTGTCTGATTGATGTTATCTCTGAATTCACAGCCATTCTGTTTACCATTTTTAACAGCGAAATAACAAGCGCCGTATCCCTGCCGATAACATCAGCCGCCTTCGTCAACTCAAAATCACTGTCGTTAACCATATTAAGAAGGTTTATATAATTTACCTTAAGAGGTGTTACCTCCTCTTCTCCTTTGGTAACAGGCAATCTGAAAAAATCACCTTCGTAAAGCGTATATCCCCCGCTTGCCTTAAGCTCGTCAAATTCTTCCTTCGAATCAACGTTTACGGCGCACAGCTTCATATCAGGATATTCACTGCTAAAATATTGCTTTGTCTTATCCATATCATGTTTCTTGTGGTCTAGCAGTATATACTCCATCAAAAGCAGCAGCTCATGATATTCCTCGATTTTTTCATCAGTGAGTTTTCTTATAGCTATTCTATACCCCATCTTCTTAAGTTCCTTAAAACGCGCTACATACATAGCGTCCGGCGTAATGGTCTGATCCGCCAAAAGGACTATTCTGTCATGAGGTGCACTGCATAGTGAGCTAATATCTGCAAAAACAGAAATATTATTCACCTCTACAAAAACTTCCTTATCGCTTGATAAGGTCTCAATTCCCATACTCTCAATAATCTCAAGCCCTGCAATATTCGTGGCTCCGTCATTGCTTCCTGTTCCAAGAAACCTTGGATTCAAAAGATAATTTGATTTCTGGGCAAATAAAGAATAGGCGCTTACCGCCATATTTTCATCAAATAATGGTACTAATGTTGCAAGCATAATTTTTCTCCTATCGAGTATCAAAGATAGATTAATATTTTACTACTATTTAATAATACTATATTTTCTAAAATATTGATAGATTTTTTGTTAAAAATTATACAAAAATTATACAAAATTTTCCTCATGATTTTTGGTATTTATGCAAAGAAGCAAATTAGAAGGTTAATTGTTAAAGTTTTGTTCAGAGGCACAAACTTGAACCAACTCTGGTATTGGAAAAGAGTTTCGCAATTATCTATTTAAAAACATAAAGGTAATATACATAGTATTGACAAAGCGAAATGACATATGATACAATACACTTCGGTAAACTTAAAAAGTGTTGTTTATCAGGTAATAAGCTGCTGTAGCACAGTCGGTAGTGCGTCGCATTGGTAGTGCGGAGGTCACGGGTCCGATTCCCGTCAGCAGCTTTGTTAAAAATGACGAGAACCTTGATTTTACAGGGTTCTCGCTTTTTATGTGTCTATAGAATTATAAGTATTCCTCTGCCTCATTATCTGAAAGATTATACTTATTTTTAATAATGGTTTTGATCTCAATATCACTATGCTTCAGATCACGCAGAACATCCACTGTTCCCTGTATTCCTTTTTGTATTCCTTCCTTTATTCCTTTTTGTATTCCTTCCTTTATTCCTTCCTTTATTCCTTCCTGCATTCCCTTTTGTATTGCTTCCTTTTCCCACAAAAGAAGCTGCGGTTCCATTATCTTCATTAACGCCTGGCTCATACTATCATCTCCTATCAATTCTTCTATAACCTGTTCGTTTGCCTGCACGCTTACCTCAAGCACTGAATCAGCCAATTCTCTGTCAGTCTTTTTTGTAAGACGGCTTATACTTTCAAGCAGTCTTTCCACATCCTGTTTTTCCATCCTGTCAGATAATGACTTCAGCCATATGTGGGTGCCCTGTTCTAACTCTTTTGTAACAATAATCTGCGTCGGAAACAGGACTTCCCCTTCAACATAATATATTCCTTTATAAGGATTTGTTACATGATAATCATGTTCTTCAAAATACTTAAACAATCCAGAGGGCTTTGTATCGCGGACAAGCGTTACCGTAATATCATCTGCTTTTATTGAATCAACCGTTTCTCCATAGGATTTATATAGACTTGCGTATGCACCTGCTTTATAAAATGTATCAATATCAAGATGGTCGTTAGGGGACTTGTATTCCAAAATATTATGCCCTCGAAATATCATTCCGATTTCATTGTCTAAAAATAAGTCCGGCTCTTTCTTAATTACCAGCAGATCAATCTCAAGCGGTTTTGTATTAAGGTTGTGTTCTTTGACAAATATCAGGTCACCACGATTCCCTGCCAGTTCAAGGTTAATTGCCGCCACAAATCCCGGATGCCACTGCACTTTCGTATCTTTCATCCTGCGCCCGTCCGTTTCTTCTCCTGCCGTTTTCTGTTGTGTCTCAAAGCGAAAATCCGACAGAACATGTCTCGAACGTGCAGAACGCACAACTGTTAGAATTCCTTTGATACATTCATTCTAATGTGTTTATGGGAATATGTCAATAGGATATTTGATTATTTATTAACGTTTTTACGTATATACAAAAGGGAAGGTTCAAAATATATCAGTGAATCTTCCCTTAATCATTATATTTTATTGTTCTGTTGTTTCTACTGTTGATGCATTTTCTGCATCTATATCAACAATAATGTACGCTTCTGTTGCAGGAGCATCTACTGTCAGTTAGTCTGCTACAGATTCTACCTCTGTAAGTTCGTATGTTACAGCTTCTTCTGTTACTGCTTTATCCCCTGTGGCTTCGCCTATTACAGACTCACCCTCTGTAGGTTTCTCTATTACAGATTCTTCCCCTGTTGGCTCATCTGCTATCGGCTCGCCTGTTTCTTCTTCTGTTGGCTCATCTACTACTGGCTCATCTGCCGTTGGCTCGCCTGTTACTGGTTTATCCCCTGTGAGTTCGTCTGTTGCAGGCTCGTCCTCTGCAGGTTTCTCTATTACAGGCTCATCTCCTGTTGGTTCATCCTTTGTAGGTTCATCTGCAACAGGCTCATCCTCTGTAGGTTCGTCTGCTACAGGTTCATCCTCTGTGGGTTCATCTGTTACAGGTTCATCCTCTGTGGGTTCGTCTGTTACAGGCTCTTTCTCTGTGGGTTCGTCTGTATCGGGTTTAACGTTCTTAGCGTTCGACTTTCCAGTATTATCATTATCCTTGGCAATGATGCTGAATTTTACAGTGAGTGTACCTGTGTAGTTACCCTTGCCCTTAACTGTTATCTGTGCAGGTTTCGCATCTGTGCTTACTTTTACGTTGTTCTTGTATGCAAGCGTGTAGTCGGTTCCTTTCTTAAGCGTAATTCCACTATTCTTAAGTGTTACCTCAGGTTTAAACGCTTTGCCAGTGTAAGTTTCTTCAATGCTCTTTGATGCGTCATCAAGCATATTATCACTCAACTGGGCTTTGGTTATCTTAAAACTCTTTGTAAGTGTTCCATTGTAAAGCCCTTTACCAGTGAACACTATCTTGGCTGTCCCGGCTTTAGTGTTGTTTAAATAGCTTACTGTGAAGTCAGTATCTTTAGTGAGCGGTGTTCCGTTATAGGTCAGCTTAACATTTGACATATCCTGTGTTAAGTCTGTATCAGGGCTGTAGGTTATACTGCTTATGCCTTCAACCTTAACCTTGGACATCTTATTACCTGTGATAGTAAAGTTTACTGTCTTTGTGCCAAGCAGTCCGCTACCTTCTTTAGCTGTAAGTGTCACCTGTGCGGTTCCGCTGTCAGTGTTGTTCGTGTAAGTTACAGTGTAGTCTTCGTCTACTTTTAAGGTACGTTTGCCAATCTTAGCACTTTTGATTACACCAGATGTTATCGGGCTACCTGTGTATGACATTTTATTTACTTTGACTGATACTGATGACATTGCTTTGATTGTCTTATCAGCTGTTACATAAAGTCTTTTCTTGTATACACCATCGTAACCGTTCTGACCTGTAATAACAAGTCTGTAGATACCTTCATCTGTTACAGCATCAACTGTTTTCCAGCCGTCAGTATACTTTTCATATGATACAGTAAAGGTTTTATTTTTCTTAAGTGCTTTCTTACCGATTTTGACTGACTTGGGGAGCGGCTTCTGTGCTACAACGCCCTTCTTATTGGTCTTAACTTTGATGCAGTCTGTTTTGAGTGTAACTGTTGCTCCAAGTGTGTTTACATCTGCATATAGGTCTTTGATTTCGTCACCCTCTGTAGGCGGGTTTTCTGGTTCTGTTGGTTTATTGTCTTTACCTACTTCTACACCTACTTGCGCATCATCTGAATCAACCACTTTATCTAAAATTGATTCGTCCGAATCAATATATGCGCCTGCTGGTCTAGGGTCATTAGGTGCACCATTAATTGTTTCACCATTTTCAATAGCTGTCTTAGTTTCTTGAGCAGCTTCTTCTACCGTATATGCTTAAGAATTAAGACCTTTATATGCTTTATCTTCAAGCCACCATCCTGATTCTTTGTCATAACAGAATTTTGAATAATAAGGGAAATACAGACTATTGTCATAATAAAATGGTATTCCATCGCTTCCTATTACAACGAAACTTGGCCATTCTGATTTGTCACATGTCCTGATAATATCTGTGAGATAATAGTCAAGATAAGTTCTATATCTGATAACTATTTCTCCACGAAATTCTTTTTCATATGCTTCTTCATACGTACAATAAGGATAACCGTTGCCAGTAGTGTGCCATTTACGTCCGGTACTATCAGTGGTTAAAGTTGAACCACTATTTATTAAAATTCTGCCATCTTCTGTTTTTGTCATGCCCGGAAACATCATTGTTCCAGCAAATGCTGTTAATACATTAGTGTTTAAAAGCATTATTACTGCCGCCAGTGTTAATATTATCGCTTTGGTTAATTGCAA
>JAAUZJ010000002.1 GCA_014804695.1 Lachnospiraceae bacterium
TTGCAATTAACCAAAGCGATAATATTAACACTGGCGGCAGTAATAATGCTTTTAAACACTAATGTATTAACAGCATTTGCTGGAACAATGATGTTTCCGGGCATGACAAAAACAGAAGACGGCAGAATTATGGCAAGTGGAGGTACAGTTTTAACCACTGATAGTACCGGACGTAAATGGTACACTACAGGCAACGGTTATCCTTATTGTACGTATGAAGAAGCATATGAAGTCATAAAACATGGAATGACATTTACAAGTTATAGATATTATCTTGACTGTTATCTAACAGATTATATTGAAACACATAATAAATCAGAATGGCCAAGTTTCGTTGTAATAGGAAGTGATGGAATACCATTTTATTATGACAATAGTCAGTATACAGCTTATTATTCAAAATTCTGTTATGACAAAGAATCAGGATGGTGGCTTGAAGATAGAGCATATAAAGGTCTTAATTCTTATGCATATACGGTAGAAGAAGCTGCTCAAGAAACTAAGACAGCCATTGAGAATGGTGAAATAATTAATGGGGCACCTAATGACCCTAGACCAGCAGGCGCATACATTGATTCGGACGAATCAATTTTAGATAAAGTGGTTGATTCAGATGATGCGCAAGTAGGTGTAGAAGTAGGTAAAGACAATAAACCAGCAGAACCAGAAAACCCGCCTACAGATGGTGAAGAAATCAAAGACCCTTATGCAGACGTAAATACACTTGGAGCAACAGTTACACTCAAGACAGACTGCATCAAAGTTAAGACCAATAAGAAAGGCGTTGTAGCACAGAAGCCGCTCCCCAAGTCAGTCAAAATCGGTAAGAAAGCACTCAAGAAAAATAAAACCTTTACTGTATCATATGAAAAGTACACTGACGGCTGGAAAACAGTTGAGGCTGTAACAGATGAAGGTATCTACAGACTTGTTATTACAGGACAGAACGGTTACGAAGGCGTATACAAGAAAAGACTTTATGTAACAGCTGATAAGACAATCAAGGCAATGTCATCAGTATCAGTCAAAGTAAATAAAATGTCTTACACAGGTAACCCGATTACATCAGATGTAATCAAAACCGCTAAGATTGGCAAACGTACATTAACAGAAGGAACCGACTATACTGTAACTTACACGAACAACACTGACAGCGGAACCGCACAGGTGACACTTACAGCTAAAGAAGGCAGCGGACTGCTCGGCACAAAGACAGTAAACTTTACTATTACAGGTAATAAGATGTCAAAAGTTAAGGTTACAGGCATAAGCAGTATAACCTACAGCCCTGATACAGACTTAACACAGGATATGTCAAAAGTTAAGCTGACCTATAACGGAACACCGCTCACTAAAGATACTTACTTCACCGTAAGCTATTTAAACAACACCAAAGCCGGAACAGCAAAGATAGTGTTCACTGGTAAAGGTCTTTACAATGGAACACTCACAAAGACCTTTAAGATAACCAAAGCACCGTTAAGTGATAGTATGCTGGATGAAGCATCAAAGAACATTAAAGAAACTTACACTGGCAAAGCGTTTAAACCCGAAGTAACACTTAAGAATAGTAACATTACGCTTAATAAAGGCACCGACTACACGCTTGCATACAAGAACAACATAAAAGTAAGCACAGATGCGAAACCTGCACAGATAACAGTTAAGGGTAAGGGTAACTACACAGGTACACTCACTGTAAAATTCAGCATCATTGCCAAGAATAATGACAATACTGGAAAGTCGAACGCTAAGAACGTTAAACCCGATGCAGACGAACCCACAGAGAAAGAACCTGTTACAGATGAACCCACAGAGGATGAACCTGTTACAGATGAACCCACAGAGGATGAACCTGTTGCAGATGAACCCACAGAGGATGAACCTGTTGCAGATGAACCCACAGAGGATGAACCTGTTGCAGACGAACCCACAGAGGATGAACCTGTTACAGACGAACCTACAGAGGATGAACCTGTTACAGACGAAGCTACAGAGGATGAATTTGTTACGGATGAACCTACAGAGGATGAATTTGTTACAGACGAATCTACAGTAAATGCCCCTGCAACAGGGGAATACATTATTGTTGATTTAGATGCAGAAACTGCATCAACAGTAGAAACAACAGAACAATAAAACATAATGATTAAGGGAAGATTCATTGAAATATGTTGAATCTTCCCTTTTTTCACGTCATTAGGTAATATGGCATTTAGCCAGAATGATTGAGTTAGTGGATTTTTCTTGTATAGATTCAGCCTCATTCAATAATGTAAAGGAAGGAAATGCCAGTGTTACCATTGCTTGCAAAGGAAACTATGGTGTTTTAGCTCCGGTAATGGAATACAATGTAATGCAGTAGTCAATATTGAGGTCGCAATTTGTGACATCAAAGAGCAAAACTAATATTTAGGAACGCGCGTATTGGCAGGAATAAAAAAAGAACGTTCTCACTCATTGCACTATTTCCTGATACGACCAAGTCGACTGAACTAAACAAAGTTGAATAAAATCTATGAAATTATATAAAATATATGTAATGACAATGTAATGAAATTGCTTGCGCTGTTTATTCCAATATGTTATAATATTAGATGTAGAAAGGAGTTGTTGTTATATGTCAAAGGTAGTAAATGTTAATTTCCGTATGGATGCAGAATTGAAAAAGAGCATGGAAAAAGTTTGTTCTGATATGGGGCTTTCCCTGACAACAGCATTTACAGTTTTTGCAAAGAAAGTCAGCAGGGAGAAACGTATACCATTTGAATTATCCGCAGATCCTTTTTATTCCGAAAGCAATATCCAGCATCTTGAAAAAGTTGTTGCAGGGATAAATGATGGAACAGCAAAACTTATTGAACATGATATTATTGAGGTAGACTAATGCGGTTATTATGGGAAGAAAGCGCATGGGAAGAATATTGCTACTGGCAGGATCAGGATAGAAAGACACAGAAACGTATCAATGCACTTATAAAGGATATTCAGAGAAACACTTTTAACGGTATCGGCAAACCAGAGCCGCTAAGGGGAAATTTAAGCGGTATGTGGAGCAGACGCATTGATGAAACAAACAGGCTTATCTATTGCGAAAAGGACGGAGCAATAATCATAGCTTCATGTAAAGGACATTATGACGATTGAAAAGGGGGCGGTTTTACGCCCTTTTTCTATTGATTTTAAAAGGAGCAGACCGATCAAATCTGCCCCATAATCTCCGTCATAGTCTTAATCCTATTCATAGTATATATATGTATACCATCCACTCCATGTTCTTTCAAATCAAGAATTTGCCGAACCGCATAGTCAATTCCTGCCTTGCGCATATCTTCCGGATTATCACCATAATTTGCTATAATATCTGCAAGCGCTTTGGGTACGGAAGAACCCGATAAGGTTACGCTTGTACC
Source organism: Lachnospiraceae bacterium (assembly GCA_014804695.1). Lineage (GTDB taxonomy): Bacteria > Bacillota > Clostridia > Lachnospirales > Lachnospiraceae > UBA3282. The sequence continues at coordinate 3,414 of JAAUZJ010000002.1, forward strand.
AATCTGTTTAGCTGAAGTGATTGGCATAATTCCTGCACAGACCGGAACGGATATGCCTACATCAGAAGCTTTTTCCAGAAAACGGTAAAAATAGTCGTTATCAAAAAACATCTGCGAAACAAGAAAACTGACACCTGCGTCAATTTTTTCCTTTAAATGTGCAAGGTCGCTTTGAACGCTTTCTGATTCGTAGTGCTTTTCCGGATAGCAGGCCCCGGCAATCTGCAGGGATGTGTTTTCTCTAAGATATTTAACCATGTCAGTGGCATAGAAAAATTCGCGGCCGTTAAACTGTTCATCACTCATGTATGAAGGCCGGTCGCCGCGCAGTGCAAGAACGTGATTTATGCCTTCCTTTTTCAGATTTTCACAGTTTGTTTCAAGGTCCTCTTTTTTAAATCCCACGCAGGTCATATGCGCAACTGCGTCTATATGTAATTTATTTTGTATATAAGATGCTATTTCTACTGTCTTTTTAGATTTGGAGCCGCCGGCACCGTATGTACAGCTCATAAAATCTGGATTTAACTTAGCAAGAGCATCCAGTGTGGTAAATACAGATTGAAAGTCGTCATCCTTTTTGGGTGGAAATACTTCAAATGAGATGGTGGTTTTGGATTTGGATAATAAATCTTTTATCATGGGATTGGTCCTTTCCTTCAAATTATCTGAAATATTATACAGAACAATATCTTGCTTTTATAACTAAAATATCGTAACATAAATTTAGAGATTTTTCAAGAAATACAGTGTAGGAGAGTACTGTAAAGATAAATATCGGGTAAGAGTACCGGATATAAAGACAGTAAAAATATCAGGAAGGAAATTGAGATATGAGTGATAAGAAATCGGCATTTGCCAGCACGTCGCAATATGTAGCGTCTAAGGAGCTGCTTGCAAGCGTTAATGTTGCAATTGCGCTTCAGAAACCATTGTTGATCAAGGGGGAGCCGGGCACTGGTAAGACTATGCTTGCGCAGGCGGTGGCTCAGTCTCTTGGCAAGAAACTTATAGTGTGGAATATCAAGTCTACTACCAAGGCGCAGGAAGGCTTGTATGTTTATGATACGATACAGAGGCTTTATGACGGTCAGTTTGGTGAAGAAGGCGTGGACGATATTGCCAGATATATTAAACTGGGTAAATTAGGGGAAGCATTTGACAGTGATGATCAGGTTATTTTGCTGATCGATGAAATTGATAAGGCGGATTTGGAGTTCCCCAATGACTTATTGTGGGAATTAGACCAGATGGAGTTTTATATACATGAGACGAAGCGTACGGTTAAGGCTAAACACAGACCTATAGTGATCATTACTTCAAACGCTGAAAAGGAATTGCCGGATGCGTTCCTTAGAAGATGTATTTTCCATTATATTGATTTCCCCAATGAAGAGTTGATGGAAGAAATAGTAAGGACACATTATCCGGATGTTGAAGATAAGCTTCTTAAGGATGCGATGAATGTTTTTTACTGGATAAGGTCTATTAAGGATATCCGTAAAAAACCCAGCACATCAGAGCTTATTGACTGGATAAATGCACTGCAGATCGGTGGTATTCCTACAGACAGGCTGCGTGAGGAATTACCGTTTATAGGCGTAGTGGTGAAAAAAGATGAGGATCTGGAAACACTTAAACACAGAACTGACTGATAAACGTGCGGAATGATACGTAATATTGATAAAAATTGTGCGAATTAATATTTGAGGATAGACTAGCCTATGTTTATGAAATTTTTTTATACTTTAAAAGCAAAAGGGTTAAATGTTACGCTGACAGAATGGCTGAATTTGCAGGAAGCTCTGGATAAGGGACTTTGCAATAGCAGCCTTACGGACTTTTATTATGTTGCCAGAATGATTCTGGTAAAGTCAGAGACCGAGTTTGATAAATTTGACATGGCTTTCGACGAGGTATTTAAGGGAATTCAGTCTGAGAATGAAATCAGCAAGAACATGCTCAGATGGCTGGATAAGTCAGATATGATAGACGATCAGCACGAAGAGATGCGACATGTTATGAACGAAGAGCAGGTTCAGGTTGATAAAGAGGATGTGGAGCAGAAGTTTAAAGACCGCTTGAGGGATCAGGATTCCGAGCACAACGGAGGAAGTTTCTGGATTGGAACCATGGGTAAGACTTCTTTCGGAAATATGGGAGGAAATATGGGTGGTATCAGGGTAGGCGGTTCTACTGGATATCAGTCGGCGTTTCAGGTGGTTGGCGCAAGAAAGTACCGCGACTTCAGGGATGACAGAATACTTGACAACAGGCAGTTCATGATGGCGCTGCGCAAACTGCGACAATTTTCTACAAAGCTGGATATTCCGAAGACTGAGCTTGATATCGACGGAACAATTGATAAGACCTGTAATAACGGCGGCTGTCTTCAGATTGTAATGGAAAGACCGAGGAAAAATTCCGTCAAGTTGTTGCTTTTGATGGATTCCGGCGGAACAATGATTCCTTACAGCAATCTGCTTAACGAGCTTTTTCAATCGGTGCATAAGTCCAATCATTATAAGGATGTAAAGACCTACTATTTTCATAACTGTATTTATTCTAAGCTCTACAAGACGCCGGAGTGCGAGAACGGCGACTGGATAGATACGGAATGGATGTTCAGGAATTTAGACAGCGACTATAAGGTAATAATTGTAGGGGATGCGGCAATGGCGCCGGAGGAGCTGTATTCGGAATCGGGGAATTACAGAGGACCAAACGGCGGACTTTCCGGTATGGAATGGCTGCAGCTTATGAAGAAGCATTATAAAAAGATTGTCTGGCTGAATCCCAAAATGGCGCCCGGTCATGCGCCCTGGCGTGAAGCGGAGACTGCGATCAAGGGGATGTTCCCGATGTATAAGCTTACGGTGGATGGACTTAATAGGGCGTTGGTTAAGCTTATGACGAATAAGGCATAAACTGGCTTTGAATTTATTTGCAGGAGAAGATTATGGAAAAAATTAATAGGGAAGATATGTTGGAATTGACCAGACGCATGACTTTAAAGCGTAATTGCTTCAGCAGGATCGCAGGCGCTTATTTTGATGAAGAGGGATATGTGGACGGGACTTTTAACAGGCATTTCCAAAAACTTTCAGCCAAAGATCAGCAGATTAATCTGGATATTGCCAAAACGGTTCCATTTTCAGACACCAATGTAGAGTTAAAGGAATATTCTTTTGGCGAAACAGATCGGAAACCCGGGGGCATATGGCAATTGCTTATGTCATTGAAAGAGTGTGAATTAAAAAACGACGCATTACTGGATGTATTTTATGAGGAATTTGGTAAAAGATATCAGGCGTATGGTGAGTACGCCGTTTTTTTATTTTATGGCAGCTATGATGTGCCACTGAAAGCAAAAGATAAAGAAAATCTGTGGGAGTCAGAAGAGGTTTATCAGTTTATTATATGTGCTGTATGTCCGGTAAGTGGTGATTATGAACCGGGTAAACCTGAATGTGGGTTCCTTTTTCCGGCTTTTAAGGACAGAAGCAGTGATATACATAGGATTGATATTTTTCAGGCGGGCGGTAATCCTTCGGAGGGGAGAAACTTGCAGAAAATCATATTTTTACAGTGAAAAGATGTGAAGAAAAAATTGGGGCTTGACAATTTATTTGTTATCATTTAGGATAAAAAGCAAGTAAATAAAACAGGCGTTGATAAGAACAAGTAGTAAATGATGAAACGAACAGAAAATTGCCGGTTGATGAGAGGCGTTACGGGAAGTCTTTTATGAATACATCTTGGAGCTTTATGACAGAATAAGTAGACTGGGAAATCTATTTTAGTAGGTCATAACGGAGGAATGCACGTTATAGCAGGAGAGTATCATCATAGCTACATGGCAATGGTAGTGACAGATTGTACTTAGTGAGGCAGGCGGCGTGAGCTGTTTGTGAAGTTAGGTGGTAACACGAGATCATACCTCGTCCTTTCAAAAAGGACGGGGTTTTTTTTATGCACAGGGGTGCGTAAGGAAATTAGTTGCTTCGCAACACGCACCCCGCGCGGCGAGTAGGGAGAAAACCTTCCCTACTCGAATGCAATAAAATAGCAGAAGGGAGAAATATTATGAAAATCTATGAAGAACTGCAGGCAAGAGGCTTGCTTGCACAGCTTACGGATGCTGATGAAATTCGTGAATTAATTAACAATGGAAAGGCAACCTTTTATATCGGATTCGATCCGACTGCCGATAGTCTTCATGTAGGGCATTTTATGGCGCTGTGCCTGATGAAGAGATTGCAGGAAGCCGGTAATAAGCCGATTGCCTTAATAGGAGGCGGAACGGCTATGATAGGCGATCCGTCGGGAAGAAGCGATATGCGCAGCATGATGACAAAAGATATTATTGAACATAACTGCGAGTGCTTTAAGAAACAGATGAGTCGTTTTATTGACTTTTCAGAGGGTAAAGCGCTTATGGTCAATAATGCGGATTGGCTGACCAATTTAAATTACATTGAATTCATCCGCGATGTGGGAGTGCATTTCAGCGTTAACCGTATGCTTACAGCGGAGTGCTATAAGCAGAGAATGGAAAAGGGCTTAAGCTTCCTTGAATTTAACTACATGATCATGCAAAGCTATGACTTTTTGGAGCTGTATCAAAGATATGGCTGCAATATGCAGTTTGGCGGTGACGACCAGTGGAGCAATATGCTTGGCGGAACCGAGCTGATCCGCCGTAAATTAGGCAAAGATGCTTATGCAATGACGATCACACTGCTTCTTAATTCAGAGGGTAATAAGATGGGCAAGACGCAAAAAGGAGCAGTCTGGCTTGATCCTAATAAGACTACACCTTTTGAGTTTTATCAGTACTGGAGAAACGTCGCAGATGCGGATGTCCTCAAGTGCCTTCGCATGTTAACGTTCCTGCCGCTTGAGCAGATTGATGAAATGGATAAGTGGGAGGGCAGCCAGTTAAACGAGGCAAAGGAAATTCTTGCTTATGAGCTTACCAATCTGGTACATGGACAAGAAGAGGCTGATAAGGCAAAAGAGGCGGCAAAAGCGCTTTTTGCAGGTGGCGGAAGCTCTGAAAATATGCCGACAGCAACTCTTAGCGATGATAAGTTTGTAGACGGAAGTATTGATATACTTGGAATTCTGGTTGCATCCGGACTTGCGGCTTCACGTTCAGAGGCCCGCCGTGCAGTAGAACAGGGCGGCGTTACCGTTAAGGGCGAGCGTGAAAACGATGTAAAGAAATGCTATAGCAAGGATGAGATTGCAGCAGAAGAGTTTATTGTGAAAAAAGGTAAGAAGAGCTTCAAGAAGATAGTGGTCGAGTGATATCGAAATAACGTTCAACAATCAATCGATTGACGTATAGAAAGAGAGGATAAACAATATGGCAAAAAAAGAGAGAACTTTAATGTCCTACACTCCGGAGATTAAGGTAATGGATTGTACGATAAGAGACGGTGGTCTTGTAAATGATTTCTTTTTTACGGACGAATTTGTAAAAGACTTATATAAGGCGAATATCAAGGCGGGCGTGGACTATATGGAATTCGGCTATAAGGCATCTAAGGAGATGTTTGACGTCAATAAGTTCGGTAAGTGGAAATTCTGTGATGATAAGGATATCCGCGCGATTGTAGGCGATAACAAAACCGATATGAAGATATCCGTTATGGCTGATGTAGGACGCTGCGATTATAAGAAAGACATACTTAATAAAAAGGACAGTCCAGTTGACCTTGTAAGAATTGCAACCTATATCAATACGATTCCGGCAGCAGTAGCTATGATTGAAGATTGCACTAAGAAGGGTTATGAGACAACGGTTAACATAATGGCTATTTCCAAGTCAAATGATGTGGATATTGATGCGGCTCTTGAACTTTTGTGCCAGAGCAGTGTGGGCTGCATTTACCTTGTAGACAGCTACGGTTCACTCTATCCTGAACAGATTAGCAGACTTTCAGACAAGTACCTGGAGATAGCGGAAAAGCATGGTAAAAAAGTAGGAATCCATGCGCATAATAACCAGCAGCTTGCTTTTGCCAATACGATCGAGGCTTTGAGAAGAGGCGTAAGCTATCTGGATGCTACGGTAAGCAGTCTTGGACGCGGCTGTGGCAACTGCCCAAGCGAGCTTCTTTTAGGCTTTTTGAAAAATCCGAAATACACGATTAATCCGCTTTTGCAGTTTATAGAGAAGCATATTGTTCCGTTAAAAGAATCCGGTGTCGTATGGGGCTATGATGTGCCTTATCTTTTAACAGGTATTCTGAATCAGCATCCCAAGACTGCGATTCAGTTCTCAAAAGAGAATAGGAAGGATTACCATAGCTTTTATTTAGAGCTTTTGGATAATTTCTAAAAACATGAAATAAGGAATTAAAAATAACGAGTGTTCTTTTTCGAACACTCGTTATTTTATGACATCAGCACTAACAAATTCACCAATCGAAACTTACCTAATTACGTTCGTATATATCCGCAAACTTCTCCAGCTCCCCACGGATTTCTATGTGCTGGGGGCAGATTCGTTCACACTTTCCGCATTTGACACAGTCCAAAGCCTTACCATGATTCATAGAATATCTCTCATAGTACATATTCGTCTTCTTGCCGGTGGCGGCATACATATTGTACAACCCGAAATAGGCGGGAATATTAATATTCTTAGGACATTCTTCCATACAGTACCTGCAGTTCGTGCATGGCGTCATATTGCGATTCACAATATCGGTAATCCGCTGCAGCATTTCATGCTCTTCCTTGTTAAGCGGATGAAAATCCTTCATGTATGAGGTGTTGTCCAAAACCTGCTCCAAAGTGCTCATGCCACTTAATACCATCATACAATTATCAAGAGATGCTGCATAACGGATGGCGTAGGATGCCGGTGAGCCTTTAGCGCCGCTTTTCCTCATTTCATTTATGGCTTCCGCAGGGAGATTTGCCAGGCTTCCGCCCTTTACAGGTTCCATGGCAATGATAGGTTTACCGTGACGGCAGGCAACCTCGTAGCAGGCGCCTGACTGAATGGCTGCACTGTTCCAGTCCAGATAATTGATCTGAAGCTGTACAAAGTCCATCTCCGGATATTTTGTCAGAATTTCGTCCAGTAGTTCTGCGTCATCATGATAGGAAAAACCAATGTTTTTCACCAGTTTTTGCTCTTTTAATCTTATAAGGAACTCAAAACCACCATAGTTTAAGGTGTTGGCATACCTTTCTTTTCCCATATTATGAAGCAGATAATAGTCAAAATATTCTACTCCGCAGCGGCGCAGTTGTTCTTCAAAATATCTTGGATATTCCTCTGCGGCCTTCACTCGCAGGATGGGCATTTTATCCACCAGAATATATTGCTCACGGGGATAGCGGTCTACCAGACAACGCTTTGCAGCGCCTTCTGATTGTTCTCCGTGATAAGGGTATGCTGTGTCGAAATAAACAAAGCCCTGATTCATGAAATGATCCACCATTTGACACAACTGTTCATAGTCAATGCTTTTTACATCATCCGGATTCGTCAGCGGAAGCCTCATCATTCCAAAGCCTAATTTTTTTGAGTTCATATGTATTTTTCCTCCTTATAAATAAGAATAAAATACTTACTCCCCATAAACCTTCCGAAGATTCTCCACACGAGCCCCCATATTAACAAGCATAGCATCAAGCAGTGTAATAGCCGCCATAGCTTCCACAACCACCACAGCTCTTGGAACTACGACAGGATCATGTCTTCCTTTTATTGCAATCTCAATATCCTCGCCTTTGTTATTTACCGTCTGCTGCTTTTTAAATATTGAAGGAGTCGGCTTTATATGTGCTCGGAAGATAATAGTATCGCCGTCGCTGATTCCGCCCAAAATGCCGCCGGCGTGATTGGTTGACTTACATACCTTATCACCTTGCATTACAAAAGAGTCGTTATTTTCACTGCCTCTGCGTGTAGAAACCTGTATTCCGTCACCGATTTCAACTGCCTTGACAGCGCCTATGGACATAATGGCCTTAGCTATATCGGAATCCAGTTTATCAAAAACCGGTTCACCGATACCTGCGGGGCAGCCCTCTATTTTACATTCGATAACTCCGCCGGCAGAATCATAGTCCTTCATACATTCAGCCAGATATGCTTCGGCCTCTTTAGATGCTTCGTAATCAGGCATGCAGGTAGGTGTGTCTAAAATAGCCTGCGGGTTAAATTTATTTTCATCAATTCCTACAGGACCTATAGATTTAGTATATGCACAAAGATGAATTCCCAGTGTATTTAATAATTTAGAAGCAACCGCGCCTGCCGCCACGCGTCCGATGGTTTCCCTTGCGGATGAACGTCCGCCGCCTCTGTAATCGCGGAAACCGTATTTGGCGTCAAAAGTATAATCGGCATGGCCGGGGCGGTAGTAGCTTGCAATCTCACTATAATCGGAAGAACGCTGCGAAGTATTGTGTACAATAAGTGAAATCGGCGTTCCGGTAGTTTTTCCCTCAAATACGCCGGAGAGGATTTCTACCTTATCATCTTCCTTTCTGGGAGTGGAGATTTTGGTCTTACCGGGCTTGCGGCGGTCTAAAAAGATCTGAATGTCATCCTCAGATAAAGGAAGACCGGCCGGGCAGCCGTCGATAACTACCCCAAGCGCTTTACCATGAGATTCTCCCCATGTTGTTATTTTAAAAAGTTTACCATAAGATGAACCTGACATAATATGTGTTCCTTTCAAGGTTTAGTATGTTTCGCAATTGATTATCCAGTTTGTTTACGTAGAAGTATAACATAAATTTTATATCAAGAAAAGTAGCGATAAATTCGGTAGGAAATTTTTACATACTTTACATAACAAAAAAAGATGTACAAATAAAAAATATGTGTTATTATATATATTGAGTTATTAGAAAGTTATTAAAATAGGAAAGTGACGTACAAATAGATGAAGGATACTTTTCGTGAAAAAGTTAGGCATAAATTTATGTCTATCGCAAAAAAGCATAGAGTTCTGACATTGCCCTGTTTGGCGGTTATGACGGTGATATTGATCATATATCATATATGTATGCATTTTGCAACGAACGGCAAACGTTATGTCGGTATTGCATTATCGCTGTTATTTTTTGTGTCAAGCTGCAGTTTTTCTTTTGCTGTTTTTACAGGACAGTCGGGATTTATTAAGACGCAGGAATCATATAATGAGGTTGTTGCATATTCAGACGTAGAGTTGGCGGCTGAAGTAGAGGTTGAACCTGATGACAGTCTGCTTGAAAGTGACGAAGGCACTTGGAAGGAAGATGAGTCATCTGAATATACTGGAGACGAGGGCGCATATACTCTGGATGATATTTTGGAAAGTTCAGAACATTATGCTGTAGGAGATAAGAATCAGGATAATGATCCGGAAGCTGCAGAAAACGGAACCGGGGCAGAGGAAACACCGGTTTTTGACAGCAGTGACTGGCGGCTTATTTTAATAAATAAACAGCATCCGATACCGGATGATTATAGCTTTGAGCTTGGTTCCATCAAAGGGAATATGAAATGTGATGAGCGGATTATTACAGACCTGCTTGATATGATGCATGCGGCTAAGTCTGACGGCTACAATCTTATGATCAAATCCCCATACAGGACGGATGACAGGCAGGAGAATAACTTTAACGAGAGAATTAAGAGTTATATGAAACAGGGCTATTCTTATATGGATGCATATAAGGCAACTTCGCGCGTAATTACAATACCCGGTTCAAGTGAGCATCAGGTTGGACTTGCGATTGATATTACTTCGGATACATATCCCGATCTGAAGCAGGGGTTTGGAGAAACCGAGGCAGGCAAATGGCTTGAAGAACATAGCTGTGAATATGGTTTCATTGTAAGATATCCGGAAAACAAGGAGTATATTACCAGTATTGATTATGAACCCTGGCATTTCCGTTATGTTGGAAAAGATGCAGCTACAATTATTATGCAGGAAGGCATCTGTTTAGAAGAATTCTGGGACAAATATTTATAGGTACATTATTTTGGGTTTAAAATGGAGACTTACAGTTCATGTATAGAATCATAAAGCAGGAAGGCAGAGCGAGGCTTGGTGAATTTACCACTGTACATGGTGTGATACAGACACCGGTTTTTATGAATGTGGGTACGGTGGCTGCGATTAAAGGCGCTGTTTCGACGCAGGAACTTATGCAGATAGGAACACAGGTGGAGTTATCCAATACTTATCATCTGCATGTAAGACCTGGGGATGAGGTTATAAAAAAACTCGGTGGTTTACATAAGTTTATGCGTTGGGAACGACCGATTTTGACTGATTCCGGCGGGTTTCAGGTTTTTTCGTTGGCAAAGCTTCGCAGGATTAAAGAAGAGGGAGTTTATTTTAATTCCCACATAGACGGAAGGAAAATTTTCATGGGTCCGGAGGAGAGTATGCAGATACAATCCAATCTGGGCTCTACGATTGCAATGGCATTCGATGAATGTCCGCCGAGCACAGCAGAGAGGGATTATGTGCAAAATTCCGTAGAACGGACTACAAGATGGCTTGAACGCTGTAAAAATGAGATTGGCAGGCTTAACTTGTTAGAGGATACAATTAATAAAGAACAGATGTTATTTGGCATCAATCAGGGTGCCATTTTTGATGATATAAGGATCGAACATGCAAAAAGGATTGCGGAGTTTGATCTGGACGGATACGCGCTTGGCGGTCTGGCGGTAGGTGAGAGCCACGAGCAGATGTATCATATAATCGAAGAGACGGTTCCTTATCTGCCTAAAGATAAGCCCGTATATTTAATGGGCGTTGGAACTCCGGCGAATATTTTAGAAGCGGTGGAGCGGGGCGTAGACTTTTTTGACTGTGTATATCCAAGCAGAAACGGCAGACATGGACATGTGTATACAAATCATGGTAAACTTAATCTGTTCAATGCAAAGTATGAGTTGGATGATAGCCCTATTGAAGAGGGCTGTGGCTGCCCGGTATGTCAAAACGGTTATTCAAGAGCCTATATAAGACATCTTCTTAAGGCCGGGGAAATGCTTGGGATGCGCTTTTGCGTGCTGCATAATCTTTATTTTTATAATACTATGATGACTGAGATCAGGGATGCACTGGGCAGGGGAGAATTTGCAGATTACAAAAAAAAGAAGCTTGAAGGTTTATAAAAGGACTTGTTTTCTTCGCATGTTTTGTGTATAGTTGTATAAGGAATGAAAGGAGAATTTGTAACTATGGGAATATTATTGACAGCGGAAGAGGAAATGACTTCCGGCGGTATGGGTATTTTTACGATTATATATATTGTTGTAATCGTAGCCGCTATGTATTTTATTATGATCCGTCCACAGAAAAAGGAGCAAAAAAGGGTAGCTGCCATGCTTGCGGATCTTGGGGTAGGCGACTCTGTTTTAACAAGCAGCGGCTTTTACGGAATAATCATTGATATTACGGATGATACCGTTATCGTAGAGTTCGGAAATAACAAAAACTGTCGTATTCCGATGCAGAAGTCGGCTATCGTGCAGATTGAGAAGCCGGACGCAGAATAGAGGTTGTCATGTAAGTAAGATGCATTTCGGTGCATCTTCTTTGTTAGGATAAGTTTAGTGTATATATGAAAGGGGCATAAGAGGATGGAATTAAATATTACATGTATTCCGGGAGACGGAATCGGACCGGAAATTGTAGCTGAGGCTAAGAAGGTACTGGATGCTGTTGCAGTTAAGTTTGGACATACAATGAAATATACGGATATTCTGATGGGAGGAGCGTCCATTGATGCGTATGGTGTGCCGCTTACGGATGAAGCTATAGAAACCGCCAAGAGTGCGGATGCGGTGCTTATGGGTTCGATAGGAGGAAATACAACCACTTCACCCTGGTATAAACTGCCTCCTAATTTAAGACCGGAAGCGGGACTTCTTGGAATCAGGAAGGCACTTAATCTATTTGCAAACTTAAGACCGGCGGTGCTTTATGAAGAACTGGCGGGAGCATGTCCGTTAAAAGAAGAGATTTCCGCAGCGGGCTTTGACATGCTTATTATGAGAGAGTTGACAGGCGGTCTTTATTTCGGTGAGCGTAAGACGGTTGAGGAAAACGGTGTGTTAAAAGCTATTGATACGTTAACTTATGATGAGAATGAGATCCGCCGTATTGCCATTAAAGGCTTTGATATAGCAATGAAGAGAAGAAAGAAAGTTACCAGTGTAGATAAGGCAAACGTACTGGATTCTTCAAGACTTTGGAGAAAAGTAGTGGAAGAGGTAGCAAAGGATTATCCGGAAGTTACGTTAGAGCATATGCTGGTGGATAACTGCGCTATGCAGCTTGTAAAAGATCCTGCACAGTTTGACGTTATACTTACCGAAAATATGTTCGGTGACATTTTATCGGATGAAGCAAGTATGGTAACCGGTTCCATAGGAATGTTAGCTTCCGCTTCGTTAAATGACTCTAAGTTCGGCTTATACGAGCCAAGTCATGGTTCCGCGCCCGATATCGCGGGAAAAGATATTGCCAACCCGATTGCAACAATACTTTCAGCATCAATGATGTTACGTTACAGTTTTGATTTAGACAAGGAAGCCGATGCAATTGATAACGCGGTAAAGAGCGTATTAAAGGAAGGCTATAGAACGGTTGACATAATGTCTGCGGGTTGTTCCCAGGTCGGCTGTAAGCAGATGGGAGATTTACTCGCGCAAAGGATATAGGCTTATGATAAAAAGAATATGGGAAAAGTGGAAAAAGACGGATTTAAAACTAGATTTAGAAAAAGCTCTTTTTCTGCTTCTTCTTTTTACAGCGGCGGTTTATTACGGCTGGCGTATGTTTGCCTTAACGCCCTGGTATGATGAGTTATATACTTATTATTATTTTATAAGCAGAGGTCCCATTTATGCGGCTATACACTGGCCGCTTCCCAATAATCATGTGGGATATTCGGTCTTATCGGCGTTGCTTGATCTGTTTGGGAATTCAGGTATAGGCCTGAGAGGTATATCGTGGTTATCCAGTCTTATAAGTCTTTGCCTTTTATTTACAATTAGCAGAAAAATTTTTCCAAAGGGCTTTGCACTTGTTCCGGTATTCATCTTTGCCTCAATGGATATGATTAATTCACTTGCAGTACAGGGCAGAGGATATGCGCTTGCTACATGCCTGTATCTGACGGCGTTATATGAACTTCTTAGGCTTATAGTTTTTGATACCGATAAAAAAAGAGATTATATTATTCTCGCTTGCTCGTTTATATGGTCCCTATATACGCTTCCAAGCAGTGTATACTTTGTGGTACCGCTATGTGTTATAGGCGGCGGTTTTCTGCTTATACAAAAGCGCACGAAGAAGTTTATCAAGCTTTTTGTTACAGCTATTATAAGCGCGGTATGTACGGTGGGACTGTATACAATAATATGGCTGGCAATTGGCTCAAATCTGCTGTCCAAGGACGTAGAAAGTATATATTACGGAAACGGACATCTTTCAATTATTTTACATGCACCGTTTAAGGCAATCCTGACAGGAATACAGTATATGCTTGCAACTCCGTATATTCAGAGCGTGCCAAGAGAGGGTTATCTGCAACGCTTTGGAACATGGATCAAAGCCTTATTTGAAAACTACTACCCCGGCTTATCAGTGCCTTTAATACTGATTGTCTGTGTTGGCGTTATATTGATTATCGTAAGAGGAATTTATAAAAAGAGTATAGGTGAGTTTTTGCAGTGGTATCTGCTGCTATCATTTATACTTACGCCGCTTATGCTTATAATACAGGCAGCGCTGCCTTATTACAGGGTATTTTCTTTTTTTGCAATACCTGTGGCACTGCTTATTACGCTTATGAGTGTATGGCTTTCTGATTTAATTAAAAAGCCCGCAGTTACCTATATAATAACATGCGTTACGGGTACTGTATGTGTAGGACTGCTGCTTTTACCCCCGTACAGATGGCAGTACAGCGACAGGGAAGCTGCGATAGAAGACGCCTATGAGCATCTTGATTTAAATAAAGAGGATATAATCTGTGTTACGGACTGCGACCAGGAATATCTGGTAAAATATCTTTTTGACAGTGAAAACATTACACGCATACCGCAGGAAGCAGACTATATTATGTTTGATAATAAGCTGTTTTTGCCGGATAGTGAATTTTTATCGTTGGATTCTTATGCGGATGAGTGGAAATTATATATAAATTATGATGAAATTCCAAGGCAGTTCCTTGAAGAAGAGACTGAAGTTGTTTATGAAAATGACAGGTTTGTCGTTTTTAGAAATATAAATAGGTGATTGTTAAGGTTATTCCAATGACCAGAACTGAGAAAATATAAAAGGAGAGATAAACATGAAAAGCGATAACGTAAAAAAAGGTATACAGCAGGCTCCTCACCGAAGCCTTTTCAATGCGCTCGGTTTTACGGAGGAAGAAATGAATAAACCTATGGTCGGCATAGTAAGCTCATATAATGAAATTGTACCCGGCCATATGAATCTTGATAAAATTGTCAACGCAGTAAAGCTTGGCGTTGCAGAGGCAGGCGGTGTTCCGGTGGTATTTCCGGCGATTGCGGTATGTGACGGAATTGCAATGGGACATGTCGGCATGAAATATTCTCTTGTAACAAGGGATCTGATAGCAGATTCTACCGAGTGTATGGCGCTCGCACACCAGTTCGATGCGCTTGTAATGGTGCCTAACTGTGATAAAAACGTGCCCGGACTTTTGATGGCGGCGGCAAGAATTAACGTTCCTACCGTATTCGTATCAGGCGGCCCGATGTTAGCAGGCCATGTAAAGGGGCAGAAGAGAAGTCTTTCTTCTATGTTTGAAGCGGTTGGTTCCCATGCGGCAGGTACTATGACAGAGGAAGAAGTAAGGGAATTTGAGGAAAAAGTATGTCCTACCTGCGGTTCATGTTCAGGTATGTATACCGCAAACTCCATGAACTGTCTTACAGAAGCCCTTGGAATGGGGCTTCGCGGCAACGGTACGATTCCTGCGGTATATTCTGAAAGAATTAAGTTAGCTAAACATGCGGGTATGGCCGTTATGGAAATGTATAAGAAAAATATCAGACCAAGGGATATCATGACTAAGGATGCAGTTTTGAATGCGCTTACCGTAGATATGGCGCTTGGCTGTTCAACCAACTCTATGCTGCATTTACCTGCAATTGCGCATGAAATAGGCTTTGATTTTGATATTGCTTTTGCAAATGATATAAGTGAGAAGACTCCTAATCTTTGCCATCTTGCACCGGCAGGTCCTACTTATATGGAGGATCTTAATGAAGCGGGCGGCGTTTATGCGGTTATGAAGGAACTTATGGACGCAGGACTTCTGAATACGGATTGTATGACCGTAACTGGAAAAACCGTAGGAGAAAATATCAAAGATGCGGTAAATAAGAATCCTGAAGTTATAAGACCTCTTGACAACCCATATTCTAAGACAGGCGGCCTTGCGGTATTAAAAGGAAATCTGGCACCGGACGGAAGTGTTGTTAAGCGTTCGGCTGTTGTTGAGGAAATGATGGTACATGAAGGCCCGGCGCGAGTCTTTGATTGTGAGGAAGATGCGATTGAAGCAATTAAGGGCGGTAAGATTGTGGCAGGAGATGTTGTAGTAATACGCTATGAAGGACCTAAGGGTGGTCCGGGTATGCGTGAGATGTTAAATCCTACCTCCGCTATTGCAGGAATGGGACTTGGCTCAAGTGTGGCGCTTATTACGGACGGTCGTTTCTCCGGTGCATCCAGAGGCGCATCCATAGGCCATGTTTCACCCGAAGCAGCAGTGGGCGGTCCTATTGCGCTGGTTGAAGAAGGTGATATTATCAGTATAAATATTCCTGAAATGAAGTTAGACGTAAAAGTTTCCGACGAAGAAATGGCTGCAAGATTGGAAAAATGGCAGCCAAGAGAGCCGGAGGTTACAACCGGTTATCTTGCAAGATACCGCGAGCTTGTAACAAGCGGAAACAGGGGCGCGATTTTGATGTCTAAATAATTACCTATAGGCAATTGCTTAGTTTGAAAGGAGTAAAAGTAATGATACTTACAGGTGCACAGATCGTTGTAGAATGTTTGAAGGAGCAGGGCGTAGATACGGTATTTGGCTATCCCGGCGGAACTATTTTAAATGTATATGATGAGCTGTATAAACATAGTAATGAAATAAATCATATTCTGACTTCCCATGAACAGGGAGCTGCACATGCGGCGGACGGATATGCACGTTCAACAGGTAAAGTGGGCGTGTGCCTTGCAACAAGCGGACCGGGTGCGACCAACTTAGTTACCGGAATTGCAACGGCATATATGGATTCCGTACCGATGGTGGCAATCACATGTAATGTTAATCTGCCTTTGCTCGGAAAAGATTCTTTTCAGGAGGTAGATATTGCGGGCGTGACCATGCCGATCACCAAACATGGATATATTGTAAAGGATGTAAATATTCTTGCCGATACGCTGCGTAAGGCATTTGCGATTGCAAGAAGCGGCCGTCCGGGCCCGGTGTTAGTAGACATTACCAAGGATGTGACAGCTAATAAGTGCGAATTTGACAATGCACCGATTGCAATATACAGTAGAAAAATGAACGATACTTCGGCTGATGTTGAAAAAGCTTTAGAAGTGATAAGAGAAGCCAAGAAACCCTATATCTATGTAGGAGGCGGCGCTGTAATCTCAGGTGCATATAATGAAGTAAGAGAGTTTGCAGCCAAAGTGGATGCGCCTGTCTGCGATACCTTAATGGGAAAAGGCGTATATGACGGACATGATGAGCTTTATACCGGAATGATAGGTATGCATGGAACCAAGACCTCTAATTTCGGCGTCAGCGAGTGTGACCTTTTAATAGCAATGGGCGCAAGATTTTCCGACAGGGTAATAGGTAATCCTAAGAGGTTTGCGGAAAATGCCAAGGTACTTCAGATAGATATTGATGCCGCTGAAATTGATAAAAATATTCACACCGACGTATCTATAGTAGGGGATTTGAAACGGGTACTAAAAGAGTTAAACGACAGGTTAGAGCAGCAGGATCATAAGGAATGGATTGAGCATATTGAGGATCTTAAAGAAAAATATCCGCTCAATTATGATGACTCAGCGTTATCCTGCCCGTATATAATAGAAGAACTTGACCGCATTACCGAGGGTAAGGCAATTATTACTACCGACGTAGGCCAGCATCAGATGTGGGCGGCTCAGTACTATAAATATTCCAAACCGCGTACCTTCCTTTCATCGGGCGGACTCGGCACAATGGGATACGGCCTTGGCGCATGTATAGGTGCAAAAGTAGGTAACCCTGATAAAATATGCGTAAATATTGCGGGAGACGGCTGTTTTAGAATGAACATGAACGAGCTTGCGACCGCAAGCAGATATAATATCCCGATCATTCAGATCGTAATAAATAACCACGTGCTTGGAATGGTAAGGCAGTGGCAGACACTTTTCTATGAGAAAAGGTATTCACAGACCGTACTCCGCGACAAGGTAGATTTTTGTAAAGTAGCGGAGGGACTTGGCTGTGAGGCAATACGTGTTACAACCAAGGAAGAGGTTGCACCTGCAATTGAAAAAGCATTAGCGCTTAAGGCTCCCGTACTGATAGACTGCGTTATACCAGAGGATGACAAGGTATTTCCGATGGTGCCGGCGGGGGCTCCGATAAGTGATGCCTTTGATGCGCATGATTTGGAGAAGCAATCTTAGTATAATTTAGGAATATAATAATAATTGAAATAAGAATTAACCGGAAGTTTGTATGAAAAAGAGTGCATATAGAAAAGTAATTATTTTGTTTTTTATAGTTATAGCTCAGTTTTTGATAGCTTATATCGGGCTTGCGTTTTATTACCGGAATGCTTTTGAGTACGGAACATGGATAAACGGAGTCTATTGTACCGGCAAAAGTATTGAGGAAGTTAATAAGGATCTGTCTGATAAGTTTGAGTATGAGGGCATTACCATTTATGACAGAGATCAGAATGCATACCAGATAACGGCTGGCGAAATTGATTATCAATATGATTTTACAGGGGCACTTGAGCTGTATCTGGATATGCAGAATTCGTGGCTGTGGGTAGACTGTCTGTGGAAGGTAAGAAATGATGAGCTAAAGCCCGCCACAATCTATGATGATCAGGCCTTCGAAGAATGTTTTAATAATATGTCTTTTATTTCACAAGGGGAAAAAGAAGACGGAAGGTTTGAAATCGTAAAGACTGATAACGGATATGAGCTGGTAGATGAAAGACGCGGCCTGCTTGATATAGACGCGGCAAAACGTTTGGTAGAAGCAGCCGTAAAAGACGCTGAATCTTGCATCAATTTGGAAGAAGAAGGCTGCTATTATGATATGGAGCTTACTGATGAAATGCAGGCTGTCTTAAATGAATGGGAACTTGTTAAAGCTTTTCAGGATTGCCATATTGTGTATCAGATAGGTGATGATAAGATACCTGTGGATGCTTCGGTTGTGTGTGACTGGATTTTATTAGAAGAGGACGGAAGTTTTGCTCTGGATAAAAAAGGTAAGCTACAGTTAAGGGAAAATGCAGTTGAGGAGTTTATTGACAAGCTGGCCGATGAATATGATACAGTGGGGAAAACCAGATATTTTATGTCAACCAGAGGTGATGTCGTAGAAGTAGAGGGCGGCATATATGGCAATCAGCTTGATAAAGAGACGGAAGCAGCATATTTGACAGAGGCTTTTATAAAAAAAGCAGACGAAGTACATACTCCCGCCTATTCACAGACTGCAAAGCAGCAGGGCGAGGACGATATCGGAAACACATATCTGGAAATAGATATGACGCAGCAGATGATGTACTATTATCTGAACGGTAAGTTAGAAGTCGAGACGCCGATCGTGACAGGAAATACATCAAGGCGGATGGGAACACCGTCCGGAGTTAACTATGTGTATCTAAAGCAGACTGACCGCATCTTACGGGGCGAAGGTTATGCTTCCCATGTTAATTTCTGGATGCCTGTAAAAGGCAACATCGGAATCCACGACGCAGCATGGCGCAGTACATATGGCGGACAAATATACCAGACCAACGGTTCGCATGGCTGCATCAACACCCCATACGATGCTATGACTAAGATATATGATATGGTAGAAGTGGGGACACCGGTTGTGATGTTCTATTAAAGTTCAGCCAGACCGAATTTGTCTGGAAAATCATGCTTGCATGAATTTTACAGACGAATGAAGGTCTGAGGGAACGCCCGTTTATGAGCAAAAAGAGCTGCGAAGCAGCGGAAAGCGCTGTAAGCGCGTTTTGCGAATGGCGTGGGCTGAACTGTTGCAGTATATTATTAAATTTTGTGTTTACAACTTATAAACAAATAAACATTAGATTAGAATCTTGACGAAACCCCATGTTATATGTAAAATATTTTGTGGTTTGAATAAATTTTAACAAAGCATTTATTTAAGTAATATAAATCTATAGAAAAAAATTACGACTGGAGGAGTAAAAAAGTGGCTAGAGTATATAATTTTTCGGCAGGTCCCGCGGTTCTGCCCGAAGAAGTACTAAAAGAAGCAGCAGATGAGATGTTAGACTATAAGGGCAGCGGTATGTCCGTTATGGAGATGAGCCATCGTTCTAAGGTGTATGATACCATTATCAAAGAGGCTGAGGCCGACCTTAGAACATTATTAAATATTCCCGACAACTATAAGGTATTATTTTTACAGGGCGGTGCAAGCTTAGTTTTTGCCTCAGTTCCGATGAACCTTATGAAAAACCGTAAGGCAGGCTATATTTTAACAGGCCAGTGGGCAAAAAAAGCGTTTGCGGAAGCTAAAATATACGGAGAAGCGGTAGAACTTGCATCTTCCGCCGATAAGACCTTTTCATATATTCCGGACTGCTCGGATTTACCTATTACTGACGATATGGACTATGTTTATATCTGCGAAAACAATACGATTTATGGAACCAAATTCCATACGCTTCCGGATACCAAAGGTAAAATCCTGGTTTCCGATGTTTCATCCTGCTTCTTATCTGAGCCTATGGATGTGACTAAGTACGGTCTGGTATACGCAGGCGTTCAGAAAAACGTAGGGCCTGCAGGCGTACAGGTTGTGATCATCAGGGAAGACCTTATTACGGATGATGTACTTGAGGGAACTCCTACCATGATGAAATATAAGATTCATGCAGACAATGATTCATTATATAATACCCCGCCGTGCTATGGTATTTATATCTGTGGAAAAGTATTTAAATGGCTGCTTAAGATGGGCGGTCTTAGTGCAATGAAGGAGATAAACGAGAAAAAGGCTAAAATTTTATATGATTTCCTGGATGAAAGCAGCTTATTTAAGGGAACCGTAAGAAAAGAAGACCGTTCTCTTATGAATGTTCCGTTTGTTACAGGAAATGATGAAATGGATGCGAAATTTATTAAAGAGGCGACTGAGGCTGGCTTTGTCAATCTGAAAGGACACCGCAGCGTAGGCGGTATGCGTGCAAGTATTTACAATGCAATGCCGATTGAAGGAGTAGAGAAGTTAGTTGAGTTTATGAAAGAATTTGAGAAGAACAATAAATAGGGCGAATAATAAATTTTTTACCCGCGAAAAAGAAAAGAGGATAAAAATGTTTAAGTATCATTGTTTAAATCCTATCTCTGCGGTAGGGATTGAGAAGTTCAGTACGAATTATGAAAAGACAGAAAATGTAACAGAAGCAGATGGTATTCTGGTAAGAAGTGCAGCAATGCATGATATGGAGCTGCCGGGTAATCTGCTTGCGATTGCAAGAGCAGGTGCAGGTGTCAACAATATTCCGGTGGATAAATGTGCAGAGAAAGGAATCGTTGTTTTTAACACGCCCGGTGCAAATGCAAACGGCGTAAAGGAGCTTGTAATTGCCGCTATGTTTCTTGCTTCAAGAGATGTGGTAGGCGGAATCGAGTGGGTGGCTGCCAATAAGGATGATGAAAATATAGCAAAGGATGCCGAGAAGGCTAAGAAGAACTTTGCAGGAACCGAAATTCAGGATAAGAAGTTAGGTATCATAGGTCTTGGTGCGATCGGGGTTAAGGTTGCCAATGTTGCAAAGCATCTAGGAATGGAAGTGTATGGATATGATCCGTATGTTTCAGTAGACGCCGCATGGAATCTAAGCCGCGATGTAAAGCATGTTCTTAATGTAGATGAAATTTATGAGAACTGTGACATAATAACTATTCATGTGCCGCTTATGGATTCAACCAAAGGGATGATCAATAAGGATGCCGTAGACAAAATGAAGGACGGCGTAATCTTACTTAATTTTGCAAGAGACCTGCTTGTAGACGAGAAGGTTGTTTTGGACGGAATTAAAGCAGGAAAAATACGTAAATACGTATCTGATTTTCCGAACCCTACAACCGCAGGACAAGAGGGCTGTATCGTAATTCCCCATTTGGGCGCATCTACGGAAGAATCAGAAGACAACTGTGCTAAGATGGCGGTTAAACAGATGATGGATTATCTGGAAAACGGTAATATCATTAACAGCGTAAACTATCCTAAGTGTGACATGGGCGTATGCACCCAGGCAGGACGTGTTGCTATTTTCCATAAGAACGTTGCCAATATGATCACTAAGTTTTCGGCATGTTTTGGTGATAACGGTATTAACATTACTGATATGACTAATAAATCCATGGGCGAAGTTGCTTATACAATGCTTGATATTGAAACTCCGGCGTCTGAGGATATAATAAAGAAACTTGAATCTATCGAAGGCGTGTTCCGCGTAAGAGTAATTAAATAGTCCTACAGATGTTGTCGCAATTGTACTCTCCTTTTTTGGCTATGTTCATATAATATAGCATAGGAAAAAAGGAGAGTTTTTTATTTATGGCTATTGGTTATTTAACGATACAGGCACGGGTTGCCGATGACGCCGTTGCGCTAGAGGGCGTAAATATTCAGATTCTTGACGATAAGGGGCGAAGCGTTTATCAGCTTGTTACTGATGAAAACGGAGAGGCTCCTATGGTCTCTTTAGAGACAGTTGATGCAAGTCTTTCTCTAAATCCAAATTATATAGGAAATCCATATGTAAGCTATGATGTGTTTGCGCAGGCGGAAGGGTTTGAACCCCTTTATATTGCGGGAATTCCCATATATGAAGGGCAGACCGCTGTTTTACCGCTTACACTGTCTCCGAATCAGGAAATTGGACGAAGCGGCGATATTACAAGGATTGAGATTGAAAAACCGGCGGCTTCAAGGCGTGAACCGCATTTTCAGCAGGCGCCAATTGATGAGCCCCGTATACTGAGACAGGTAGTTATTCCTAACCAGATAACCGTACATCTTGGTACACCGGCGTCTTCGGCATCCAATATTAAGGTATCTTTTCCTGATTATGTAAAAAACGTGGCGAGTAGTGAAATATATCCAACCTGGCCGGATTCATCTCTTAGAGCTAATATTTATGCCATTATTACATTCGCGTTAAATCGTATTTTTACAGAATGGTATAGGAGTCAGGGCTATAATTATGATATTACAAACAGCACCGCATACGATCAGGCCTTTGTATACGGAAGACCGATTTATGAATCGATCAGTGAAATTGTGGATGAAATATTTAACGAGTATGTGAGAAGGGCAGGACAGAATGCCCCGTATTTTACTTCTTTTTGTAACGGCAGCAGTGTTACCTGCGCAGGATTGTCACAGTGGGGTACTGTTACATTAGCACAGCGTGGACTTACGCCGCTTCAGATTTTGCGTTCTTATTATCCTAACGATGTGGAAATTGCTACGGCTTCGGCAGTTACCGGAGTATTGTCTTCTTATCCCGGAACAGCCTTAAAGATAGGAAGCGGAGGGTTGGATGTACAGACCATTCAGACATATTTAGAAAGAATACGAAAAAATTATCCGGCAATTCCGGCTATTACCGATGCGGTGGGAGTATTTGGCCAAAGCACATACGCTGCGGTAAAAAAATTTCAGAGTATTTTTAGCCTTAGTGCGGATGGTATTGTCGGGAAAGCTACGTGGTATAAACTTTCTAAGGTATATGCTGCGGTAACGAGACTTGCGGAGCTTGACAGCGAAGGAAATACTCTTGGGATAGGAACTGTGCCCCCAAGTACGGTGCTGCGCCAGGGTTCGTCCGGAAATGATGTGCTTACGCTACAGTATATTCTTGATGTTATTTCGCAGTTCTATCCAACTATTCCAAGTGTCTCACAGGATGGCAGCTTTGGCGCTGCAACAAAGCAGGCTGTAGTTGCTTTTCAACAGATGATGCAGCTAAATCCTGACGGTATTGTAGGAAGCGCCACATGGCAGGCTCTTTATGATGTCTACCTTGGTATTCAGGAAAATGTACCGTCTACAGGTACGGGTTCGGGTTACACTGAATATACAGTACGCTCAGGGGATACGTTGTGGCTGATAGCTCAGAGGTATGGAACTACTGTGGATGAGATTAAGAGACTGAACGGATTGACAAGTAATACGTTAAATATTGGGCAGGTGTTAAAAATCCCAGGTACTGCGGGAAGTTCCTACTTTCAATATACGGTTCGTTCGGGGGATACGTTATGGCTGTTAGCCAATAGATTTGGAACTACGGTGGATGCGATTAAAAACCTGAATGGGCTTAGGAGTAATGAATTGAGCATCGGACAGGTGCTGAAGATTCCGCAGTGAGTTGAATAATGGGATAATAACATGTGTTATCATCCCATAACATCTTTAAACTCTTCCTGAAACTGTGTTTCTGCCTTGACAGCAACCTCACTTGCCAAGTCCATATACAGGATGAAGACGTCTTCGACGGACATTCCTTTTTCATTGGCAATTTCTTCCATGATGGGCTTTAGGGCCTCAAGCTGGGAGGAAATTGGGGTTTTCTGTGGGTCGATATCGGCGAGAACTTTTTCGGAGTAAGTGTTGATTCTGTGGAGGAGTTCTGCGTTTTCTGGAGTCATATTTGGGTCACTTCCTTTGCTTGTTATTGGTTAGGCCAGTTCATCCGCGCATGATTTGCCATACAAATTAAGCTCCGGATGAACTGGTTGAGATTATTTTATCACTGTATGCTTGTGTTGGACAAGTATATTTGTTAAAATAAAAAATATGAGTAACAAATTTTGGTAATAATACGACAGGAGACAGCTTATGGCTAATATAATTCCTTTTAAGGCAATCAGACCCAGAACAGACCTGATAGAAAAAATTGCGGCGCTTCCATATGATGTATACAGCCGTGAAGAAGCAAGGGAGAAAGTGAAAGATGACGCCTACACCTTTTTGCGCATTGACAGGCCGGAGACGCAGTTTCCGGAAGATTATGATATGTATGCGCCGGAAGTGTATGAGAAAGCAAAAGAGCTTTTGAATAAGATGATAGAAGATGGGGAGTTCATTACTGAGGATAAGCCTGCTTACTATGTATATGAGTTGGTGATGGGCGGAAGGTCGCAGACAGGAATCGGAGCCTGTGCATCAGTAGATGATTATGAGAATCAGGTGATTAAGAAACACGAGAATACCAGAGCGGATAAAGAGGCTGACAGAATCCGCCATGTGGATGTATGTAATGCGCAGACCGGTCCTATCTTTCTGGCATACAGGGGAAGAGAGGATATTCAGGCGCAGGTGGATAAGGCTAAGGAGAAACCGCCGGTTTATGATTTTACTGCCGATGACGGAATAATACATAGGGTGTGGATCATTGATGACGAAGAGGCTGTAGCGGCTATCAGGGATGGTTTTGCCAAGGTGGATTCGGTCTATATTGCGGACGGACATCACAGATGTGCATCCGCGGTCAGGGTTTCACAGAAGAGGAGAGAACAGAATAATGATTATACCGGTAATGAGGAATTTAATTATTTTCTTTCAGTAATTTTCCCTGATGACCAGTTATATATAATGGATTATAACAGGGTTTTAAAATCCCTGAACGGATATACCGAGGAAGAATTTCTTGCAAAGACTATGGAAATTTTTGATGTGCAAAGGGTAGGCGGTACTCCGTACCGTCCTGCTAAAAAAGGTGAAATCGGGATGTTTTTAAAAGATACGTGGTATAAACTATCGGTAAAGGATGAAATGCTTGAAAACGATCCGGTGAAGGACTTAGACGTGGCAATTTTGCAAAATTACTTATTGGAGCCGGTGCTTGGCATTTTAGATCCAAAGAGCGACGGAAGAATCGACTTTGTCGGCGGAATACGAGGGCTTAATGAGTTGGAGAGAAGGGTTCATACGGACTGTAAGGTGGCGTTTGCCATGCATCCGACGAGTATCCATGAGCTGTTTGCGGTATCTGATGCCGGTAAATTGATGCCGCCCAAATCAACATGGTTTGAGCCTAAGCTGCGAAGCGGGATATTAATACATTCGTTGGAAGAATAAACAATTTATATGAGTCCGAAAACAGGACAGATAGGAGAGAGAATGAATAAAAAGCTTTATAAGTTAATGAACTGGGCGGAAATAGAGGGGATAATTTATTCTGAGGAAGACGACCCGCATCACATACTTGGGGCGCATGTTGTCGGAAGCAATGTTCTTATTCAGGCATTTTTTCCCGGAGCTAAGGCAGTGCGCGTACAGATGGAGGAAGAGGATAAGAGTCATAGAATGGAATGTGTTGACGAGGCAGGATTTTTTGTGGCGCTGCTTACAGGCAAGACTATTAAGCCTTATGAATATATAGTGGAATATGAAGACGGTGCTTTGAAAAAGGTCAAAGACCCGTATAACTTTAAACCGCAGATTACTAAACGTGATACCGAGAAGTTTAATTCTGGAATCCATTATACCATATATGAAAAATTAGGCGCGCACCCTATGACGATAGATGGAGTGGATGGAATTTATTTTGCTGTATGGGCGCCTAATGCGCTGCGTGTCAGCGCGGTCGGGGATTTTAACGGCTGGGACGGAAGAACGCACCAGATGAGAAGATTGTGGGATTCGGGAATTTTTGAAATTTTTATTCCGGAAGCCAAAGTGGGAGACTGCTATAAGTTCGAAATAAAGGCCAAGGGCGGGCTTATTTATCTGAAGGCTGATCCTTATGCTTTCGGCCAGCAGCTTCGTCCGGATACCGCTTCTGTTGTAAGGGAGATTGATGGCTTTGAATGGAGCGATACGAAGTGGATGAAGAACCGTAAGAAGGTTCAGGCAGTTAATGCACCGATGAGTATCTACGAGCTGTATCTTGGTTCTTTTGCTAAGCCGGATGATGAGAGCCCATACCTAAATTACAGAGAGCTTGCACCGAAGATCATTTCTTATGTCAAAAAGATGAATTATACACATATTGAGCTGATGCCCGTCATGGAACATCCACTGGACGGTTCATGGGGATATCAGGTGATCGGATATTATGCACCGACGGCACGTTACGGCACGGCGGAAGATTTTATGTATTTTATGAATGAAATGCATAAGGCTGAAATCGGGGTTATCTTAGACTGGGTACCGGCGCATTTCCCGCGTGATACGCATGGACTTTCCAATTTTGACGGTACATGCCTTTATGAGCATGCAGACCCAAGACAGGGCAGCCACCCACATTGGGGAACGCTCATATATAACTATGGCAGACCGGAGGTTAAGAATTATCTTATCGCCAACGCGCTTTACTGGATAGAGCATTATCACGCAGACGGAATCCGTATGGACGCTGTTGCTTCAATGCTTTATTTAGACTATGGCAAGAACAGCGGCGAATGGGTAGCCAATATTTACGGCGGCAATGAGAACCTTGAAGCGGTAGAGTTTTTGAAACACTTGAATTCCATTGTTAAAAAGAGGGATGAGGGTGTGCTTATGATAGCGGAAGAGTCAACGGCATGGCCTAAGATAACAGGAGATCTGGATGATGACGGCTTGGGCTTTGACCTTAAATGGAATATGGGATTTATGAATGATTATTTAAGTTATATTAAAAATGATCCGTATTTCCGTTCGGGATGTCACAACAATCTGACGTTCAGCATGATTTATGCATACAGCGAGAACTTTGTGCTCGTATTTTCACATGACGAAGTTGTTCATGGCAAGGCTACTCTGCTTGGCAAGATGCCGGGAGAGCGGGGAGACCAGTTTGCAAACTTACGTTTAACCTATGCATATATGATGACACATCCCGGTAAGAAACTGCTTTTTATGGGTCAGGATATTGGAGAATATGACGAGTGGAACGAGGCGCGCGCAGTAGAATGGGAACTGCTTGATAATACTGAACACAAGAAGTTAAACAAGCTGGTTGCAGATTTGAATAAGATGTATACAACCGTTCCGGCAATGTATGAAAAGGATGATTCGTGGGAGGGCTTTGAGTGGATCAACTGCATTACACCGCAGGCATGTATGCTTTCATATCTTCGTAAGGCAGAAAAGATTGAAGATACTCTGGTAGTTGTAGCTAACTTTGCAGGCACGAAACAGGAATTTACCGTAGGCGTTCCGTATGAAGGAAAATATAAGGAGATTCTTAACACGGATGCAGTTTCTTACGGCGGAAGCGGCATAGTTAATACTAAAGAGAAGCACAGTATTGATAAAGAGTGGGACGGAAAACCATATGCAATTGAGATGGTCAGCGCACCGCTGTCACTAAGCATCTTCTCTTATACACCTTATACTCCGCAGGAAAAAGCAGAGATTGACAAGGCAAAGGCAGAGGCAATCCGTAAGGCTAAAGAGGAAGAAGAGAAAAGAGTCGCAAAAGAACTGGCACGGGTTACTGCATTAGAGGCCAAGGAAGCCAAGGAAGTGGCAAAGAAGGCAATGAAAGAGGCTGAAGAAAAAGCAAAGGCTGCAAATGAAGCTGCGGAGAAACTTAAGAAGATTACCGAGAGGGAAAAGAAGAGAGCGCAGGAGAAGAAGGAGAGGTAATTTGCGAAAAGCCGGGTTTCAAGACGGCCGTTGCGCAATTGGAGAAATATAGAGGAGAAGATAAAGAGTAAGAAAACGTTCATATAGCGCATAAGATTATAGGGTGAAAAATAAATTTTTCACCCGCAAGTTTGTGCTTACGCCCAAACTCGCAGGTTGAGTAAGAATGAGGGAATATAATCGGAGGCGTTATGTTTGATACTGCTATATCGGAAATAAAGGCAATGACAGGTGAAGAGATAGACGTGGGAATGATTGAAGCATATTTGCAAAGGCTGCCGGAGACGGCGATGCGGTTTGGAATAAGGGTAGTGTTAGCTTTAGTGGTATTCCTTATCGGAGCGCAGCTTATTAAGCTTGTGTGTAAAATCCTTAAAAAGTCCTTAGAGCGTGGAAACGCGGACGTGGGAGTGATACAGTTTCTTGGCTCCTTTGTCAGGATTGCATTATATATAATATTGATATTTTTCCTGGCGACAGGGTTTGGACTGGATGCGGCAAGCGTGGTGGCGCTGCTTGGTTCCGCCGGTGTGGCGATAGGTCTTGCCATACAGGGAAGCCTTTCTAATCTGGCCGGCGGCGTTCTGATTCTGCTGCTTCGCCCGTTTAAGGTGGGAGATTATATTATTGCCGGAAACGGAAACGAGGGAACCGTAACGGAGATGCAGATTTTTTATACCAAGTTAGTTACGGCGGATAACAGGCTGGTGATCATTCCAAACGGCGAGCTCTCCAATTCCAGTATGATCAATGCAAGCGCAATGGAGAGGAGACGTATTGATATACCGGTGGGAATTTCATATGATGCCGATATAAAGACGGCCAGAGACGTTCTTATGAAGGTGCTTGAGGAAGATGATAATGTACTTAAAGAGCAGGATAGAAAAGTATTCGTTGATTCGTTAGGAGACAGTGCGGTAGTATTAGGGGTTCGCTGTTATGCGCCATCGGAGTATTACTGGGATACTAAGTGGCGGCTTACGGAGAACATAAAATATGCTCTTGACGGGGCCGGAATAACGATTCCGTACAATCAATTGGATGTGCATCTGGATAAGGAATAGTATGTTGGATTCGCAGTCGGATTAAGAGTAAATTTTTTATACAAAAAATAATTATATCTTGCCAAAAATTAAATTACCCATTATAATAATTTGTGTTTAGAAATAAGCTGGAATAGCGCAGTCGGTAGCGCAACTGATTCGTAATCAGTAGGTCGAGGGTTCGAGTCCCTTTTCCAGCTTTTTTTAATTTCTAAATAAATTTACATAAAACATGATATTGACTAATATATTTTGTAAGTATATAATATTCATAATCGGATAAAAGCGGCGGAAAATTACAGGACATTAAGATTATTTGTTATTGTACATTGGTTATCTCAGGATAACTTTATGGTATAACATTATGGTAAAACATAAGGAGGAAAAAGGGAAATGGGTAGCAAATTGGGAAAGTATCGTATTAAAGACCGGCTGGTGCGTGCATTTATCTTTGCAGCAGGTATTCCGGCAGCAGTGGCAGTATTGGTGTTGGGTGTTTTGATCGCGGTAGCGCTGATTTATTCAAATGCGCTGACTAATTACGGTTTTGCACAGGGCGATGTAGGCAAAACATTGACTTATTTTGCTGAGACACGTTCGGCATTGCGGGCAGTTATCGGATTTGATGATGAGACTTTCATACAAACGCAGTTAACCTCACATCAAGAGAGTAAGGAACAGTTTGAGCAGAGTTTTGCTGATTTAGAGCAGTATATGGTATCGGATGCTAATAAGGAAATATATAAAAGCATTTCCGGTAAATTAGATGACTATTGGAAACTTGATAATGAAATTATAGAGTTAGGTGCAACTCCCGATGCGGAGCTTTCAAAACAGGCACAGAACATGGCTTCAACCGATCTGAGGCCGGCGTATCAGGAGATTGAAGATCTGTTGACACAGATCATGGATATTAAGGTTGAACGTGGAAACAGCATATCAAGTACTATGTTTATCGTTTGTATAGCGCTGGTTATTCTGAGTGCTTTAGCAATCGTTTTCGCATTAACCAAGTCCATCAGTCTTGGTAGGGCTATTGCAGATAGTGTATCCAAGCCGTTGCAGGCTCTTGGAGAGAGGTTAGAAGGTTTTGCCCAGGGTGATTTGTCTACAGGTTTCCCTGAAGTAGAGACGGAAGACGAGGTTTCCGATATGGTAGCTGCGGCAAAAGATATGGCCGGAGAGCTTGAATTTATCATAAGCGATATGGAATATACCTTAGGCGAGATGGCAAATTCAAATTATACGATAAGTTCAAGAGACAGCTCAAGATACATGGGTGACTTCCAGCAGTTGTATGAATCATCCAAACAGTTGAAATATGGTATGATAGATACGATGCGTTTCATTGAAGAATCTTCCATACAGGTTACCGCAGGTGCAGGTAATCTTGCCGATACTTCTTTAAGTCTTGCAGAAGGCGCTACAGAACAGGCAAGTGCGGTAGAAGAGCTTCAGGCAACAATTACAACAATTTCCGAAGCATCAGTACAGGCTGCTGAGAATGCGGAAAGTTCTTATCATCAGTCACAGGAATATGCAGATGTAGCTGATAACAGCAGTGCTGATATCAGAGAGATGGTAGAAGCAATGTCACGTATCAATGATGCTTCTAAGAAGATTGGAAATATTATTTCTGAAATTGAGAGCATTGCATCCCAGACAAACCTGCTTTCACTTAACGCTTCTATCGAGGCTGCAAGGGCAGGAGAGGCAGGACGTGGTTTCTCAGTTGTTGCAGACCAGATAAGACAGCTCGCAGAGCAGAGTAGTAAATCTGCAGTAGATACCAGAATGTTGATTGAAGGAGCTATGCTTGAGATTGACAACGGTAATAAAGTTGCAGATCGTGCAGTAGCATCTATTGAGACCGTAGTAGAAGGAATCAGAAAGATTGCTGCTTCTTCCAAAGATTTGAGTATTGTTTCTAAGAGCCAGGCAGAAACAATGAAGGAAGCTGAGGAAGGAATCAATCAGATTTCAGACGTTATCCAGACTAATGCGGCAGTTGCACAGGAGTCATCCGCAACCAGCCAGGAGTTGTCCGCATCGGCAGCTTCATTGGATGCACTTATTGCTAAGTTCAAATTGCCGGATAAATAATACATAATAAGGTATAATTTAAGATATTAAAAAGCCTCTGGATCAGGGATGATTCAGAGGCTTTGATTTTATATGATCAGAAAATAAAAAATGCCAAAAAACCTTAATTTTTCAGCACTTTCGGGTTGGGCTATTCATTTAAGAATAACAGCTCGTAGGGGAATCGAACCCCTGTTTCCGCCGTGAGAGGGCGGCGTCTTAACCGCTTGACCAACGAGCCATATAACTAACACTTGATTATTCTATTATAGATTGGATAAAAATGCAAGTGTTTTTTGCATTTTTTTAAAGTTTTTTAAAAGTATTTTGACATTAGTTTTGCTTAGTATGATATAATAACCGCAGAGGAAAAGCAAGCGGCTGCGAAGCAGACATTTGTTTTTGTAATTATACTGTAATTAAAAAAGAGGAGAAGTCCAATATGAGTAAAAGAATCGTATCAGCATTATTGATATTTGTTTTACTTGTTTCCAGCGTTGATATAAATGCACTGGCTATGCCGGATATAAAAGATGGGGTATCTGAGGATGCACTAGATAGTTATGATGCGAAAAATGATGTAGTAGAGAACGATGCTGCGGATGAAGAGACAGCAAAGAGTGGTGAAGCGGAAGATGGTGCGTCAGAAAGCAATGAAACAGAAAATGATGCATTAAAAGGCGATGAGCAGGAAGACGATACATCAAAAAGCGATGAGCAGGAAGACGATGTATCAAAAAACGATGAAACAGAAGCCGATGCGTCAGAAAGCGATGCAGCAGAAGATGGCATAGAAAAAAGTGATACTACCGAAGGTAACGAAACAGAAGGCAATGATACAGAAACCGGTGCAGACATCGAAGACGAAGGCGTTATTGCTGAAACTGAAGTTGATGCCGAAGCTCCCTCGTATTCAACAACTCAGAATTTTTTAATAGATACGGAGGCTCCATATGACGGTGACTACCTGTTAGTTGCAAACGTAAGTACAATTGCGGGCGGAGCTTCTGAATCTGTAGGAGAACTTCCGACGGAAGATGTGGCTGCATATAATATGAGAGCATCGGAAGGTTCTGTGTTTTCGTCTGATAATCCGAATGTCTATGCTTTTGATGATAACGGAAGGGGAATTATTGACCCGGCATCTTTTTTGCCGGAACTCGTTCTTGACGAGGCAGGGGTGGATTATCAAGCTAGTGAGGAAGCGGCAGAAGTTACTTATTCTATTGACGATGAGAGAACCTTTTACCTGAATACAACATCAGACAGTCAATATAATCCTGTTGATTGTGTTTGCGTTGCGATTAGTGAATATTGTACGGTATGGGTGCCGATGGATGATCCGATTTATGTCAATGATGCTTCGAAGATGCAAGATTATATGGATGAGCTTGCTAAAGAGTTTGATGCGCAATTTCCTAAGATGACGGAGAACTTTGGGAGCAAGGATAGGGTAGACGAATTGTATGGAGACAATGACGGTAAAACAGCGTTGTTGTGTTATGACATTAACGGGAACGGAATGAGCGGCTCTTCTTATACGGCGGGATATTTTTTTGCCGCAGATTTAAATATAAATTATAGTAATAGAACAAATAATAATATAGACTGTCTGCACATTGATTCATGGCAGGGGATGAGCAGAAAAACGTCAAATAATACACTTGATTCCGTGTATAGCAAGCGGACTATGGTGCATGAATTACAACACATGATTAATTATTCGATATGCAGGGAAAATGAAAGCAAGTTTACCAAGCTTAGTATACCGACATATTTAAATGAAGCATATTCTGAGGCGGCTGCACATTTATGCTATGGTGAAGCAACGAGCAGAATTAATAATTATAACAATAATTCAAATATTGCCGGGGGAAAGGTGTCTTTACTTAATTGGGACAAAAATAATTCGCTTAGTAATTATGCGCTCAGTTATCTTTTTAGTCAGTATATTCGTATTCAGTATGAGAATGGTGAGAATATTTATAAGGATACTATGGCGGACTTGACCGAGTCCAATGACCTTTTCGGGATTATTGCGTATAAACTTGGAGTAAGCGGGGAAGAGCTGCTGTTTAACTTCCGCGCGGCCTTATTTTTAAAAAATGCGGAAGGGGAATACGGATTCGGAGGAGAGAAATGGGCGGAAACAATTAAGTCTAACAGTACGAACGCAGGTAACGTATCAGGTCTTGAGCCCGGTGCAGCAGTTGTTATACCTTTTAACGATAGTTTTGAACCTTCGGGAGCCGGAAGCAATATCCGTTTTGCAGGAATGTATAAGGAGTTAACCAATGATGATGTAGAGGTGGAGATATCCGGTGTGGCTGATATTACGCAGGAACTGGGAGAATTACAGCTTTCCGCATCGGTATTGCCTAAGGGAGTAAGTCAGAGTGTGATTTTCACATTGCCATATGAAGCGGACAGGGTGCATGCTGAAGTGACTACGGATGGGCTTGTAAGCGCGCTTTCAAACGGAACGGTGACTGTTAGGGCTACATCGGTTTTAAATCCGGCTAAATATACTGATGTAAAAATTAATATAAGCGGACAGCAGGCGGTTGGCGTTGAACATACCCGCGATCTGCTCTGGAACGGCGTTAGAATAAGCTACAGTATTACGGATCCGGCGGACGCGGTACTATATTATACAATGGATGGAACGGATCCGGCGCTAAGTAGTGATGTGATGCCGGCGGATGGACTGTTTTTTGATACAAAAGGAAGCTATGTGATTAGGATATGGGCGCATGATCCAAACGGAGTTTATAGGGATTGTTATAATAAGGAAAATATAGTTATAGGGCAGGTGAACGAGCCTGTAATAAATGCGCAGAAAGCTGATGAGGAGGGTGTTTTTGCATATAATATAACAATTCAGGCTAATGAGGGAGAGACGGTTTATTATACAACGGATGGAACTATTCCATCTATAGTAAACGGAATAGAATATGAGGGCAGTTTTACAATAGATAAGCCCGGCACTACAATACTTAGCGCGATTGCAACAAAAGAAGGGATGATGGTAAGCGATGTAGTAACATGTGAGGTTAGAAACTTTACTACGCTAGTTATGGAACAGCGCCGTAGGCCGGTGTCTGGCGGAATAATGGTTGACTACATAGCATCGAAGCCGGAAAATGTAGAATTCTATTATACGACGGATGGAACGGAGCCGACAACGGACAGTGACGTAATACCTGATGATGGCATACTTTTTGATGAGGCAGGAAGTTATACATTGAAAGTTTTAGGGCATGCTCCAAACGAGTTATATAGAGATGCCTATGACGAGGATGAAATTGTTGTGGAACGGTTTAAAGAACCTGTCATAGATGTACAGACGGAGGTAGTGAGCCTTGGGATTCAGCGCGTGACGATTCAGGCTGAGGAAGGGGCGGTTGTTTACTATACAATCGATGCATCAATCCCGTCTATGGAAAACGGAATAAAATATGAAGAGCCTTTTATTATAGATACTTTGGGAACTACAACGGTTAAGGCTGTTGCAATAAAAGAGGGAATGGCAGACAGTTTTGTGGTATCAGAGGATGTCATAGTACAGTATTTACATGAATATATGTCTGAGGACGAACGCAAACCATATATGACACAGATGTCATTTTCTCTGAACAAAAAATCCGCAGAAGGTGTACATTTTTCGATTCTTCCGATAATGGATAAGGAGATTGTTGACGCCAAGTTTGTGGATGATTCCGGTGACTTTTTGCTTAAGCGTTTGGCCGGAAAAAATAACTGGAGCCTTAGCCTTATAAATAAGGAAATTGCAAATAAGACCTATCAGACTAAAGTAAGGGTTATATCCAAGACTTCCGATAATGAAGCTTATGCCGATATAATTGATATTAAGATAAAAATTACGGATGTAAGTCCGAAGGTATCTCTAAAGGCGGTGACAATTAATACGGCATATCCTTTGGCCGGATATCCGATTGATGCATCTTCTAAAAGCGGTAAGGTAGAAATTATTGGACTTGAAAACGGAAAGGATGCAGGTTTTATTGATAATTTTGACATAAAGGATGGCATGCTTTATTTAAAGAGACCATATGACGAATTTGTTAAAACAGCTTCTAATAAGCCTGTTCTTTCAGGTAAACTGTATGTGCAGGTGGAAGGTTATGAGCCGCAGGAGCTTAATTTGAATATTAAGACCACAAATAAGGCACCGGTGCTTACGCCGTCTGCTTCAGCAATCAGACTTAATTATAATAAACTGAGTAAGGATAAGAGTTTTGAATTTACACTGGATAAAAAGATTAACGCTAAAGAGAAACTTTGTCTTTCGGATATAAAAGCAGTATCTTTAAATGAAAAAGGCGGGAAAAATTATAGAAATGTCGCAGAACTTCTTCAGGATGGTAATGCGTTGTCTTGCAGCGATGGGCAGCATATTACTGTTAGTTTCAAAGAAATAAAAGCCGGAACATACACACTGCCGCTTCTTATTTCAGCGGGTACAGGGGAAGATACGTTTAGGGATGTAAGCTGCAGTGTTAAGTTTACTATTGAGAAAGCGGATGTTTTACCGGAGTTTAAACTGAGTACAGCCAAGGTGACACTTAATCGCCAGACGAGTGGGGAAAAGACATATATAGCAGTAAGATCATCTGCGCAGAGCAATTTGGGGCTTGCGGATGTAGAGTGCGAGTATGCTGGAGTGACTAATTCAGTCAATGTGGATCAAAACGTGAGTCTTGTTTATAATACCGATACGAAACAGCTCGAGGCTAAGATAGTTGGCGAGCCGGCAGGTAATACTTATAAATTTGAATGTACGCCGGTTTATGATGAGACTTTGGGATTGGACGGTACTAATAAAGAAGCGGGAGAAGCTACGCAGGATAAAGCACAAGACAATATAAAGGGTAAAACTGTAATAGTAATGGTTTCTATAATAGATAAAGCTCCCACAGTAACCCTGAAATCAAAAGGCAGCATCGATGTACTAAACCGCAATAGTTCAGCGATTACATATACAATTAAGAAAAACAATTTTACCGATGAGATTATCTTTGTTGATTTCGAGAGTGCGGCCAAGGTTACGCCATCAATTCTGGATGCAAGAGACTTTTTTAATAAGCCGGTACTAAACGCTGATTCAACCGTAACCGTTTCGGCAAAAGAGGATGTGACCTTTACCAAAGGTATGAAATATGCCTTTCGGCTTAAATTTGAGTTAAAAGATAATCAAAATGTAAGGACTATTACAACAAAAGATATAATAATTAAGCCCAAGCAATCCTCAGTAAAATTAAAAGCAACTGCCAAACCGGTATTTTATACATATGTAAATAGAGGAAATAATACCCAGACAGTTACTTTGCAAAGTAATAATGGAATGATTGAGAAAGTTGAATACAATGAAAGTTCCAATAAGAAAGTTCCTAAAGGCATTGAACCTATATTTGATGAGAATGGGCAGCTTAAGGGAGTGACCTTTGACGGTAGCGAAAATATAAAGAAGGGAAGCTATAAATTGACTTTTAATGTGTATTATAAGGGGCAGATGTGGGAGAAAGCTACCAGCAGGAAGGAATCGTATGCAAAAGCGAAGGTGGTTAGATTGACTGTAGTAGTTAAATGATTTATCACATAAGGGAAAAATATGATCAGAGAAAAATATAATGGATAAAACAGGAAATTTCCCCCTTGCATTTTCCAGCCATTAGTGATACAATAACTAAGATATATAGTATATTACTGTTAGAATCAGAGTGGACTTGCGAGTCCACTCTTTTACTGTATTAATTATCTATATAAGTCAATAACCCCGATGTAAGCAACGGGGCAATTTACCCTCGCAGGAATAAAAAGGAGGAACAGCATAAATGTCCACAAGGGAGACATATGAGACCAAGACAGAGACTTTACTCGCGCCGATAGTAGAGCGGTTCGGCGTAGAAATTTATGATATAGAGTACCTTAAAGAGGGAAGTGATTGGTATTTGCGTGTATATATTGATAAACCCGAGGGTGTCAATATAAATGACTGCGAGAACGTAAGCCGCGCTCTTTCCGACGAGCTAGACAGGGAAGATTTTATACAGGATGCTTATATATTAGAGGTAAGCAGCCCCGGTCTTGGCAGGGCGCTTAAGAAGGATAAACATCTTGAGAAAAGTCTGGGTGAAGAAGTTGAGATCAAAACCTATAAGCCGATAGATAAATGCAAGGAGTTTCAGGGCATTTTGAAGACTTATGATAATGACACGATTACGATAACAATTAATGAAGAAGAAAAAATATTTGCCAGAGCAGAGATAGCGATCATAAGACTGGCGCTTGATTTTTAGAACAACACAAGGAGGATACCGGAAAAATGAATAAGGAATTAATGGAAGCATTGGATATGCTGGAAAAGGAGAAAGACATCAGTAAGGAAACTCTTTTTGATGCGATTGAGAATTCTTTGCTTACAGCCTGTAAGAACCATTTTGGCAAGGCGGATAACATAAAGGTGGAGATTGACAGAGACACCTGCGATTTCCTTTGCTATGCGGAGAAGGAGGTTGTAGAAGAGGTTGAGGATGACTGCCTTCAGATTTCACTTAGCGACGCTAAGGAGATTTCCAAGAAAGCAAGCCTTGGCGATATTCTTCATGTGGAGATCAAATCCAAAGAGTTTGGACGTATTGCCACGCAGAACGCTAAGAATGTAATTTTGCAGAAAATCCGTGAGGAAGAAAGAAGCGTTATATATAATCAGTATTATGAAAAAGAAAAAGATGTAGTTACCGGTATAGTGCAGCGTTATATAGGTAAGAACATATCAATCAACCTTGGAAAAACGGACGCTATTTTGAATGAAAATGAACAGGTTCGCACAGAAAGCTTCAGACCTACCGAAAGGATCAAGGTGTATATCCTTGAAGTTAAAAATACTCCGAAAGGACCAAGGATTCTTGTAAGCCGTACGCATCCCGAACTTGTAAAGAGATTATTTGAGACGGAAGTTACGGAAATCAAGGACGGTACTGTAGAAATTATGAGTATTGCCAGAGAGGCCGGAAGCAGGACGAAGATGGCAGTACGTTCCAATAATCCCAATGTAGATCCTGTCGGTGCATGCGTCGGAATGAACGGGGCAAGGGTTAATCTTATTGTAGAAGAGCTTCGAGGCGAAAAAATCGATATTGTAAACTGGGACGAAAATCCCGGTAATTTAATACAGAATGCATTGTCACCGGCTAAGATTGTTGCCGTTTTTGCAGATCCGGACGAAAAGACTGCAAAAGTGGTTGTGCCGGATTACCAGCTTTCCTTAGCTATTGGTAAGGAAGGACAGAATGCAAGGCTTGCGGCAAGACTGACCGGCTATAAAATCGACATTAAGAGTGAGACACAGGCCAAAGACGCTCTGGGCTTCCGATATGAAGACTATGAGTATGATGATTATGATGAAGAATTATATGACGGTGAATCATATGACGAAAAAGAATACACTGATGAAGATTATGATACTGAAGCATATGATGATGTAGAAGCATATAATGAGGAAGATGAAGTCAGTCAGGAAGAAACTGAGGTAGAATAAAGTATTGAATGGTAAGAAGAAAATTCCCATGAGACAATGCGTGGGCTGCGGAGAAATGAAAAATAAAAAAGAGATGATGAGGGTGCTTAAGACCTCAGAAGGCGAGGTCATGTTAGATATGACCGGCAGGAAAAACGGCAGAGGGGCGTATCTTTGCATGACGAAAGAGTGTCTTTTTAAGGCGAGGAAGAACAAGGGCTTGGCACGTTCCTTCAAAATGAATATTCCGGATGAAATATATGATAAACTGGAAAGGGAGTTTGAAGAAAATGTGCAGGGATAATGAGATTATTAATAAAAAGGTGTTATCCATGCTTGGTCTTGCAGCTCGTTCCAGAAATGTCGTTAGCGGAGGATTTGCAACAGAGAACGCAGTAAAGTCAGGGAAGGCATATATGGTAATAGTATCAGATGATGCTTCAGGTAACACGAAAAAAAAGTTTAGAAAT
The DNA here is from genome assembly GCA_014804695.1 of Lachnospiraceae bacterium. Classification (GTDB taxonomy): domain Bacteria; phylum Bacillota; class Clostridia; order Lachnospirales; family Lachnospiraceae; genus UBA3282. The sequence continues at coordinate 42,464 of JAAUZJ010000002.1, forward strand.
ATGTGTGCATATTATAAAGTGCCCATTTATCAGTTTGGAGTAAAAGAAGTTCTTGGACATTCAATGGGAAAACAGGACAGAACTTCCCTGGCAATTACAAATGAGGGGTTTGCAAATTCGATACGAGGACATTTGGAAGATTTGATATTAGACGGAGGTAGTGAGCATGGCGAAAATGAAAGTATATGATATCGCAAGAGAGTTAGATAAGCAGAGCAAAGAAATTGTTGCTTTTTTACAAGATAAAGGATTTGAGGTAAAGGCGGCTCAAAGCTCAATAGATGAAGATGCAGTTGCATTGGTTCGTAAGCAGTTTGGAAACAGTGATGCAGAAAATGCAAAAAATGCAGCAAAAAGTGAAAAAAATGTGGGCGTGGAAAATAAAGCGGCACAAACGGATAATAAGCAGGATGTGGCACAGGATAAAGCGCAGAGCAGTCAAACGGAAAAAGTGCAGCCTGCAGCAGACAACAGACAATCCGGCGCCGAAAATAAGCAGCCGAAGGCAGAAAGCGATAAACCGGCTGAGAACAAGCAGCCTAAGCCTGCTGAAGAACCGAAGAAAAAGAAAAAGATCATCTTCGTAAGCAATCCGCAAAATTCCAAGATGACTAAGGGAAAACCTGGTCAGGGAGGTCCGGATAGAAGACCGGCGGGAACAGGTAATAATCAGAAACCGCAGCAGCCGGAACATCATACAATTATAAGGCCTACTCATAAACCGTCTCAGGTAACGGCAGAACCTTATGACGTAAGGCAGAAACAGCAGCAGGAGCGCCAGTTAGAGCGCAGACAGCAGGAGAAACTGGAGAGGGAAAACAGAGAAAAAGAAAATACCCTTAATAAGAAGGCTGCCTCGGAAAAGCCAAACAGAGGAAATAATAATAATGAAAATCGCAGAGTTGAAAGACAAAATCCACAAGCTAATAATGGCGGTCAAAGCAATAATCGCAGCACACAGTCTATGGCAGACGGCGGCAGGAATTTTAACAATAATGACCGCTCTCAGAGAAGAAATGGCGGGACGGACAATAGATTTAAAAAGGGTGGAAATAACAAGGACTTTATGCCCGAGAGTCCCATCAAGGACAATGAAAAACATAGGGATGAAGAAAAACGTCGCATCTCTCAGGAGAAGGATAAACGTTCGCGTAAGGATTTAATTTACGAAGAGGATGACGTTAATATCAAAAACCGCAACAAAGCAGGCCGCTTTATTAAACCTGAGAAGAAGGTGGAAGCAGTTGTTGAGGAACAGATTAAGGTGATCACACTTCCCGAATCCTTAACGATCAGGGAACTTGCGGATAAGATGAAGATTCAGCCCTCAGTGATCGTAAAAAAACTCTTTATGCAGGGACAGATTGTGACCGTTAACTCGGAAATCAGCTTTGAAGATGCAGAGAATATCGCAATCGAATATGAGATCATTTGTGAAAAAGAAGTAAAAGTAGATGTAATAGAGGAACTTTTAAAAGAGGAAGAAGAGGACGAGAGCAAGATGGTTCCAAGACCGCCTGTAATCTGTGTTATGGGGCATGTTGATCATGGTAAGACGTCACTTCTTGATGCAATCCGTAAGACAAATGTAACGGATAAAGAAGCCGGCGGAATTACGCAGGCAATCGGTGCGTATACTGTTAAAGCTAATAACCAGAAGATTACATTCCTTGATACACCGGGACATGAAGCGTTTACCGCAATGCGTATGCGCGGCGCTAATTCTACGGATATAGCGGTTTTGGTTGTAGCTGCGGATGACGGTGTTATGCCGCAGACTATAGAAGCTATTAACCATGCTAAGGCCGCAGGCATTGAAATTATTGTTGCGGTCAATAAAATAGATAAGCCTAATGCAAATATCGACAGGGTGAAGCAGGAAATGACTGAGTATGAACTTATTCCCTCGGACTGGGGCGGCTCTACAGAGTTTGTACCTGTTTCGGCTAAGTCAGGTGAAGGTATATCTACGCTGCTTGAGACTATCCTTCTTACAGCGGAGATTTTGGAGCTTAAAGCTAATCCTAACAGACGTGCGAGAGGTCTTGTTATTGAGGCCGAACTTGACAAAGGACGCGGTCCAGTGGCTACCGTGCTTGTACAAAAAGGTACCCTTCGCGTAGGCGATTTTATTTCCGCAGGCGCCAGCCATGGTAAGGTTCGTGCAATGATTGACGATAAGGGCAGAAGGGTAAAAGAAGCGCTTCCTTCCATGCCTGTAGAGATACTTGGACTTTCCGACGTACCAAGCGCAGGAGAGGTATTTATAGTACATGAAAATGATAAATCTGCAAAGTCTTATGCCGATACTTATATGTCGCAGCATAAAGAAGAAATGATTGCAGATACTAAGTCAAGAATGTCTCTTGATGATCTGTTTAACCAGATACAGGAAGGAAACTTAAAAGAACTTAACCTTATTGTTAAGGCTGATGTACAAGGCAGCGTGGAAGCTGTAAAACAGAGCTTAATGAAGCTTTCCAATGATGAGATTGTGGTTAAGTGTATACACGGCGGCGTAGGTGCAATCACAGAATCTGACGTTACGCTTGCATCGGCATCTTCGGCAATCATTATCGGTTTCAATGTAAGACCTGATGCAACCGCTAAGTCGATAGCTGAGCGCGAGGGCGTGGATGTCAGACTTTATAAAGTAATTTATCAGGCAATAGAGGATATTGAAGCTGCAATGAAGGGTATGCTCGATCCGATATATGAAGAAAAGATTATCGGTCACGCAGAGGTACGCCAGATCTTCAAGGCTTCGGCAATCGGTAATATCGCAGGTTCTTATGTCTTAGACGGTGAATTCCAGAGAGGCTGTAAGATACGTATATCCAGAGAAGGAGAGCAGATTTATGAAGGAAATCTTGCCTCACTTAAGAGATTTAAGGATGATGTAAAAGAAGTTAAAGCGGGCTTTGAGTGTGGTCTTGTCTTTGAAGGCTTCGATCAGATGAAAGAGCTTGATATAATAGAAGCATATATTATGGTGGAAGTACCAAGAACGTAAAAGGATAGGGTGAAATTACAAATTTCACCCGCGAGTTTGCGCTTACGCCCAAACGTCGCAGAATGAGTAAGAATGGGGGACTATTGATATGCGTAAAAACAGTCTCAAAAACACCCGCATAAATGTTGAGGTGCAGCGTGCGCTTGCCGAAATTATCCGCGGAGAGCTTAAGGATCCGCGAATCGGGGAACTGACTTCGGTGGTTGCAGTAGAGGTGGCTCCGGATTTAAAGACCTGCAAGGCATGGATAAGCGTACTTGGTGATGAAAGCGCGCAGGCTGAGACGTTAGCGGGCTTAAAAAGCGCGGAGGGATTTATAAGAAACCAGCTTGCCAGAAAAATTAATCTGCGAAATACTCCGCAGGTGACTTTTATAATTGATCAGTCGATCGCATACGGAGTCAGTATGTCGAAGCTGATTGATGATGTAAATAATAATAGTTCAAATTAATAAACAATTGTAAATGCAAACTCTTGAAGGGAGCATATTTTTAGATGAATATATTAGACGAAGTAAAGGATGCAAAAACTATTGGGATCAGCGGTCATGTACGGCCCGACGGAGACTGCATCGGCTCCGTTATGGGATTGTATCTTTATCTTAAAAAGGTATTGCCGGGGACACAGATAGATATTTATCTGGAAAAGCCCGCTGATATATTTAACTGTATTCGTGATATTGATAAAATTTGTTCGGATTTTGGAACTGATATGGAATATGATGCTTTCGTGGCATTAGACTGCAATGCAGAACGCTTAGGAGATGCGGAACCTATTTTTAATAAGGCTCATACGAGGATTAATATAGACCACCACATCAGCAACACAGGCTGTGGCAGCGTCAATATTATAGAGCCGGAACGAAGCTCTACAAGCGAGCTGCTTTATGAGCTGATGGATAAATCCCGGATAGATGAGGATATTGCCAAGGCGCTCTACATCGGAATAATTCATGATACGGGTGTGTTCCAATATTCCAATACCTCACCAAGAACGTTGGAGATAGCATCGGAATTAATTAAATTTGGATTTGATTTTCCTAAGCTGATCAGTGAGACTTTTTATGAAAAAACTTATTTGCAGAGTCAGATTATGGGAAGAGCGATTTTAGAGAGCATCCGTTTTATGGACGGAAAATGTATTGTCAGTGTAGTAAGTAAGAAGACGATGGATTTTTACCAGGTAGGCCCCAAAGACCTTGACGGTATTGTGAATCAGCTCATGATAGTCAAGGGCGTTGAGTGCGCTATTTTTATGTATGAAACGGATTCTATGGAATATAAGGTGAGTATGCGCTCCGGCGGCAAGGTAGATGTAGCCGCTATAGCCGTAAAATTCGGAGGCGGAGGCCATGTGCGGGCGGCTGGATGTACTATGAACGGAACTTTTCATGACAATATCAATAATCTGTCCGTACATATAGAGGAGCAGCTTAAAAAAGGGTGAAAAATAAATTTTTCACCCGCGAGTTTGCGCTTACGCGCAAACATCGCAGGTTGAGAAAGAAGCATGGGTATAAAATGTATCATGGAATAATTAATATATATAAGGAAGCGGGTTTTACTTCACATGATGTTGTGGCGAAACTGCGCGGTATTTTAGGAGAAAAGAAGATAGGACACACAGGAACTCTTGATCCGGATGCGACAGGCGTTCTTCCGGTGTGTCTGGGTGTGGGAACGAAGCTTTGTGACATGCTTACCGATGAGGGTAAAGAGTATGTGGCAGAGCTTTATCTTGGTGTGGAGACAGATACTCAGGATATGTCGGGAACAGTGCTTTCCCGCACTGAGGTAATGATAGATGAAAAACAGCTTGAGGAGATCATATACTCTTTTATAGGAGAATACGAGCAGATACCACCCATGTATTCCGCACTCAAGGTAAACGGAAAGAAGCTCTACGAGCTTGCAAGGCAGGGTAAAGTAGTAGAACGCCAGCCAAGAATCGTCCATATAGACGAAATAGAGATTTTAGAAATCAAACTGCCAATCGTAAAAATGCGCGTATCCTGTTCTAAAGGAACCTACATCCGCACATTATGTGATGACATCGGTAAAAAAGCCGGCTGCGGCGGTGCAATGAAATCTCTTGTGAGAAGCAGAGTAGGAAACTTTGTAATCGAAGATGCACTGAAGCTTGACAAAGTAGAAGAGCTTGTCCGAAGCAACATGATTGAGGATTCTATTATTAAAGTAGACAACATGTTCCCCGAACTTGCTAAGGCGAGTGTAAAGCCAGATTATTATAAGCTGCTAATTAATGGTAACTGCCTGGAATTGAAAATGGTTGACATAACTAAGATAAATGCTGGTGCCAGACTACGTATCTACGATGCACAGGGCACTTTTTACGGCATATACCGATTTGAAAAAGAAACGATGGTGTTATCCCCCGTAAAAATGTTCATCACATAATCCCTAAACACTTATTAAATACCCAGAAATCGCACAAAATAAATAAAAACGGGGCGACCTTCGCTCCCGCGGTTCGAGCCCCGTTTTTATTTATTTTGTACGATTTCGTGGCATTACACAAGATTTCGTGCCATTTACACATTCGTGGCATTTCGTAACATTTAGTGGCTTTATACACATTTTCGCAGCATTAGGAAAGGCATGGTTATCCAATTATGCGTATTATACAGCAAATAACAGACTTTAAATTAGAAGACAGAAGCGCAGTTGCAATCGGCAAATTCGACGGTATGCACCTTGGCCACCGCAAACTCCTTGACATTGTCCTTGAACAAAAATCCAAAGGCCTCCTTGCAGTCATATTCACTTTTGAGCCTTCACCGGAAGAATTTTTTGCAGGAACGATGAGGAAGGGACTCATGAGCAAAGATGAAAAGCGTGCAGCTTTTGAAAAAATGGGAATTGATGTACTTATTGAATTCCCAATGAATAAAGAAACCGCATCAACCGAGCCTGAACGTTTCGTGACAGAATATCTTGTAGAAAAGTTAAATGCGGCGGTCATAGTGGCAGGCACAGATATATCTTTTGGCAATAAAGGGGGCGGAGACGCAGACCTTCTTAAACATATGGCGGAGGCAAACCGATATCGCACAAAGATAATTGATAAAGTTACTTTAGATGGAAAAGTAATCAGTTCAACGCTTGTCCGTAAGACTGTAAGCCTCGGTGATATGGAGAGTGTAACGGCTTTTATGGGAGAACCGTATCAGGTAAACGGAGTGGTCTCACATGGAAGACGGCTTGGCAGGCAGCTTGGGATGCCGACCGCGAACATTACTCCGTCGCCGGAGAAATTGCTGCCGCCGGCAGGTGTCTACTATTCATATGCGTGGTTAGACGGCGTTAAATATAAAACGATTTCCAATGTAGGCTGTAAGCCGACCGTAAATAGTGATGAAGTCATGAATGTAGAGACATACTTTTACGATTTTGATGAAGATATATACGGAAAAGAGATTACGGTGGAACTTCTTTCCTTTAAAAGACCTGAGATGAAGTTTGACAGCGTAGATGAACTCAAAACTCAGATGCAAATAGATATGAACGACGGCAGGGAGTTTCATAAAAAATATCACTTGTCATAACTCATAATATATCTTAAAATAGAAATGTATATTGCTTTTTTAACAAAGTACTAAGGAAGGATATAGAATAAACATGAGTTTGGAAATAATTCTTTCTATGGCAGGTGGCCTTGGCCTCTTTCTTTTTGGAATGAGAGTCATGAGCGAAAGTATTGAAAAAGTTGCCGGAGCCAAACTAAGACAGATATTAGAGCAATTAACAACAAACCGCTTTACCGGAATTCTGGTGGGAGCAATCTTTACTGCTATTATTCAGTCGTCGTCGGCATGTACTGTAATGGTAGTCAGTTTCGTAAACTCTGGTCTGATGAGTCTGTATCAGGCCGCCGGTGTTATATTCGGAGCCAACATCGGTACAACAGTGACTTCCCTTTTAGTTTCATTTAAATTAGAAAGAATAGCACCTGTTATTTTACTTATAGGCGTTATTATGGCTATGGTATGTAAAAAGCAGAAAAATGCCAAGTTTGCTGAGATTATTATTGGTTTTGGCATTTTGTTTATGGGTCTTAGCAGCATGTCCAGCGCGATGTCCGGAATGAAGGACTCACAGGCAGTGCTTAATATGTTTGCATCTCTTAAAGAACCTATATTTGCCGTTCTTTTAGGGGCGGTTCTTACTGCAATTATTCAAAGCTCATCAGTTACGGTCAGTATTATGGTCTTGATGGCCAATCAGGGGCTTTTAGGGTTAGATATGTGTATGTTCATTATTTTGGGGTGCAATATCGGTGCATGTACTTCAGCGCTTCTTGCATCGCTTAATGGTAAAAAGGATGCGAAGAGGGCTGCGGCAATCCATTTGATTTTTAATGTGATCGGAACCGCCATAGTGTTTATTGTATTTATGGTTGGTGTGGACAGTGTTGTGGCTGTTTTGGCAGGCGTTGCGCATAATGATGCGGGACGTGTTGTTGCCTATGCGCATATAGCCATTAAAATTTTCCAGGTCATAATAATGTCACCGTTTATCGGAGGAATTGTTAAACTTACATATGTATTGGTACCCGGTGACGACCAGAAGATCGGTTACCGCGAAAGCCACCAGCTTAAGTACATAGGCGGTAAAGTGGTATTCAATCCGGCTACCGCAATAGTAGAGGTTATCAAGGAATTAGAGCGTATGGCTTCTTTGGCAAGCGAAAATCTAAACCGCGCAATGAACGCGCTTGTTACAATGGATGAAGAAGAGATTGAAGAAGTACATGCAGTGGAGGAGAATATAGATTTCTTAAGTCATGCAATTTCTGATTATCTTGTAAAAATTAACCAGACAACTCTGCCAATCGAGGATTTAAAGAGCATAGGTGCGCTTTTCCATGTGGTTAACGATATTGAGCGTATTGGAGACCATGCCAATGATATAGCGGATGCTGCAAAGGGCACATTAGAGACAGGAGTTACTTTGAGCCGGGATGCGCAGATGGAGCTCGGCAGTATGTTAGACATGGTTAATACTATTCTTCGTTTTTCGCTGGAAATGTTTGTAAAAAGTTCGGACGAGCATGAAGAGGATATCAATAATCTGGAAGAAGCCATTAATGAAAAAGAGAAGGAACTGCAGAAAAAGCATCTCGACAGACTTACGAACATGGAGTGCACACCCGAAGCCGGAGTACTGTTTTCTGATATTATTTCAGGACTTGAAAGGATTGCGGCCCATGCGGTGAACATTGCGTTTGCTACGGCGAGTATGGATGCATAGTGGGAAAAATTGCTGAATACGACTTGACACATATATATAAAGTTGATATAATAACAATACATTTTTAACAATTGTAACAATTTCGTAATAATTATATTGAAAATGTAATTGATTTGTTACATATATGATCTTTATATATTATACAGAGAGGTTATAAAATGAGACGCAAAGAATTGTGCTGCTTCTTAACATTTGTGATGTTATGTCAGCCTATGCAGGTTTTTGCAAAACAGACAGATGTTTTTGAACAGACTGGAATACAGAGTGAAACTGATAAACAGATTACCGTTGAATCGGTTCTTGGCGAGTTAAGCGTAGGAATTGATTTAGTGGAAGGCAATATAAATATAGCAGATACAGATGATAACGCTGTAGATACGGAAGGCAGTAAAATAGGGGCAAAAGACCAGAACGCTGTCGAAGACATAAAAGATGATGATAACACAGTTTCCGGTAATGATACGGATAATGAGAAGAAATCCGATACAATTTCCGGAATAAACGAGGCATTGGGAGAGCCGGTTGGGGCAGCTTCGCTTGTAGAGGCGAATAAGACAGCGGAAGATTATGCCAAGGCATATGAAGATGCAAAGAACGCTAACTGGGGTTACACGAATTTAGGTATAGCCAACGTAGAGAATAACTTGAATATCAGGGCAGTTGCTGCAGAAGATGGTAAATTGGTAGGAAAACTTCCTAAAGATGCAGCATGTGAAGTAATAGATTCAGACGGTGCATGGGCGCATATTAAGTCCGGTAAAGTAGAGGGTTATGTAAGCTGCGATTATCTTCTTACCGGAGTGCAGGCTAAACACAAGGCGGAAGAACTTGCGGCAACCATGGCAACGGTTACAACTGATGCATTAAAGGTAAGAGCAGAGGCAAGTACGGAGTCCGAAGTTATTACAACGGTTCCAAGAGGTGAGGAACTTGAAGTAGTGGAACCTCTGGGAGACTGGGTTAAAGTATTACTGGATGACGAAGAAGTGTATGTATTTGCAGAATATGTTGACGTAGATGCGAAGTTAAATACGGCAATTACTATGACCGAACTTTTATACGGACAGGGCGTTTCAGATGTGCGTGTGGATTTGTGTCAGTATGCCAAGGAATTTCTGGGGAACCCATATGTGTGGGGCGGAACCAGTCTTACCAAGGGTGCAGACTGCTCAGGTTATGTTCTCAGTATATTTAAAAAATACGGAGTCAGCCTGCCGCACTCTTCAAGGGCACAGGCAAATTGTGGAACTAAGATCAGTCTGTCAGAAGCTAAGCCGGGAGATTTGGTATTTTACGGAAACGGCAAGAGCATTAACCATGTGGCTATTTATATCGGCGGCGGTCAGGTTATCCATGCAAGCAACCCCAAAACGGGAATCCGTATTTCAAATGCAACCTACAGAACTCCGGTTAAGGTAGTAAGGATTCTGCAGGACTAAATTAAGCAGGAATATACATTTTAAAAAGAGCTTTCCGGTTTTAATATCCGGAGAGCTTTTTATATACCGCTTGCTTTTTTGTGATTTATAGCTTATATTTTATGATATGGAATTAGAAGGGGCTGCATTTATGAAAATAGAAGCAAAGTATCAGGATACGATTAAAAGAAGATTGTTTCAATATATACTTAACCTTCTTATGCTGTTCATTTTTTGGGGCGGACTTCTTAGAAAAAGCTATAACTATGATACGCTTTATCATATGGTGGTAGATGATGCGGATGTTATGACAAGAATCAGGGGCGGAAGATATGCAGCCGCGCTTATTGATTATATACTGCTTAAATTAGGACTTAGAACAACAACCAATATCAGCATTACGATATTTATTACTTTTATTATTCTCGCAGCTGCAATGGTTATAATACAGTTTGTATTTGAGCGTTGGCTGCCCGAAAATAACTGGGCTAAGGCCGGTTTTTACTGCGGACTGAATCTTGTTTTTGTAAATGTGTTGTTTGCAGAATCGTTAATGTTTAGCGAATACAGCGTTTATTTTGCACTTGCGTATTTGTCAGCGGCCATTGGCGTTATGTATTTTATGAAACGTAAATATCTTCCTGCAATTTTAATGTATGTACTGGCAGTGTCTTTTTATCAGAACTCCGTCGTGTTTGCGGGGATTATGTCGGCCTTTTATATCTGTCTGGATGAAAAGATGGTGCTGTCGCTTAAGTCAGTTGTCCGTGAAATAACTGCGGTTGCAGTTTGCATGTCTATGGGCGTATTGGATTTACTCAGCATAAGGATTTTTGAAAAATTAAATATTATTCCGGCGTCCGGTAAGGTTTCCGGAATGGGAAATATTGCGGAAAAACTCTCAGCGGCCGCAGCAAATTTTGTATCATTAAATAAAAGCGCAGCCGGGATAATGCCTAATCTATGGCTTCCGCTATTATTTGCGGCTATTGTCTGGGTTGTGATAATATATAGCCGGATAAAAGAACATAAACTTTTACCTGCGCTGTTTTTGCTCATTGTCTGCTTTGGCAGCTACATACTGCTATATATAATACCTTTTGCATCAATAGAGTTTTTCTGTCCGCCAAGATTGTCTTTTTGCTTTTTTCTAGTACAAGGGCTTTTTCTGGTGGCAGCTTATTCAATAAGCGCCAAAACCCTGCATAAGTTTCTTGGCGTAGTCGGGGTATTGTATATGCTGCTTCATCTTTTCTTCGCGGACTTTGTGGTTACCGACCATTTTGTGAGTAATGCTCTGGATGAGGCATACATAAATATGTTGTATCAAGAAATTGTGAAGTACGAAAACGAAACCGGAATAGAAGTAAAGAAGTTGGCGGTTATGAAAGACAGTTACGCACCGTCTTCTTATGAGCAGGTCTCTTACGTTTCGGGGCAGATCAACGAGAGAACGATAGATGCGGTTCCGGTCTCGGTGATTAAAGTAATTACCGGAAAAGATTTGGAAAAAGTTGAGATGCCAAAGGATATCAGAGAGAATTATTTTAAAGACAAGGACTGGGATTACTTTGATCTGGGCGAGCAGCTTGTTATCGAGGGAGATACGGCTTACTGGTGTATTTTTTAGAAAAAAGTCGCAAGAATATCATGCGCGATGGAAATTGATAGTAAACGCATAAATACTCTTTTCTAACTTTTTGGGTTGTGGTATAATGTATTTGGAATCAGTGGGCAATTTCTGGATTTACGGATAGAAAGTAGTTGGGATAAATGAAATATAAGAAAATTAATGAAGCAACCGTTCAGTGTATAATTTCGGAAGAAGACATGGAGGAATATGGTCTTACTATTGCGGATATCTTTGAACGGAATGAAAAAGGCGAGGGCTTTTTAAGGGATGTGGTAGAGCGGGCTCATGACGAGGTCGGGTACAGACTTAAGGGCGATAATATTGCCATGCAGATTACGCCGATTCGTGATGAGGGGCTTGTGATCACATTTTCTGATGCCGGAATCGCGGGATTTCAGAACATGCTTGAACATATTAAAGAAGTGCTGACGGGGATAGATCCGGATACTATGAGGGATGCATTTAAGGCATTGTCGGATAAGGACACGCAGCCACAACATAAGAGTGGTATAGAGGATACCTGTCGTATATTTATCTTTTCATCGCTTAACCATGTGATGCGTTATTGTGCGGCAATACCTTCGGAGTTGTCCGTTAAGAGTCATTTATACAAGGAAAAGGATTTTTATTATCTTATTATTGAGAAAAATCGTCTTTCTAAGAAAAACTTTAATAAGATAAGCGCACAGGCTGTAGAATTTGCAGGACTTATGGCAGCCACAGAGGAGAGGCTTTTGTATCTGGGCGAGCATGGGGAGTGTATGATAAAAGACAGAGCAGTCAGTTGGCTGCGTAGAATATGCCGGTAGAAATGATTGCTAGGTTATTTTTTAGCGCAAGCTGTCAAGCTTGCGCTTTTTGTGGGCGTTGTGTTTGCCATTATTTGGTAATTGCGAAGGTGATGAGTGTTGGAAAAGAATTTTGAGATCATCTATGGACAATTGCAAAAGAGAGGAATAGGAATTTATAAATAGGTAATTTAGGAGAAAAAAGAATATGAAAAAGAACATTGGAGTCGTTGAAGAAAGTAATATGGGAGTGGAAAATTCTGAGGGTGACCAGAAACTTCGATATAGGGATTCGGGGATTGATGAGCGTATTATACGTGCGGTTGAGGAAATGGGCTATGATTATATGACGCCGATTCAAGAGCAGGCAATTCCTGTTTTTTTATCAGGGAGGGATGTGATCGGACAGGCGCAGACCGGAACGGGAAAGACGGCGGCGTTTGGAATTCCTATTTTGCATAAAATCAATCCGAATAATAAGAACTTACAGGCTATCATTTTGTGCCCGACAAGAGAACTTGCGATACAGGCAGCGGATGAACTTCGTAAATTTTCAAAATATATGCATGGGGTAAAGGTGCTGCCGATTTACGGCGGACAGGACATCTCAAGGCAGATTAAGGGGCTTAAGGGCGTACAGATTGTTGTAGGTACTCCGGGGCGCGTGATGGATCATATGCGCCGACATACAATGAGGATGGGCGATATTCATACAGTAGTGTTGGATGAGGCGGACGAAATGCTTAATATGGGCTTTCGCGAGGATATAGAGACAATCCTTAAGGAAGTACCCACGGAGCGTCAGACCGGATTGTTTTCGGCGACGATGCCGGCGCCTATTCTTGATATTACGAAGATGTATCAGAAGGATGCGGTCTTTTTAAAAATGACTCCGAAGGAGATTACTATACCGCTTATTAAACAGGCATATTACCTGGTACAGCATAAAAATAAAGAGGAGATTTTGTGCCGGCTTATGGATTATTATGATCCCGCACGGGCTTTGATTTTCTGTAATACTAAGCGGATGGTTGACGAACTTACTGAAAATCTGAAAAAAAGAGGGTATGCGGTAGAGGGGCTGCATGGCGATTTGTCCCAGCATCAAAGGGATACCGTCATGAACCTTTTTAAAAGCGGAAATGCAGCAGTGCTTATTGCTACCGATGTTGCGGCAAGAGGAATTGATGTTGATAATGTGGAAGCGGTTTTTAATTACGATGTTCCGGAGGATATAGAATATTATGTGCACCGTATAGGAAGAACCGGACGCGCAGGCAAAACAGGACGTTCTTTTACATTAGCTACAAACAGGGATATGCGTAAATTACGTGATATTGAGAGAATCTGTCATACAAAGATTAAAGAAAGAAAGGTTCCTGCGGCAACGGATATTACCGCGAAAAAAGCGGACAAGATTTTGAGGGAAACCGAAGAGGTAATTACAGGGCAGGATATTACCAAAGCCATGAAGTTTATAGAAGAAAGGGCTGCGCTGACGGAATATGACGTGCTTCAGTATGCGGCGGCTTTTATGAAAATGAAGCTTGGTGATGATATCGAAGATATTAAGCAGGAACGTTTGCGTACGGAGTGGCTGCCACGCGGCAGAAAAGGTCGCAGCGGTGAGAGGGAAGGCGCCGGAAGAGATAGAGGCGGTAGAGATAGATTTGACAGCGGTAAGCCTGGTAAAAATAAGTCAGACAAAGATAAGTTTGGCAGGGATAAAGCCGATAGGAATAGGTCTGGCAAGGATAAATTTGGCAAGGATAAGTTTGATAAGGACAGTTTCAGCAGAGATAAGTCCGGAAAAGGTAAATCAGATAAAAAGAAGCAGGATAGACCATACGATAGAAGAGAGTCTGATATGAACAGCAGATATGCTGCGCTTCGTATTAAGACTAAGAAGCAGAAATAGCAGGTACAACGGACAGGCTGCTTATTATTTATAGTACAAGCTCGCTTCCATGCTCCTTAAGCCATTTTCTTAAGCTGCGGTAATCAGGGCAGACAGCTTCCACCGCCTGCCAGAAGGCCTTAGAGTGATTCATATGCGTGAGGTGGCAGAGCTCGTGCACAACAACGTAATCCAAAACGGCCGGCGGCGCAAGCATAAGACGCCAGTTAAAAGAAAGAGTTCCTTTACTGCTGCAGCTTCCCCATCTGGTCTTTTGGTCACGTATGGAAATACGTTTATATGTACCGCCTGTCATGGCATGATAGTAGGCGACCCGTTTCGGAATGTAGGAGCGGGCCGCTTCTTTATACCGTGCCTCTATGGCTGTTCTTTGCACTTCGGATAAATCGGAGTGCGGTTTAGACTCTGCTTTTTCACGCATTTTCAGATAATTGGTGATTATCCAGTGCTTTTTTTCCTCTGCAAGCTGCCTGACTTGTTTATTGGTTGCACGAAGGGGCACGCGGAATATGATATTGGCGTTTTCATCTATGGAAAGCGAAAAAGTTTTTCGTTTGCTTTTTATAATGGTGTATGGAAGGGTGTAGGTTTCTGCGTTGTGCTGAATAGTAATTGTTTCCGACATATGTTTGATATCCTTTTTGAGTGGCTGGTGTATTAATTAATCTAAGTTTTTTCTAATGATATTCCATATGATATTTTTCTATGTTATTTTAGCATATTTTAACATATTTCATTTGTAAATCAATAGCAGATATGGTAATATGTAATGATAGAATGGTATTGGTTATTAGTATGAGGTCATGAATGGAATATGAGTATGGAACAGGAAACTGATAGAGCAGAGAAGAAAGATATTAGTATAGAGCAGGAAGATAATGTAGTAGAGCTGCAAGATGTCAATAATGCAGGGGAAGATGGGAATGATGTTGACCGTAGAAGTCAACCAAAAACTGGGGATTCCATTGGACGTCAGAGACAAGTGAAAGCCGGTGATGGCACTGACCGAGAAAGTCAATATGAAGATGATGAGGATGTTAAGGATAGCGAGTACGAACAGGAAGATTTTGAATATAATACGTCTGTAAATAATAATATCAGGAAGAAAGTACAGGCAGGCAGAGCGAAAAAGGCGCGTCAGGTAAAAAGAAAAGCGGCTAAGGTAAGGAGTAAAGGCGCAGGGCAGGCAGATAACGTAGAAAAGGACAAGGTGTGGGACCGGGATGCTGAGCGGGCCAGAAGGCGTGAGAAACGATACAGGCAGGTCAGAATGTATAAAATATGTATATTAGTGGTTACTATACTTATTGTATGTTTAGTTGCCGGAGCATTTGTCTGGAATATTCCTTCTTTGAGGCTTTCGAGAAAAATGGCTGCCGGAGATAAATATACCGCCGGAGGGGATTATGAGATGGCGCAGAAATCCTATGAGGAAGCACTTAAGATTGATTCCGGAACAGTTGAAGCGTATCGCTGTCTGGCGCAGAATCATGACGCACAGGATGACAGCGCTGCGGCGAAGGAAATTCTGTACTCAGGCTGGGAGAACACTCAGGATGAGAGTTTGTTAAAGTATTATTGTACCATAATATTGAATGAAGCGGTTGCCCAGATTAATGAGAAAAGATGCAGTCTTGAGACAGTTGATAAGTGTATTCAGGTGCTGCAGTTTATACCTGATAATGAAGATGCGCTGTCTTTAATGGACACTTGTTATGAAAGATTATATGTTGGAAGTGACGAAAATAATAAATTTGATTACAGCCAGTATAAGGATTACGAACAAGAACTTCGTACCATGCTTAAATTATACAAAGATACTAAATCAAAAGAAATCGGAAATTTTTTGACTAAGTATGCCATAATAGATACGGAATATGTCTACTTAGACGTCAATTATTTGACTGATTATCATAAATTACTTGAAGATATAAACGCAGCTGTGCCTGATAAAAACATTGAGGAACTGGCGAATTGTCTTGCGGATGCAATTAAAACGCAGGAAGATTTTGCCGGTATATTTACGGAATTTTCACAAGGAAATTATGAGAGCGCTAAGGAATTTATAGTGAGCGATACTTATGTACAGCTTAGGGATTCGTTTATAAACGGAGAGAATAAGTATTGGGAAGGCGTTTCTGCTATTCCGATAAATCAGGAGAAAATGGCGATTCATAAGACGCAGGAAGGTTTTAAATTCTTTTGGCTTAAGTTTGATGATTATGATAACCCACAGGGAGTAATTACCGTATGGGGAAGCAGGCAGCTGGATGACGGTGTGCAGCGAACCACCATTTCCTATGAACCCGCCGCTGATAATGGGGAATACTATCCTCATATAGAGTATGTAATAAGCTACGAATACAGCAATGTCTTGGAAAACGGCACCGATGTGAAGATGAATTATCGTTTTAATACGATTACGACCACAGAGGAAGGCACCGAAACGGTGGCTGTCGGAGACTGGGGCGGAGAAAATGAGTGGCGTACCAGTTATTGATAAAATATATTTTTTATAAAGGAGAATAAAGAAATGGCAAAGAAACCTACAGTATTGATGATTTTAGATGGCTATGGCCTCAATGAGAAAAAAGAGGCTAATGCAGTGGCTGAGGCAAAGACACCGGTTATGGATAAACTGATGTCGGAATGTCCTTATGTAAAAGGAAATGCAAGCGGAATGGCGGTAGGACTTCCCGATGGACAGATGGGAAACTCTGAGGTCGGACATCTTAATATGGGTGCAGGACGTATTGTATATCAGGAACTGACCAGAATAACCAAAGAGATTCAGGACGGCACTTTTTTTGAAAATCCGGAGCTTCTTGATGCGGTAAATAACTGCAAGAAGAACGATTCATCGCTTCATATGTACGGACTTTTATCTGACGGCGGCGTACACAGCCACAATACACATTTATACGGTCTGCTTGAACTTGCAAAAAGAAACGGTTTATCGAAGGTTTACGTACATGCTTTCATGGACGGACGTGATACGCCGCCTAAGAGCGGAAAAGGCTTCATTGAGGATTTGGAAGCAGAGATGAAAAAAATAGGCGTTGGCGAAGTTGCAACCGTTACAGGCCGTTATTATGCAATGGACAGGGATAATAACTATGACAGGGTAGAAAAGGCTTATATAGCCCTGACAAAAGGTGAAGGGGTTGCAGCAGACAGTGCAACGGGCGGTATTCAGGCGTCTTATGATAAAGACGAAACCGATGAATTTGTAAAGCCCATTGTAGTTATGAAAAACGGTGAACCGACAGCTACGATTAAAGACGGCGATTCTGTTGTTTTCTTCAATTTCAGACCCGACAGGGCAAGGGAGATTACACGAGCTTTCTGTGACAATGATTTTACAGGCTTTAACAGGGAAAAGAGATTACAGCTTACCTATGTATGTTTTTCCGACTATGATCCGACTATTCCGAATAAGGAAGTTGCTTTCCATAAAATTTCGGTTACAAATACTTTTGGCGAATGGCTTGCTGCCAATAATATGAAGCAGGCAAGAATTGCGGAAACAGAGAAATATGCACATGTTACTTTCTTTTTCAACGGCGGCGTGGAAGAACCTAATGAGGGTGAGGACAGGATACTTGTAAATTCACCTAAGGATGTTGCCACATACGATTTAAAACCTCAGATGAGCGCATATGAGGTATGCGATAAGTTAGTTGAAGCTATCAAATCAGATAAATATGATGTGATCATTATTAATTTTGCCAATCCGGACATGGTTGGACACACCGGCGTGGAAGCTGCGGCAATTAAAGCCGTAGAAGCGGTGGATGAGTGTGTTGGTAAGGCAGTGGATGCAATCAAGGAAGTGGACGGCGTAATGTTTATCTGTGCAGACCACGGAAATGCAGAACAGCTTGTTGACTATGAGACAGGAGCGCCGTTTACCGCGCATACCACCAATCCGGTACCGTTTATTTTAGTAAATGCGGATCCTTCATATAAGCTTCGCGAAGGCGGCTGCCTTGCAGACATTGTGCCTACTTTGATTGAGCTTATGGGTAAAGAACAGCCTGCCGAGATGACTGGAGAGTCATTGCTGGTGAAGTAGTTTATTATTGAATGACTATTTTATTATTGGCTTATAATTTATTACTGGATTATTTAAAATAGTGTTGGGGTAATTTTGGGGTAATTATCTTAAACATCTAATGCTAAGCCTTATATGACTTATGATAAGGGGTATTATTATGATGAAGATAAAAGGTAAATGGGTATTTCGAGTTAGTTATACGATTGTTCTGATGATAATCGTTGTAATATCGTTTGTATGGTATTCTAATATTCTGAAAAAGGAATTAGGTGAGCTGGTGCGTGACACGCTTAAGGAGGTTTCCAATCAGAACGTTCTTGTCGTGCAGAAAGAAATAGAAGGTGATTTGGCTGCACTTACGGAGATTGCGGAACACATCAGTTCGCTACAGAGTTCTGACGATGAGATAATGGATATTTTAAAAGAGGTTTTAGACCGCTATCCTTTTAAGAGAATGGGCTTTTCGCGTGAGGATGGAATAGCGCAATTAACGGATGACCGCATTCTTGATGTCGCAGATACACAATATTTTAAATCTTCTATAAAGGGTGAGAATTATATATCTAATATAATTTTGGATTCACTGGATGAAGAAGAGATTATTGTATTCAGCGCGCCTGTCAGAAATAGGGATGGTATTATCGGTATCGTTTTTGCATCATACCGTGCAGAAAGTCTGAAAGAAATCTTAGCGGTATCTTCTTTTGAGGGGGAGGGATATACATATATCATCCAGAGTGACGGAAGCAAGGTAGTGGATTCTGTCAGTCCGACGAGTTTTCAGCATATGTCAAATATGTTTAATGCCATGGAAAAGGCGGATGAACGCAACGATAAGGTTGTTGATGAACTGAGACATATGCTGAAAAACGGCAGAACCGGTTATGTTATTTTTTACAATGTAATCGCTAAGTATATGTATGTTACGCCGCTTGACATTAATGACTGGTATTTGGTGGATGTGGTTCCGGTAGATTTTATGGAGATTACATCTAATTATATAATGGGCAGAACGTACGTTCTGTGCGCTATACTGCTGATTGTCTGTGTAATTATTGCTGTTACGCTTGTATGGGAAGAACGCAGGAAGAAATATGAGATGCAGAATCTTCTCTATGTGGATGAACTGACAGGGGGAAGTACACTTGCAAAGTTCAAACTTGATGTAAAAGAGCGGCTTAAAGCGCATATTGATAACGCTGCTATTATAGAAATGGATTTAGATGATTTTAAGCTTGTTAACGAATTGTTTGGATATGATGAAGGCAATCATGTTTTATGTCATATCTGGGAAACTATTAAGAACAATTGCGGCAGGGATGAATTTGCAGGACATGGAGTCTCAGATCACTTTGTTATTCTACTTTATTATGCAAAGAAGAAGGAAATTGAAGAAAAAGTTCTAAAGATAACAGAAGGGATACAGAGCTGCTTCATGAATAAAGATTCAGAATATATTCTGAATCCGGTATTTGGAATTTATTATGTAGACAAATACGATGAAGATGTAGACGCCGTATTGGACTGTGCTACACTTGCGCATAATTATGCGAAGAATGACAGGAACGGAGTTTACAAAATCTATACGAATATGATGAAAGAAGGAATAGTCGAGAAAAAGCAGCTTTCCGACCAGATTGAACATGCGTATAGAAATCATGAATTTGTTGCATATTATCAGCCCAAATATGATTCGAAAACACAAAAACTGGCAGGGGCGGAAGCTTTGATACGTTGGCGTAAACCCAACGGACAGATGATTTCTCCGGGACTTTTTGTTCCTCTTGCAGAAGAGAGCGGTTTTGTCCGTAAGTTGGATGAATACATATTTAGAGAGGTCTGTTTTGCGCAAAAACGCTGGTTAGACCAGGGGCTGTCGGTTGTTCCGATATCCGTAAACCTTTCCAGAAGGCACCTGGAAAATCCGGAATTCATTGATGAATACAAAAAAATACTGGATGAGTCGGGTGTACCGATTGAATACATACAGCTGGAAATTACAGAAAGTGCTATATTGGATAAGCAGGATGAATTGATCGCTATTATGGATAAGCTTCATAAACTGGGCTTTATTATACTCATGGACGATTTTGGCACAGGCTATTCATCGCTTATGATGCTTAAGTCCGTTCCGGTTGATGTCATGAAGCTGGATAAGAGCTTTGTGGATGACTATAATGATGTAAAAGGAGAGCAGATCATACGCCGCGTTATGCAGATGGCACAGGATCTGAATATCGAGGTCACGGCAGAGGGCGTAGAAACACAGGAACAGTATGAATTCCTAAAGAGCATCGATTGCAATATGATTCAGGGATATTATTTTGCAAGACCGATGCCGGAGGATGAGTATGAGAAATGTATGGAGAAAAGCGGGGTTAAATAAACCTCGCTTTTTTTTTGCAGAAAAAACTCTTGACACCTGCATCCCTGCACTGTATACTAAGTGTATTAATGATAGTAGTACACTTAATATACACTATAGAAAGGAGGACCTTATGATCATCATAGATTACAAAGACACCAGACCAATCTATGAACAAGTTGCCGAGAAATTCAAGAACCTCATATTAAAAGGGGTGCTTAAACCCGACGAGCAGATGCCGTCGGTCAGGAATCTGGCAATGGAGTTATCGATTAATCCTAACACAATCCAGAAAGCGTACTCGCAGTTAGAACGTGAGGGCTTTATATATACCGTAAAGGGCAGGGGAAACTTTGTCGCAGGCAGCGAGCATCTTCTTACGGAACGAAAACGGAGCTGTATGGAGAAGATTTTAGCGCTTGCGGAGGAAGCAATAGAGTATGGAATGAGCAAGGAAGAAATCATAGCGCAGATTCAGGAAGCCGAAATATAGGCGGCAGTAAGTTTAATGGAGGAAAATTATATGATAGAAATGTATAACGTAACCAAAACTTTTGATTCTATCAAAGCAGTAGATTCGGTTAGTGTTACGATTAAAGAAAATACCGTATTTGGTCTGATCGGAACCAACGGTGCAGGTAAAAGTACGGCGCTTCGCATGATAACCGGTGTCTTTAAACCTGATGAGGGAACGATAGCGGTTGATAACATGCCGGTTTATGACAATGCAGAGGCTAAGAATAAGCTCTTTTTTATAGCTGATGAACCGTATTTTTTTGCGGGAAGCAGCGCAGAGACTATGGAGCGTTACTATAGCAGTATTTATGAGAATTTTGACAGGGAAGAATTTTATAAGTATCTGGATAATTTTAATCTGGACAGACGCAGGAAGATAAGTACATTTTCCAAAGGAATGAAAAAGCAGCTTGCACTGCTTCTTGGAATCTGTTCGCATACGAAGTACCTTTTATGCGACGAGACCTTTGACGGACTTGATCCGGTGATGCGTCAGGGCGTAAAAAGTATCTTTGCCAAAGAAATGGAAGAAAGAGGGCTGACACCTGTTATTGCATCCCACAACTTAAGGGAGCTTGAGGATATCTGCGACCATGTGGGGCTGCTTCATAAAGGCGGAGTATTGTTATCCAAGGATTTGGAGGATATGAAGTGTAATATCCAGAAGGTACAGTGCGTATTTGCAGCTAAAGAAGATGAGGATAAGGCACTGAATGGACTTGAGGTTTTACAAAATGATAAGAGGGGCTCGCTCAGCACTATTACACTGCGCAGCACCAGAGAAGAGGTAATTGCTCATTTTGCAGTGGTAAATACGGTGTTCTTTGAGGTGCTTCCATTGTCCTTGGAAGAGATATTTATCAGCGAAACGGAGGTAGTGGGTTATGACATCAAAAAGATCATTCTTGGTTAGTCTGAAGGAGAATAATAAAAGAAGAATCTGGGTATGGATTGTCAGTTTTTTAACAATGTTATTGACGTATCCGGGAATAATGACAATGTATATAAGCCGGATTAAATTCTGGAATGAGGACGGCGCTTACGTAACCGTAGAAATGTATAAAAGGGCGCTTTGCAGTGCCGTTACAGATGCGCTTGGTTTTCATCATTTTATTACGATAGCGGTTACTTTTCTTGCCATAATTATAGGAGTACAGGAATTTTCCTATCTGTATAGCAGGAAAAAGGTTGATATGTATCATAGTGTTCCTGTCTCGGCAAAAAGAAGATTTGTCGTGATTTATATTAACGGAGTATTAACCTATGTCATTCCCTGTCTTATATGCGTGGCGCTTGCAATCATTATGGCGGCAGCGCAGGGCGGAATGAGTTCAATGGCTTTGGCGGAGTGCGGAATAGCTTTATTTATGAATTTAATTTATTTTATGGTAGTATATAATATGGCAATTTTGGCAGTTATGTTAACCGGAAATGTTTTTATTACAGCAATTGCAATAGGAGTATTTTTAAGCATAGGCTATTTGTGGCAGTACTTTTTCATAAATATGCAGTATAATTTCTTTGAAACCGCATGTACATTTTTTGACAATCACGAAATGGAGACGACTTTGTCAATCTGTCTTAATCATTTGGAGGCTAACAGCTATATAAAAAGGCTGGATTTGCCGGATATTGTAAAGATCGTATTTGCTTTAAGTGGAAGATGGTTTGTGGAAATGCTCATTATAGGCGCTCTGGCATTTTTCTGTTATTTAAAAAGACCATCTGAAGCGGCAGGAAAAGCAATAGCTTATAAGGTAATAACCCCGTTTTTGAAAGTAATAATTGCACCAACCGTAGGACTTATTATATATACATTAGTGTTTGACGGCTCATATTCAAATACGGCGTTTGCAATATTTGCCATGATAATCGGAACTATATTGTGTGCCGGAGTTATGGAAATAATATATGAATTTGATATGCGTGCGGCAATAAAGCATCTTGTCAGTACCGGTATTTCCGTAGTAGTTGCAATAACGATATTTTGTATATTTTATTTCGATATATTTTCATATGATGCATATGTGCCGGATGAAGATAAAGTGGAGAGTATTGCAATCAGCATAAACCCGTATGTAAACCATTATTACAAATTTAATGATGATGTTATAAGAAGTATAGATGAGGGCGTTTATCTGAAAGACAATATGTTTATAACGGATGTGGAACCTGTTTTAGAGCTTGTAAAAAATAATCAGAAAGATATGGAGGATGTGGTTGAAAGACAAGGCATTTACATTTTATACAGGCTTAAATCGGGCAGGGAAGTAAGCAGGCAGGCCACAATTGATTTGGCGGATGTTTCCAATGCAGCATTGTTAGATAAGATAATGGGAACGAAAGAGTATAGGGAGGGAGCATACCAGCTATTCAAAGATGCTGATTTGCTCAGCCGTCCGGACACAACTATCACTTATAAAAACGGCATAGTGGAAAGTAATGTACCTCATAAAGAGAATGAGAAGATAAGGGCAGCCTGGTTAAAGGATATGGAGAACTTCAATTTCTCATTGGCAAGAAACAATCTGCCATGCGGATATATCAATACATTTTATGGTGTAAGTTATATAAGGGTAGGTTTGCCGGTATATGAAAGCTTTACAAACACAATTGCCTGTCTTGAAGAAAATAATGCTTATTATCCTTTAGAGATAAATGCTGAAGATGTTCTGACGCTTTCGGTAACTAATTATAATTATGGATATGATAATGAAGAAGATATAGAAAATCCCCAGCCATATAATGGGCGCTATAACAGTTATGCTGAAGCGATATTGGCACAAGGAGCGACGGCACAAACGTCGTATGTAGTGAGAGAGGACTTTTCTGACCCTCAGGAAATTGCAGAAATTGTTAAAGGGCTTTATTCGACAAGTTATAATTATGGCAACGGATGGATATCTTTGGATATGCTCGATCGTAATTACGAAGTTACAATCTCGTATAAAAGCGATGCGGCCGCTCCTTATGAAAAAGGATATGTTGAATATACATTCATAAGCGGTAAAGTACCTGAGTTTGTAGCTGAAAGGACTGCCCCGCCGACGGAAGAATAGAATAAACAGACGGCATATTATATAATAACCAGAGACGGCAAATTTGGAACACAGCTTGTACAATGTGTCTTGCGACATTCCTTTTTTGCCGTTTTAGGTTTCAGAAAGAAAATTACTAGAATAATTAGGCAAACCAGCAAATAAGTTCCTTTAAAAAGATGATTATTAATCCGAAATATTAATATAATAGCATTAATAAAATATTAAGAAAAAGATTTATAAAAACAGTTTCGTTTTATGGGATTATAGTTT
The DNA here is from genome assembly GCA_014804695.1 of Lachnospiraceae bacterium. GTDB lineage: Bacteria > Bacillota > Clostridia > Lachnospirales > Lachnospiraceae > UBA3282. The sequence continues at coordinate 66,753 of JAAUZJ010000002.1, forward strand.
ATAATGATTCTCATATGGTAAATAAAACCAGTTAGCAGTTAGAAAGAAAGGTATGGTTGGTGTTATGAGTCAGTCAGAACCTGTAATATGTGTCAAAGATTTATATAAGATATACCGCGTAGGTGAGACCAAGGTTCGCGCTCTAAACGGAGTGGATTTCACAATAGATCGGGGAAATTTCTGTTCTATTGTCGGAACTTCAGGCTCAGGTAAATCTACGCTTTTAAATATGATGGCGGGCTTAGAAAAGCCCACTAAGGGTGAAATTATAATTGCCGGTGAGCATATGGAGAAAAAGACCGAAAATCAGTTGGTTGCTTTTAGGAGAGAGCATATTGGTTTTATTTTTCAGTCTTTTAACTTAATGGGAACAATGAACGCCATAGAGAATGTGGCGCTGCCGTTAACCTTTCAGGGAGTGGACAAGAAGTCTCGAAACAAGAAAGCGGAAGATATGCTGGATTTAGTTGGACTGACCAAGCATAAAAAGCACAGACCGAATCAGATGTCCGGCGGACAGCAGCAGAGGGTTGGCGTAGCAAGGGCATTAGTGGTTGAGCCGGAAATAATTTTTGCAGATGAGCCTACCGGAAATCTGGATTCTAATACTTCGGTTGAGGTTATGAACCTGATGAAGAAGATTGTCAGGGAGAAGAACCAGACGCTTGTTATGGTAACACATGATAATTATCTTGCAGGATTTGCGGATATAATCTTACATATTCGTGACGGTAAGATAGTTCAGGTTGAGGATAACAGGGGAAAAAGCGAGGACGAGATACCCGATAATCATCCTTAATAGGTGATTGCGAGACTGCTGTCCGGAGGGACGAACTTAGATAATATAAATAAAAAGCGGGGTTCGACCGCGGGAGCGAACTCACCCCTTCTTTTTATTTATATTATCTAAGTTCTGGGTATCGGAAGTTAGTGTGGCAATTATCTGTTAATTGTTATGGTAAAAGATAAATTAAAAAAGTAATTTGCACTATGGAGGGGATTTGTTATGTGCTTGAGGAAATTGTGGAAAAAGGGATTGTTGTCTTTAGCGGTTGCAGGGATGTGTCTAGCGACAGTGCCTTCGCCAAATTTGGTAAATGCGGCGGAGCCGGTTGTGGATACCGATACGGATAATACCGTGCATACTGTAACTGTTGTAGGCGGCAGCGTTGTCGGTGAAAATACGTATGCTAAAGACAGTATCGTAGTAATAACGGCCGATGCTCCGGACTCCGGCAAGGTGTTTAGTAAATGGACTACGCAGTCTCAGGAGGTTGTTTTTGCAGACGAAAGTGCTTCGCTTACGACATTTAAAATGCCGGATTCCGATGTGACGGTAACGGCAAATTATGATAATGAACCTAAGACTTCCAGTCCGTCAAACAATTCTACTCCTAATACTAACGGCAGTCAGAATTCACAGACCACTCAGGATACCGACAGCCGTATAATAACCGATAACGACAGATCCGATGCGGACGAAGATTTGTATTATTATATGTTAAGTCTTGAGAGAAGATATAATCTGGACAAAAAAGTAATGGAAAACCTTCATAAAGTTTTTGACAGCGCGGTTTTTTATATTGCCAATACTGATATGACTGTCGCAGAGCTGTGGTCTTATGTTTCTTCGGTCAAGGGAAATATGGAATCGACGGCTGTATCCAATGTAACCGCTACAACCAGTGAGTTTTTGCAGGTGGGTGATAACTGGACAACACCGACGGTAAGTTATGGCAACAGCGTTTCAATTGTGCTTCCGATCATTAACTTCGGTACAGAAGAGTTAAATGACCTTATTGTTGCGCCACAGACATCTACTATTGTATCTGAATGGCCTTTTGTTCCTGATAAGACAGCTTATATTCAGACAGAGCCTTATATTCCGGGTAATAAAACTTATGATGCTGCAATGGCAAACAGAAGGGAGTTTACCTTTAATTTTACTGCCAGAGAAGATGTTATGAGCGGTTATTATCCCCTCAAATTCAATGTTTCGTATACAAAGGCGGGAGTACGTATCGAAGAGCCGGCAGTGCTGACTGTTTATGTGCGCACAATCGGTAAACCGGGCAGCGGAAATATAGGCGGAACCGGAGAAGATACAAGCAATGCCAAGCCAAGGATAGTGGTTACGGGCTTCGAGACCAATCCGGCTGAGGTTTTTGCAGGAGATACTTTTGTACTGACTATCCATATAAAAAATACTTCCAAGGATGTAGCGGTTACCAACTGTTTATTTGATATGCAGGCAGCGGTAGAGGGCGAAGATAAAACTAACACATATTCAGCCTTCCTGCCGACTTCTGGTGCAAGTTCGGTTTATATGGATAATATTTCTCCTAATACCAATGCTGATATAGTGATAGAAATGACTGCCAAGGCGGATTTGGCGCAAAAGCCTTATGTACTTGACGTTAATATGAAATATGATGCGGGTTCAATGTTTGATTTGACTGATACGGCAAGCGTATCAATTCCGATTTCGCAGGAGAGTCGTTTTGATATCAGTACGCCGGAGGTTGTGCCTTCGGATATTTCAGTCGGTTCACAGTCTAATGTTATGTTCAGCATTTATAATACCGGAAAAACTACACTTTATAATACGCAGGTTAAATTTGTTGCAGATTCTATTGACGAGGCAACCGCGTTTGTCGGAAATCTGGCTTCGGGTGCAACCGGAAATGTCGATGTTATGTTAACCGGAGCGGCTGCAACAATGGATGACGGAACAATAAATGTAGAGATATCCTATGAAGATGACGCCGGAAATGTAACGACGGAAATCAAAACCGTTACCTTATTTGTTACGGAAGAGTTTTTTGAGGACTTTATGGGAGACGATATGATGTTTGATGACATGGCAGGTGAGGAGCAGTCTAAACCCAAGAAGGGCTGGATAGTCGCCGTTGTTATCATTGTGCTTGTAATAGCCGGAGGCGTTGGCACATACGTATTTTTATATCTTAAGAAAAAGAAAAAAGCAGCAATGTTGTTAGCAGATGATTTGCTATCCATAGACGAAGATAATAAATCCGACGAATAATGCAGTAGATAGAAGAAAGGCATGGTGTAGTATGAAATTTCTTGATTTACTGCGTATGAGCAGCAGTAATTTATGGAAAAGGAAAGTACGTACGGTCTTGACGGTTCTCGGTGTTGTAATCGGTGTGGCTTCTATTGTAGTTATGATATCGCTGGGACTTGGGCTTAGCCGTTCGCTTATGGAACAGTATGAGTCTTACGGAAGTCTGACGCAGATTACTATTTATGAGCCGGGGTATTATTGGGGAGACAGTTCTTCAGATGAGGAGTTAAGGCTGGACGACAATTTAATAGAGACGATTAGCAGGATGGAGCATGTAAAAGCGGTTTATCCTATGATGCAGATGTCTGCGATGGCCAAATACGGCAGCTATCAGTGTTATCTTAATATACAGGGTATGCCGATTGATGCGATTGAGAATTTGGGAATAGAAGTAGGGGAAGGCGCCCTGCCTTCTTCCGGGGATGATGAACTGAGGTTCTTTTATGGCTCACAGGTTTTGCAGGATTTTTACAGTACTAAGGGGGGCGCTAGTTATTGGGAAACAGGTGAATTGCCGGATATTGACCTTATGAATGATCCTATCTTTATTATTTTTGATACAGATGCTTATTGGCAGTCGCAGTACAATGACGGAGAAAATGTTGTAGCGCCGCCTAAGAAGTATTTAATAAATACCTGCGGTGTTGAACAGACCTCGGAGGAGGGGTGGACCAGATACGGCTGGTATACCATATGTGACATTGATAAGCTGTTGCCTGAGCTTAAGAGAATCTTTAAAAATAAACCGATTCCGGGACAGCCAACTACCAAGACAGGCAAACCATATAAGGAAATCTTTTATAATCAGCTTATTGTGGATGTTGACAATATGGATAATGTTACCGGAGTCCAGTCGCTGATCAACGATATGGGATATCAGACAAATGCCAGTGCAGAGTGGATAGAGTCAGAACAAAAGACAATGGGCTATGTTCAGGCGGTGCTTGGCGGTATCGGTGCGGTTTCGCTTTTTGTAGCGGCAATCGGTATTACCAATACTATGATGATGTCAATTTACGAGCGTACCAAGGAAATCGGCGTTATGAAGGTGCTTGGCTGTGATCTGCGAAATATCAGAACCTTGTTTTTGATGGAAGCCGGATTCATAGGTTTTATAGGAGGTATAATCGGACTTATACTTAGCTTTACGCTATCTATAGTAATTAATAAACTTGCAGCAGGAGCAGGTGATATGATGGGGCTATCGTCGTCTATTTCATATATTCCGTTCTGGCTGGTTATTATATCGTTGGCGTTTGCCGTTCTGGTCGGTATGGCGGCTGGTTTCTTCCCGGCGCTTCGTGCAATGAAGCTTAGTCCGCTTGCTGCGATTCATAATGAGTAATAATGTGACCTCATTTGGGCATACTAGAAAAAAGTATGTTCAAAGGAGGTCTTTTTTATGACACAGGTATTACGTATATCAGAAGTACATGCAAGAGAGATATTGGATTCCCGCGGAAATCCTACGGTGGAAGCGGAAGTGACCGTAGAGATGGAGCCCGAGGGTAGAAGAATAATGGGAAGGGCAGCAGTGCCAAGCGGTGCAAGCACCGGAAGATTTGAGGCAGTGGAGCTCCGCGACGGTGAAACCAGATATTTCGGACTTGGAGTGACCAAGGCAGTCAATAATGTAAATACTAAGATAAGAGAAGCGTTACTTGGGATGAATGCGCTTGAGCAAGGGATGATCGACCGTATTTTAATTGAGCAGGACGGTACTGATAATAAAGGTAACCTGGGCGCAAATGCAACGCTGGGTGTATCAATGGCATGTGCCAAAGCGTGTGCGAATGCACTTGGAACGCCTCTTTACCGTTATCTTGGCGGTGCCCATACAAGGCTTTTGCCGGTTCCGATGATGAATATTCTAAACGGCGGAAAACATGCGGATAATACGGTGGATTTTCAGGAGTTCATGATCATGCCGGTTCAGGCGGAGAACTTTGCGGATGGACTTAGAATCTGTGCGGAAATCTATCATAATTTGAAACAAATCTGTAACCAGAGAGGTCTTTCGACAGGGGTTGGAGACGAAGGCGGTTTTGCCCCGTCTTTGTCAGATGCGGCCGAGGTATTGGAGCTTATTGTAGAGTCGGTAAAGGCAGCAGGGTATACACCCGGACAGGATATTAAGATTGCAATGGATGCGGCGGCCAGCGAGCTTTATGATGAGACGTCGGGAACCTACTATTTTCCGGGTGAATCCCAGATGACCGGTCAGGAAGTCAGAAGAAGCGCAGCTGAAATGGTTTCCTATTATGAAAATCTGGTGGAGAGGTTTCCGATTATTTCTATTGAAGACGGTCTGTTTGAGGATGACTGGGACGGCTGGCAGCTGCTTACCAAAACTCTTGGAGAAAAGATACAGCTTGTAGGAGATGACCTTTTTGTAACGAATACTAAGCGTCTTGACGCCGGAATCAAGCTGAATGTGGCAAATGCAATCTTAGTTAAGGTCAATCAGATCGGAACGGTTTCCGAAGCTATGGAAGCAATAGAGATGGCGCATAAGAACGGATATAAGACGGTAATTTCCCATCGTTCGGGAGAAACTGAGGATACGTTTATTTCCGACCTTGCTGTAGCCGTAAATTCCGGACAGATTAAAACAGGAGCGCCATGCAGGACTGATAGGGTGGCTAAGTATAACCAGCTTTTGCGTATTGAGGAAGAGTTGGGAAGCGTGGCTTGTTATAAGGAGCCGTTTAATAAGATTTAATTATCTTTTGCATAAAAATTGTAAAATAATATAGAAAGCGGTTGCTGTTTTTCTGCTATTTTGGTATATTATATATATGTTAAAGATATTGTACCTGCAGTGGAGCGGATTTTTTTCCGCTCCATTTTTATAGAATTTGATAGAAGGAGGATACATACATGAACAAATATATAGCAAATCTTAACCGTATAGAATTCGTTATAACATATGCCTGCAGTGGGAGATGTAAGCACTGTTCCGAGGGAAGTCATAACGCTTCCGGGGAGCATATTGATGCTCAGGCGGCAGCTAAGGCAGTGCATGAGATTGCTAACAATTATAAAATAACTTCTCTAATGACGTTTGGTGGGGAGCCGCTTCTTTATCCTGAAACAGTGTGTGCAATCCATTCGGAAGCAAGAGAAATGAACATTCAGAAGAGACAGTTAATTACTAACGGATTTTTTAGTAAAGACAGTGTAAAAATAAAAGAAGTTGCTAAAAACTTGGCCGATAGCGGAGTTAATGACATACTTTTGTCGGTGGATGCTTTTCATCAGGAAGTGATACCTCCTGAGCCGGTTAAAGAATTTGCATCGGAGATAAAGCGACATGGCGTGAGTCTGCGCACGCAGCCGGCGTGGCTTGTAAGCAAAGAACATGATAATAAATACAATTGCCGTACTGCGCAAATACTTGCTGAATTTGAAGCCATAGGAATTTTCCAGAATGATGGAAATATAATTTTGCCAAACGGAAATGCGCTTAAGTATTTAAGTGAATATTTTGACATGAGTAAGGAATATGTCAGTCCTTATGAGGAGAATCCTGCGGATATACGGGCGATATCCATTGAGCCAAATGGAGATGTTCTTGGCGGGAATATTTATAAGACGGATATTATGCAGATACTGGAGAGTTATGTGCCGCAGGATGTATAAAAAATAATTTAGGGAGATAAATTACATAAATGTTAATAGTAAAATCCAACCAAGCCAAATTTGAATATGATATACATTCTCTTATAAAAGCTTTTTACCCAGAGCAGGAAGTGAAAATTCTGACACCCATGTCAGTAATTAAGGATAAGAGCATCCTGTCTGAACCTGTGGCAATGCAGCTTAATTTTGGGGAAAAGGAAGTTGTTTTTGCAGTGTATTTGAATGACGATCATACATATATCTGGAATATTGGAGAAGAAGATAAGGCTGATTATAAGAATGTTTTCAAACGCTTTTTATATACATCTTTAAGGGAAGAAACCGGAGTTTCACTGCCTTGGGGAAATCTGACCGGAATCCGGCCGACCAAGATTGCAATGACCATGATGGAGCAGGGAAAAAGTGATGATGAGATTACAGCCTTTTTACAAAATGATCATCTGGTAAGCAGGGAGAAGGCGGCACTTAGCATTGAAATTGCTGCGAGGGAGAAGCGGATTCTTAATACGCTGCACTATGAAAACGGCTACAGCCTATATATAGGTATTCCGTTTTGCCCGACAACCTGTTTGTATTGCTCTTTTACATCTTTTCCAATCAGTGTCTGGAAAAAGCAGGTAGCGGAGTATTTGAGTGCATTGGAGAAAGAAATTGATTATGTGGCCGAAACTTATCATGATAAAGTACTGGACACAATATATATAGGCGGCGGTACACCAACTTCGTTGTCGGCGGAGGAACTGGAAAGATTACTTGATAAAATTAAATCATCTTTTAATTTATCCGCACTACAAGAGTTTACGGTGGAGGCCGGGCGTGCGGACAGCATTACGGAAGAGAAGTTAAAAGTGCTGTATAATTACGGTGTTACAAGGATTTCCGTCAACCCTCAGACCATGAAGCAGGAAACACTGCAGCTTATAGGGAGGCAGCATACGGTAGAGCAGGTGATAGATGCATTTCACACTGCGCGGGGCGTTGGTTTTGACAACATAAATATGGATATTATTCTTGGCCTACCGGACGAAAATGAAGAGGATGTGAGGAATACTATTCGTGCGATAGAAGAGCTTGCACCTGACAGTCTGACGGTTCATTCGCTTGCAATTAAGCGGGCGGCGGCGATGCAGAGCTGGGTATCGGAGCATGGACTTGGCGGTTTACATAATACAGAAGAAATGATGGATATCGCCAGAGACGGTGCAATGCGTATGGGGATGATGCCGTATTATCTTTATAGGCAGAAGAATATGGCAGGCAACTTTGAGAACGTGGGTTATGCTAAGGATGGGAAGTATGGGATATATAATATATTGATTATGGAGGAAGTGCAGACCATAGTGGCGCTCGGTGCAGGAACAATTACCAAGAGGGTTTATGGCGACGGAAGGATTGAGCGCTGCGACACGGTGAAGGATGTTGCCCTTTATATCGAGCAAATAGAAGAAATGATAGAAAGAAAGCGTGTATTATTAGGTGATTGATAATTCAAAATAGTTGACACGCATATTGCGGACATTTCATAATAGGATTTGGGGATGAGCAGCGTTGGCAACTACAAATTTCATAGTATAGATGGACATGCACCCACCAAACTGTTAGTTTGGATGCAGGTTGGAAATATATCATATATGGAGGACAGTATGGATAAGAAAATACAAAGAATAGACTATCATTTCGGAAAGGTAGGAAGCCTGACGCCGCTTATCGCGGCTGCGGCAATGATCTTGTGGGCGGCGCGTAGCCAGTCTAATGTGAATGGGTATGTACTGGCATTTTTCGCGGCGCTGGTAACAGGTATTATTTTTACAAAGGATGAAAAAGCATATGGAGAAGCGATAGTATATGGACTCGGTAAGCCGATGTTTGCCGTGATTGTGATGGCGGTAATATTGGCGGCAATTTCGGGCAAGCTGATTTCGACCAGCGGAGTGGTGCAGACGATCGCGGTATATGTGGTGGCAGCAGGTTTTACGGGGAAGCTTTTTGTAGCGGCGACTTTTATCATTACCTGCCTGCTGGCATTTGCCACGGGAACTTCAGTGGGCACTTACTTTGTGGTGATTCCGATTTTGTTCCCGGTTGGGGTGATGGCAGGTGTAGCGCCGGAATTTATGATAGGCGCCATCGTGTCGGGGGCTGCATTTGGTGATAATCTGGGGCCAATCTCGGATACGACCATCGCTTCCTCCGCAACACAGCACGCAGATTTGGGAACGGTAGTAAAGACAAGGACTCGTTACAGTCTACCTGCGGCAGCAGGGGCATTGCTTTTATTTCTGCTGCTTTCCAAAACTACAGACGAAAGCCCTGTTATCGGGGGCGGTGATGAACTGACCAATCCGGTCAGTATGGTTATGCTGGTGATACCAGTGGTGATCATTGTTCTTTGTATGATGAGAAAGCATCTGATAACTGCCTTGTCATGGGGGATTCTGGCAGGAATTGCCGTGGGGCTGCTTTCCGGTATTTATACGGTGGAAGATCTTGTTGCATTTCCAGGCGGTTTTTCCGTGTCTGGGGCAATCATAGAAGCAATTACAGGGACGGCAGGAACGGTGGCAATGCTGATCGGTGTGTTTTCTCTTCTGGGTGTGCTGGAACGTGGCGGTTTCTTTGAGGATGTGAGAGGGCTTTTGACAAGCCTGGCAAAAAGAGAACGTAGCACAGAGGCAACAATTGTGTTGTCTGTTGGTATATTGAGCATGGTGACAGGGGTTATTTCGGTGGCGATAGTGGCTCTTGGAGATCTGATCAATGAAATTGGGGAAAAAGCTGGTATTAGCAGGTATCGCCGGGCGAATCTGATGGATTGTACAGGCTGCGTATTCTGTTTTCTGGCACCATGGACAGTGCATTGTGTTATCCCGGCTCAACTGACTGCGCAATTTGGAGAAAGCGTTGCGGTTGCACCCGGATCGGTGCCTTTCGTAAATTATTATTCTTTGTGTATGCTGGTGATACTGGTGTTTGCAGTGGTAACGGGATATGGCAGGAAACCATTGAGTGTGGCATATGAGCGGCGGTCTGAATAAAGAACGCCAGAAACGGTGCAGGAACGCCCGATGTTCCGGTATGATTTTGAAGAACGTCGCTGCCTGATTACCGCCTTAACTTCCATATATTGCCTGCTTGCAAACATATGTTCGGTGTGCTATGATAAAAACACCACCAATAAGGAAGGGGTGTTTATACTTGGAAAGCATACTGTGCGTCGACATTCCGGTGCAGATGATTTCCTGCACGGATACAAATGGTAAGATTACGCCTATGAGGTTTCGCTTCTGTGACAAGAGCGGAGAACTCATAACGGTTACGATAGATAAAGTGTTGTCTGAAGACCAGGACAGGAATAGGGTGGGTGTGAAATTTTCATGTGCTGCCAGGATTTATGGCACCCAAAAAAAGTTTACGCTTTGGTACAGTTACTATGCTCATGAGTGGCACCTGTCACGTTTATATGTCTGAAGCCCCAAAGTTTCGGAACAACTCTCCCCCAATGGAAAATAGATGTTCTATCGGGATAGTAGTTCCGTCTGTGAATATTATCTGGTGATCATATTCGTCTATCTTTTTTATCCTGCCACAGGTTGTTATATAAGCTCCGCCATCTTTTTTTGCATCCGGCTCAAAGTATGTGACCTCAATTTCCGGTTTATGCGCCAGGTTTTCCTTAATTAATTGAAGCTGCTCATTCAATTGCTCTTTTCTGTCCTCATCAAGCTCGACAAAAGAATCAGTAAGACGTGCCGTTTCCTGAATGACAGCACGATGTCCCGTAAGGGCAGCAAAAGGTGAAAACTGTGCTGCACGGTTCAAAAGCGACATTTGAGGATGCTTTTTGGATACATGGTGTGGAAGATTGATAATATCATCGTAATTATTTTCATCCTGGGTTTTCATGCCTTATGCCCTCCAATCTGGCGGTTACGTTCTATGGTGGTAGCTCCTTCTTGCAGGTTCATACCTTTTAGCATCGCATTTTTCCCGTATTTCTTTTTAACTGACAGCATAGCTTCCTGCAATTTCCGCTCTTTGGAAAGGCGCTCCTTTTCTTCCTGCTTTTCTTTTTCCAGGGTAGCATAGTCCGTAAATAAATCCAACTGTTCGAATTTTTCTGTTTCGTTAACGGATGTCTCATCAACCAGATGATTTGCCACGACCGTAACACGCCTTATTAAAAGATTCGTGTCAATGATCTGATCATATAGATTCATGACCGCTTCCATAATAAGTTTCGTGGATGAAGTCTGACGATCAAGATTAGCGCTTCCATGTGCGTGTTTAGGCACTTTTCTCCCATAGTGATCTGTAATGATTTCACCTTTATAGCTGTTTTTTATCTGGGTATTGGTAAGATTATCAATGTCGTAGCCGATTGTGAGTACAATCTGGTCTGTTACCAGCTTTTTTTCAACAAGATCGAGAACGAGCAGATCAGTCATTTCCTGTACGATCAGTTTTCCTTTTTCGGAATCATATGGACAATGAAGTACCTGACCGGAGCTGATACAGTTCGTTTCCGGTTTGTAGGCTTTGATAAGATCCATCGTGGTCGGTTCCCATCCCCAGGCGTGGTCAATCAGGAGTTCTGCATTAATGCCGAACATGTTATAAAGAAGTTCCTCGTTATAAAAATCCCGCTCTCCGCCTAATGAACAACGAGCAATATCTCCCATAGTAAAGAGCCCGGCTGCTTCCAGTTTCTTTTGGTATCCGCGCCCAACTCTCCAAAAATCAGTGAGTGGGCGGTGGTTCCATAGAAGTCTTCGGTAACTCATTTCATCCAGTTCTGCGATGCGCACACCATGAGCATCCGGCTCAATATGTTTTGCTACGATATCCATCGCTACTTTGCATAGATACAGATTCGTGCCGATACCGGCGGTTGCAGTAATGCCGGTGGAGCTTAGAACATCTCTTATTATCATTGACGCTAATTCTTTTGCAGATACTTTATAAGTATTCAGGTAATGAGTCACATCCATGAACACTTCATCAATAGAGTAGACATGGATGTCCTCCGGGGCAATGTATTTCAAATAAATATTGTAAATAATGCTGCTGTACTCTAAGTAATAAGCCATTCTGGGAGGAGCGATAATATAAGAAAGTTCAAGCTCAGGATGCTCTGCCAGCTCTGTGGCAAGATATGAGGAGCCGGTAAATTGCCTGCCGGGCGCTTTTCTTCTGCGTTCTATATTAACTTCTTTTACACGCTGCACCACTTCAAACAGTCTTGCCCTGCCGGAGATGCCATATGCTTTTAGGGATGGTGTCACCGCAAGGCAGATTGTTTTCTCTGTCCTTTCAGCATCTGCCACAACAAGATTTGTGGTGAGAGGGTTCAGGTGCCGCTCTACACATTCAACAGATGCGAAGAATGATTTCGAGTCGATTGCGATATAAATATGACTTTCACTCATTAATAATCACCTTTCCTGCGACCTCAATATAAAGTGTGGTTTCTAATCTTAAAATAGGTCTGTGAGAATATTATAACAGAATGTTTGTTCGAATGCAGTATTTTTTTGTGTTGAATATCTATGATGTGGGATGAAAGTGACTTTTTTATATTAATAAAAACTTGACAAATTACTATAATGGCGATAATTTATTATCATATCAAATTTATTCTTATATTTTTATCATTTGTGCATCTCGCACAGTCGGCAGTTTCTGCCGGAGATTCCAATCAAAGAGCAATATTATACCAACAAGGAGGACAAGCTATGGCAACAAAATTAAAAGAATATTTCCCAATGGTCAGGGAATGGGAGGAGGTGCTGGCAGAGATTGCGAAGAGCGATACGCTCCAGACAAAGTTTGACAGCTGGAAGCCGGAGCAGCAGGAAGAGTTCTTAAATATCTGTACCGGTGTGAAAGGGCTGAAACTTTTGTATGACGGCTTTTTCAAAGAGGTTATGAATCCAGAGTATGTACCGGAGCGGCTCAATGATTTTCTTTCCGGTCTATTGGGCCAGAGAATAAGGGTAGTGAAGGTCCTGCCAGGCGATTCTACCAGAATTGCAGATGAGAGCTCGCTGTTAATCATGGATATCGTTGTGGAACTGGAAGACGGAAGTATCGCAAATGTAGAGGTGCAGAAGATCGGCTATCTGTTTCCGGGACAGAGGAGCGCCTGCTATTCAGCGGATTTATTGCTGCGCCAGTATAAGCGTGTTCGGGGCGAGAAACAAAAGAAATTTTGTTACCGTGATATCAAGAACGTCTATACTATTGTTCTGTTTGAGAAAAGCCCAAGGGAGTTTCATAACTATCCAGATACATGTTATCACTTTTTCGAACAGAAATCTGATACAGGACTACAGATAGAACTTTTGCAGAAATACCTGTTCATTCCGCTTGACATCTTCAAGAAAAGCAAGCACAATAAGAACATAAGCGACAGGAGGGATGCGTGGCTTGCCTTATTTACAAGCGATGAACCGGATGAAATCATAAGGTTAATTAAAGAATATCCGGAATTTCGTGCAATCTATGAGGAAGGTTATGAGATCTGCCTGAATATGGAGAGGGTGATGGAGATGTTCTCGAAAGAACTATATGAGCTTGACAGAAATACGGTGCAATATATGATCGATGAGATGCAGGACATGATAGATGCGCAGAAGGACGAACTTGATAAGCAACAGGATATGATAGACGCGCAGAAAGACGAACTTGATAAGAAGACTCAAACAATTGAAGAATTACATAGAAAGAATGAGGAAATGCATGATCAAAGTGTTGTCAGCACAATAAATATTCTGCGGAGCCTAAATGTACCGGACGAGGAAATCAGCCAGCGAGTCTGTGAGCAGTATCAGTTGAAAGGAGAACAAGTGAAGAAGTACTTTGGAACGGTGCTTTAGCATCAGCATGTGGGTTGTGGCATATCTGTCCGAATAAGAAAAATAGAGGCATATCACAATGGAGAACAAAAGCCCCACAATGATATGCCTTTTTTTACTGTAGAATAACCTATCCCTCTTAGACTTGGGGTCTATGAAAAAATCTCTGTAAATAAAGATTTATAAGGTCTTCTATGATAAAATCTAAATCATAGGAGGCCTATTATTATGGCAAACAGAAAAAAAGAAGTTTACAAAGTAAAACC
>JAAUZJ010000003.1 GCA_014804695.1 Lachnospiraceae bacterium
GGCACTGTGCTGTGGTAGATGCCCGCCCTTGCCTTTGTGGTCATGGTGCTGCGGATTTTCTTTGAAATATCCCTTGCGTAGAAATCGTTGAACAGGTTCTTGAACGGCGCCATCTCATTGTACCCCATAGAGGTATCAATCCCGTCACTGATTGCAATGTAGCGTACTTTTTTACCGGGGAAATACACTTCGGTATAATACCCTGTCTGCAAATAGTCACGCCCAAGACGTGAGAGGTCTTTTGTGATGACCGTATTGATTTTCCCGCTTTCAATATCCTCAATCATGCGCTTAAAATCAGGTCTTTCAAAATTTGTGCCGCTCCATCCGTCGTCAACGTATATCTCCACGACTTCTATCCCGTGGTATTGTGCGTACTGCATGAGCATCTGTTTCTGGCTCGTTATGGAATTGCTTTCCCTGTCCGTGATACCGTCATCAACAGACAGCCGGGTGTATAGCCCGCCTTTTGGTGCTGTTTTGTATGTAGTCCTACCCATTCGCTTCTCCTTTTCCGGAAGAAGCTGGTGAACTGCAAAGTGGTTCTTCGCTTTCTATTATACATTCACAGCCGCTTTCCTGCAAGCATTTTTCCGCTTTATCGGCATTGTTTGAATTTAATATTGCCCTCACAAACGCATCCTGCGGTGTACGCTTGCTGTCAAATACCCTTGTCACTACCAGCCTTGTCTTATTCAAATGATATTCCTCCTCAAAATCAGATATTTATGCGTCTTGCCCCACAGGAACAAATGCCCTGCAAGGAATAAAATCTCTTTATCCGGCATCAGACGCTTTGAAAGGACGCAGTAAAGACACTTCCAAAATGCCCCCGAAGCCTTATATTTCCTGCCCTTATACGCTAAGACACTTATTTTTCTATTTTAAATTTAAAAAGTATTTATATATAATAAGGGGAACCCCATAGCCCGTATGTATATATATAAAAAGGATTTGGCGAATTTCACGTCTAAGCGTATATTGCGTCTTAATGCCTTTCCNCTGNCCGCACTTTTACATGGATACCTTTAAATCCCCTTGCAGTCTTTCCNTTTCCGAGTGCGATATTATTCGTGTAGGTAAGCCTGTACTTNTCCTCATTCTGCCGCANGAAGTTGGAAAAGCTGCGNTCCCCNAANGNNTTNTCAAGNTTGTCNTCNCACCACTGGCTGTATGCGCTGTAAAGCTGCTTTGACGTGGCGTGTGTNCCNTNCTCAAGCCTGATATAGCCNTCCGACTNCATGAATACGATGATNTTGTTCCCGTCCTGCATGGCTTTCGTGAGNTTGTCCTCTGTCCGTTTGCTTATGGTGAAGCGNTATCCGTTATCAATCAGGCGGTGCAGCCCCTCAAGGCACCACAGGAATATGCCCTCNGCTTCAGCAATCAGCTTTTCNCCGAGGAACGGATCATCTTCNCTGTCCGGCTTGCGCTCTTTTACGGTGAGGACTATCTGCCTGCGGAAAAAGCCATANGAACGGTCATACAGTGAACCGAGGTTNCCATTCCCGAAACAGATAAAACGCACACATAAATATCCCTGTTCGCTCTGCCTGCCCTTGCGCTCCAAGTCTGTTTTNTCTTCCAGTGTCACTATGGANTTGATNTTGTTGGTCTGCGGGAGNGCCTCCAGCTTCATGTCNTCNTCAAGCATCAGNAGTTTCCATTCAAGGTCTGCCCTTGCNAANCGGTCAACTTCCACNTTCTGTATGCTGCCCGTGTTCATGCTGTCACCGAGCAANGCCCTNANCACCCTGCCGATGCGTGACTTGCCCTCCCCGCCTTTNCCTATGACTATCATCATTTTCTGCCCCTTTGTCGTTGGNANCAGCACATAGNCCATNAACTCCTGCANTGTGATGATGTCCTCCGGCTCCAATAACTGCCCTACAAAGGAAAGCCACTGTGACGGTTCCGGCGCATCNGGCACATACCGNACCGGAAGCCTGTTCATGCAGAACTCCTTCTGTGCAGAGAAGTCTTTTGATAANAAATATGTCCCGTTCGCNACATGGATACGGTCTGTCTGGTANGGTATCGGCGGCGAGTAGCNCCTGATCCGCANNGCATCAAGGAGCGNGGTTGCCTTTTTTGCNATNTTNGATGTNACATATGGNGCAATCTTGTGGTATATCTCCGCNTTAATCTGNTCCGCATCACCGATTGCCCCGTTTATGTCAAAAAACCTGCCATGTATGCACTTCATAGGGTGTCCTGCAAGGAANTCCTCACAGAAAAGCACATCATTGACNTTGCTCCCNTCAAACCATGTNTCCGGCTGTGCCGCCTGCTCCATCTTNTCCATNGTCTNTTCCAGTGCNGCNNNCTGTTCNTTNGGTANACTGTTCCAATCTTCTTTCAATCCTCAACACTTCCTCTCCATAATCNGNTACCAGCTCCACACGCTCCGATAGCGGAGCGTACAGTAAAACATCAAGCANATATTCAATATAGGCTTTCTTTTNCAACGCTTCACAGAACAGNNGGTTCCATTCTTCCTCTGCACTGTGCGGCGCATACTGTTCCTGCCACTTCNTTAAACAGCAGAGGTAATCAGAAAGCACACGNAAACACTTCTTTTCNGCCCTCTCAAACCTCTGCTCCGNTGANAGTTTNCGCTTACGTTTTGACGGCGGTTTCCTGCCCCTGTTATCNTCAAAACNGANACCGAAATCCNACGNAATCTGTAAAGCCGCATCCTTTTTGCCAAGACCGTAAAACCTTGCCACAAAATCAATGGCATCGCCTTTTTCNCCACAGCCGAAGCAGTAATAGCGGCTGTCTATNTTCATGCTCGGATTCCTGTCCTTGTGGAACGGGCAGACTGCCATGCCGTTACGGTTTATCTTTATCCCGCAATGCTCCGCCGCCTGCCTTGCGGTTATCCCGTTTTCCCTTACCGCTTCAAATACATCCATAAAGNCCTCCATGCACGCAAAAAGGGCAGCTACAAACCNATATCCAATAGGTTTATAACTGCCCTAACGCTGTNTGTTTCCCTAATCAANAATCTAAAAATTGTCTATATATTTATAACTGCACCCCTCTGTCCAGTTCCCAACCAATGCACGGTATAACGGGATAACNTAGCTGTTGTCNTCCGCAGCCTTCACGCCGACATACCCGTTATNTGCAATGAATGTTTCAAAGCTGAGCGCNACATCATCAAGNTGTTCCGAACCGACGATATNCTCCGACAGATAGACCTTGCCGCCTTTTGTTACCCTTATCTGGTTATTGNGGCTGTCNTTGCCGCAGGCGATCAGCATACGGAACTGTTCNAGGGTGATTGTCCTGATGTCATACGCCTTTATCTGCCGCCCATTTAAAATAATGGACTCTCCCCGCTGTGCAGGGAATGTCTGAAACATTTCTTCCTGTATCATCTGCNAATAAAAATCCTTTTCCCTTACAAAATTTTATNTCCTGCAAGTGGCTTTTGGGGAAAGCCCACATTGGAATCGCACCATCATCTTTGTGACCGCTTTACGGAAGTATCATTATCAGGAAACAGTGTCATGGCGCAAGGTTCCCANACCTTGTNTGCNGTAAAACATTTACCGCTCCTNNCTGTTTTNNCNNAGGNAATCATGGCGTGTTTNCGCATAGCTCGGCTGTTTCATACGTCTTGCAGGATTGTCCATATTCAGTTGTCAGCCTGCCATGCNGTTTTAAGCCTGCACCGACAGNAAAATATTTCTATTCATCCGTTTAAATTTCCAGCTTGTCCGCACCGTATTTNTGGATAATGCGGAACAGTATTTCTTTCTCTTTCCCCTCTGCCCTGCCATATATTCTGCACAGTGTTTCAAGCTCNGTCTGCGTGAGTGTGTTGGCATAAGGCTTGTAATNTTCCGTAATGAAAACCCCGCCGCCNTCNCCCGNCTTTGTGTAAATCGGATAATCAAAAGACANNGNNNTAANNTCATNCATTATCGTNCGCCTNNNAACNTCCAGTTCCCATGCAAGCTCCCTCATTGTCGCATGACCTCTGGCNGATAAAATGCTGATGATTTCCATTCTCCGGTGTGCTGNANCCATNCCGCACCTNCCCTCANTTTTTGGCTTNAAAACTGNNCTGTCTTTTTATGTATTCCTTTCNCAGTACGGTCCAAATTCATGTATGATTGANAGTACNGTTTCCCTGTCTTTTTCTGTACAGATTACAGCGAGTTTTTCCAAGCATTCCAGTTGTTCATGCGAGAGTGAGTTCTGATGTTTCCCTACCCCGTCCATGAGGAAGTAGCCGCCGTTATATCCCTGCTGTGTTATCACNGGAAGTTCTTCGCCAATGATTTCAAAATCCCTGCGTATGGCATTCTTCCCGACACTGTACATAGCCATGAGNTTTGGCACGGTCAGCTTTTTCCCCGACAGCAGCATACGCTCAATTTCCCGCCGCCGCTGGAATGCGTGGTCTAACATGTTTTCACCCCCTTTCTTCGCTGTTTGTGATGTCAATTATAGATAAAGTAAGTTCCCGTATATTGGTATGTTCCTCAAAAAAATTCCTGNTTTTTCTTACAGACAGCTAAAACCAAAAACTTTCTCTTTGAAGTAATAGCAAGCACTGCCTGTGTTCCCTCACAGGCTCCGATTTTCCAAANTTTCCCCGNANCGGAAATTTGAAAAATCTGCTTGTAGGGGGAAGATNCCCCCTANCCCACCTCTGCGCTCAAAAATCACAAAATGCCTTGTCAGGCTTTNTGATTTTTTCGCTGTTTTTTTGCACGAACATCCCCCNCAGNNGGATTGAAGATTNTATAAAATCTTCTCAAAATTNCAACCGCAGAAAGGATATAAAAAAATGGCAAACAGNGAACGCAAAAACGAGCTGAAAATNTATCTAAGTGATGANGAGCAGTACATACTGGAGCAGAAAGTCAANGCATCCGGCATGAGGGATAAATCCGCTTTCCTGCGGCATCANATTTTATATGGCTANGTCTACGACATTGACTATTCNGAGCTTCGGGAATACAACTCCGCACTTGCCAAAATCGGCAACAATCTGAACCAGATAGCAAAGCGCATGAACGCCACGGGCAACGTCTATGCNGCCGATGTAAAGCANGTAAAAGANCTNATGAAANANGTGTGGGATACNCANAAANCCATGCTCTCAAAACAGCCTTACATGAAGCANTAAACTGAANCTNTAATTAGACAAATTTCGCACCATCAAAAAAGGTGTACCGCAGGTAAGTTTTATTCTTCCTTGCGATACACCTTGATGTGTGCAATATGCTGTTAAATTGATTATCTTTCTTATTCGATGCCTATGTATTTTTAATTCCATTTCCGTTGTATTCCCTTCTACAATCCGTACACAGTTGATGCCGATGCTCCAAACAAAATGCAATGCAATCCTGTCTAAAAAATGAATTGCATTGCAATATTGAACCTTTCTCAAGAATTGATATTTCCAGAGTAAAAGCCGACAAACTGTGATTATTCACAAGTTCATCGGCTCTGCGTCTATGCGTCTGGCTCTTTGATGATATTTACCTGTAATTTTTTAACTTCCACTAAACTTTCCTGTCTGCACTTTGGACAGTAGAGTGGAAAGTTTAGCAAAACGGTATCCTCTCTAATTTTCTCCCTTGTTTTTTTCCCACAAACAGGACAACGTATCCATTCCGTTTTTTTCATAATTTGTTCATCTCATTTACATCATTGTATCATCCCGTAAAACCTCAGCTAAATTGATTTTGCGTATATTACGCCAACCAAGATAATATGCAAATGCCACAGTTCCCCAAATAGCCAGCATAAAAATCATAATTGGAATAATTGGTGCTTCAGCAAGAAAGGTTCCCACTTCAACATAGCTCGTTTTCAGCAAATATCCCACTGCAACAACTGCCAATGGAAGAGTAATTAAAATCGGACGTCCCGCAATGGTAAGTGCCTCCACGCAGAACATTTTTTTAATTTCCCCTTGCGTCATTCCAACAGACATGTACCTTGCAAATTCCCTTTTTCTCTGACGAACAAAGCCCAGCGTATTAGAAAATACATTTCCAATACCGATAACTGCAAGCAGAACACAGAAGCCGCCAAATATTGTCATCATCCCTTGTATCTGTTTATCATTCGCTTCTACTTCTTGAATACGGTTCTCACTTTCTACCTTATAGTCTCCCGCAATAAGGCTTTCCACCTGCCCCTGCAAAGCATCCAATTTCTCTAATGTCACATTTTCCCTGCTAAGCATACAGATATAGGTATCTTCCTCACTACCTCCAATCTGTTCCTTGATTTCTTTCCACAAAGATACAGGAATAAAATGCACCAGTTCATAATAGTCAAGCTTTGCATATTCCTCTCTTAAAACAGGTACTTTCTCCGTATAGGACAAAACCGAAATCTCTGCCGTCATTTCTTCATTGCCAGACTGTCTTAAAATGCTTTTCGCATTTTCCCCTTTCACATAGGGCATATATCGTGGATGCCTGAAATCCGGATCTGTAACATCACGTATCTGATTCCATATAACCGCTCCATCAAGCCTCGGTGTAATACCGATCTGTTCACAGTACGTTAAAAAACTCGCATCATCCAGTATGACAATGGGAACATTTACAAGCCATCCCCCATCCGTCTCTCTTACATAATTATCACCAGCTACGGCAAAACCGCCAAAGGATTTCATATCTTCGCTTATTTCATCCTCTGCAATGATTCTTTTTGCCACTGCCCTCTGATAGACAATAGCGCTTTTTATTTCAGGAATCTCCTGCAATTTTTGTGTTTCACTAAAAGAATCCACATCTGTATCCTTTACTGTAACCATAATATCCCAAACACCCTGATAACGTTCAAAATAAGTTTCCCTTGTGCTGATTCCTGAAAGTGCAAAAAAGGATTGCATAACGGTAAAGGCAAGAAAAGAGAATATCAGGCTAAGTGATGCTGTTCGTAAGGCTCGTCGCTGTGCTTTCAATGCGTTGCCTGCCAATTCTCCTTCCATTCCGAAAAAACAAGTAAGTAAAGGAGATTTTTTCTTACGTTTTAACTGTAATTCACCTGTATTTTTAATTGCTTCAAGCGGTGTCAGTCTGCTTAATTTTCTGGCTGGCATCCATGCAGAAATCCATATTGTCACTACTGTCAAAAGGAGTGTCACTGCTAAGACCAATGGATGATAACCAAATACTGCTTCATGTCTGCCTGCCACGCCATTCCCCAATAAACCGTTCACCATATGCATAAGCCCCATGCTGATTAGAATGCCCAACAGATTCCCAATTAAAATTGGCAGAATACATAATGCAGCCGCCTCCTGCAAAAGACATGACCGTATCTGCTTTGGTGTGGCTCCGATACTGGAAAAAATACCAAACTGGTGGATTCTGGCATTCATAGACACCGCAAAAGAATTATGTATTACAATAATCAATGAAAAAGATGCAATTACAGCTATCAATATAAACAGCGGAAAAAGCAATCTTGGTGCAGTGTCCTGCGGATCACGTATCATATACATTGCCAGAAGTTCATGGTTATAAATAACCTTGTCTGATGAAACTCCCAAAGTTTCGGCTATCCGTAACGTGTTATCAAGAACAGCCCCCATGTCATCAAAATAAATATCTATCATGGTTTCCGGAATCTGTTCTTCTTTTTCATTTATAACTATATCTTTTACATTAGCAAAGTTCTTTATGGATTCAATATCTTCCTGAGAAAATTCCCCGACAATTCTGCTCTGCCAGCCACCTTCTTCTTGTTCAATACTTTCAATTTCGTACTTCCATGCATTATAAAATAACCCTAAGAGCAGTGATAACAACAAAGCAGATATAAATGCTGCTATCATAACAGACATGCCCGATGAACGGTTATTTTTAATATAACCTGATGAATAATCTTTCCACATAGCCCATTACCTCCGCTTCTCGTCACTTATAATATGCCCATCCTCTATGGTTATGATACGGTCTGCTTCTAAAGCCACTTTCTCATCATGTGTAATCAGCACAATCGTCTGTTCCAAATTACGATTGGATAATTTCAGCATATCAATAATTTCTTTGGAATTTTTCTGATCCAAATTTCCAGTCGGCTCATCTGCCAAAAGCAGAGCCGGACGATAAATCAGTGAACGTGCTATGGCAACCCTTTGCTGCTGCCCGCCTGATAACTGGTTTGGCAATGATTCAAGCCGCTCGGCAATGCCAAGCGAACTAACTATCTTTTCAAAATACTCTTTGTTTGGTTTCTTCTTATCAAGAGCAAGCGGCATAAGAATATTTTTTTGCACTGTAAGTGTTGGAATCAAGTTATAGAACTGATACACCAAACCTACTTTTCTTCTGCGGAAAATTGCTGCCTGTGTCTGATTAAGTTTAGACAGGTCTGTTCCGTCTATTATAACTTTTCCGCTTGTGGGCTTATCCACGCTTCCCAGAATATGCAGCAGTGTAGATTTACCTGAACCAGACGCTCCAATAATCGCCACAAATTCTCCCTTGCTCACCGTCAAATCAATTCCATCCAGTGCAGCCACCTGATTATTGCCGGAGCCATACATTTTGCGAACTCCTTCGCATGTTAAGATATTCATTTTTGTTTCCTCCTTCGGATATTTTGAATTTCTACGCTTGCAGCAAAGCTGCCCGTTAGCTTGTAAACTTTGTTCCTGCAGGCAAACTGTTTACAAACTATATTCTACCAAATGAAAGTTACAACTTAGTGACTGCAACAAAATTGGTATAAAATCTATTGTTTATATACCCGGATTTCAAAACATGCACCACCATTTGGCAGATTTTTAGCCCTTATTGTTCCATTTTGATGTTCTATAATCTCTTTTGACAATGCTAAACCTATTCCAATGCCACTGCTACGGATATTACCTCCCTCACTTGCATTCTGTCCACGATAAAACCGTTTAAAAAGATGTGGAATATCTTCTTTGGCAAATCCATCCCCTTCATCCCAAATAAGTATTTCTGTATATAGCGGATTCTGCCCATAAGAACAATGGACTGTTCCACCCGTATTATGCTCCATACAGTTTTTCATTACATTTATAATCGCTTCCATAGTCCAATCCAAATCGGCTGTTATTAACATCTCCCCCAATTCTGGAATATCAATGGAAGTTCCAGAATCTACAAATAATTCCTGCAAATTATCTGCCGCAAGGACAAGCACAGTAAAAACATCCACATCCTCTTTTTGAAACAGCAATGTACCTGCGTCAAGACGAGATAAAACAAGCAGGGATTCTTCTAAATGGATAAGTCTGATTAACTGTTTCTTTATTTGTTCCATCTTATCTTTTTCATATTCGTTTTTCATTGGTATTTCAGATAATGTTTGCAGTGATAAAGAAATTGCAGTGATAGGAGTTTTTATCTGATGTGCTATATTTGATAAATTCTCAGCAAAATCATTTTTTGCCTGTACTGCGGTATCCTTTGTCTGGTATAGAAATGTCACTGTCTTATATATTTCATCTTCCAATTTAGAAAAAATGTCTTCTCCTGAAACAGAGAGGACAACTGCTTTTCCAGTATTAACTTGCTCCAAATAATCTGACAATTCCTCTATTCGTTTCGCTTCCATTTTGTTACGAAATACAAAAGTAATAACAAAGAGAAAGATTCCTGCCAAAAATCCTGTTATTGCAAATATAATATGATATGTAATAACAGAATCCGAAAAATCAGATATGCGATATCCTAGAACAGATAAAATATTATTCACTGCTACACCATCGACATTTCCGCTCGTATATTCTTTCAATGCAGCAGAAACTATATTCTTCATTTCTGGATCTTGTTCCAACACTTCACCACAGATAACATTTACCAAATCAAATTGAAGCCTGCTGTAATGACAAGAAACCAACATTGTTGTAACAGCAGAAGAAATCAAACTGACGGCTACTACAAACCCAAATATAATCACAAAGTTTTTTCGCCCACTCATATAGTATCCTCCATACGGTATCCCACACTTCTAATTGTTTTCAAACAGGACGGTTGGTGCAGTTTGTCCCGCAACCGTTTCATAGTAACTGTCAGAGTATTGTTATTCACGTAGTTTCCATTTATATCCCATACCTGTTCTAAGATTTTTTCTCTGGTAACAGTCTTTCCCTTATTCTGTAAGAGATACAAAAGCAATCCATACTCTGATACGCTTAAATCTATTTCTTCTGAACCACAAGAAACTGTCCTGCGGCTTAAATCCATCATAATCCCATCACAAGACAAGTACTGTTCCGCTACATTTCCCGTTCTTCGAAGTACCGCTTGAATCCTTGAATACAACACACTTAACTCAAAAGGTTTAACAACATAATCATCCGCACCATTTTGAAAACCTG
Source organism: Lachnospiraceae bacterium (assembly GCA_014804695.1). GTDB lineage: Bacteria > Bacillota > Clostridia > Lachnospirales > Lachnospiraceae > UBA3282. The sequence continues at coordinate 10,343 of JAAUZJ010000003.1, forward strand.
AAACAATATCATGAGAATCATCCCGAACTGTAAGAAAAATAATTGGCAGTTCCGTCCATCTACTACGAATCCATTGGCAAAGGCTATCCCCACGTCCATCCGGCATATTCCAATCCAACAAAATAACAGTTGGCACATGACTTTCCAGAGCTTGTCTTACCTCTGAAATCGTATTATATATCATCACCTTAAAGTTTTTCTGTTCCAGATATTCTTTCACAGCACCTGCAATATTAGCATCATCCTCAGCATAAAATAGTTCGACCATTTCAATAACCACCTTATAATTTTTGTTTTATTATACCAGAAAAATGTTACAGCTTAGTGACTTGCTCTCCATACAATAAAAGCTCTTTTACCACATCATGGAATCCAGTTCCATTTCTTATGCTTTTATCACTTGGAGAACTAATCCAATTTATTAGAAAGGCTCTGCATTACACAGAGCCTTTCTAATCTTTAATTGTCCACTAACTACTGTTCCCTTTTCTCACAAAAATAGTATTACAGATATATCCCTGCCGCTTTAGCAAAATTAGTTTTTCTTACGATAAGTTCCGACTGTTTTTCTTCTGATAGGCTCTCAAACACACCTTTATAGCCTTTCTCCAATAACGGAGTGCCTTTTGCCATCAGGTATAGTTTTGTATTCAGCCATTCCTCCCACAGGTTCTCAAATAATGCCACACTGTCAGTAAAGGTTATGGCATCTTCAAAGCCATGTGGCGGCTTGTAATATTTCAGCTCAACAAAACCGTACCTGCCCACATCAAGAACCACAATATTCTCCATCTCATACAGTTCTGCAAACGCATCAGCCACCTTTTGGCACTTTGCCCGTTCTTCCTCTGTGATATAAACCTGCTTTTCCATATTGATTTACCTCATTTCTTATAAAATTTTACCATATTCATTTTATAAGAACCACCTGCACACCAGCTTTTATTCCTCTTGTTTGTTGCAAAACCCACTTTACTAACAATTCACTTCTGTCAATTTTGAGGTCGCAATTTGCGATCTCAAAGAAGATGCTTCTTCCTCAGATAATTGAAAGCGAAAATGTGATGGAAATCTATCTATATTTCTCTTTACAGATTCATTTAGTCTTTTCGTTTCCACATGATATAGCATTGCCAAGTCACTGTCTATCATAACCTGTTTTCCTCTAATTACATAAATCAAGTTCTGTATCTGTTCAGTGCTTGCTTCGACCACAATTGGTAAATTATTATTTTCTGTCAAAATATCTCCTCTCCAAATTTGAAATCACAATTTGTGATATCAAATTCAATTCATGTCTATTTATATCTCAACTTGAATTACTTAATTGGTACCCCAAGATTTGAGGTCGCAATTTGCGACCTCAAAAAAATTATATCATCTCACCATTCTGCGCTCAACAACAATTTTCCCCAAAATTCCCCTTTTTTTCTACACATCCCAACACTCTCCCAAATTCAGCATCAAACCAAGCCTAAAACGGCAGAAAGTGAGAATTTTATGATCCAGAACGCTATAAGCGATAACGAAAAGAAAATTTTCTTTGAGGAACGCAGTTTGATCCGTCCTGACACCATTGAACAAACAAGAGAACGTCTGCAATCCGCTTACCTAGGCAAATTTGATTATCAACAGTTTACAGAGGCCCAATCCTATATCTCTATGTCACTTAATGAGGCTGAGAAAGATCTTTCTATCAAACAGCGTTCGGAGCAAGCAAAACAAAATTCCAGACAATCATATTTCCATGTAATTATTTGCCAGCTTTCTGATCGGTTCAAATACTTCATCCGGCGACATATTTTCCGCATTCTTGTAAATTCCTCTTTTGAAGTCCTCAAGTGTAAGCGTCCACTTCCCGATTTTATCTTCTAAGAATTTTTCATAATAATTATCTGCTATGGTAGCTCGCTCTACCATCGGAATGGATTCCCATATCTCCCATTTTAACTCTGCCATCCGATTTCGCAGTTCAGAAAGCGCTTCTGCTTTTCTATCTTCCCCATAACAGGCAACATCAAAATTACTTCCGATTTTCGTGATAAATTGTTTTTCATATTGCTCGATAGCCACAGGTATGATTACCGCATCCGAACCTAATGCCACATCTATGATTCCCCTGTAGAAGGGCAGTACCGGTAAATTAGGCGACAAATTCCATGTTCCTTCGGGGAAGTACATGATGTTTCCCCCACACTTCAGGACTTGAATCATACGTTCTTTTACACTATGCCTGTCCTCCTTGACATTCTCATTAAAGTAAATAACCCCATTCAATGCCAGAAACAAGCCGTCAAGCGTACCATGGATATTTTCAAAGTCACCGCTGAGTAAATAGTAATGTTCTTTCAACGCCTCACTGACCACTTCGATATCGGCTTTACAGATATGTGTAATGGCAAATATTTTTGGCCTGTCCGTTTTCTCTCTGTCATCTCGAATCACCGTATGATGATAGCCGTTTATACGATTTCGCAACCGAATAACAGATAGGAGAATTAGATGTATTCTTTTTCTTGCCTTCAGGCTTAGATTATTGACTTTGGATACCTCAAAGTGTTTTCGTAGGGAATAGTAATATTGTAGATAAGCTTCTTCATCCTGCCTCCTTAACTCATTTTCCATCTTCCGCGATAGCTTCTTCATGCCAAACTATGTACTCCTCTCGGTTTTTTATATAGATGTTGAGTTTTCAGAACATTATACCTCTTTTTCCCCAAGGAACACCCGATACCAGAGTGGCATCTTATCTGTCTTTAAATCTCTTTGAATTTGCCAATATTCCAACTTATACTTTGGAATGTATCTATTGATTACCTGTTCCTTCATGGAATATCCTTTCCATTCCGCGCAACGGTCTCGAATAAATATGTCCCAGTAGTCAGCCGTCAGAGTACTTTGGGAGCATATACCTTGGCTTTCCCAAATTTTCCATTTCAAACTTGCAAGTTCATCCCGTAGAATTATTGTAAGTCTATGCTTATCTATATTTAGCCTTACCGGATCAAGCATATTTCCCGAACATATCACAAAATGCTTACCATACTGTTCTATGGCAATAGGAACTATTACTGCATTGGCAGAAATAGCAGCATCTGCGGCACCATATGCAATATCACAGACAATCTCATTTTCAGAAAGGTTCCAAGCTCCTTCTGGAAAGATCATCACATTCTTTCCCGCTTGCAAAAGTCTTACCATAAGTTTCTTTGTATTCGCCTTATCTTCCTTACTCTCCTCATCCACATAGATAACTCCATTCAAATTCATAAAAAAACCGCTTACAGTACCCCACATATGTATAAAATCCGCAGCAACTACAAAGAATTGTGCCTTAATCTGTTCATTTACAATTTCAAAATCCCATTTCCCTATATGTGTGAGTGCAAAAACAACCGCTCTATCTTCGGGTACTTTTATATTCCTTAATACCTCCACAGAAAAACCATTTATTTTTCTCTGAATCCATAAGCAGCTTCGGAATATTGGACGGAGAGTCTTTCTTATCATTCCATTTGGTAATTTCTTTTTCCCCTGAATGATTTGTGCTTTATTTTTCTTATATCGAATAAATTTTTCTTTCTTACTGCTCATTACATGTTTCCAATCTTGCCGATATTGTTAAAGGTCTGAAATGCTAAATATTTACTACCCATTGCGCCTCAGTCATCTCCTTCATTATCGTTTTCTTCACTTTTATAATCATCGGCATCAATATATGTGTTAAAAATATCCTTGAGGATTTCACCTCGTTCCATGCTTTTCATCATTCGGCTTCCGTATGCCGCTGCCACTGCAACACATACATATGGCATCGTTGCAAATATCGTTTGCTTTGATTGCCGGACGAGACATTCATGCAAAACATTCCACATATCTTCCTCCTCCGGGTATTTTACTAATAACTTACGCTGTCTTTTCATATGTTCCACATTATTGCGCAGACAATATTGTATCGGAGGAAACGCTGTCACCACCAAAAACACTGCCCCCAACCAGACAGATATGTTTTTTTCACTTAAGCTAATGTACAGGCAGGGCATACAGATGACAAAAAATACAATCAAACAAATCATTAGTCCATCCTGCGCAATTCCACCCAAAGGTTTATTTCCCACAACATGAAAAGTTCTATGTTCATATTGAAACACTCTGCCATGTAAAAGTGGAATAACTATAAATCCGATTACAGTAGCTATTCCAATCAAAAGCAAGCATTTTCCCGTCTGTTGACATAGTATCAAAACTGTTATGGCAAACGTCAAAGACATGCCAGCATTACCCATTTAAGTGGGGACCAAGACAAAAACGAAAACACTCCTATATTTATGACAATAATAATTGTTAAGCCCACATGCAGAAAGACGCTAAAAAAAACTGTTACAATTTTAACGGCAGCATGTTTCCTCATCTGAGCTGTTCCAAATATCAATAAAACTCCGATTATAAAAAGCACTATTCCAATTATTTCTTCTGGTATATTTAAATCTTCTGCCTTACTCCCGATTTCGATTACGTTAACAGTTGCAAACAGCCAATGAATAATTAAAGCAACGGCGGCCAATATTCCTATTGTAATCTGTAGGTATGCTTTTCCTTTTGTCTCCTTAAATCTTTGACTATTAATCTGATTTGTACCTAATTGTTCTTCTGCCTTTATAACTTCTGCAAAATAGTCCTTAATTTCTTTCTTAAACAAAGAATAAATTACTGCCATGAAAAGCAAATTTATAAATATATCAATTTCCCGGATTTCTATGGGAAAAATATTGAGAACCAAATATCCCTCTACTGCCAACAGTGATATTGTCCGAAATCTTGCCTCCTTGTTACTTTTCTCTTCACATATCGCTGTAGCCACACTCAAAAATAAAAGTGAACACACAAGTTCTTTATCTGTTAAATTGCTGATTTTATACAAGGTCACAAAATAGCATATGATTGTCCAGACATCTTTACAGACTATTTGCATAACAGAGAGATTATGGACACGCCATATAAAGCAAGCGCACAATCCGCCCCCTATTGCAATTATAATATCCCCTCTTGTAGGCATACATATTATCAAACTCATGCTGTATGCACTAATTACTCCCATTACTGTTGCTGGCAGTAATTCTTCATTACGTAGTCCATTTGCAGTTTTCAAATATACTACAAGTATAATCAAAGTTCCCACTGCCACAATCAATAGCAGCAGAGGAATTGAAATATATTGGCTATAATCATCTGTTGTATGCATAAAAAGAAACAATACCCCTGCAAATACAAACAGTGAATACAACACTTTTTCAAACCACAAATACTCTACTTGCCTTTCACGAAGAACAAACCATATTTCGCATATCTGGTATGATACAACGCCAAAAATCACTATAAAAAGTATAGAATGATACCAGCCCGCTACATTGAAATGGTGTTTTATGGGGATTGACCAATTTAATACAGTATCATCTCGTATCAACCAGGACGCCTGTATGATGACAGCGATCAGCGATATTAACAAACTTATCTTTCTGCCTTGATTACAAAACGCCTTGTTGTACCAATTAAATGCTGCAGCAGAACCAACCAGTATGGGCAGACATATTCCATCCCCTATCGTTGCAGCACGATAGAAAAAGAATCCCCGTAATCCCTGTGGATTTCCTATCAATTCCCACATTATATACATTATGATAAATCCAAAAAGCAATATGACCATTCCGCTGAAAATGCCAATTAGTATAGCTCTCTTTTTCTGCAAGTACATCACTCACTCTCATAAGAAGATTTCTTTTACTGATGTCTTAGATTCTTTTGCAGTCAAGAAAATTATCCTGCCGCAATAGTTCTAATGTATGTATGTTTCACAAAGTAGACTTTTTGAAACACATAACTTATAATATTAAAAGTGGGATTTTTACGAAGATTTCGTTATAGAAATGGTAAATGAAGTCTGTTTCACATTCTCTACTTTTTTAAACAATTTTCCTCAATTATCTTTTGTCGTTCCAGACATCTGCGATAAAAAGTGGTGTGATTCATCTGCAAAGCCTCCGCTGCCTTGCGTAGCGATATTTCTCCTTTATGCCACAACTGATAATACTCCTCAAATTCATCAGGCACTTCTGTTCTCCTACACCCAAATTGTACGCCTTTCAATTTGGCCGCCGCAATCCCCTCCGCCTGTCGTTGTTTGATAAAGGCTCTCTCCGTCTCTGCCACATACGCAAGAATCTGCAATACCAAGTCTGAAATAAATACTCCGGTCAAATCTTCATGAAAGGAATTCGTGTTGAGAAGCGGCATATCAATTACCTGAATGTCCGCTCCGATCTCCTTTGTAATTTTCCGCCACTGTTCCAGAATTTCGCAATAGTTTCTACCTAATCGGTCAATACTTTTAATAATTATTACATCACCTTTTTTCAGTTTCTTTAATAATTTCACATATTGCGGTCTTGAGAAGTCCTGTCCTGATATTTTATCCAAGTATATTTTCTCTTTTGTAATCTGCTGTTCCTGCATGGCAATAAGCTGCCTTTCTGGATTCTGGTCTTTTGTTGAAACTCGTATGTACCCATAGCGTTCCATATTTGTCTGCCTCCTTTACAATCATGTTCTTCAATTATAAAAAGCAGACAAGGAAACAAACTTCTTTCTATTCCTCCTTAAGCAAATAATATGTACTTAAAATAAGTACATTTTGAACATTATAGCACATAATGTACTTAAAATATACTTAAATTAAGTTAAAAAGAAAGGAATTAATATGGATAAAGATAAACACTTAGGATTACGGATTGATTCCGATACACACGAGAAATTAAAGAATCTTGCAGAATTTGATGGCCGCTCTATCAACGGAGAGGTGCTGTACCTGATACGACAGGCAATTCTACAACATGAGCAGATACATGGGAAATTAGTATCTCGTTAATATAAAGCTCCATCCAAAAGATATTGATAAATTTTTAAAGCTTGCCTCTAAAGCTGAACGCTCAGCTTTAGAGGCAAGCCTCGAAATGGACTAATCTATTATCTAATCACATTTTCATAAGTAAAATGTGTTGTCATATCTAATGCTGTATCTTTAACTATGTGAAATCTCCTTTAATAACAAGCATATTCGTTTATGACATGATCAATTCAATTTCTGTCTTCTCTGTTAATACTTCTGCAGGAATATAGTTCTCTTTCATTTCCTCTCCGTTGACTACGAGTTTTTTACATCCTGATTCTGCATGTCCGGGGTTCTTTACTACAATATGCAGATGGTTTCCTCTGAAATCTTTCTCAATTTCAAAGGATTCCCATTCCTTTGGAACAGAAGGCGCTATCTTAAGTCCGTAGAAATCAGGACGCATACCCAATATTCCTTCCACGCATCCTACCATAACTGTAGATGCAGTTCCCGTCAGCCAATGCACATGCGAACGACCAAAATGTGGACTGTGTTTTCCTTCCGTAAACTGCCCATAGCAGTATGGTTCCAGCTTGCGGATCTCTGCCCGATCGTTCTGGGCTGCCGGGGAATTTTCAATGAAATATGTATAAGCACGTTCCCCATGTCCTCTTAGTGCCTCTGCAAGGATGATCCAGCCCTGCGACTGTGAAAAAATACCTGAGTTTTCCTTAGCTCCTGCATTGTAGATTACGGCAAGCGCACCGTCAAAGGCATGCTCGTGATAAGGTGGATCCATTAAGATTGCTCCATATTCAGTATTCAACCTCTCATATACCGTATCTAATGCCTTATCTGCCTGTTCATCTGTTGCAAATCCGCTGATAACCGCCCAGCTTTGAGGATTTAACCACATATTTGCTTCGGGGTCTGTGCGCTTACCGATTACTTCACCTTTTTCCGTAAAACCACGGATAAATCTGTCTTCGTTCCAACACAACTCCTGTATTATATTTCCAAGTTTTTCCTGTTTTTCCTCCAGATAACTGATATAATCCTGATCTTCTTTATGTTCCGCAAACTTCTTCATAATTGACATAGCATAGTAAAATTGCAGCGCCACAAAAGAAGATTCGCCATCCTTTCCAAGTCTCAAACAATCATTCCAATCCGCATACAATCCGGCAGGCATATCATGTGGACCCAAATGCTTCATGGAAAAATCAATAGCCCGTTTCAAATGCTCATACACTGTACCCTCGCCATTATTAGCAAAAGGAATAATCTCGTCAATAAAAGAAAGATCTCCGACTTCAGATACATATTTATAAACAGCCGGGAACAGCCACAAAGCATCATCTGCCCGATATGCAGGATGTCCTGTTTCCCGTACATATGACAGATCATCCGGCGTGTCCTCATGCCCCGCATTATGGGTAAACTTAACAAGCGGCAGACCACCTCCGTTATCCACCTGTGCAGAAAGCATGAAACGAATCTTATCTACTGCCATTTCCGGTGCCAGATGAATCACACCCTGAATATCCTGCACTGTATCACGGTATCCATAACCGTTGCGGAGACCACAATATATAAAGGAAGCCGCACGTGACCATATAAAGGTCATAAAGCAGTTATAGGCGTTCCATGTATTAATCATGGTATTAAATTCCGGACTTGGTGTTTTCACCTGAAAATGCGAGAGTTTATCATGCCAATAAGTAATCAGCTCATCCAGTTCTTTACGGCAGATTTCTTCGGGATTCTGATATCCTTTCAAAATACTTTCAGCTTCCGCATCATATTTCATTCCCAGAATAAATGCTATACTTTTAGTTTCTCCCGGTGCCAATGAAATCTGTGTTGAAAGGGCTCCACATCCGTTTTCATTATAATTAAGCTCTCCGCCGAGATCCCCCTGAATCACTCCCACCGGATTGCCATAACCATGATAGCGCCCAAGGAATTTTTCTCTATCTCCGCAGTATGAAGAAACTTCCGCTCCTGCCAACCCTAAAAAGCGTTCGGTCACAGTCTTTTCATCTACATCTTCACCCTCATCTAAACCATCCAGATTGCCATGAACCAACTGACGGATCCGGTCACCCATAAAAACTGTTCTGGTAATAAACTGTGAATACTGCAGATTTACCTGATCATTCTCATAATTATTGACATTGGTAAATTCTGCATATCCGGTAACAGTAAGGCTTCTTGCAGTCTTGGAATTATTAGTCAGTTTCAGATTCCATACCTCGTAAGTTTTATCAAGCGGAACATAATACAAAGCTTCTGAATGAATATCACTGTAATCTGCAATCATTTTTGTATATGCCGTTCCATGGCGGCACTCACTTTTATAATCTGCAAGATCCTTTCCTACCGGCTGCCACGAAGCAGACCAATAATCCTTGTCCTCGTTATCGCGAATATAAATATAACGTCCCGGCTGATCAAAATTATTAAAAACATAACGCAGAATCCTGCCATTTGCACCGGATTTCGCAAAGCTGTATCCTCCGGCATTATTGGATATAATTGCACCATACTCCGGGGAACCAAGATAATTCGCCCAAGGTGCCGGTGTATCAGGCCTTTCAATTACATATTCCCTTTTTGCATCATCAAAATAACCAAATTTCATGCTCATCCTCCCTGTCTGGTTCCGTTTTTTACGCTTATTTTAAATACAATTATAGCACAATACCGGCTTTTGCCATACAAGATTATGTACAAAAATATCAGATTTATGATATAATAACCGCAAAGAAAAACAAGCGACTGCGAAGCAGACATTTGTTTTTCTGCGGTTATTAACGAGCAAACGCCCGATGAAATCGGGCAGAGAGCGCGAAAGCGCGGGTTTGCGAGTTTATACGATTATGACATTATAGTCATACATCAGAGGGGCAAACAACATGAATTTACGAAACGAATGGTTTCAGGAAGAATTGCAAAAGAGTGAAGAATCTCTCTCTCATCGTCCATTAGAAGAAGAATACTCTTTTTACCAGGCAGTCAGTTCAGGTGATGTAGACTTTGTACAGAAGAACTGTCAAGAAAATTCGTTTACCAATCCGGAGGGAATGGGTATTCTCTCTACAAATCCCCTAACCAATATAAAATATCATTTTGTTGTCACTGTCGCCATGATTACAAGGCGCTGTATAGAGGCTGGCATGGCATTAGAGCAGGCCTTCCGCCTCAGTGATTTTTATATTTTGAAAATGGATGCCTGCACTTCTATTGAAGCTATCTCGAAACTTCACAAACAAATGGCTCTTGACTATACAAGAAAAATGCTATTGGTGCGAAAAAGTTCTGTTATATCAAAACCTATCATCCTTTGCATGGATTATATTTACAGCCACATCAACCAACGTATTACTGTAGATGATCTTTCAGAACATACAGCTCTTTCCCCTGGTTATCTTTCCAGGCTTTTTAAGAAAGAGCTTAATATTTCCGTCAGCGATTACATTTGTGAAATGAAAATTGAAAAAGCACAGCACCTGTTAAAATATTCCGATTACAGCCTGGTTGAAATTGCAAATTATCTTGCGTTTTCCTCCCAGAGTCACTTTATCCAGACCTTTAAAAAACTGGTCGGCGTAACTCCAAAAAAATATCGTGACCACTATTACCGCGTTTCATGGTAACGCGGAACCAACTCTATTGCAACTTTATGCAAATTATCATTCATAGCATTAACTTCCATCCGTTCCATAAGAACCTGCTTACCATCGTCGATTTGTAATGCTCTGCCATCACAATCAGCTGCACCAATTTTATACTCTCCGACTTCCAGACCATGCACATTTCTAAAAGTAATTTCAAACTCTTTTCCTGCGAAATATAATCTGATATAAGCTGTTTTGTTTTCATCAAATTGTTTTTTCAACAGTTTCGGTTTAATAAGTAAATCTCCCGCATCCCCACGAACTCCAAATACCTCTGTTATCATAGTCATCATATACCAGCTCGCAGCGCCTGTCAGATAATGATACATTCCCCGGCCTTCACTGTTGAAATATTCCGGAATTCCAGGATATATTTTGCTTGTACCAAAATCAAGCGCTGTATCTGCCAGTGTCTGAAGCGCCTTATAGCCTTCCTTTACATATCCTCTTTTATAAAGTGCATTGGCATACATTACTGTCATATGAGAAAATACAGCTCCGTTTTCCTTTTCACCATAAGCAAATCCAAACATTCTTCCCATATCAAACTTAAGCTCTTTAAAATCTGTGTTCAGCCGGTATCCTCCAACAGAAGCATCATACAGATAGTGATCCGCACTTTTGCAAATTTGACTCATCTGGTCAGCCGATGCAGTTCCGCTCATAATTGCGAATACCTGTCCTGTCAGCATCATCCGAACGCCTTTTGCCGAAATACCTTCTACCGCATTCTTATGATTGTCGTAATAACTGTTGAACCATCCTTCCCCGGCCTCTCCCTGAATCCATTCTTCACTGCGGATATGTTCCATCAGCCAGTTCGCTTTATGAAGCAGATTTTCAATCAGCTCGTCCACCGGCACCTGAATCTTCTTTCCACTGATATCATGTCTGCACAGATCTGTGTATTCCTTTAGGAGCACCTGTTTTGCCTCTTTATTTTCATAAATTTCCGTGTCATCTTTCAGTAAAACGCTGATTTCTTCCAAAAGCTCTATTTCTGTATAGGATAATCTGTCCCGCAAAAGGCGAAGACATTCTGCGAGCTGCTCCAGATTTCCCGCGTAAGCACAGGTAAATGCCACACTCTCGCCATTGTCCGCCGCCATATCCAGTGCATCATTCCAGTCCGCACCACGCAAACGCATTACATTATGTTCTCCGACTTCATAAAATGCACACAGGTGCTCCACCAAAAGATGTTCCAGAATTGTTCCGGCATATACACTGCCATCAGACGTTTTCTGCCACATACCGTATCCGTCATTCCAAGCAGTGTCTATATCCGTTCCTCTTGCCGCCTGTGCATCTTTAAAGTAATTTACCTTTTCTGATAAAATTTCCAAATCCCCGGTCTGATCAATATAAAGTTTCGTTGTCATAAACGGCCAGACAGCATGATCCATCCAAACTCGGCTGATGCCGTTCCTGTCGGCAATAAATTCTCCTTGTTTATTTCCTATAATGGTAGCGTTAGTCCCGTCAATCCGTACACCGCCATAATTGCTGACTACCATCTGGCGTACATCTCCGGGATCCATTAACAGGAGGGAAAGGCAATCCTGCCATAAATCCCTCCAACCTCTTCCTCCTCTGCCGTAGTCATGATGCGGCAGGAAAGAGCATCCATAGAGACGTCTTAAAAACGGTTGAAAACTTACCCATCGCATAAAGAGGTCAAAATTTTCATCGCCTGTATGATATCTGACATTCACTTTCTCCTGCCAATATTCATTTAACTCATTAAGTGCTTGTTCTGCTTTCCAAGAAGAGAGATATTTTAAAATAATCTCGTCCGTTTCTTCTTCCCCTTCTGCAATTCCCATAACGATAATATATTCTGCCGTCTCATCCGGCTTCAATGTTATCTGCTCAAAGCGAATACCTCCCATAGCCTCTTTTCCCGCTATTTCCAATCCTGAAAGTATGCCCTCTTTGTTCCTGTAAACTGCCTCCGGATGTATAAAGCTTCCGCCTTCGCCAATAAAATCATCTACCGTCGGATAAAAGGAAACTGGCTTCATACCATTTCCTGCAGCTCCTGCCACAAAATACGTAAGATGATTTTTCCGATGCCCTTTTTCATCAAAAGACATAGTAGGTTTTACCGTTACGCCATATTGCTGTGTATGTATCCTATGCAGCATGGATGTAACATTTCTATGATCCCTGATATTATCTGCACTTCTTCCATAAATCGGCACAGCAGCAACCGGCGTGATCTTCTGCTCCTTTTCTGACATATTACGCAGAACTACACGCATGATCTCCACATTGTCACTTACCGGGACAAAAGAGGTAATCTCTGCTTCCATTTTATATTTATCTGAACTTCTTTTTACCGTCTGCCACATCAGACCTGCGGTCAATACACTGGAATCCTGCCCAGCAGAAAATTTCTTATCTTCCGCTTCTGCTGATGCTCCCGTTGCAGAGCAGCATCCGGTTCCATCCACAATACACCAGAAATTTCTTGTTGACTTGTTATTATGCAGATTTTCTGAGCTTACAGGCTCCAACAAAAAAGCCTCTTGATTGATTTTACTATCGCCGCCTAAATTGGGGGTAAGAGAACTCTTTAATCCCTTTTCCCCGGCTATCGGAAAGTAAAGGTAACTATAATTCTCCGGCTGCTCTATAGAAAAAGTTCCATTTTTGTCTAAAAAACGTATTGTTTCCATCTTCTTTAACCTCCACGTCACAATTTTTATGATTCAAAATTCTTAAAGTTTCTATTTCTGCACAAAAATGATTAGTTGCTTCATGCTCTTATAAAACTTATCTGCCTCTTATTGTACTTACTTTTAAAAAAGCATATATCAAAAAAACGTGAAAAATGTTAAATTTATGGACTGAATTAGCAGGAATTTCTCTGAAAATTAGAAATATTAGAAATGCACAAATTATTTTACTCAAAATAAAAAACCCCGACTCTTCGGGGTTTGTAAGAGGCGCAGACCGGATTTGAACCGGTGGATACTGGTGTTGCAGACCATTGCCTTACCACTTGGCTACTGCGCCTTATTTAAACAATGGACAGTACGCTTCGCGAACTGCCCTTATGTTAATTAAATTAATGACTCCGACGGGAATCGAACCCGTGTTACCGCCGTGAAAGGGCGATGTCTTAACCGCTTGACCACGGAGCCGTACTCTCACAGCTTTTCTTTACTGTCCAGGAATCAGCCTTATCTCTCCATGACTGCTCCCATAACTCCCCGAGCAGGGCTCGAACCTGCAACAACTCGGTTAACAGCCGAGTGCTCTACCATTGAGCTATCGAGGATCATTCAGGGTACATACCCTCAAAACCAAATACCAAAAATCTTCCATCCATTTTCCTATCGCAGTTTTTGCAACGATAACTGCGAAGCAGTTTTCGTTTGGTTAAGCCCTCGGCCTATTAGTACTTATCAGCTGAACACATTGCTGTGCTTACACCTTAAGCCTATCTACCTCGTAGTCTCCAAGGGGCCTTACTAATTGGGATATCTCATCTTGA
>JAAUZJ010000004.1 GCA_014804695.1 Lachnospiraceae bacterium
AGGGTGATGGAACTGGAGGAATATGCCGCCCTGACAGCAGATTGTATAGCGCTTCTGCCGGAGAAAATGGTCATTCACCGCATGACCGGGGACGGAGATAAAAAGACGCTGATCGCGCCCGAGTGGAGTAAGGACAAAAAAAGGGTACTGAATGCACTGCATAAAGCGATCAGCGAAAAGGAGAGGGAATGATGCAGTTTTATCTGGCTCCAATGGAAGAAGTAACAGGGTATGTATATCGGAATGTGTATCATGCGCTGTTTGATGATGTGGATAAATATTTTACACCGTTTATTACACCGACACAGAAAAAGAAATTAAAAACCAGAGATCAAAAGGAAGTATCACCGGAGAATAACCTGGGAATCCATGTGGTGCCTCAGATTTTGACAAATAATGCGGAGCAGTTTGTTGATACCTGTAATATGCTGATGGGGCTTGGGTATGATGAAGTGAATCTTAATCTGGGCTGCCCATCCGCGACGGTTGTAAAAAAGGCAAAGGGAAGCGGATTTCTGAATGATATAAAAAGGCTGGACCAATTTTTTGAAGAGGCATTTCAGAAACTGGATCAAGAACAGAGTCCGCTGAAAATATCTGTCAAAACAAGGATAGGACTGGAATTTGCGGAGGAGTTTGAGGATATTTTAAAAATATATAACCGGTATCCGTTTAGTGAGGTCATCATACATCCAAGATTGCAGAAGGATTTCTATAATCATACTCCGGATCTTGATACATTTTCGGACGCGCTTGATAGAAGCATTCATTCGGTTTGCTATAATGGAGATATTTTCACAAAGAAACAGTATGAAGCTTTTATACAAAGATTTCCGACGGTGGAAAGAGTAATGTTTGGACGCGGCATTGTGATGAATCCGGGACTGGTTCGGGAGATCAGGACCGGGGAGAAGATTTCCAGAGAAGAACTAAAGCGATATCACGATATGTTGTATGCGGCTTACAGGGAGGCTCTCGGCAGTGACAAGGATACGCTTTTTAAAATGAAAGAGGTCTGGTCTTATCTTGGAAATAGATTTTCGGATGCGGACAGATATTTAAAAAAGATACGGAAAGCGGGCCGGTCGGAAGAATATCTTTCGGCGGTTGAAGGGGTGTTTGAGTGCTGTAGGATAGATATGCAGGGAAATCAGGAAGAAATTTCTTAAATGAGTTGTAATTTAAAAAAATTAGTGTATACTAAATGTAGTAGGTGATGCACAGCCTTATAAATGAGCGAGTTATAAGTGGGTGATGCACAGCCCATAAGTGAGCGAGTTAACAGATGGCAGGGACTACTTTAGTCTCTGCCTTTTCTGTCAGATAATACGGCGACGGAAAGATATTGCTATTTGTGAACAAAGGAGATTTATGAAAGATAATATAAGAATATATGGAGTGAAGGATTCTTACATAAAATATTTGAGTCAATATCAGGAGCATTTGTTCTTGCATGAAGGCGGTTCGCCGGGGCGTAAATATATTGGTGTTGTATTTGAAATCAATAATCTTTCCTACTTTGCACCATTATCCTCATTTAAATTAAAGCATAAGAAAATGAAGGAGAGTGTAGATTTTATTAAGATAAAAGACTATGCGGTTATCAATATCAACAATATGATTCCTGTACCGAAAGGGCAACTGATTGAACTAAATATTAATGCTGAAAAGAATCCGCACTATAAATTTCTTTTGCAGGCTGAAAGCCGGGAAATAAACAGGCAGAAAAGTCGGATAAGAAAAAATGCGGAGATAGTTTATAATCACAAGAAGCGGAACGGGAATTTAACACCACTGGCAAAAAGAACAAATGATTTTGAAATGCTAGAGAAACTTAGCAGAGATTTTTCGTAATTGCCAATAGTTATCCTTGTTTGACGATTTTGCCAAGGTCAGCAAAATCGTAGATACTGGAGGATTTTAAAAAACCATTGATTGAATGTGAGTCATTGTATATAATAAGATTAACCAAAGAGGCTTATGGTTTTTCGGATTCATAAGCGGAGGTTCTTCCGTAAGTCCGGTTCATTTACACCGAATAGGCGCAAGCTGAAGAAAAGAGAACTGCGTTTTAGATTTTTAGAAAGCTCTTGGCTGCGGCCAAGGGCTTTTATGATAAGAACGATGTTTTGTAGTAAAATATAGGGTAAATATAGAAATCCAATGATTTACTTTTACACCTTGATATGCTATACTATCAATGCTCAGCTTGCTGAGCATTTGGTATTGAAGCTCTTTGTTAAAAGGAGCTTTTACTATTGGAAAAGACATAAACCAAAGGAGATTAAGATAAAATGAAACTAGGAATCGTAGGATTACCCAACGTCGGTAAAAGTACATTGTTCAATTCTTTAACAAAGGCAGGCGCAGAATCGGCCAATTATCCGTTCTGTACCATCGATCCGAATATAGGAATCGTTGCGGTTCCGGACGAGAGGCTGAAATTATTGGGAGATATGTACAGCTCTAAGAAGGTGACACCGGCGACTATAGAATTTGTGGATATTGCGGGACTTGTAAAAGGCGCATCCAAAGGAGAGGGACTGGGCAATCAGTTCCTTAGCAACATTCGTGAAGTGGATGCAGTGGTGCATGTTGTGCGTTGTTTTGAGGATTCCAATATTGTGCATGTGGATGGTTCAATTGATCCGCTGCGTGATATAGAGACGATTAATTTGGAGCTTATTTTTTCAGATATAGAAATTCTGGACAGAAGAATAGCCAAGACAAGCAAGGGCGCAAGAATGGACAAAACGCTTGCCAAGGAGCTTGCTTTGCTTGAACAGATAAAAGCGCATCTTGAGGACGGTAAGCTTGCAAGAAGTTTTGTGACGGAAGATGAAGACGAGCTGGCGCTGCTTGCTTCATATAATCTTTTGACCTATAAGCCGGTAATTTTTGCAGCAAACGTCGCAGAGGATGATTTGGCGAATGACGGTGCAGATAATGAAGGCGTTACAGCCGTAAAAGCGTTTGCGTCTGAAAATGACAGTGAAGTATTTGTGATCTGTGCACAGATTGAGCAGGAGATTGCAGAGCTTGATGAAGAAGAAACTGCAATGTTCTTAGAAGACCTTGGCTTAAAAGAATCGGGGCTTCAGAAACTTATTAAAGCAAGCTATCATATTCTCGGACTTATGAGTTTTCTTACCGCAGGCGAGGATGAAACAAGGGCATGGACAATTAAGATTGGTACGAAAGCGCCTCAGGCAGCAGGAAAGATTCACACCGATTTTGAAAGAGGCTTTATCAAGGCGGAGGTTGTTAACTATAAGGATCTGCTGGAGCAAGGCTCACTTTCAGCCGCAAGAGAAAAAGGTCTTGTGGGCATGGAAGGAAAAGAGTATGTTGTGCAGGACGGGGATGTAATTTTATTCCGATTTAATGTATAAGCTGTTATGGAGATAATATATGAATGATATTATGGATGTTACCGATATAGCTTTTCCCAATTTGGGACTGTATCTTAAGAATCTGCCTAAATCTTTCAGTGTCTTTGGATTTGAAGTGGCGTTATATGGGATGCTGATTGCATTGGGAGTGTTAAGCGGCATATTTATGGCAGATTACGTCGCAAAGAAGGAAAAAGTCAATACGGAAGTTATATGGGATTTTGCTATTTATGCCGTGGTTTTTTCTATTATAGGTGCAAGAATTTATTATGTGATTTTCCAATGGGATATGTATAAGAACAATCTTCTTGAGATTTTCAACCTGAGAAACGGCGGACTTGCAATTTACGGAGCTGTAATAGCTGCGTTTATAACACTTTTTGTCTACTGCCGTATTAAAAAGCAGAGTTTTTTGCAGATTGTAGATATCTGTGTACCGGGTTTGGCGCTTGGACAGGCAATCGGCAGGTGGGGGAATTTCACCAACAGGGAAGTGTTTGGAGGCTATACAAATAATCTTATAGCAATGAGACTTCCTATCGAAGCAGTAAGAAGCCGCGATATTTCGGCAGATGTGGCAGCCCATATTGTGGAGGGTACTAACTATATTCAGGTGCATCCGACTTTTTTGTATGAATGTCTGTGGAATCTGGCGTTGATTGCCATAATGCTTCTATACCGCAGCCGTAAGAAATTCGAGGGAGAAATGTGGCTTGTATATCTTGGCGGATATGGGATTGGGCGTTTTTGGATAGAAGGCATCAGAACCGACCAGCTCTATATAACCGGAACCCGGATTCCGGTCTCTCAGGCAATTGCAGCAGTGTGCGTGATTGTATCTGTGGTTGCGGATATTGTGGTGCGTTACCGGATGAAGCTAATATCTATAAATTCTAAGTAGATTTTCCAAAATAAAACTATATATTGCCTAATGGATACAGCCTCTCTGTGGTTCAGACAGAAAGGCTTTTTTATTTTTTCTTCAAAAAACCTATCTTTTCCCTTGCAATATGTGCTATTTTATTATAAAATGATAGTCAAAGTGGTGGAAAGTGGAACTTAGTGGTTGAAAGTGGTAGATTTTTATAAGTTTCACTGACTGTGGCAGACACTTTATGGCAGTGAGAGAGGCATGGTTACCTGGCTATGTTTATGGGAGAATACAATCACACAATTGATGTAAAAGGCAGGCTCATTATCCCGTCCAAGTTCCGCGAGGCGCTTGGTGATGTTTTCGTGGTGACAAAAGGGCTGGATGGCTGTCTATTTGTCTTTGACAATGCTGAGTGGGCTGTATTCGAAGAAAAACTGAAATCATTGCCGATTACGAATAAGGACGCCAGAAAATTTGTGCGTTTTTTTCTGGCAGGAGCAGCGGAAGTAGAAGTAGATAAACAGGGTAGAATTTTAGTGCCCAATGTACTTAGAGAGTTTGCACAGTTGAGTAAGGATGTTGTTCTGATAGGAGTTGCAAGCAGAATTGAAATCTGGAGCAAAGAACGGTTTGAAGAAGTAGAAACTTATGATGACATGGACGATATAGCCGAACATATGGCGGAACTCGGACTTGGCATATAAGGAATAGGATGCAGTAAGTGGAATGGAATTTAAGCACACATCGGTTCTTTTGGAAGAAACAATAGAGAATCTGCGGGTAAAGCCCGACGGGATTTACATAGACGGAACGCTTGGAGGCGGTGGGCATGCTTATAACATCGCTTCTAAGCTGAATGAAAACGGCAGGCTGATAGGTATTGACCAGGATGGGGAAGCTATTGAGGCTGCCTCTGAGAGACTTTTGCCCTTTAAGGACAGGGTAACTATTATACGTGATAATTATTGTAACGCAAAGAATGCGCTGCATGGAATAGGCATAGATAAAGTGGACGGCATTGTACTTGATCTGGGGGTGTCATCATACCAACTGGACAATGCCGGCCGGGGATTTTCGTATAAGTATGATGCACCGCTGGACATGCGTATGGACATGCGGCAGTCTGTAAGCGCCAGAGAGATAATCAACACATATTCGGAGATGGATCTGTACCGGATAATAAGAGATTACGGTGAAGAAAAATTCGCCAAAAATATTGCCAAGCATATAATTGCCGCAAGAAAGGACAAGCCTGTAGAGACAACAGGAGAACTTAATGAAATCATTAAGGCGGCAATTCCGGCGAAGATGAGAGCGACGGGAGGCCATCCTTCCAAACGTACTTTTCAGGCGATAAGAATTGAGTGTAACAGGGAGCTTGAGGTGCTTAAGGATTCATTGGATGATTTTATTGAAATGTTGAATCCTGGTGGCAGGCTTTGTATCATTACATTTCATTCTTTGGAAGANAGAATAGTTAAATCTACATTTAAGAAAAANGAGAACCCATGCACNTGCCCGCCGGAGTTTCCGGTTTGTGTATGCGGTAAAGTGTCAAAAGGAAAGGNGGTTTTGTCTAAACCGATTTTACCTTCAAAAGAAGAGACGGAGAATAANAAACGCTCCAAAAGCGCCAAACTCAGAGTTTTTGAGCGAAATGATGTATAGAAAGGAACNTNTAAATATGGCGGCAGTNAGGGANAGAAACAGGTACGTACATGGAAGTGCGGCCGCAAAGCCNGATATCAGAAANGANCTTGAAAGAGAGCCAAGAAAGNGATTAAGCAATACAACCAGAAAAAACAGGGAAAAGGCCTGGCATATGAGNCCGGGATATGTTTTNTTNNTAAGTNTNGCTTTGATTGCTACAGGATGGATTCTGATAAATTACATAAANCTGCAATCTGATATTACCAACAGTATTAANCAGATTTCCAGNNTGGAAAGCGAATTAAATGATTTAAAGCTGGCAAATGACGAAGCNTATAACAGGATAACNGGCAGNGTTGATNTGGAAGAGGTCAGAAGAATTGCTATTCAGGAACTTGGNATGACATACGCACAGGAAGGACAGATNATNACATTTAAGAGNGANAATAANGATTATGTGAAACAGATTTCTTCAATTCCGTAATAAGTGGGTGACGATTTGAGCAGACAAAGTGCAAAGTACAGTTATATTAACAAATTTACAATNAAAATGCAAAAGAAGCTGTTANTGCTTTTTATATTGATATTACTGGCATTTGTGGGACTTAGCGCCCGGCTGATCTTAATTAACAGGGATAANGGTAAGGATTATAANAANCAGGTNTTGTCACAGCAGGAGTATGACTCTGTGACAATACCTTTTAAGCGTGGAGAAATACTGGATTCNAACGGTACGGTNTTAGCAATCAGNAANAAGGTATACAATGTCATTNTGGANACCAAGGTGTTNATGGATGATAAGGCNAANTTAGAGCCGACGCTTAATGCGNTNCGCAGNGCNTTNGGNATTGATACTTCTGCGGCAAGNGAGTATATNTCAACNCATCCCACATCTTCATACTATGTGTTAGACAGACGTGTCAGNTANGATAAGGTTGAAAAGTTCAAAGANCTGCAAAAGGATGAAAAGACCGGTTCTAANATNAAGGGCATATGGTTTGAGGATGAATATAAGAGGGAATATCCNAACGGCTCGCTTGCCTGTGATGTNATNGGNTTTACAAGAAGCGATAATTCGGGCTTATATGGNCTTGAAGAGTATTATAACGATATTTTATGCGGAACNAACGGGCGTGAGTANGGATATCTGAANAATGATTCAAATGTNCAAAGAACAACGGTTGCNGCCGTAGANGGNTATAATATNCAGACTACTCTTGANGCTAATATCCAGAGTATAGTAGAAAAATANTTAAAGAAATTTAATGAAGANCATAAGGANGGTTATGTAGAGGGCAACGGNGCNCAGAATGTGGGCTGNATTATTATGGAAGTAGATACCGNCAATGTNCTNGCAATGGCNAANTATCCGGTATATGACCTCAANGACACACGAAATACCGATAANTTAATCGGTATGCCGGAGCTTGATGAAGANAATAANAANACCGGNGANTGTNTGACACAGGAAAAGATAGNTNCAATGGANGATGANGCNATGTATAGGCATCTTAATGCATTGTGGAAGAATTTNTGTATTGTGGATGCATATGAACCGGGNTCCGTTTCAAAACCNTTTACGGTAGCGGCNGCTTTNGAAAGCGGTTCNATTACCGGAAACGAACGTTATGTTTGTAATGGCNGTCTGGAGGTTGTAGCCGGNGAAAANCCGATTAGNTGCCATAATACGNATGGAGANGGTGANCTTAGCGTAGCNGAGGGGGTTGAACGTTCATGTAATGTCGTGCTGATGAACATAGCNCTTCAAATGGGAAAAAATAAGTTTGTNGATTACCAGCATTTGTTTGGTTTCGGCCTTAANACCAATATTGACNTNGCAGGTGAAGCGAGNACNGCTTCNTTGGTGTATGGTAAGGATAATATGAGACAGGCCGAGCTTGCAACNTGTTCTTTNGGACAAGGTTTCAANGCTACAATGATTCAGACNATCACNGGTTTTTGTTCTCTTATAAACGGCGGCAAATTTTATGAACCTCATGTTGTAAGNAAAATCACGACTGCGGACGGTGCAACTGTNGAAAATATTGAACCAAGGCTTTTAAAGCAGACAATNTCGGAATCTACAAGCGAAAAANTATTAGAGTATTGCAATCAGGTCGTTACAGGAGANAAAGGAACCGGTAAGACTGCAAGACCGGCNGGTTANATGATAGGNGGCAAGACAGGAACTGCAGAGACGCTTCCGCGTGGTAATAATGAGTANGTTGTTTCTTTTATGGGATATGCGCCTGCTGATGATCCGCAGATTGCAATTTATGTTGTAGTGGACAGACCGAANGTGCCATNTCAGGATGACGCTAAATATGCAACAAANATAGTAANAANNATATTGACGGAAGTGCTGCCNTATNTGAATATTTTTATGACNGAAGAGCTTACCGATANAGAGAGAGAGGANCTTGAAGNNCTGCAGATTGCCATAAGACAGGGAGAGNCAGATAATACNGANGAAGANGGCGCTGCCGGTGAAGAAGGCGGGGAGGGAGAANCTCCCNCAGAAGGAANCGCAGAGGGCNGAANCTCCGGTGAAGAAGGAACAGAAGGCNGTGGTGACGGACAAACCGGCGCAGCTGCTAACGAAATATGGAAGACTTTTCCTATTGANCCTGAAACAGGNTATGCNAAAGATCCNAATACNGGNAATCTGGTTGATCNTGATACAGGCGCNGTGGTAAANGGNGGAAGTCTGATCACAAATGAAGACGGAAGCGCGGCAAGCGGAATCGGTGAACCGCCNAAGGGNGATGATTCAGNTAATAATAATTTTGGACCGTAAGAATTAAGTTCATATGAATAACCTCATAAAAACGGTAATAAATTGTATTAATACCTTTTTATGAGGTTTTATTGCAGAATGAAGGAANTTGATTATACCCATAAAACATTTCACAGAAATAAGACCGTAGTAGTAATGTTTNTGTGTCTGGCGATGTTTCTNGGNCTGATNGGNAGACTTGTGTATTTAATGGTTTTNCAGTCGGAGTATTATACGCAGAAAGCNAAGGANCTNCANGAGAGAGAACGAAACATNAANGCNGCAAGAGGAAGGATCATTGATGCTAANGGNGAGATTCTTGCCGACAANAAGACTGTGTGTACCATNTCAGTCATACATAATCAAATTGAAGANGCTGAGCANGTTATAGANNTATTATCNAAAGAATTAGNNTTGTCGGANGAATATGTACGAAAACGCGTAGAAAAATATTCGTCCATAGAGAAAATAAAAAGCAANGTGGATAAATCCGTNGGGGATATANTACGCNCCTATGAGCTTGCGGGAGTNAANGTTGATGANGATTACAAAAGATACTATCCNTATGAATCGCTNGCNTCTAAGGTNCTGGGTTTTACGGGTGGNGATAATCANGGAATNATAGGTTTAGAAGTAATTTATGAGGAATATCTGCAGGGCAGCGCGGGAACAATACTGACTGTAACGGATGCNAAGGGCGTNGAGGTGCCGGAGGCNGGCGAGGAACGCATAGAGCCTGTAAACGGNAANGACTTATANATAAGCATGGATATGAATATTCAAAGNTATGCCACGCAGCTTGCAATNCAGACAATGGAGACCAAGCAGGCGGACAGNGTATCCATTATAGTAATGAATCCGCANAACGGAGAANTCATGGCGATGGTGAATGTGCCTGAGTTTGATTTAAANAATCCGTATACATTNCCGCAAANGAGNNGANGANACNACTTTAAGNGAAGAAGAAAANCAGGANCTTNTAAATGCAATGTGGCGAAACGGCTGCATAAACGATACATACGAACCGGGTTCTACNTTTAAAATGGTGACTGCATCGGCNGCNCTTGAAGGCGGCGTTGTTACGGTAAATGATAATTTCAGCTGTCCGGGATANGTNATGGTGGGCGATAGAAGNATCAGATGCCATAAGATTGCGGGACANGGNGCCGAGAACTTTGTGGAGGCTACAATGAATTCCTGTAATCCGGTTTTTGTTACAGTNGGNTTAAGNCTTGGNGTAGATAACTATTATAANTATTTTAAGCAGTTTGGACTGCTTGATAAAACCGGTATAGACCTTCCNGGAGAAGCNGGNACCATNATGCATAAAAAGGAAAATATCGGNCAGGTGGAGCTNGCNACGATATCTTTTGGACAGTCTTTTCAGATTACGCCNATACANCTTGCNGTTACGGCATCNTCNATTGTCAATGGCGGCAGGAGAGTCACTCCTCATTTTGGCGTGAGAATAGTCTCGGCTGACGGGAACGACAGTAAATCTTTTGCCTATCAAGTCAGGGATAATGTGCTGTCGCAGGAAACATCAGAAACCATGCGCTACATCTTAGAGCAGGTTGTTGAGAACGGCGGTGGTCAAAAGGCTTATATTGAGGGTTATCGTATAGGCGGCAAAACTGCTACAAGTCAGACACTTCCGAGGGGAAGCGGCAAGTATATTGCATCTTTTCTGGGATTTTCACCTGCTGATGATCCGGAGGTGCTTGCACTGTGTATCATTAATAATCCACAGGGAGTATATTACGGAGGACAGATAGCGGCGCCGGTTGTAAAACAGCTTTTTGAAAATATTCTTCCTTATTTGGATAAGATGGATTATAATAAACTCAAAAACTAGCGTTTTTGAGTTTGGTATTGATAAGCGGGGTGATGAATGTGAATAGTACGATTGTGATGTCAGTGATTATTTCATTTGCTATAAGCGTTGTTTTGGGACCGGTGGTAATTCCGTTTCTTAGAAGACTTAAGGTCGGGCAGACTGTCAGGGAAGAGGGACCTAAAGAGCATCTTAAAAAGAACGGCACGCCTACAATGGGAGGAATACTGATCTTAGTAAGTGTTGTGGTTACTTCGATTCTGTATGTGAAGGATTATCCGAAGATCATCCCGATTCTTTTTGTCACACTCGGCTTTGGGCTTATCGGTTTTATGGATGATTATATTAAAGTTGTGCTTAAGCGCTCAATGGGACTTAGGGCATGGCAGAAGATGCTGCTTCAGATTCTCGTAACAGGCGTTTTTGCGTATTATATTTTACATTATACCGATGTATCTCTTGCTATGCGGATTCCGTTTGTAAAAGGACTTTATCTGGATTTTGGTGTGCTTAATATTCCGATTTTGTTTTTTATTGTTATAGGAACAGTAAACGGTGCAAACTTCACGGACGGACTGGACGGACTTGCAAGTTCCGTTACAGTGCTTATAGCGACATTCTTTACAGTGGTTGCGATAGGGCTGCAAAGCGGCATAGAGCCGATCACCTGTGCAGTTGTCGGCGCGTTGTTAGGATTTTTACTGTTTAACGTACATCCGGCAAGCGTCTTTATGGGAGATACAGGTTCACTTGCACTGGGAGGTTTTGTAGCGGCGACGGCTTATATGATGCAGATGCCGATTTTTCTTGCAATAGTATGCTTTATTTATGTGATAGAGGTATTGTCGGTTATTATACAGGTATCCTATTTTAAGGTATCAGGCGGTAAGCGTATATTTAAGATGGCGCCCATCCATCATCACTTTGAACTTTGCGGATGGTCGGAAACAAGGGTAGTGGCGCTTTTTTCCATACTGACTGCACTGCTGTGTCTGATAGCGCTTATGGGAATTTAAGATAAAAAGCAAAGTACGAATTTAAGAAGGAATTTAAGATAAACAGGAAAGGCATAAAAAATGGATTTAGTAAATAAAAAAGTATTGATAATCGGCACCGGAATCAGCGGTGTAGGCGCAGCTCAGGCGCTTAGCAGTGCGGGCGCAGAGCCGATTCTGTATGATGAAAATGAGAATCTTGTTAAAGAAGAAGTTTTGGCGAAACTTCCGGAGTCCTGTAAGGCGGAGGTCATCATTGGCAGCTTGTCGGATGAGATAAAAGATGAGATAGAGCTTCTTATTCTGAGCCCGGGGGTACCTGTGGATACGGAATTTGTAGAAGAATTTAGAAATAAAGGCATAAGAATATGGGGTGAGATAGAGCTCGCTTATGAGCTTGGTAAGGGAAAAGTAATAGCTATTACCGGTACAAATGGCAAGACAACGACCACTTCTCTGGTTGGCGAAATTATGAAAGCCTATTATGAAAGCGTCTATGTAGTGGGGAATATAGGGAATCCCTATACTATGACAGCTCTTGAATCAACTGAGGATACGGTTACGGTGGCTGAAATAAGCAGCTTTCAGTTAGAGACCATAGAGGAGTTTCATCCTAATGTTTCGGCGATTTTAAATATTACGCCGGATCACCTAAACAGGCATCATACAATGGAGAATTACGTCGCAGCAAAAGAGCGTGTTGCCGAAAACCAGACCAGAGCTGATGTATGCGTCTTAAATTATGAAAATGAATACACAAGGGCGTTTGGCGATAAGTGCCGTGCAGAGGTGATCTATTTTTCATCTGTTAATAAACTTAATAAGGGATTGTATCTGGACGGAGAATATATTTATCAGGCGGACGGTCAACGTATATACAGAATTATGAATATTCACGATATGAATCTGGTAGGTATTTGTAATGTGGAAAATGTCATGGCGGCGATTGCGATTGCGGAGTCTATGAATGTCCCGATGGATATAATCTTAAAGACCATAAGGGACTTTAAAGCAGTTGAACATAGAATTGAATTTGTGGCTACTAAGCGCGGCGTGGATTATTATAATGATTCTAAGGGCACTAACCCCGACGCCGCTATTCAGGGCATCAGGGCAATGAGTAAGCCTACCGTTCTGATTGGCGGAGGTTATGATAAACAGAGCGAATACGACGAGTGGATAAAAGCTTTTGACGGTAAGGTGAAATGCCTGTGTTTGATCGGACAGACAAGGGAGAAAATTGCAGAGTGTGCAAAAAAATACGGTATTGCGAATATTGTACTGGCGGACAGTTTTGAGGAAGCCTTTGATATATGTGTAGAAAATGCAGTACCCGGAGATGCGGTGCTTCTCTCACCTGCCTGCGCAAGCTGGGGAATGTTTAAAAATTATGAAGAAAGAGGCCGCTTATTTAAAGACTTAGTTAATAATTTAGAGGAGTAACAAACGTGTCAACAAGATCAGCATCTCGTAGACAATCGAATATTGGGAATTATATGGACTATAGCTTATTGTTCATAGTTATTTTCCTTTTGGGCTTTGGATTGGTAATGGTGTACTCCACAAGTTCCTATGAAGCTAATCTGCATTTTAACGGCGATTCCGCATGGTATCTTAAGAAACAGCTTGGGGCAACGATACTTGGGGTTGTGGTTATGATGATTGTGGCGAACATTCCCTATCATTTCTGGGAGCGCTTTGCAGTGCTTGGGTACATAGTTTCGGTAGTATTGATCTTACTGATCATTCCATTCGGTCATGAAGCAAACGGCGCTAAAAGATGGCTCTATATAGCAGGAATTTCACTGCAGCCGGCCGAGGTCGCCAAGTTAGGAATGATACTTTTTCTGGCGAGTATGATCTGTACTATGGGAAAAAGGATCCGAACCCGTAAGGGCTTTTATACGGTTTTAGCGGTACCGGTTCCGATAGCGCTCATGCTGTGGAGGATAACATCGAACATGAGTTCGGCAATCATTGTTATGGGAATCGCGGTATTGATGCTTTTTGTAGCCTGTCCTGATTACAAGCGCTTTATTATTTTAGGTCTGGCAGGAGTTGCCGCGGTAGCGCTTATTGTATTTGTTATTGTAAAAATGTCGGAATCAAATATGGAGGGTATGGGATTTAGATTTGAACGTGTTCTGGCGTGGCTGGATCCTGAAGCATACGCGAGCGGAAAAGGGTTTCAGACCTTGCAGGGGCTGTATGCAATCGGTTCCGGTGGGATTGCCGGTAAGGGGTTAGGCGCAAGTATGCAGAAACTTGGTTTTATACCCGAGGCACAGAACGATATGATTTTCTCTATTATATGTGAGGAACTTGGACTGTTTGGTGCAATTGCCATAATCCTTATGTTTATTATGCTCATATGGAGATTTATGATCGTTGCAAATAACGCGCCTGACTTATTTGGTGCCCTGCTTGTAGTAGGGACGCTCGGGCATATAGCAATTCAGGTTATTTTAAACATAGCGGTTGTAACTAACACTATTCCGAATACGGGAATTTCACTTCCTTTTATAAGCTACGGGGGTACGTCCGTTGTGTTTCTTCTTATCGAAATAGGTCTGGTTCTAAGCGTTGCAAAGGGAATTAGGTTAAAAGATTTATAGTACAAGATAATTTTTGCAATTTTTTCCATATAGATAAAGTAGGTCATATATTATCTGCTTTGGGGTTTTTATATGGATGCAATTCAGATATATGGTGGAAACCCTCTTAAAGGCGAGGTTAGGATACAGGGTTCTAAGAATGCGGTTTTGCCCATTTTAGCGGCAGCGCTTTTAATAAACGGTACATGTGAGATAGAAAACTGTCCCATAATCAGCGACGTGCATCATATGCTAAGGCTTCTTGAAAGTTTATGCTGCAACACTGTGCGAAACGGACATACTTTAATAATACACTCGGAGAATCTTTCTGAATGTGACATGCCCTCGGATTCCGTAGGGGTGATGCGCTCGTCCATTATGCTGCTTGGCGCACTTCTTTCCAGAGTGGGAAGCGTCAGTATGCAGTATCCGGGTGGCTGCGTGATCGGACAAAGACCAATCGATCTGCATCTTAAGGCACTTCGTAAAATGGGAGTAGTCATTGATGAGAGAGAGGATGGTTTTGTTGCACAGACAAAGGGATTAACAGGCGCTTATCACAGCCTGCCGTTTGTAAGTGTGGGAGCTACGGAAAATATTATACTGGCGGCAGTTCTTGCCAAAGGAGATACTGTTATAGATAATGCGGCAAGAGAGCCTGAAATTTCTGCGCTATGCGAGTTTCTGAATAAAGCGGGTGCTAAAATCGAGGGAGCGGGCAGCCGCAGAATACTTATACATGGAGTAGAAAAGTTACATGAGGTTTCTTACAGAGTTCCGGCTGACCGCATTGTAGCGGGAACTTATCTGTCGGCATGTTTGTGCAGCGGCGGAGAGGTTTTCTTAGATGAAGCGCCGTATATGCAGATGGAAGCAGTAATAGATGCAGCCACTCATATGGGAGCGGAGATTACGCGGAATGAAGATGGTATTAGGGTTAAGTGTCTGGAGAGAAGAAAAGCGTTATCGCTTCTTTGTACCGAGAGTTACCCGGGCTTTCCTACCGATTTACAGTCAGCCTTTCTTACGGCAATGACGCTTGCCGACGGAAAAAGTGTTATAAAAGAAGAGATTTTTGAGAATCGTTTTCGGATCATACCGGAGCTTCAGAAAATGGGAGCCAGAATAACATGCGATGGACATACCGCTATTGTAGAGGGCTGCGACCGGTTAAAAGGAGCGAACCTTTATGCGAATGAGCTTAGGGGCGGCGCCGCATTAGTTTTAGCTGGCAGTGCGGCAGACGGTAAAACGGTTGTTTTTAACCGGCATTTCATAGAAAGAGGCTATGAAGACATATGCAGCGATTTAAGGGCACTTGGCGTTGTGTGTGGAACTGTGGAAATACACGATTAATATTATATTCAAAGGATTATTATATGGGCGGCAAGGCAAGAGTGAAGAAAGTGAATAAAAAGAATCATAATCTGCGGCTTGTAAAAAATAGTGAAACAAAGGGTAGGCAGAAAGAGCAGAAGGTTCGTTTTGGGAGGACCAAAAGAATCGTTGTTCTTTCTGCCATCTTATGCGTAATTTTGATCTCTCTTCTTGTCTCGTACATTTATATTATAGATAATTATACGGTTACAACAGTATATGTAGAAGGAAACATACATTATACTAATGAAGAAATAATGGAAATGGTAATGAACGGAACATATGGAAAAAATTCACTTTTTTTGTCACTAAAATATCGTGACAAAGGTATAAACGATATTCCGTTTATTGAAAAGATGGATGTGTCAATAGAAGCAAAGGATACCATAAGGATCATTGTATATGAAAAGGCGATAGCTGGTTATGTTGTATATCTTGGAAGGTATATTTATTTCGACAGGGACGGCATTGTGGTAGAAACTTCCGAAGAAGCTACCGAAGGGATACCCCAGGTTACAGGCATTGCTTTTGACCATATAATTCTTCATGAAGCGCTTCCGGTGGAAAATCAGGAGATTTTCGGAGATATTTTGAATATTACACAGATGTTGGACAAGTATTCCTTATCGGTGGATAAAATTTATTTTTCACCTGATTATCAGGTCACGCTGTTATTTGGGGAAGTAAGGGTGGCAATGGGTGAAAGTAAAGATATTGATGAAAAAATTATGGCGCTGCAGTACCTGCTCCCTGATTTGGAAGGAAAAAGTGGAACTTTGGATATGCGGGAATACACTGAGGATACGAAAATAATAAGTTTTGACCAGGGTGAAAAATAAATTTTTCGTCCGCGAGTTTTAAGATTTACTGGAAATATTTAACAATTTGCCAATTAAGCACGAAAATAGCAAAAATGGACTTGCTAAATTGAAAAAATAATTATATGATAGTATATGAGTTGATTTGTGAATAATAAGGAGGTACTACCTTGCTTGAGATTAAGACAAACGATGCTGAATCCGCTGCTAAGATTATCGTAGTTGGTGTTGGCGGTGCGGGTAATAATGCTGTTAATAGAATGATTGATGAGAATATAGACGGAGTTGATTTTATAGGAATTAATACTGATAAACAGGCGTTGCAGTTGTGTAAGGCTCCCAAACTTTTACAGATTGGTGAGAAGCTGACTAAGGGCCTTGGTGCAGGCGCTAAGCCGGAAATTGGTGAGAAAGCTGCTGAGGAAAGTGAAGAAGAGATTGCCGCAGCACTAAAAGGCGCCGATATGGTTTTTGTTACCTGTGGAATGGGAGGTGGAACCGGAACCGGAGCAGCTCCGGTGGTTGCCAAGTTAGCAAAAGATATGGGGATACTTACCGTAGGTGTAGTTACCAAACCTTTTAGATTTGAAGCAAAAGTACGTATGGTAAATGCCCTCAGCGGAATTGATAAGATTAAAGACAACGTAGACACATTGATAGTAATTCCAAATGATAAACTTCTTGAGATTGTTGATAGAAGGACAACCATGCCGGATGCTCTTAAGAAAGCAGATGAGGTATTGCAGCAGGCGGTACAGGGAATTACGGACTTGATCAATCTTCCTGCAGTTATCAACCTTGACTTTGCGGATGTGCAGACAGTCATGAAGGATAAAGGCATAGCACATATCGGAATCGGTACTGCCAAGGGAGACGATAAGGCGAGCGAGGCTGTTAAGATGGCGGTGGAAAGTCCATTGCTTGAGACAACTATTTCAGGTGCTACCGATGTAATTATCAATGTATCCGGCGATATATCACTTGCCGATGCCAATGATGCGGCTGATTATGTAAGAGAACTTACGGGTGATGATATTAACTGTATATTCGGTGCAATGTACGATGCCAGCATGACGGATACCTGCAATGTCACTATTATTGCAACCGGAATTGAGGCAAAAGCAAATCAAATGAAGGGAGTTGGAGGAATTAACTTCAAATCCGCATACATAACACCGACTTCACTGCAAAAATCTTCGACCGGGACAAGCTCTGCTACAGGACTTGGCGGCTTTGGAACGGCAAATCTTGGTCTGCGCAGTACGGTATCACCGCAGGGCACATCAGCAGGAACTCAGGATGCAGCAAGACCTATTCCGGGGATTAATCATGCACCGGATATTAAGAGTTCGGTGGAAGAGAAGTCTTTGAAGATTCCGGAATTTTTACAGAAGAAATAGAATTGGTTTACATAATGAATATCACAGAAGAATCTCCACGATGGGGGTTCTTCTTTTTATTGGGCCGGGGCCGGTGGCGACTTTAATAGTGGGGATAGGCTTGGTCAGGTGTGGACTGGGCTTAGGGGGCATGGTAAATAATAAGTTGGGTGGGCCGCTGTACGAGGATAAGAACTTCTGGGACATTCCCTGCATGGGCATTTATTACGGACGCAAGCGGCACGTTGTGCCTTTTCGGAACAAAAAGAGTTCCGAAATTGCTGATTATTGAGAGGGAATGTCAAGAAGTTCTAATCCTCTCCCAAAGGCCGCACCCAACTGACTATTTACCATGCCCCCTAAGCCCAGTCCACACCTGACCAAGCCTATCCCCACTATTAAAGTCACCACCGGCTAGATTTACGGGGGCAGAAACTAAGCCGACTAAGGAAACAAGACTAAACGGAGGTAGAAAGAAATTTGATAGAAATATGAGTATTATTGTGGTATTCTATTTTGGTACAAATAAGAATTATGCAAAATGTTAAAACTCTTTGCGCAAGTTCCAAAGGCGTTTGGTTGTTGTGCAAATATCAAATTAGTTATATTATTTGCAAGGAGGTGCTGATAAATGGAATTAGGAAAAAATATTTATACTTTAAGAAAAGAAAAAGGGTTTTCACAAGAAAATTTGGCAGAAAAAGTAAATGTCACAAGACAAACTATTTCAAACTGGGAGTTAGGAGAAACTTTTCCAAATCCTGAACAATTAATACTTCTATCCGGTGCGTTGGATAAAAGTATAGATGAATTGGTAGGTAATGACCTTAAGCATAATTTTAAGGAAGAATGTGGTGACAATACAAAGACAATGAAAAAAAGAAAAGTATATATCGGTCTTGTTTTTCTTTGTGGAACAATTGCAGTTATTTGGTTTTTATCAGCAAACATATTCAGATATGAAGAGATGATAAGGATTATCGTAGCAGGATTGACTATAGGTTTTTTCTTAGCGACTGTATGCCAGGTTATTTTGAGTCCTGAAAACTTAAAAAAGTAATAATTGAAAATTTAATTTTGTAAATCGAACATTGCTACAATCACAACTGAATAAGTAACACAGCGTCAGAGCGTATAGAGACAATCTATGCGCTCTATTTAATATCTTTATTATGTCCTTGACAAATCGTTTTGAATAGAGCAAATACAGCCTCCACCTAGAGCCTGAATTAGCCCATGGTGGCATAAAGTGTAGGGAGGGGGATGATAATAAGTCGGGCGGGGGCCTTTGGCAGGGAATTAGAGTTTCTTACATTCCCTTTAGTGCCAAGCAATTTCGG
Organism: Lachnospiraceae bacterium; assembly: GCA_014804695.1. GTDB lineage: Bacteria > Bacillota > Clostridia > Lachnospirales > Lachnospiraceae > UBA3282. Next base: position 19,030 of record JAAUZJ010000004.1, read on the forward strand.
AACGCTCTTTGTTCCGAAAAGGCACAACGTGCCGTTTGCGTCCGTCTTAAACAGCTTGTGAAGGGAATGTCTAGAAACTCTTATTCCCGAACAGCGGCCCCCGCCTGACTTATTATCATCCCCCTCCGTCTTTATCCACATCCATAATTCAGGCTCATACCTTCACCGCGAAAAAAGTCAGAAAATATTGTGGGAAAAGTTTCTTAATTTGACAAAATAATCAAGCTATTTTTTATATAATTGAGCAGAAAACAGGAGGTGGATAGTGTATTACAAATTATATATTGACAGTGTATTTTTCATTCAGTTTGTAATGAATCTGTATCTGTTATCCATTACGGGAAAAATTCTAAAATGTACTGCCACGCATTTAAGGATTGTTCTCGGAGCCTTACTTGGAGCCGTGATGATATGTCTGGTCATATTGATTCCGCTTCTTAGTTTAAGAATCAGGCTCATTATTGGAGCGGTAGCTGTCAGTATGGGTATGCTTCATATTGTATTTAAGATACGAACGCCAAAGCTTCTTATAAGAAGCAGTATGGTAATGACGTTTAGCGGTTTTTTTTTAGGAAGTATAGTTTTATGGCTTGAGAGCCGGCTTGGAAGATCCGGATGGTTAAGGTACGGGGTGTGGACGTTTTGGATGTTTGGCTTACCTGGATATGGATTTCTGAGGTTTTTAGTACATAAAATGCAGAAAGAAAAAAGTGAGGATATAAAAGAAGTCCGAATTCAGGCAGGAGGACGTTTTGTTCATATTAAGGCATTGTTAGATACTGGGAACCACTTGTCGGAACCGATAAGCGGAGCACCGGTCTGCATTATGAGCGAAAGCGCTGCCAAAGAGTTTCAGGCCTGTTTTGTACCAGAGAAGTATCATGCAATTCCCTACCATAGTGTTGGTAGAAAAATGGGAATCATGGATGCCTATGAATTACCGGAGCTTGTGATCGAAGATACATATAGGGAAATATGCTGTAAACGGGTAATCGTTGCGATTTGTAATACCGGAATATCAAAAGATAGCATTTATCAGATGATATTACATCCTGGGTTAATAGAAAACTAGGAGGAAAAGAAATGGTTTTTAAAGTGGCAATTCCCGGCAAGGTGCAATTTAAAATGGTGCGTAAGGATACCAGATTCCTTATGCATAAGCAGGGAGATATACATTATATCGGTGGTGCAGAGGTATTACCTCCGCCGCTTGAAGTGGAAAAGGAAAATGAGATTATAGGAGACCTTGGAACGGAATATGAGAGTGAGGCGAAAGCCTTATTGATTGAGCATAATCTGCGTCTGGTCGTATATATAGCAAAGAAGTTTGATAATACCGGAGTGGGAGTGGAGGATTTGATTTCGATTGGCACTATAGGTTTGATCAAATCCATAAATACTTTTAATCCGGAGAAAAATATCAAGCTTGCAACTTATGCTTCGAGGTGTATAGAAAATGAGATACTGATGTATTTAAGAAGAAACAGTAAACATAGGATGGAGGTTTCCATTGATGAACCTTTAAATGTAGACTGGGATGGAAACGAGCTTTTACTTTCAGATATCTTAGGAACTGACGAGGATGTCATTTATCAGGGGATTGAAAATGAAGTTGAAAGGAAGCTGTTGATCAAGGCGATTTCCAAGCTCTCCGAAAGGGAACAAACCATTATAAGACTGCGTTTCGGTTTAGGAAATGTGGATGGAAAGGAGATGACTCAGAAAGAAGTGGCGGAGCTGCTTGGAATTTCACAGTCATATATTTCAAGGTTAGAGAAGAAAATCATGAGAAGATTGAAAAAAGAAATCATGCGTGAGACTTAATTACATAAAAGCAATCGAATATTGTCACATATTCGATTGCTTTTTATTTAAGTAAAAAGTATAATAGAAATAATAGTATACACTGGGGGAAGTGGATATGGTGACAAAGAAGATAATTTTAATCGTGGATGACGATAGAATGAATCTGGTAACGGCACAGAATCTTTTGACGGAAGAGTATAAGATTGTGGGTGTTAACTCCGGTAAACAGGCTTTTAAGTATCTGGAGAAGCATACGCCCGATTTGATCCTTCTGGATATTTTCATGCCTGAAATCGGAGGCTTCGAAGTAATGAAGCAGTTGCAGGAGAACGAAGTTTGGCGTAAGATACCGGTTATTTTCCTGACAGCCGATAGAAAAAGCGAAACAGAGACAGAGTGTTTCCGTCTGGGCGCTTATGACTTCATCACCAAACCCTTTGAACCCACAGTTATGCTAAACCGTGTGCGCCGCACAATAGAGTTAGACGGATACAGGCGTAATCTTCAGCAGCGTCTTGATGAAAAGACCAGAGAAGTAGAGCTTGTAACGATTCAGGCTATTACGACAGTTGCTAATACAATCGATGCAAAAGACGATTATACAAAAGGGCATTCCCTTCGTGTTGCTTACTATGCCGATAATCTGGCAAGAAAGATTGGCTGGTCTGAGGAAGAGGTTCAGAATATTCATTATATTGCACTTCTTCATGATATCGGAAAGATAGGGGTGCCGGATTCGGTACTCAATAAACCTTTTAAATTGACAGATGTGGAATTTGAGCTTATTAAAAACCACACGGTTATGGGCGGAGAGATATTAAAAGATATCAAGATGTTCCCGAATGTAAGTCTTGGTGCTAAATACCACCATGAGAGATATGATGGCAGGGGATATCCAAATGGTCTTAAAGGTGAAGAAATTCCTATGGTCGCAAGGATTATAGGTATAGTTGATTCATACGATGCAATGACGAGTAATCGTGTATATAGAAAAAGACTGCAGAATGAGATAGTGATGCAGGAGTTGTTAAAAGGTAAGGGAACGCAGTTTGATCCATTTCTGGTGGATCGTTTTATAGAGCTTTTGGAAGATGGAAAGATGGTTGAAAATGTTCCTACAAGCGATATGGCGATGCCCGTTTTCGACACCGATAAGATTTACGGTGGAGTTACCAAGGAAGAGACCGGACTAAATTCGAAGCTGGATTATCTGACAGGACTGCTTGGCAGGGAACAGGGCGAGAAAGAAATTACCGAGAGCCTTAGAAACGGAAGCGGCTGCGTCATGGTCATAGATTTGGATGATTTTAAGAGTATAAATGAAAACTATGGTCATCTGGCAGGAGACTATGTACTTAAACTTGTGGCAGATATACTTAAGGATGTTTCAGAGCAGGATATTGTATGCAGGCTGGGCGGAGATGAGTTTTTGTATTATGTTGAGGGCATTACCAGACAAGAGGAAGCGCTTGATAAGATAGAGCAAATTATGGCAGCATATAGAGAAAAGCAAAAAGAAATAGAACTTTTGAAGCATATTGAATTTTCAATAGGAATAAGTCTGTTTGGAACAGATGGCAGCGATTTTTCCGAGCTTGTAAGGAAGGCAGATAAAGCATTATACCATGTAAAACAAAGCGACAATAAATGCAGGTATCTTTTCTATCAAGGCGCAAGCACAGTTAAGACTCTTGAACAGTCCAAGGCTGATCTGAACCGGCTTGTGGATATAGTTGAAAACAGCAAGTCCTATAAGGGCGCATTCCAGATAGAATATGGCGAGTTCGAGCGTGTTTATGATTTCGTACAGCATTATACGCAGCGTAATAACCAAGCGGTTCAGCTTATTTTGTTCACGCTTTTTTCTGCAGACGGAGGCGATATCCGGTTAGACCAGATGGAACAGGCGATGCAGTGTATGGAGCAGTCGATAATAAAATCGCTGCGTGGTGTGGACGTTGGGACCAGATACAGCAGTTCCCAGTTCCTTGTAGTGTTAGTGGGTACGGAAAGAGATGATATCCGTATCGTGACTGACCGTATTGTACAGAATTATTTTAAACTGTACGGTAAGCGGGATATTACGCTGGCTTATGATATTGCGAATCTGGATGTGCAGAGGTAGCAGGTACAGCATGTTTTTAAGCGGTAAGATAATTTCGCATTGTTTTTAAGGCATTTTTTTCAAGACGGGAAACCTGCGCCTGTGAGATACCGATTTTGTCGGCAACTTCCATTTGAGTTTTACCTTCAAAGAAGCGCAGCGTGATGATTTCGTGTTCACGTTCACTTAGTTTTTTCATGGCTTCACTAAGGGAGATGTGCTCTACCCAGACTTCTTCCTTATTTTTTTTGTCGCTGATCTGATCCATGACATAGAGTGTATCGCCGCCGTCTGTATAGACCGGATCGTACAGACTCATAGGGCTTTGGATTGCGTCAAGTGCATAGACTATATCTTCCTGCGAAATGCCGATTTCCGAGGCTATCTCATTTAGCGTAGGTTCTTGTGCGTTTTTTCGCATAAGATTTTCCTTGGCATATATGGCCTTATAAGCGGTATCTTTTAAGGAGCGGGAGACACGTATACTGTTAGAATCACGAAGATATCTGCGGATTTCGCCGATTATCATCGGAACTGCATAGGTAGAGAATTTTACATTTAAGCTGCTGTCGAAGTTATCAATGGCTTTGATCAGACCTATGCAGCCGATTTGGAAGAGATCATCTACATTTTCATTACTGGAATGAAAGCGTTTTATAACACTGAGTACAAGTCTTAAATTTCCTTTTATATATTCTTTTCGTGCGTCATCATCGCCATTTTCGATTTTCCGGAAAAGCTCCTCTTTTTCCTCATTTTTTAACAATGGAAGCTTTGCAGTATTGACGCCGCAGATTTCAACTTTTCCCTGAACCATGATTTTATCCATCCTTTTTTGTTTACTTTGTAATGAAACTTTCGCAACGAAAGATTCGCTTTTTTAAAGGATGTGCCAAAGCGGGGGATTTATTCATAAAATGGAGAGGAAATTATTGCTAATTTATTGAAAAAATGTGTAAAGCAGAGCAATAAAAAATCAATTATTATGATCATATAAAAGTAACAGATATATCTTATCCTGCATTTAATAATAAAAAGGGAATAATGCCGGAACTATTATGTTATTTTCAGATTTTAAGAAAAAGGAAGTTATTAATTTGAAAAACTGTCAGAAACTTGGCAGGGTTACGGATTTTGAGTTTGACGAATGTACCGGACAGATATTTAAGCTCATAGTTTCGGGAAATAATAAGTTTGCCTGTTTTTTTTGTAATGAGCCGGAGTTTGTGATCTGTTATAAGGATATTAAGCAGATTGGACCGGATATTATTATTGTGGATATTTGCATGAAATAACAAGGTAAAGGTTACCAGGTAAACTTTACCTGGCAAGCTTTGCCTGGCATATTTTGCACGGTGAGCATTGTCGGGAAGAAGTTTGCAGTATAAATCAGTTGACATAATAGGGATGATATGTGATAATAATAATGTAAAATTAATAAACAGGGGGCTATGAGATGAAGTGTCCATATTGTGGTCATGAGAATACCAGAGTAATAGACAGCAGACCGGCGGAGGAGAATAATTCAATCAGAAGAAGGCGTGTCTGTGACGAGTGTGAGAAGCGTTTTACGACATATGAGAAGATTGAAACGATTCCGCTTATTGTTATAAAGAAAGACAATAACAGAGAAACCTACGACAGGAGCAAGATTGAGGCAGGAGTGCTTAGGGCATGTCATAAGAGACCGATCAGCGCCAACAGGATCAATCAGTTGGTAGATGACGTTGAGACCGCAATCTTTGCAAGAGAGGAAAAGGAGATTCCCAGTCAGGTGATTGGCGAGCTTGTAATGAATAAGCTAAAGGACTTAGAAGCGGTTGCCTATGTAAGATTTGCTTCCGTATATCGTGAATTTAAGGATATTAATACTTTTATGGATGAGCTTAAAAAAGTATTGGATACAGCGGAGATGTAGGTTAGGATATTCTGAGAATGTATTCTCGGAATATCCTTTTTTTGGAAATTATGTTATAGTTATTATAATGTAATGAGCGTTAGCGAGAAGGATGAGCTTGCTCATACGGCGAGCGGCGAATGTCGATCATAAATCATAGATTTATGATATAGTATAGAAGAGCACAGATAGGTGAATTGGAGGAAGTTATGCTTAAGCGGTTTTATCCGGATGTGTACATGGACTCAGCATATGAGATAGATTATGAGGGCTTGTATGAAAAAGGATACCGGGGGATTATATTTGACATTGATAATACACTGGTTCCGCATGGAGCGCCGGCGGATGCAAGGAGCATTGAGCTTTTTAAGAGACTTAGGGATATTGGATATGAAAGCCTGCTTTTATCAAATAATAAGGAACCCAGAGTCAGATCGTTTAGCGAGAAGGTTAATTCACGTTATATTTATAAGGCCAATAAACCTTTTCCTAAGAGCTACCAAAAGGCTATGGAACTTATGGGAACAACAGCAGGGACCACTTTTTTTGTGGGAGACCAGCTTTTTACCGACGTATGGGGAGCTGGTAAGATAGGAATATTTACTTATCTGGTCAAACCAATTAACCCAAAGGAAGAAATTCAGATTGTGCTTAAGAGATATCTGGAGAGGATCGTGTTGTTTTTTTATTTAAGAAATGAAAGGAAACAGGGTAAAAAATAAATTTTTCACCCTTTGAGAGAAAGGCGTGGTTATTAAAATGATTAACGGACAGACAAGAACATGCGGGATTATCGGAAATCCGGTAAAGCATACGATATCCCCGATCATACATAATTCGCTGGCAGACAGGCTTGGGCATAATCTGGTTTATGTGCCTTTTCCGGTAAAAGAGGGAGATTTAGAAGCTGCGGTAAAAGGTGCATATGCGTTGGATATACTTGGTATGAATGTGACGGTGCCATATAAGAGTGAAGTAATAAAACACTTGGCAGAGGTGGATGAACTGGCGGCCGGAATCGGCGCGGTTAATACACTTGTGCGTACAGATGGCGGATATAAGGGGTATAACACTGATATGAGCGGGCTGTGGCGCGCAATGTCCGGAGAGGGGATTCGCATAGAGGGTGAAGAAATTATTCTTATAGGCGCCGGCGGGGCTGCAAGAGCGGTTGCATATCTGTGTGCCAAGCAGGGTGCCGGTAAGGTTTATTTACTTAACCGTACACTGGAAAAAGCTAAATTGATAGCGGATGAAGTAAACGGCTCGTTTGGCAGAACGGTCATTGTACCGATGCTTTTATCAGATTATACGGAGCTTCCGGATAGGAAATTTCTGGCTATACAGGCAACCTCAGTGGGGCTTGAGCCGCATGATGACGAAGTGATTATAGAGGATGAGGCTTTTTACCAGAAAATACATACCGGATATGATCTGATATACAAACCTTTTAATACACGTTTTATGAAACTGGTAAGAGCGGCAGGAGGACAAGCCTATAACGGACTTAAAATGTTGATTTACCAAGGAATTGACGCATATGAGTTATGGAATGATGTGAAACTTAATGCCGAGGACGTAGAGTTTGTGTATGATAGGATAAAAGAGGAAATGGGCTTACAGGCTTAAGGAAAGGCATGATATTGATATGGGAAACATTATTTTGATTGGTTTCATGGGCTGTGGTAAAACCACGGTAGGCATTAAACTATCCTATCGAATGCGACAACCGATGTTAGATACGGATAAGCTGATTGAAAAGAATGAGGGCAGGACGATTTCTGAAATTTTTGAAACAAACGGTGAGTCATATTTCAGGGATTTGGAGACAGAATGTATTAAAAGATTGACTGAAACAGTCAATAATAATATCATTTCAGTGGGCGGAGGCCTGCCTGTCAGGGAGGAAAATCATGCCCTTCTTAAAAAACTTGGCTGTGTAGTCTATCTTCGTGCTAAAGCTGAAACCATTTATGAAAGAGTGAAGCATGATACGACGAGACCTCTTTTACAGGGAGATGATCCGCAGCAGAAAATACGTGAGCTGATGGGAAAAAGGGCCGGTATTTACGTACGGGCAGCGGATGTTATAATAGATGTGGACGGGAAAGATTTTGAAACTATTATGGATGAAATTGTGATGAAATGCAGCGGTGAAAGGAGCGATGATTAATATGAAAATACTGGTTATTAACGGACCGAATTTAAATTTTCTTGGAATTCGGGAAAAGAGTGTGTATGGCACGCAGGATTATGACTATCTTTTAAAAATGATAGAAGAGAAAGGAACGAAAGAAGGCTGTACCATCGAGGTTTTCCAGAGTAATCACGAGGGCGCTATAATTGACAGGATTCAGGACTCTTATTTTGACGGAACTCAGGGAATTGTAATTAACCCCGGTGCATACACTCATTATAGTTATGCGATAAGGGATGCGCTTGCAAGCATTACGGTTCCAAAAGTGGAAATACATATTTCCAATATTATGGAACGCGAAGATTTCAGAAAGGTGTCGGTGACAGCACCGGCATGTGATAAGCAGATTTATGGGCAGGGGCTTGAAGGATACATGATGGCAATCGACTTTGTCCTTGAAAATAATAAGGAGGTGCAATAATAATGCATTATGATTATAAAACAGAAAATACTTGTTCACAGATGATCAGTCTTGATATAGAGGGGGATGTTGTCAGTAACATTACCTTTATGGGAGGGTGTAACGGTAACCTCAAGGCAATTTCAAGGCTGGTAGATGGCTGGACCGTAGAACAGATTGAAAATAAGCTGACAGGCAATACCTGTGGACATAGACCGACGTCTTGTGCTGACCAATTGGCTAAGGCTGTACGTGCTGCATATAATGCCCAGAACCAAGCCTGAAAAAAGTTTTCGTCTTTTTTTGGGAAAGAGGTTGAAAAATGCAAGTTTATAGTATAAACTATATAGGAATTATAATGTGAAAATTTCAGGAGGATTATTTTATGATATCAGCAGGCGATTTCAGGAATGGCATCACTATTGAGTATGAAGGTAATGTATATCAGATTATGGAATTTCAGCATGTAAAACCCGGTAAGGGAGCTGCATTTGTAAGAACTAAGCTGAAAAACATTATCAACGGAGGTGTAGTTGAGAAGACCTTCAGACCGACCGAGAAATGCCCACAGGCACGTATTGATAGAAAAGATATGCAGTACTTATATGCGGATGGCGATTTATATAACTTCATGGATACAGAAACCTACGATCAGGTTGCATTGAATAGTGAGACCATAGGCGATGCGCTTAAGTTTGTAAAAGAGAACGAGATGGTTAAGATATGTTCTTACAATGGTAATGTATTCGCAATTGAACCGCCGCTGTTTGTAGAACTTGAGATAACAGATACGGAACCGGGCTTCAAGGGTGATACTGCTACCGGAGCTACCAAGCCGGCTATCGTAGAGACCGGAGCTAAGGTAATGGTACCATTATTTGTTAATCAGGGTGAAGTGATCAAGATTGATACAAGAACAGGCGAGTATCTGTCCAGAGTATAATTCATACTGTATATTTGTTATAGCCTATAAGACAATGGATTTATTACATCCATTGTCTTTTTTTAACATAAGGGCAGTTCGCGAAGCGTACTGACCGTTGTTTATTTATTTGTGATAGTGCTTTGTTGTCCGGAGAGAATGGAAAGAGAGGACGATATGAACTATACTACAATAACAGAGTTTGGCGATAAAATATGTATTTCAGTGATGGAAACTATGGGTAATGACTATGAAGCTGTATATAAGGAAGTTTCCAAAAACAACGGAGTATGCCTTCATGCTATTATGATAAGCAGGAAAGGAAGTAATGTGGCGCCGTCAATTTATATTGATGAGCTGTATGAAGATTACATTCATGGCAGGACATTTGATGATATCATAAATGACATTCTGGATGTATATAAAAACAATGCAAAAGAAATCGATATGGACATGAGTTTCTTTACCAGATACGACGGGGTAAAGGATAGGATTTTGTATAAGCTCATAAATTGGGAAAGCAATATAAAGCTGCTTAAAGAGATTCCGTATATAAAATGGAATGACCTTGCAATTGTGTTTTATTATTCATTGGCGGATATGAGATTTGGCAACGCTACGATACTGATCAGAAACAGCCATTTGACGATGTGGGGAATTGACAGCGACATCTTGTATAAAGATGCCAAAGAAAATATGCTGAGATTACAGCCTGAGGATATAATTTCAATCGGACAGGTTATACAGGATATTGTGCTGCACTGCAATAACAGCCATGTAGATGTAACAGCGGTTGGTCTTTTACAGGGAGAAGATGCTATGCGGAAGGCGTGCGAACAAGGCTCGGGACCGGTTATGTATGTGCTGAGCAGTAAGGATAAGTATTTCGGTGCGGCAGTGCTTTTGTACTCCCAATCCTTAAAAATGCTCTCCGAGAAACTGAACAGAAACCTTATTATACTCCCAAGCTCAGTGCATGAAGTACTTTTAGTACCGGATGATCCCGCAACTGGGACGGCACACTACAAGGATATGGTAAAAGATGTAAATGACACCCAGCTTGAACCTGAGGAGATATTGTCATACAATGTATATTACTATAACAGATTTAGCGGGCAGATAAATATTATACAGTAACAATGACCTGCCGTAAATTTGAATTTTATCATTGGGGATATAAGTATGAACAAAGAGATTTTACTTGTTGAAGATGATGAGAGCTTAAACAGAGCGATTTGTTTTAAGCTCTCAGGAGAGGGATATACGGTATATTCGGCGGCTGATATAAAAGAGGCCGAGAGATTGTGGCACATGTATAGTGTGCCACTCGTTATATGCGATATAGATCTTCCGGATGGAAACGGTCTTGATTTTTGTGTAAAGTTAAGAAAAGAAAGTGATGTTATCTTTTTATTCCTGACAGCTATGGATACTGAGGAAGATATGGTCAAAGGTTATGAAGCGGGTGCGGATGATTACATAACTAAGCCATTCTTCCTTCCGGTGCTGGCATCTAAGGTAAATGCAATAATGCAAAGATATGCGGAGAAGACGCAGACAGAAACTATTACATCCGGAAGTATTACCTTTTTATGTGAAGAAAACCGTGTAAAGAAGAATGGGGAATATATAAATCTTACGGCTAAGGAGTTGAAGCTGCTTTACTTTTTCATGCAAAATCCGATGCGTATTCTGACAAGGGAGCAGTTATTAGAAGCAATCTGGGATATTGACGGCAATTTTGTGGATGAGAATACGCTGGCTGTAAATATAAGGCGGCTTAGAGAAAAAATTGAGAATGATCCGTCGCTGCCTGAGATGCTTAAGAATGTTAGAGGGCTTGGGTATATTTGGGATAAGGAATGTGAGAGAAGGTAAGATTGATTAGAGATAAAGGAGTTTACTATGGATATGAAACAAAAAGCATTGGGGTTTACGGTGGTTTTCTTTATTATTACTTTGTTTTGCGGACTTTGGGGAATTGGTGTTATGCGTGGGGCGTATGTAAATGAGATACATACGGTGCAAAATATTGCCGGAAGGGTGATTGCGGATTATCCTGAGACAGAGCGGGTTTTTGCGCAGGCACTGGCGGATATGGATAGGAACAGCGCTGATGTGGGAGCTGATATTTTATCCCATTATGGGTATGACGAGGGAGAACGAATAGAAGAAAATGTATCATATATAAAGTGTGTGAAAAATTTAACGATGACCTTAGCGTTTTTTCTGACAGCTACTCTCACTTGCATATTTATTATCTTATATAACGTAGATAAACAAAGAGAAAAACAGGAGGAAGAAATTATTTCCGTCCTGGATGAATGTTTGTCTGGTGATTATGCTTATATAAATGATTTGGATAGGATGAGGAGATTTAAAAATCCGTTGTTTGCGGATACTCTCATAAAGCTTGGAAGGAGTTTTAAATTAAAAACTGAACGGCTTAATGAAGAGAGAGATAATACAAAGACACTTGTTACAGATATTTCACATCAGCTTAAAACTCCGGTTAGCGCTCTGAAAGCTTGTTTTACATTATATGCCGAAGCAGAAAAAACGACGGATAAGGAAGAGTTTCATGCAAGATGCAAGCTGCAGATGAATAAGATTGAAACGCTTATAGCTGCCTTGATTCAGATTTCCCGTCTTGAAACCCGTATGATCACGCTTTCTATAGAGAAGGTTTTCTTAGCTGAAATTTTGGCTGGGGCTATAAATACAGTTTACCATAAGGCGCAGAAGAAACAAATCAGCATAGAAACCGTCGATTTTGAAAATATCAGACTTAATTTAGATAAGAAATGGACCATAGAAGCAATTGCCAATGTATTGGATAATGCTATAAAATATTCTCCGGAAGCTTCACAAATAACAATAAATATTCAGAAACTATACAATTATGTCAGAGTTTTGATAGAAGATGATGGCATAGGAATACCTAAAGGAGAAGAAACTAAAATCTTTAAAAGATTCTATCGTATAAACAACGAAACGGTAAAGAATCAAGAGGGAAATGGAGTCGGTTTGTATCTTACAAGAAAGATTATAGAAGATGAAGGCGGGACAATATTTGTGCGGCCTGCGGTGGAGCGTGGGAGCGTATTTTGTATTAATCTGCCATGCCAGTAAGATTGAGAAATAATGAAAAATCCGCTATGCCGGTAAGGATTGAAGAATAATGAAAAAACAATTTGACTATAAGAAAGGAGAGAGCCTATAATGTTCCTAGAAAGGAATGAGGCCAAATGGAAGATATGAGCGTATTTAAAAGTTACTTAAGACTACTTTTACAGGAGTTGAAAGACTTAAAGGAAACATTGAAAAATGGAGATGTCGAGAAAGCTAAAATGATGACAGACCGGTTGATTGACGATACACAGAAAGGTATCGAGGATAACTGAAAAATTGAGATCGCAAAAAGGGTGGCCCAAAAGCTGCCCTTTTTCAATGCACTTATTGATAATGCCGCACAGAAAAACTTGTTTTGTAAGCTTAATGTAAGATTCGGAAATTATAATGAATGAGAATAATAAAACGATAAAGTGAGGGCATATAGGAATGAGCATTATATTGGAAACTAAAAACTTATGCAAATATTATAATTCGGACGAGAATCTGGTTAAAGCTGTAGATCACATAGATTTACAGATTGAACAGGGAGAATTCGTGACAATTATAGGTAAGTCAGGGAGCGGTAAATCAACGCTTTTGCATCTTTTGGGAGGTCTGGATAATCCGACTTCGGGAGAAGTATGGGTGGATGGACAAAATATTGCAGGATTTTCAGGGGAAGAGCTTGCTGTGATCCGCAGACGTAAAATTGGCTTTATTTTTCAGGCTTTTAATCTGGTGCCTTCGCTGAACGTGTGGGAAAATATTGTATTGCCGCTTGGGCTTGACGCAAGGAAGGTAGACGAGATTTTTGTTAAAGATATAATTAAGACACTGGGTATGGAAGACAGGGTAAGGAATCTGCCAAACATGCTTTCGGGAGGACAGCAGCAAAGATGTGCGATTGCAAGGGCGATTGCAGCGAAACCCTCTATCGTACTGGCGGACGAGCCGACAGGAAATCTTGACTCTAAGACAGGAGACGAAGTAATATCCCTTTTAAAATCATCAGCTAAAAAGTATGGACAAACGCTTGTGGTAATTACTCATAATGAAGAAATTGCGCAGATGGCGGACAGGACTATTACAATAGAAGACGGTAAAATAGGGTGAAAAATAAATTTTTCACCCGCGAGTTTGTGCTTACGCCCAAACATCGCAAGCTGAGATAGGGAGGGTTATTAACATGAAGATGATCAACACACTTGCGGTAAGCAGGATTAAATATAATAGAAGCCGCACTATTCTTACCGTAATTTCAATTATGCTTACTACGGTTTTATTAATGGGGCTTGGAACCTCTGCGGTTGCGATTGTTGATATAAACAGACAGCAGGCAGTGTTTTCAGGGAATACACATGCACGCTTACTCAGACTGAACGAAGAACAGGTCATGATGTTAAGCAGTCATATGGATGTGGAGGCACTTAGAATAAGTAACACATTTGCAACTGTTGAATACGAAAAGATGAATGGTGTTTTAACATTTAGTAAAGATTTAAAAGAAGGCATATACCAGGGTATTGGAAATATTATAGAGGGACGAAAGGCCGAGAGGGCGGATGAAATATACGGTCCCAGCGCTTTTTTTGAAAGAATGGGCGTGGAAGCTAAGATTGGGAATAAAATTACTATCTCTTTCAGACCAAACGGTGAGGGATTTATTCAGACAAGGGAATTTACGATATGCGGACTCATGTCGCAGGTGGATATGTCCAATGTTGATATCAGTGATTCCAGAATCGTATACGGAGCTGTTATTTCCGAGGTTTTGGTAGATGAATATATTGATGCAAAGGAGCGTATATATGATGCAAGTATACGCGTGTATGGCGAGGATGAACTGAGTTATGATGAAATAAAGGAAAAAATTGAGGCTGTTGCACAAAATATAGGCTGTGATAAGGTCAATATTGATTTAAATGGACAGTATCTTTATACTATGACAGATCCCGGAACAGAAATGGCTGCAATTGTAGGTATGATAGCGTTTATTATCATAATTTTTTCCGGACTGGTAATATATAGCATTTACTACGTCAGCGTAATTACAGATGTACAGGAAATCGGAAAGCTGAAAGCGATTGGAGCATCGGATAAACAGATTAGAAAGCTGCTTTTATCGGAAGGACTCCGCATGACGGTTATAGCGATACCTATAGGGCTTGTGCTTGGTTATTTTATTCCGTATTTTGCATTTCCGGTTATTATAAAAATGGTTATGGCGGTTAGCGTAACCGCAGTGCCTGTTGGTTCCTTGAATATGTTTTCACTACCGGTAACTTTGCTTGTGGCGGCCGTAGTAGTAATTACAGTAGTCATATCGCTGCTTAAGCCTATGAAAATGGCGGCAAGGGTTTCACCTATAGAAGCAATCCGTTTTCAGGAGAGCAGCGGTAGAGCTAAAGTAAGGAAGGGAAATAAAAATGTCAGCGTATTTAAGTTAAGCGCCGCAAACCTTGTCAGGAATAAAAAGCGTACAATTGTGACAATGGTGACCATGGGGCTTAGCTGTGTGCTTTTTATGACTCTGGCGGGAGTAATGAGCAGTATGAGTTCGGAGGATATTGCAAGACGTAATATCGATAGGGGAGATTTCAGACTGTCTTTGGATTATTCAGTAAACGATAAAGAATATCCGGAAAACAATTTGGATTCTTTGCAGCAGGAAAATATTTTTAATAAAGAGTTTGTTGATAATATAGAAAAAATAGACGGTGTAAAAACTGTGGAAAGAGGTCATAATTTATTAGTTGGTTCGAACTTCCCGAGTGAGATATTTAAGGATGGAAGACGCGAAAGGATCACTTATATGGACAGAAAAGGAGCGGCAGAATACCAAAAAGAAGTAAAAAAAGGAGAGATAAATTATGATGAGATGGTTGCCGGAAACGGAGCTGTTTTCGGGTGGAATTTCTTTATGGATGAATACGGGTTTAAGATTGGGGATATCGTTGATTTAAAGGCTTATGATGGTAACAGACAGTTTTCATTTTCTATTAAGATTATGGCAGCAGTAGATATAGCAGACGGATTATTTATCCTGCCAAAAGAAGTCTGGGATGGATTGGGATTAGAGTTTGATACAACAACTGACCTGTATATAAGTGTGGATAATGCAAAGTATGAGAGTGTCAAGGAAAGTCTGGAAAAAATATCAGATACAAGAGGCGATTTTGTACTTTATTCCATGGATGAAGAACTAAGTTTAGGAAAGATGACTACGGCTATGGTTAAGTATCCGATGTATTTAATTCTTATTATAATTGCAGTTATCGGGTTCATGAATCTGATCAATACAATGATTACAAGTATTGTCACAAGAAAGCGGGAACTTGGGATTTTACAGGCTATAGGTTTATCCGACGGGCAATTGACTAAGATGCTTGCGGGCGAGGGAATGGTATTTACCGCAGGTACATTGATTTCTTCCGTAACCATTGGAAATATATTCGGATATCTGGCGTTTGTGTGGGCAAAAGAAAATCATTTTATGAGTTTGTCACAGTATCACTATCCATTAGTAGAGACTATTGTATTGGCGCTTGCTCTTGTGCTGGGACAGTTATTCTTAACTAACTTTATTGGTAAGCGTGTACGAAGACAAAGTCTGATTGACAGAATAAGAAGCAGCGAATAGGTTATCTTAAATATATGTAAAAATCTTGAAAAAGCAGGGAATTTTTTCTTATTTTATTGTTTACTAGACAATACGTTCGATTTATGTTATTATATGCGTGGTGATGTAACAAATTTGTAACATATGCACCCGTAGTCTAACGGATAGAACGTAGGCCTCCGACGCCTTTGATGCAGGTTCGATTCCTGTCGGGTGCATTCATTTCACCAGTTAAGCGATAGAGAATATTTTCTATTGATGTTATGTTGTGAATTATGCTATGAACTAAGGAAAGGTTGTTGTATATGAGTACGTCAAATGACAATAAAGGGGAGTTTCGTGTGAACAAGTTTGAAATTCTTATAGACTGGATTATCAAACATGCTAAAGTGGTCATGCCTGTAGTTTTAGCAGTTTGTGTAATAGTTACTGTTGTTATTTCCGTTAACGCAAATAAGAGAGAGACTGAAAGACAAGAAGATGTTACGGCTAATAGTACTTTAGGAGAAGTAACGGGAGATACCACTGTGGTTCCGGAGGTGCCGCTTAAAGAGAACGATAATCCTGATATTACGGCATTGATTGATGAATATTATACGGCGCAGGTCAACGGAGATTCGGATACTGTTCGCAGATTAGTTAATGATATCGATGACAAGGTTGTTATGCGTATCGAGGAGACAAGTAAATATATAGAAGGATATCCGACTTTGGATATATACTATAAGGAAGGTCCTAAGGAAAATACTTATCTTGTATATGTATGTTCCAAGGTAAAATTCATTGATTATGACGAGCCGGTTCCGGGAATGACAGTACACTATGTATGTCAGAGGGAAGATGGAAGTTATTACATCAACCGGAGCGATGAAGGTGAAGAAACCGAGTTGAATTATATCGGGGAAGTAAATCTGCAGGATGATGTAATTGACTTAAGCAACAAGGTTACTGCTGAATATAATAATATGGTAGCGGAGAGTACAGAACTCCGGCAGCTTATTCAGGACGTTAACGAAGAGATTGAGAAGAATATAGGAGAGGCCCTTGCCCAGGCTGAAGCAGACAATGCATCGGAAAATCCGGAGGGTACAGACACAGATTCTGGGGAAGCAGAGAATCCTGAGACTGTTACTGTTGTAACGAAGGTCAAGGCTACCGATGTCGTAAATATCCGTTCATCTGACAGCGAGACCGCTGATAAACTTGGCAAAGCCGCTTTAGGTGAAGAGTTTGATTTGATTGAAAAGATTGAGAACGGATGGAGCAAAATATCGTACAATGGCCAAGATGCTTACATTAAGAGTGAGTATTTAGAAGACGTTGAGACTATGGAAGTAGCGGCAAATGATAATGCAGAAGATGCCGGCGGAAATGAAAACAATACTTCTACGGATAACAGTCAGTCAAATGAAGATACGACGACCAACGGAACAGTTACCGTAATTGAGAATGTAAGAATTAGAAGCGGGGCCAGTGAGAATAGTGAGAAAATTGCAACTGCCTATGTGGGACAGAAACTGGATCTTATTATGAAACAGGCTGATGGCTGGACTAAGATTAAATATAACGGTAAGGTTGCTTATGTTAAGTCGGAATTTGTGGAATAAATAGGCGGTTTTTCGGATTAAAGAGAGTAAAATTTGGTAATAGTAAAGAGTGTAGATTAAAATCTATGCTCTTTTTTGTCAGGAGGTAAAGATGAAACAGGACGATATCACAATTTTGAGGGAAATTCAGAAGAATACGCAGATGGCGATGAGCACCATAGATACACTCTTAGATAAGACAGAGGACAGTGAGTTTACTATGAGTCTTGCTAAGCAGTCGCTTGGGTATGCAAAGATTCATAATGATGCGGTAGAAAAACTGGTGGAGGAGCAGAGCGGAACATACAGGACTAATCAGATTGCGGATATTATGCTGCGTGGAAGTGTGCATATGGGAACTTTGACAAATGTAAGTACGAGTCATCTGGCAGATATGATGATTCAGGGAAGTAATAGAGGGCTGACAAGTATGTATAAGGCTGTCAAGCATAATGCAATGGCACAGGATATGTCGGTGGAACTTGCAAGAGAGCTTATGGACTTTGAGGAGAAGTGCATTGAAAAAATGAAGGAGTATCTATAGGAAATAACATTGACAATTGTATACAATAATACTATAATAAAGGTATCTATATTTTAACTAAAGGAGGACATGTACAATGTCATATGTTGATGAGGTCTATGAGCTAGTTGTATCAAAAAATCCTGCACAGCCGGAGTTCCACCAGGCAGTAAAAGAGGTATTGGAATCTCTTCGTGTAGTTATTGAAGCAGATGAAGAAGCATATAGAAAAGATGCTTTGTTAGAGAGACTGACAGTTCCGGAGAGAATCGTACAGTTTCGTGTTCCCTGGGTAGATGATAAAGGTCAGGTTCAGGTTAATAACGGTTTCCGTGTACAGTTTAACAGTGCGATCGGTCCGTATAAGGGAGGTTTAAGATTCCATCCTTCAGTAAATCTTGGTATTATTAAATTCCTTGGATTTGAGCAGATCTTCAAGAATTCCTTAACAGGCCTTCCGATTGGCGGCGGCAAGGGTGGTTCTGATTTTGATCCTAAGGGTAAATCAGATAGAGAAGTTATGGCTTTCTGCCAGAGCTTTATGACAGAGTTATGTAAACATATTGGAGCTGACACTGACGTACCGGCAGGTGATATCGGTGTAGGCGGACGTGAGATCGGTTTCATGTTTGGTCAGTATAAGAGAATCCGTAATCTGTATGAAGGCGTACTTACAGGTAAGGGACTTACTTACGGCGGTTCACTTGCAAGAACGGAAGCAACAGGTTATGGTCTGTTGTATCTGACAGAGGAAATGTTAAAATGCAACGGTAAGGATATTGCAGGTAAGACAATTGCAGTATCAGGTGCAGGAAATGTTGCTATTTACGCAATTCAGAAAGCACAGCAGTTAGGCGCTAAGCCTGTTACATGCTCCGATTCCACAGGCTGGATTTATGATCCGGAAGGAATCGATGTTGCACTTCTTAAAGAAGTAAAAGAAGTAAAACGTGCCCGCCTGACAGAGTATGCAGCAGCAAGAAAGAGCGCTGAATACCATGAGGGTAAAGGCGTTTGGAGCGTTAAATGCGATATTGCACTTCCTTGTGCAACACAGAACGAACTTGACTTAGACGATGCTAAGGCACTTGTTGCTAACGGCTGCTTCGCAGTAGCAGAAGGCGCTAACATGCCTACTACTTTAGACGCTACCGAATATCTCCAGAAGAACGGCGTACTGTTCTGCCCTGGTAAGGCTTCCAATGCAGGCGGTGTTGCTACTTCCGCACTTGAGATGAGCCAGAACTCCGAGAGACTGTCATGGACATTTGAAGAGGTTGATTCTAAACTTCAGGGAATCATGGTTAATATTTTCCATAGTCTGGACGAGGCTTCTAAGAAGTACGGTATGGCAGGAAATTATGTAGCCGGTGCTAACATTGCAGGCTTCCTTAAGGTTGCTGAGGCTATGAAGGCACAGGGTATTGTATAAAAAAGATTAAAATAAAAATTGATAAAGAAAGGGCTCGGAAATGTTGAACTTCCGAGCCTTTTTGCCTTTAGTGTTAATAGCAAAAGTAATAGCCTAATTGTTTTCAATTTCATCTTGATATCCAGATATTATTATTCCGGAAGGAAGAGCGACAACTGCGATTCCTAAAAATGATGAAATCATACTTATTATTCTTCCTATATCAGAAGTAGGATATATATCACCATAACCAACAGTAGTCAAAGAAACAGTTGCCCAGTAAATTGCGCGGAAGAAGTATCCAAAAGTTTCTGGTTCTATTTGAAAAACTATTAACGCAGTAATAAATATGTATGATAATGCCAACATACCAACAGTAGCCAAAGCATCTTTCTTTTTTAAAAGTACATTCATTATTATCTGTATATTTTTTGAGTATCTAAAAAACTTAAAAATGCGTAATGTTTTGAAAAGACGAAATACACGAAAAACTCTAAAAGCATAGTTTAAATTTGTGACAGAAGGCAAAATTGATAATATGTCTATAATCGCCATAGGCCGAAGTGGATAAAGTATAAAAGGAGTAATTCCTGTCTTGCTTGATGAATAGTCGGCAGTAATGAGACGGAAAATATAGTCTATAATAAATATGATGACAGTTATCCTATCAATAATATTGAAAACATTATTTTGATTTACGAAGCATAAAGGAATGATGCTTAATATAATGGAAATCATCATAAAAGCATCATATATTTTACTTATTTTGTCACCATCTTCGGCTTTTTCTATTATTTCATAAATTCTTTTTCTCATGTTATATACCAATTACTAATTTATGTATATTTCTTATAATATAAATTCTTCATATGTACTTATAAGCATAATAATAAGAGTTGATTAATAAACCCATTATATTGGATTGGGTATAAGGTGTAAAGTATATTCAGGTATACAAGCTATTTTAAAGAAGGTATATTTCTTTTTTTCCACATCAAATATTCTTCATAATCTTTTAATTCTGCAAGTTCTTTTTTAGTAAAATTTTGTAACCGCTTATGTTGAACATAAGCGGGATCAATATCTGATAACCCTAATAAATAGTCAGATGATACATGATAAAGACGGCATATATGGACAAGCGTCTCATGAGGAGGTGAACTTTTTTCCTGTTCCCAGCTCCGGACTGTTGATACTGTAACATTTAGTTTTTGTGCTAAATCAGTCTGCTTATCACCATGGTCTTTTCGAATTTCAGCAAGTCGTTCTCCAATCATTTTATCCCTCCTACTATATAGTATAGATAAATATAGTAGTTACCGATAAAAGTAATATTATTCTTGTCACAAATATACTTTTGTGATATCATTTATATTACTAAAATGATAATGTGGGAAGAATTATATTAGTAATATGAAATAAGGCATTAGTTTGAAA
The DNA here is from genome assembly GCA_014804695.1 of Lachnospiraceae bacterium. Lineage (GTDB taxonomy): Bacteria > Bacillota > Clostridia > Lachnospirales > Lachnospiraceae > UBA3282. Next base: position 40,046 of record JAAUZJ010000004.1, read on the forward strand.
TGCAGAAGTGAAGGATATGAGTATTCATTTTTGGATTACAAAAACAGGATATTAAATCTTCGTGCAGCTGAAAAAGGTGCGAGAGAAAAAAGGAGCACGCAGCTTTAAAGGTTGACAAAGAGGCAGAAAAAAGATGGGGAAGAGCTGAAGAGAATGCACGAAGAGAGGTGGATAGATTAGAGCAAGCTATAAGATAATGCGACGAAAAATATAGGATTAACTTATAGAAATGTCCAGATAAATCCGTCGTATGAAGTTTTTGAATCTGTTAAAAAATTAACATACAAAAATATATATGTAAATAGGAATTGAAACAAATGAAAATTGCAGTTTTTGATATTGATGATACAATCACTTTTGAAACAAATTTTATAGAGAAATATGCCCCCATTTTTTTGAGAAAAAACGGATATGCGACAGAGCAGATAAATATATCAGGTTATAGACTACATGAAATATATGGATTAAAAGAACAGTTAGTAAACAGGGGAATGTCGTCTCAAGAAGCAGAGGTAAAAGCAGAGGATATTACAAGCAAGTTTTGGAATAAGTATTTTTTAAAATATAATAAGACAAAAGTCCGACAAGGTGTTGCGAATGTGATACATATTCTGCGACAATATGGTTATGAAATACATTTTGTTTCATTAAGAGGGAAAAGTACGGGTGTAAGGGAATCTCGTGTCAATAAATTTATAAGTACTTGTCTTGTTCTCAACATTACAAAACATATGTTAAAAAGGAATAAAATTTATTATGACAAACTGACATTGGTAAAAACAGAAGAAGATAAACTGGAATATATCAAATTCTATAGTCCGCATATTGTTTTTGAAGATCAAGTTTCTATTCTTAATGCGATTGGCAAAGACATTAAAAAGTGTTGTATTTTAGCAGATCACAATATGCATAAGACTTTACCCGAAGGAACAATTACTATTTCCGATTATAAAGAAATCGCCGAGGATATAGAATCAATAATTGATAAAGATATTATAAGCAAAGGCGGCAAAGATACAAAAACAATACATATCGATCGTCTACAATTTATTGTAAAGAGTATCAGTAAATGGTATTTTTTTATCAGATTTAAGCCGATTATTTGTGGTAGAAATAATATACCAAAAAGGAATGCAATTATATTTGCAGGCAATCATCGTCATAATTTAGATCCGATTATGGTTTCGTTGTCATCAGGAAGATCTATTCATTGGGCCGCCCTATTGCGTTTGTTCCAAGGTAAAGAGTCTTTGTTTCATTCGGATTCAGTGAAAATACAACGTGAACTGTCAGCGAAATTTATTATGGCAATGGGAGCACTTCCTATAGCACGTCCAACGGATGAAAACTATTTAAAAATAAATATAAAGACAATAATGCAATTGAAAGATTTGCTGAATATGGAAGCAGCAATTGGTTTTTTCCCAGAGGGAACGATTAACAGAAAACCGGAGGAAATTAATGTATTGCCGTTAAAGTCTGATATGGTATTTACTATGGCGAAAAAAACAGATAGTTATATTCAGCCATTTTCTATTGTTTGGATACCAAGAGACATTGGATTAAAGAACCGACTGATTATCAGATATTCCAAACCGATTAATACATACAACAGAAGTATCGAAGAGGTAAGGGAAATATGGCAGGAAGCAGTAGATGAAGGGATTCTACATTCGATAGAAATGTATGGTTTATAAAATAAGTTATAGAGAGAATTACGCTATAATCTAATAAATTTTCCTTGACATAAAAAATACTGTTTCATATAATAATAGTAACAAGGCAGATACGTCTGTCTGGGTGTGCTGACACCATAAAAATCTGACATATATGCCGTATATGGTAGGACGGACAGTTGGGGAGCAACAGAAAAACTCCACAAGTAAGCCGCATATGGTAGGGCGGACAGTTGGCAGACAACAGAAAAATCAGCATATTATTAAAAGAAAAGGTTGTCCATTAGGACAGCCTTTTTGTGACTATATGAGGTTTGAATGAAAAATTACAGTAAAGAGCAAGTATTAAAAATAATGACAAGTGTGTCGGAAAAGTATGAGGAAAAATTAAAAGACAAGCATTTTTTAATTGTATATCAAGAAAATATAAATATTAGAACTGTGCAGGTAGGTTTTCGTGATTTTAACTATCTTCATATGACTGGTGTAAAAAGTGCTTTGTCCGCTCCACGTTTTTATGAGAAGTGTATTAATAAGAAATTGAAAACAACAGAATTTGAATTAGATGTGAAAGGAAATGCCCACAGAAAGCTTATGGTACTTCCATATCTTCCAGATTTACTATATAACAACTGCATGATTGGAGATTTTATTAACAGTGGAATTTGCATTAAGGCAGATTATTTTGTTGGAAATACGAAAGCAGTATTAAGTGTAGGGTTTCGCACTGGAAAAAGCGTAGACTTTCCTGTAACACTATACAATGAAGATATACGGAAATTGACGCAGCCAACTTGCAAAGTATTGGCAATTTTCCGAAAAGAATATAAAGAGAAATATTATATGAAATGTACATATTTGTCTAAAGGTCAGGATATCAATAAATTATTGCTTTTAGAAGAAGTGAACAAGCTAATACGGGTAGATGATGATATTGAAGTATTAGATAGCAATAACGAGAAAGTTGTTCCGGAAGTACCGCCGGAGCCGGATGAGATACGAGCTATTGAGAGGGCTAATAGAAGCATAGCAGAAAACGGAACCATCCCTCATGAGGCGATAAACTGGGATTAATATCATTGCGTCATAAAACACGTTGCAGCGATAAGGATTTGTTATATTTATATAATTGAAGTAAACCGAAATTATCAGACAATCACTATATACACACGGTATACAACCAACCTCAAAACCCCAGTAAATTTGCAGAACCCTCAGAAGCGGCTATGAAAGCACAGGGAATTGTGTGATCAAAAGTATCTAAGATAATAAATAATCTAAAAAAGTCCTGTAAACATTAAGTTTATAGGACTTTTTTAGAGGTTGTTATAGCTTCCGATATATGTGCAAGCCGCACCGTCATCGGCAACAGCAGTGGCATGGACAGAATGATCGGATATAAATATCTGAATCCGTAGTGTCCGTTGCATGGTCCCGACAGACAACATACCAATACGATCATACATGGGATCATAAGGAAAGCGACGGCGCTCTTACTTTTTTTCCTGAGAGCATAGAAAAACAGTAAGATCAGTGTCCATGTATATGCGGACGGAAGCATCAATATAGCAATCGGCAGAAAGTTCGCCAAGCAGTCTTCGATGTGTTCATACGCGTTTCGGTAAGTATCTAAAGATTCCGGATAATAAAAACGCATTCCGAGCGGGGCAATCTGTTCGTTTATGGTGTCCATGGCGGAGATGGAATTTTCGAAGGAAAAATTGTGGAGCGTATATCCTAAGGGATAAAAATAAGAATAATAATTATTCATAGTAGCCTGTATATAAGTTCCGGGATGTTTTCCAAGCATTTCAAACCATACCTTGAAATACAGAATCAGATCTTCTTTCGAAGCGTCTTCCTTATAAGAACTTTTTACGCTGTCGGACAAGTTCACGTTATATCTTGTTGCAAGCGTGGGATAGTCCAGTATATTGTTTATTGCCTGTTTCTGATCTTCTGTGATTTCTTCTTCATGATATTTTACATACCTTGCCGTTTGCTGGAAGGGAATGGAAAACATTTCCCTGATACTGCCTCGGGTAACGCTGCAAAGAGACAGGATTGCGGAGTATAGGATACTGAAACACAGAACACCGATTATAAACCGCAGCGCCGTTTTCCTGAACTTTTTGTAAAAAAATGCAATGATCAGAAACGACAGAAGGAATATATATTTGGCGTCATTACGAAATAAAAGCATACTAAGAGCCGACAGGAATAATTCGGCATAAAGTTTTCTGCTTATTTCTCCCAGATACAGAAAATACAGAGCAATCAGTAAGTACAGTAAAAAGGCAGAGTAGAGAATGTCCTTTGTGACCATAAACATATATCCTTGTATGATTGGTAAAATAATGAAATACAACAATACAAAAAACGCATAGAATACCGATACACGAAGTTTTTCCATCAATATTTTTACAGCATAGGAAACAGATGTCAAAACGCAGAGACATTGCAAAGCCGCATATAGAAAAATACCCACGTTTGCGGAATGAAAAAGACGGCTGCCTGTAACTAAGCATAAGTGAATAAGGAGTGTATGCACAGGCGGATGATGTGTGTTCAGAAACACGGTATCCGAAACCATATGTCCTTCCAGATATTCAGGTACGACAATACCGAGTTCGCTGTATGCCTGGATTATTTGAACTCTTGAATCATGCATGATAAATGAAGCAGGATAGGAAGCGATGGCACAAGGAAGATAAACAATAAACAAGGATACAAAAGCCGTTGTGAACGGTTTTTGGCGCAATGTTTCCAAATACCAACGTAAAGGTGCAAATCTTATATCGGCTGTGCTTTTGACAGAGACCTTTACAGGAAAATCCATGCAGCTATATATCCATGAGATCATATAATAAAAGAAAAAAAAGTAACCGACTGACATGGCAGTTGTTTTACCCAGCTGACCGATATCGGAACTTACTGCCAGATTCCAGCTGCTGTCATGCAGAAAGGAGTATCCGAATATCATAAAAAATGTAAAAAGCACGGCAGGAGCGGCTGTATAGAACTTGCTGTATTTCCGGCGCCCGGCTGAAATATTATCGATATAATGATAGAATATTGCCAGAATCAATACCAAAAAAAGATAGACGACAGCATAAAACAGGTTAAGCACAGGCGTTTTCGAAAAAATCTCCAGCCTCAAAAAGCAGCAAAGAACTGAAAATGCCGCAAATACGATAGATTTTATATTTAACTTTTGGATGATGGTCTGCATATATGATATGGTTCCTTTGTTTTTATGAGCATATTTATCCTTGTGCCCGGCGGGCAGCCTTAATTTATTATACTATGAAGGGTTGGTTTTGCAAAGCTTATTTATGTTATAGCCAAATCCCACAAATATTGTTATAATTAGCATATCTAACACATTTTACAAAGGAAATTGGGGGAAATTCAATGAAACTTTCTGATTTAATGCAATATAATCCTATCACAATCCAGTGCCACGATAACCCGGATGCGGATGCAATAGCGTCCGGATATGCGTTGTATACGTATTTTGGACAGCTTGGCAAGGATGTACGTCTTATTTATTCAGGCAGGAACAAGATACATAAATCTAATTTGTGTCTGATGCTGAAGCATTTGGGAATATCTGTTGAACATATAAGTAATCCGGAGAAGCTTATAAAGGATATGCCGGAAAAAAGACTGCCCGGATTACTGATTACGGTAGACTGCCAGTATGGAGCCGGAAATGTAACGAAGATACCGGCAGAGAATGTTGCAATTATTGATCATCATCAGATTGAAATCCGGGATATAGATATGAGCGAGATCAATCCGAAACTGGGAAGCTGTTCTACATTGGTATGGGATATGTTGCGCAAGGAAGGTTTTGAGATTAAGGACACCAAGCTTGGAACCGCACTTTACTATGGGCTATATTCGGATACAAATCAATTTTCGGAAATTTATAATCCGCTCGATATGGATATGAGGGATGCTTTGCCGTGTGAAGCTTCATTGGTGAAGCTGTTCCGCAATTCCAATCTGTCGTTAAACGAGCTGGAAATTGCCGGAGTGGCGCTTATAAGGCATATTTATAATGACGATTATCATTATGCAATCATTAAGTCACAGCCCTGCGATCCCAATATTTTGGGCTTGATCAGTGATTTCCTGCTGCAGGTGGCGGAGGTATATATATGTGTTGTATATAATGAATCTAAGGAGGGCTATAAGTTTTCGGTAAGGAGCTGTATCAAAGAGGTACAGGCGAATGAGCTTGCAGCTTTTCTGGCAGAAGGAATCGGCTCAGGAGGCGGTCATAATGAGAAAGCCGGTGGATTTATAAGTAAGACGCTTTATGAAGAAGTATATCCGACACTGCACTCCGAAGCATTTTTCAGTGACAGGCTGAATAATTATTTTGATAATACACAGATTATTGATGCTAATGAGTATGAAATTGATATTTCTGATATGTCTTCCTATGTGAAAAAAAGGATACCTGTCGGTTTTGTGAAAGCAACGGATGTGCTGCCAGTGGGAACGCCTATTACGATCCGTACTTTAGAGGGAGATATAGATATGACGGTGGAGCCGGATCTGGTTATTATGATTGGTATAAAGGGGGAAGTATATCCGAACAGGCAGAGTAATTTTGAGAAAAAATACGAGGTGACCGGAGAGTCATATAAAATAACGGACTATACTCTTAAAACAGTGTACCAACCGACGCTGCATAACAGAGAGGATGGCTCTGTACTGAATTTAGCGGATTATGCCGGAATATGTATTGCCACAGGTGACATACATATACATGCAAAAGAATTGACTAAAAGAGTCAAAATTTTTACTGCATGGGATAAGGAAAAGTATATGGTAGGAAAACCGGGAGACTATCTGGCTGTGAGATGTAATGATCTGCATGATATCTATGTTGTAGAGCGGGATATTTTCTTTAAGACATACGACAAAAAACCGGAATAGGAAAAGGAACAAGCGATGGAAAAGAAATGGTATTATGATGCCTTTATTAGTTACAGACATAGCGAGTTGGACAGTTTTGTGGCAAAAACCCTGCACAGGCAGTTAGAAAGCTTCAAACTGCCTGCAAACGTGGCAAAGAGACTGCAGGAAAACGAAGAAGGAAGCAGGGAAAAAATTACCAGGATATTCAGGGATCAGGACGAACTGCCGCTTGTAAGCAATTTGGGCGATCCGATCTTAGAGGCTCTGAAAAACTCGGAATACCTTATTGTAATCTGTTCACCGAGATTAAGGGAGTCAATGTGGTGTAAGAAGGAGATAGAGACTTTTATAAGTCTGCATGACAGGGAGCATGTATTGTTAGTACTGATAGAAGGCGAGCCGGAGACTTCGTTTCCTGAGGAGTTGCTGTACAAAGAGATAGAAGAAGTTACGGAACTGGGCACAACCCTAAAGAAAAGAATTCCGGTAGAGCCGCTTGCCGCAGATGTCAGAGGCAGTTCCAAAGGAGAGGTTAAAAAGAAGATAAAAACAGAAATGCTGAGACTTTTGGCGCCTATGTTCGGATGTGGATATGATGATCTGAAACAGCGGCACAAAGAACGGCGGATGCGTAGGATTATTGCAGCCTCACTGGCCGGAAGCGCCGTATGTCTTATTTTTGGACTTGTCAGCATGACAATGGCGCTGCAGATCCGCAGACAGAACATTCAGATTACGGAACAGTCGGAGCAGATAGTTGCACAGTCTGAGGAAATAGAGAAGCAATATAAACAGGCTGTGAGAAATAACTGCATTTCCAAAGCTCAGGCTTCGGAGGTTTTACTTGAGAAGGGAAACCGGATAGGGGCGATAGAAACTGCACTTGCGGTATTCCCCGGCGGAGAGGATGAAGATATTCCGTATACAGCGCAGGCGGCATATGCCTTGTCAGAGAGTCTGAATTTATATAAAGACGGTACTAAGATCCTGCCGGACAGGATTCTTGAGGCTGATACAACAATTGATTTTATGAAGGTATCACCACAGGGCAGCAGGATACTGGCAGTGGATGATTTTGGTATGCTCTATGTCTGGAACGGTGCAGATGGCGAAAAACTCACTTCATTTCTTATAGATAATGTGCTGTATCCGAAAGAAGACCAGGTACTTTTTCTGAATGAAAATGAGTTTCTTTATCCTACTGAAATGAGTATCAACTGCTATGATATTGAAAAAGCTGAGGTCGCCTGCGAAATTCCATGTGAGGATGTTTACGGAATCTGTTATTCTAAATCAGGCGACAAGGCGGTTATTATAAATAAAATAGGATTTACTGTAATAAAAGGAGAAAACTGTGAAATTGCGTTGGCCGGAGAATGGTCAAAGGATATTGAAACAGATAAGTCGTTTAAGATAGCAAACGGTCCAGTCCTAAGTGCGGACAGCGATTTGTTTGCAGTTGCCGTATCTTCTGAAAAAGATAACCTGATTCTGGTATATGAGACGCAGACAGGTGAACTTTACCGTAGGTATAGTGTAGCAAGCAGTAATGTGGATTCCATGAAATTTTCAGAAAATGTTCTGTATGTAGTGGACAATGACGAATTTGACCTGTCGAATATTACTTTAGGGGCGGATCATTCCGGTGGTGTTTTGTACGCCTGTGACCTTGCTGCGGACAATACTTTACTATGGCAATATGCAAGCGAGCATAACTGGCTGGAGGAGGTTTCCATAGCATCTAAGGAAGGCAGCAATTATATGCTCTGTACTTACTATGACAGTGCGGCTGTTCTGGATAAAAGGGATGGCAGCTGTATTGACAACTTTTTCTTCGGTTCGCAGATTGTGGAGCTTGGCAATTATATCGGAGAGAATAGTTTTCTTGTATTTACGCGGGATGGTACTTGGCATTATGTGGATCTGGAAATTATGACCGATTATGTTGGTACAGTTTTTGCAAACTGCACTTCTACAAATGTAAAAGATTTTAAGACCGGTGATGATTATCAGCTGACGCTGCCTTATATGGATAAAAAGATAACGCTTTACCGAAGGGCAACAGACAACAATCTGGAAACCTTGTATGAAGGTGAGAACCGTTATTCGGATGCCGTGCTTAGCGAAGATGGCGCTTATCTTGCCGTATCTGAATATGTGAGTGGGTTTACTTCCTATGTTGAGGTTATACGGACTGATAACGGAGAGCTGGTCTGGAGTTATGAGAATGACAGTTCCTGCAAGGGGCTGGGATATTGTTCGGAGATGAAGGTTTTTACAGTGATTACTAGCAGAGGCATTCATTTACTGGATGAAGCGACAGGCACTCAGATGGCTTTTTACGATACGGATGATATTTCAGGTGATTTTCTTGATGTGGATGCCACAGGGAGATATGTTTTTTATAAGGGGCGTAGAGGGCTTTATGCTATTGACCTGAAAGACGGTTCTCTTGTATATGAAATCGAGCGGGAAGAAGCATTTAATGATGGGGGCGCAGCCGCAGTAGATTCTTCTATGAAATACTTCGCCGTAGTCTCTAAGGCAGACGATTCCTTACAGCTCTATTCACTGGATGCTTTGCAAAACGGGCAGGAAAAGTGCCTTGATGAACTTAAAAGTATCAATGCAACTTATATAGAGACCCTGTTTTTTGGGGAAATGAAAGAATCTATTGAAGAAACAGGTGAGGATAACGAAGATTCTGATACTACTCTTGCATTATATTTGGTATACAAAAATGACGATATAGCTGTATATCCGATTGATTCTAATGAAGCAGGTTTTGATGAGAATAAGATGAGCCGGTATCAGGATCTGGAGCATGAAATGACGCGTTTCATACAGCCGGAAGGAACGGATTATAGTCTGATGGCTGGTAATAATAATGCTTATATTATCTGCGATACATCGGAAATTACAGCAGACGTTAATGGTTTTCTGGCGGTGGATGGTGACAGAAACTGCATGTATCTTGCAGGCGGAACTGGTATTTACAAGATATCTGTTTATGATGAGGAAACCATTAGGGCGGAAGCCGAAAGGCAGCTTGGGAATTGATGATTTTTTTAACTCCATGAAACTTTTTACCTCTTTAATTCGTATTGTATATAGGGAGGATAGATATAAATGTCATTTTGGAAGTAATCTAATCAAATGGCATAGTGAAACAGTATGACAAAACAAATATTTGAGACATATTTCAGGGAACACTATTCTCTCGTGTATCGTGTGGCGTTCATGCAGATGAAAGGACATGCAGATGCGGAAGATGCGACGCAGGAGGTGTTTGTAAGGCTATTGAAATATCAGCCGCATTTTGAGAACAGTGATCACGAAAAAGCATGGTTTATACGAACAACGATAAATATCTGTAAAGATATAGTAAAAAGTAAATGGCACAGTACAACTGTCAGTATTGAAAGAATACCGGAAAGTGAGAAAGCTTACTTTCATCTTCCGTACATGCAGGAGGATCAGACGCTGTGGAAAGTTTTAGAACTGCCTGAAAAGTATAAAAGCTGCCTTTATTTCTTTTATTATGAGGATTACTCAATTAAAGAAATAGCTAATATATTGAAAATGCCGGAAAATACGGTGAAGACTAATTTGAAGCGCGGCAGGGAAATGCTTAAGAGTGCAATTGGGAATAGTTGAATTTTGATAAAAGTTTTAACATGGAGGAAAAATTATGAATGTAAACGGAATTACCAAGCAGGCTTATTATGAAAATAATAATGGTGTTAAAACAAATAATAAAAAGGGCGGACATGGCTTTTATGAGAGTTTGTCGGACAATATAAATGACATGAATGGAAGTTCACAGAAAAGCGCTGCGGCGCCAAAAACTTCGGTGCCTACGAAACCGTATGCTTACCGCAATGTGCCGTCTGTGGGAAATTATGATAATGAAGTTGTAAATGTAAGCTCTGTAACAGGCTGTGAAGTCAGACAGATTACATATAATGAGAGCAACTATGTAAAGGTGTTTGTGCAAGAGGGTTATTCTTTTATGGCACAGGTTGATATGGATAATCGCAGTATATACATAGAACGCAAAACGGAAGATGGCAGCGTGAGCGGATATAAAGTGGAACTTGATAAGATTGCTGATGACACACAAAATCCGATTGAACTGGCCGCGCTAGAGGCATGGGGCAAGACTTTGCTTGAGAAAAAGGTCGCAGAAACTTCAGGGGAATCTGAAGAAGAAGCCTTAAGTATAGATGAGGCACTTAGGCAGTTTTATGACTTTATCCAAGATAGAATTAAAAACGGTTCGCCTAAGTACGCGATCGGAAACTCTGAATTTTCACAGGACGAGTGGGAAAAACTTTTAGCAAGCATAGATGAGCAGTTAGATGACGCTAGAGAAGAGGTAGAAGACAGAATTGAAAGAATGGAAGCTATGCAGCTAAGAGCAGAACTTGAGAAGGAAAAAGAAGAGCAAAACGAAGCCCGAACAAACAGTAAACAATATATCAGCGCCGATGAAGTCGCAGGCTTAGACAGCACACAGTTAGTAGAGAAAGCGCTTCTTAGGGGGCGCGATGATATGGAAGGCGTACCTTACGGTTATCTCGCAAAAAATGGAGTGATAGAATATAAAGGGGTGACTTTCGTATGTGATAAAGAGCATAATGCTATACATCTTGGTGATACGAGTGACAAGAATAAATGCATAAGGATTCCGCTTTCTAAAGGCGGCTGTCTGATTGTCAATCGTGATAGTCTGGACGGTCTTGCAAGGGCTATAGGTATGTTCTCACCGGAAGATGTAAACCTGATTATGCGCGCGATTGCTGAAGATGCTAAAGTACAGCAGATGAAGCAGCAGATAGATGAAGATGAATCTGGAATTAAACTTGTCGAGGATGTTGAGGAGACGGAAGCCGAACTTATGGAGGAGGTCATGAACATTGGTGGCATGACGGATTCGTTTGAAGATAAGGCGGAAAAGTAAGAACGATAATAATAAAACTATAATAATAAAAATAAAATTATGGTGCAAAAATTCCCTGTTTAGATTATAATAAAATGGTAGTTCCATTTTTTCGGGAAATATACTTTATTATTTCAGAAGAGAGCCTATTTCAAAAGAAGGGATGTAAACAGGAATGAGTATTATCGGCAGCAAGGATGTATACGAAATTATTAAGAAGACACTTGGCATAATCAATACCAAGATTATGAACCACGGTGAGATTACAGGATATATTTTGTATAAGATGTTGGAATACGAACAGCAGTATACGGAACAAGAATTGGTCGATTATACTATGCTGGGTATTTTGCATGATATTGGTCTTTATAAGGAAGATAATGTTAAAAATGTGTCAGATTTTGAGACCAAGAATTTGTGGCCTCATTCTATTTACGGTTTTCTCTTTTTGAAATATTTATCACCTATGGATGATAAAGCAGAAATAGTTCTTTATCATCATCTGGATTATAGCCGTTACGGTATGATCCAGAGCAGGTATAAGCATATTATTGAGTACCTTAATCTGGCTGATAAAATGGATACCTTTTTACATCTTAAGGAAGAAAAGCTGGAAAAGGATTACTTTGTGCTATACCGTGATATTAAATTTTCAGGAGCTGCATTGGATCTTTTTCATAAGGCGGAAGCCAAGTTTGGTATCACAGCGAAGCTGGTAGATGGTACATACCGCGACGAATTATCGGAGCTTCTTGCAAAAAGGGCGTTCACCGAGCAGTATAAAAGAGGCTTTCTGGAGATGTTGGTATATACCATCGATTTTAGAAGCGAGCATACTGTAGTACATACTTTGGCGACTGTGAATTTCGCACAGCAGATTGGAAGGCTTATGCGCCTTACCGGTAAGGATCTGCGTGATTTATATTACGGTGCGTTGCTTCACGACCTTGGAAAAATAGCGATTCCTCTCAATATTTTGGAGTCTACGGGAAGACTTTCTGATGAGGAAATGAAGGTAATGAAGGCGCATGTAAGAATTACGGAAATGATTCTGGAAGGCGTTGTGGATGATGATGTGCTGCAGATTGCAGTCAGACATCATGAGAAGTTGGACGGAAGCGGCTATCACAAGGGACTGACAGGAGACCAGCTAACCCTTCCGCAACAGGTTGTAGCGGTGGCCGACATCTTAAGCGCCCTGTATGGAAAGCGAAGCTATAAGGATTCTTTTAGCAGCGATCTCATCCAGAAAATTATGACTGAAGACGCGGAAAATAATAAGATAAATAAATCGGCGGTAGAGGCTTTGATAAGAAATTACGATAAAGTTATCGCGGAATTTGAGAAAGAAAAAGAAAGTACGATCGGCTTATATCTTGAAATTAAAGAGCAGTATGCGATTATGATTGAAAGGTTTGAAGCTTTTAATTAAAAGATATGTAAAGAGTGCCCTGACATAATATGTTGGGGCATTTATATTGCTAATGAAAGAAATTGGTGTTACAATGACTATAATAAAACTTAGAGAAGGAGAATAAATATGGGCTTTTTAACAGGTAAAACAGCAATTATTACAGGCGGAGGAAGAGCTGTACTTTCTGATGGAAGATGCGGTTCTATCGGATACGGAATTGCAACTGCGTATGCTAAAGAGGGCGCTAATCTGGTTGTTACAGGTAGGAATATGCAGAAGCTTGAAGATGCAAAGAAAGAATTGGAGGAACTTTATAAAATTAAAGTACTTGCACTTCAGGCAGATATCAGTGCAGGTGCGGATAATGAGGCTGTTGCGGCTGATGTAGTAAAACAGACGATGGATGCTTTTGGCAGAATTGATGTACTTATAAATAATGCACAGGCATCTGCTTCAGGAGTAACGTTAGAAGAGCATACCACTGAACAGTTTAATCTGGCTCTTTATTCCGGACTTTATGCAGCATTTTATTACATGAAGGCCTGCTATCCTCATTTGAAGGAAACTAAGGGAGCGGTAATTAACTTTGCATCGGGTGCCGGACTTTTTGGTAACTTCGGACAGTGTGCGTATGCTGCTGCAAAAGAAGGAATCCGTGGACTTTCAAGGGTAGCGGCTACTGAGTGGGGAAAAGACGGAATAAATGTAAATGTTATCTGCCCTCTTGCATGGACTGCTCAGCTTGAGAATTTTGAGAAGGCTTATCCTGATGCTTTTAAGGCAAATGTAAAGATGCCGCCGGCTGGCCATTATGGAGATGTGGAAACGGAAATCGGACGAGTATGCGTACAGTTAGCTTCTCCGGACTTTAAGTATATGAACGGTGAAACACTCACATTGGAAGGTGGAATGGGACTTAGACCATAAAACGTAATAAAAAGTACGGTTTAACGAAGCACTCACTTAATGAAGTGGGTGCTTTTTTGCTGCGTTCTGAAAAAAAGCAAAAATAGCGGATAATCTGTAAATAATTGCAATTTTTTGCGGTTTTGTCAATGATATACTTTTTGGGCATTAGCGATTATAAATGCTTGCCGCATGAAAAGCAGTTCCTTTTACTTATAGGAGAAGGAGGTAAAGGGAATGACAAATGCAGAAGACTTGGAGAAATATGCAGATTATCTGTCAGAGCGTGAACTGGCGGTGCAGACCAGACAAATTTATTTAAAGCAGGCAGAGAATTTTTTGGATTTTTTAGATGGCAGGGCAGTTACGAGAAAGGAAGCCATTGATTATAAGCAGAGCCTTTTAGAACAAAATAATAAAATAGCCACAAACAATCTGTATATTGTGGCACTTAACAGTTACTTAAAATACAAGGGACATGATGATTTCTGTATAAAGACCAGAAAAATACAACGAAGACAGTGTCCGGACAATATTATAAGCCTTAATGAATACAAGGAGATGCTTATGTGCGCTAAGGAAAGCGGCAGAGACAAATATTACTGTATAATGCGTACACTGGCATTAACGGGCATCCGCGTAAGCGAGCTTTCCGGCTGCACTGTCGAAGCGCTTGAAACAGGAAAATTTATTATTTGTAATAAGGGAAAAAGCAGGGAAATTTATCTGCCCGAAAAATTGGTTACGGAGCTTAGCGCATATTGTATGCAGGAAGGAATCATTAAGGGCGTCATTTTTCTTGGAAACACCGGAAAAGCTATTAGCAGAACTGCGGTATACAAGATGTTTATACAGCTTGCGGACTATGTGGGTGTACCTAAGAAAAAAGCGCATCCGCACAGCTTTAGACATCTTTTTGCAGTAACTTATATGCAAAAATATTCTAATCTGTTCGAGCTGGCTGATTTACTCGGACATTCCAGTTTAGAGACTACCAGAATATATACGATGACTACCGCGGAAGAGAAACGAAGGAAGATAAATAAACTGGAATTATAAATTCTAAACAGTAAATAAAAAACAGTAAAAGGAAAACTGCTTCATAGCGCAACGGGAAAAGTTATCTTAATACGATATTATGCATAGTGTGTCAACACTTTTTTTAAAAAAATTAATGCTGCAAATTTTAATAGTAAGCGGTCTTTGCGCCTCAATCTCCGACGGTAAGCAAAGAACGTTTATTATTTTTTGCAATCAGTTCTTTTTTATCTTATAGGAAAGTACGTCATCAGATGAACATTTTTATCGTCGAAACACATACTCACCTCAAAGCCGCATCCTTGTCAGAATTTGTAGTTAACATAATATCGTATAATGATAACGTAATACGAAACTAAGAACTGCCAAGTGGCAAAAAGGAGGATTATATGGAAGTTATAGAAAGTTTTGTCGAATCAAATCCCTGTTACAGCGCAGGAAAGAAAATTGACGTAAAGGGACTGGTGCTGCATAGCGTAGGCTGTCCCCAACCGTCGGCGGAGGTGTTTATAAAGCAGTTTAACAGTCCGTCAGCAAAGGTATGTGTGCATGCTTTTATAGATGCCAATACGGGTAGTGTTTATCAGACTCTGCCTTGGAATTATAAGGCATGGCATTGTGGCGGAAGCGCTAACAGTACGCATATTGGCGTTGAGATGTGTGAACCGCCCTGCATTAAGTATAGTGGAGGCGCAACCATCACATGCAGTGACGAACAGAAAGCAAAGGAAATGGTCATGAGGACTCTTAATTCCGCGGCAGAGTTGTTTGCCGACCTTTGTGTGCGCTATGGACTTGATCCGCTTGCTGACGGTGTGATCATCAGCCATAAAGAAGGGCATGACAGAGGCGTGGCGTCGGGACATGGCGATCCGGACCATCTTTTTACCCAGCTTAACATGAACTATACAATGAATGATTTTCGTAATAAAGTTGCGGAGTTAAAAAGTAAGAAGCAAGCATAGAAAATCAGATTGGAGGAATTATTTGTATGGGAAAAACAAGAGATATTAATGAAAATGCGTATATTAGTGAAAACAGTAATATTTCAGCAGATGATATTAAGAAAGAGTATATAGCGCCGGTGCATTATACAAATCTAATGGAATACTTAATTCGTAGCATAAATTCATCACAGTCAAGTTTTCCATATATTGTAAGCTTCAGAAAAACCGGAAACTATTCGGTGCTTATGCTGGAGGCGGGCGCAGCAGCGAAGCCGCATAGTATTTTGGAGAAGACAATAAAGGAAGGCAGCATTACCGATGAAGAAAAGAATTGCAAGGCCCTGTTGCTGCTATATGGCCTTGTTGCATCTAGGGAAGAAATTGACGGAAAACGTATTGGACCTATTATTGGGCTATATAAAGCGTCTGACAGTAAAGATGTAATCTTTAAAAGAGATGGAAGGACTCTACCGGAGTTTGTCAGTGCTGTAACTGGGATTGATTTAGAGGAGTTAGCAGTTCTCGATACTATGGATAAAGAAACTATCCTGACAGAAATGGCTAAAGACAAGAGTGAGAGTAAGTTTTCTGCTGAACATTATGCAAAAAGGTATATTGCGGGAGATTATGACATTCATGACCTTTTAGATAAGGTTACGCAGGTACATCCGGTCCCGTCAGATTCTCTTGAAGAATTCAAGGCATTGAATGATTTAAACGCAATAATGACAAAAGGAAAACAATATAGCGGTAATGAAACTCAGTTTATTTTGGATCCGTATTATCCTATACAGCATGGCTCACAGTACAACTACGTTGCTCATATGCTTGATAAAGAACGCAGCAAGGAAATAGTTCTGGCTGTAGCGCAGGCAAGTTTTCCGATACTGATGCTGAATATTGTTCAGAATAAGATTGAGTGGTTGGAAATCAAGACCTTAGAGGATCTTAAAAACTATTATGATTGTCATTATGCACACATTAAGAGTACATGGGATCCGGACTTCGCAGAATATGTTGCGAAAAGGCAGTCTAAGTCAATTGCTGAATTTATTGCAAACATAAAAGCGGAAGTTAAGAAAAGTCAGGGATATAAGTAGAAGCAAGATTGCAGATTGGGAGAAAGGTGTGGTTATTGGTATGGGAATTAAAGAAGGAGATATCGTAACATTGTCTGCACAAGCAGTGTATTATAGCGGAAAGGCAATGCCGGACTGGGTAAAAAATGATAGATGGATTGTTAAGTCAGTGAGCGGAGACAGAGCTATATTGGGCCAAAATGTATCCGGGAGTAATGATATAAACAGTCCGGTTAATGTAAAATATCTAAATATGACACAGGTGTCACAAACGAATAATACGGCTGCTGTGCAGTCTTCACAATCGAACGCTGCGACATCTGGCGGACAGAAATCCAAACCCGAGTCAGCAAAACAGCCTCAGGCAAGCAGCAACGGCGAAATGAGCATTTCCGACAGAGGTGTGGAGTTAATTGCGAAGTATGAGGGCTGCCGTCTGGAAGCCTATAAGTGTCCGGCCGGAATATGGACAATTGGCTATGGACATACGGCAGGAGTACAGCCGGGGCAGACTCTTCCGTCTCAGGAGGCAGCCAAGGCGTTGTTAAAAGAGGATTTGAAAAAATACGGCGGGCATGTAAACAACTGCGTAAAAAACGGTCACATCAGCTTTCCGCTTAATCAGAATCAATTTGATGCACTGACAAGTTTTTGTTACAACTGCGGCAGCGGCACACTTCAGAAACTGGTTTCGGGAAGGGATGCGGCTACCGTAGCGGAAAAACTTCTTTTGTATAACAAGGGTGGCGGAAAGGTACTTCCGGGGCTCGTTAAGAGAAGGGAAGAAGAAAGAGCTTTGTTTATAAGTTAGAAAAAACGTCAAGGAGGAAAGCAAAATGCCTTACAAGAAAGCAAGTGCAAAGGGTGCATCAGATACTGGGGAGGAAAAGAGCAGCGGGGAGATAATGGATAATGATTTTATTCCGTTAGATGACTTGGTATATGCGCCGCTGCATGCACTGGCACAGTCCAATCACAGGCTTCGCGCCCAGATTGTAGACGCAATTAAAAGCATGGGGAGCAGTAAGCAGAATGGTCAGGAAGAAACCATTCATTTGAATAATATCAATATTGCATATGACCAGCTCAGGCCGGAGGGTGATGATGGCTACAGCGTGGATAATCTTCAGGTGCAGGTGCCTATTTTATCCATAGTTCCAGTTACTAACCTTAATGTGGAAAAGGCGGAAATAGATTTTTCTACGGAGATTAAGGCGGTTAGTAATGAAGAAACCGGAAGTGTAGGCATTAATGCCCGTATCTGTGCTCCTGCCCAGCGTGACAGTGATTTTTTACCTAAAGTATCTTATAAGCTTAAGATTGCATCCATACCGGCAACGGAGGGCATTTTGCGCCTTACTGACGCCCTGAGTTCAAGTCAGGTGGCTAAGAAAATGGATACAAGGCCGGTGGCTGTAAGTGGAGATTTTGGTTCGGATGAACAGAAGAAAGTATTACTTGAGACTAAGAAGCTTAAAGCCAAGATTTCAAGGTTTAAGCAGCTTCATAAGAAGATTGGCGACATGATGGATGAACAGGAGAAACTGCATCAGATAAGCAAGGATGCATTTGAGGAGGATACATACGAATTTGATAAAGATAAATACCTTATGGCACAGTCCAATATAGTAAACCGTATCATGGAATATCAGGAGCAGATTATGAATATGGAAATCAAATATGGACTGGAGAAGGATTATGAATAGATTAGAAAATGAAGCGTATGAGTTGCAGGAAAAGAATATAGAGAAGTATTTAAACGAGGCGCTTCCGGAACTGAACCTCCGCCTATGGATTGATGTGTATGGTGAGGAGATGGAAGATAGAAAAATTGTAGATGCGGATATAAGTTTGTTTGTTGACGTTATTCCGAATGCTAATAATATTTTATGGTTGGAAAGAATAACACTTACTTCATATACGCCGCGTGACGCTTTGCGCAACATTCAAAGTAATATTCAAAACAATACTCCAATCAACACTTTGTACCATAATAAATGGCGGACCATTAACCGTCTTATGGGAAAATTGGCATTAAAACTGCCTTTTACCATTAAGAAATATAGAAAAGAAAGAAGGTAATGATTATGGCAATCGCAGAACAATTTGCCGGATTGAATATGGATCAGCTTATAGGAGGTCCTTTATCGGCAGCAGCAGATGCAAGCACACAGCTTGCCAATTCAACGGCAAACTTTATCAATAGGGTAGGGTTTGACTCAAACGGAAAGGTGCGTACGGTAGCATTTGCTTATCAGAAGCGCAGTATGAATGAGGACGGAACCAGTAACCTGGATGAGATGAAGGTAGCCGTTCCCATGCTGGCAATTGTACCCATTCCCAATCTTCAGATTGATGAGGTAAACATACTTTTTGATATGGAGGTAAAACAGAGTGAGAAATCGGAAAGTTCTACAGATATGAGCGCATCGATGTCAGGCAGCGCAAAGCTGGGAATAATTAAAGTCAATGTAAGCGGAAGTGTGAGTTCTCACAGTTCTAATACCAGAAGTTCGGATAATTCCGCCAAATATCATGTGGATGTAAGGGCAACCAATCATGGTATGCCTGAAGGTCTTGCAAGAGTTCTTGATATGATGGCTGCAAATGTTGCACCCGCGCTTGTAGGAAGTTCAATAAAGGACGGCAACGGACAGGATCTGCCTGAACAGGCAAGAATCAAAGCGGAGAAAACGAAGGCTCTGCGACAGGAAATCAGTCAGATTGAAAGCCGCCTTAAGGCTGCCAATGAAGGTCTGGATAACTATCTTACACAGATGAAAAAGTTAGGTACATCGCAGCGTAACGTATATCAGGGAATTTTTACCAAGTTATTAAATTCCGTTGATACCTCAGAGGTCGATAAAAAGATTAATGAAGCTGAAAACGACGAGGCAAGGGCTGCTGCAGAGAGTGAAAAGGCAGATTTGGAAAAGCAACAGGCTGCTTACAGTGCAAAATTGGATGAGGTAAATCACAGCTGGAGTGAATTCATGGATCAGGCGGGAGATATTATCAAACTGATTGCTGATAACGCTGATTCACAGGAAGGCAACGGTTTATCGGATATGTTCAGCGTAAAAGCGGTTGCAGAGGATGGCTCAGACGTTCAGTATGATGATAGCCAGTCATATTATAAGGCATTGGCGGCTGCACAAAAGAGCGCGGTTAAGAGTCAGCTTAACGTAACGCAGATTGAAAATGAGCTTATGGACAAGCGTTCCGAATACAGCAATGTGGTTTCCGGAAGCGCTAAATAGAAGGGTGAAAAATAAATTTTTCACCCTTTGTGAGAAAGGCGTGGATATTAAATGAATAGGGAAGAAAAGACTGCCATGTCGGATATCCGTTATATAAAGTTAGTTACAGTCGGCAGCGTCAACCCTAATAATCCCCTTTCGGATGAATCAAGAATGGCACAGGTTGAGCTTTTAAACAGGTGCTTAAATGATTATCCGAAGGGGGTAATTATAGGGAAGGATATTACGATTGGAAGATATATGATCGGAGAACATGAACTGAACATGGAAAAAGTAACATATCATGTCGGTTTCGTCAGGAAACCGGCCTGGGAAGATGAAGCGCTTGAGTAAGAATGGAGGATTAATATGCAGATAGAATCAAATAGAACGCAGGGTTGCCTGAATTTAAAGCTGAGTGGAAGGCTGGAAACTTCTACAGCACCGGAACTTCAGGCAGTTATTGAAAAGGAGCTTGAAGGCACTGATGAACTTAAGCTGGATATGGAGGGCATTGAATATGTATCATCCGCAGGTCTCAGGGTGCTGTTGGCGGCTTCTAAGGAAATGAAAGCAAAAGGCGGAAATATGATAGTAAGCAATGTTAATGATGATGTCATGGAAGTATTTGAAATTACAGGATTCAAAGAAATCCTGAACATAGTGTGAAAAATAAATTTTTCACCCTTTGAGAGAAAGGCGTGGTTATTAAAATGAAAGATATTAAGTCCCAGATAGGCAGAAAAGTCCTCCACTTAAAAAATAAACAGAATAGAAGTCTGACTGTAACCTTAAGGCAGTACAGGCCGGGAGATGAAGAGGGGATAATAGCCTGTATTCGGGACGAATATGGAGATACCTATTTTAAAAGAGGGTTTTATGACCCCGTATACATAAAGGAAGAGTCTGATAACGGACATATTATATTTCTGGTAGCGCAGACTAAGGCCGGAGAAATTGCAGGGATGCTTATTTTAAAAAATTTCTTGCCTAATGAGAATATGTGCGAAATTGCTTCACAGATTTTTAGAAAAAAATATCGTGGATACGGACTGGCTATGCCTTTTTTTGAGTATGCGATGGAGATTTTGCTTAAAAGTAATTATTCGGCGGCATACTGCCTTCCGGTTTTATTTCATGATGTAACGCAGAGGCTGTTATACCGACTGGGGCTTCGCGCAACAGGCTTTGTTATGAATGTGTTTAATATGGGTAATGTCACACATTCTTACCATAATGGTAAAAATACCAAACATTCACAAGGAATTCAGATACGAGCAGTAGATAAGCAGGATGCAGGTACAGTTTATATACCATATGAACATCAGAATTTTGTCGCAAAAGTATATGACAGTCTTGGTGTTAAATATTGTATAGCACAGGAAAGCGACGATAGCTTAAGTGAGTTGCCGCCGCAAAGCATTATATCTTTTTGGCAGAATGAGTTGCAGGAATGCCTGGAAATAAATGTATACATGGTGGGAGCGGATTTAGCAAACCGTATAGAGGATTTGCATAATAAGTATCCATTAAAGGGTGCACAAACCTATAATGTTTTTCTAAACTGTAGTAATAAAAATGCGGTGTGGGCGTATCACGTGCTGGAAGAAGCAGGGTACTTTTTTACCGGCTTAAAACCCTTGTGCGGCAAAGATGAATACATGGTGATGCATAATCCGGGAGAAGTGGAGATTTACTTTGAGGATTATGTAGTAAGCAGCGAATTTGCCAAGCTGCTTAATTATGTCAGGAAGGCATATGAAGCAAGGAGAAAAATGGATGAAAAAAAAGAATATACGACGTAAAATAACGGAACTTCTGCTTTCTATGGTGCTGGGAGTACTGTTGCTTATCGGCGGAGTCAGTGTACTTGGGCTTTATTCCATGAAAAATATTTCTAAAGAAAGCAGTATGAAGCTGGGACAGACTGCTGCAACGGACGCCGAAGAGGCGCTTGAGGAGATGGCAGGAGAACAGCTGCTTGGATTGGCAGTGCAGAAAAGTGCATATATTGAGGAGAAGTTTAATGCAGTTATAGCCTGCGTGAATGGAATAGCTCAGGAGGCGGAGGTGATTTACCTTAATCCGGAAAGCTATCCGGACAGGGAAGTTGCGTTACCGATAAAAGGAAGCAGAGAACTTGCAGCTCAGCTTTTATGGTCGAGGCGGCTTGCGGGTGTAAGGGCAAGAGGGATTTTATTCGAGGAAGATATGGGGCTGTTTAGCGAAATAAAAAAGCTGGGTAATATTCAGGATCTGTTAGTGCAGTATAACAGGAACAACGATATGATATCTTCTACATATATTGCTACACAGAGCGGCTGGATGATTCAGGCCGACTATATTGCTTACAGTAAATATTCCGACGATTCGGATGTGGCGGACTTTTACGAAGCAAATGAGAGGCAGTGGTATCAAAGGGCACTTATGGCTAAAGAAGGCCAGACTGTTTATTCTGATGTGATGAAAGATATTCATGAGGGGGGAGACTGTATTGTATGTTCAAGGCCTGTATATGTTGACGATGAAATTGTAGCTGTGGCAGGTGTGGGTTCATATCTGGATACGGTAAACAGTGCCGTACTTAATACGGTAATCGGTGATAATGGATACGCTTTTTTGGTAAATGAAAAGGGACAAGTCATGGTTTCCGGAGCTGAGATGGGCGAAACTGCGGCAAAATCTGATGAAACTATGAGTATGGTGGAGAGTTCTAATACAGAGCTTGCCCAAGTGACGGCGGATATGGTAAGCGGCGGAAGCGCTCTTACAAAGCTTACGGTGGACGGAAGAGAAGTATATATGGCTTATGCGCCTTTAGAGGGACTTGGTTGGAGCTTTGTGACGGTGATGAATGTAGAGGAAGTAATAGCTCCTGCCAGACAAAGCGAGCAAAGAATTCTCAAATTGACGGATACTGTGTCTAAGCAGCAGAATTCTTCAATCGGGAAAACGCTTTTATTATTTCTTGTTATTATACTTTTGGCGACTGTGTTTATATGTATCGGCAGCATTATTTTTACCCAAAAACTGACTGATCCAATAAGGAAGCTTAGCAATGAGGTTGCACAGATAGACGGTGGAAATCTGGACAGGCAGATACAAATATCCACAGGAGACGAGGTAGAGGAGCTTGGAAAAGCCTTTAATAGTATGACTATGCAGCTTAAGAGTTATATAACCAATCTTGCGGCGGCGACTGCCGAAAAGGAACGTATTCGTACAGAGCTTGACCTGGCTTCTCAGATTCAGGCGGATATGCTGCCGGATTCAGCTCATATGCTGACAGGACGGGATGAATTTACGCTCTGTGCACGTATGACGCCGGCGAAGGAAGTTGGAGGAGATTTCTATGACTTTTTCCTGATTGACGAGGAGCATCTTGCATTTATGGTGGCGGATGTATCCGGAAAGGGAATCCCGGCTTCTCTCTTTATGGTGGTGGCGAGAACTCTTTTGCACACCCGGATTAAGGGCGGCGGTACGTTGGAAGATGCGGTTACCAAGGTAAATGACAGTTTATGTTCGGTAAATAAGAACGGTATGTTTGTGACTGCATGGATAGGAATTCTTACTATTTCTACAGGAATACTTACATATGTTAATGCCGGACATAATCCACCGCTTATCGGTAATAAAGAGAAGGGCTACAGTTATGTAAAGGAAAGAAGCGGTTTTGTACTGGCAGGTATGGATGGTATAAAGTATGTCCAGAAGAAAATCAGGCTTAAGAGGGGCGATACGATTTTCCTTTATACGGATGGCGTGAGCGAAGCAAATAATGAGGGCGGAAAGCTGTATGGTGAAGAGCGGCTTTTGACCTTATTAAATGATTGCAGGAAAACTAAACCGGAGGCTCTCATAGACAATGTCTGGAAGGCTGTTCAGAAGTTTCAGGGTAAGGCGGAGCAGTTTGACGATATCACAATGCTTGCTATTAATTATCATGGAGTTTCAGAAAAAAAGGAACAGATAGTGAAGTTTGCGGAGCCCGCTGAAATTGATGCTAAGGTGTTGGAAACGGAAAGTGAATATAGCGAAAATGTCGGACCAGAAGAGCTTGACCGGATACAGAAAATTGTTAGCACTGCTGAGATTTGCCGGATTCAGGAGGTACAGGATTTTCTGGAAAAGGAACTAAAGGATGGACAGGTTCCAAGGAAAGATATCCGTAAACTCCTTATGACCTCGGATGAAATTTTTTCCAACATATGTCATTACAGTAAAGCTAAAGAGGTCACTGTGGGCTGTCGGATTGATGAAAAAAGTGTACTCATGTTTTTTGAGGATGACGGCATAGCTTTTAATCCTCTTAAAAAGACCATGCCTGATGTGAATGAACCGCTTGAAAAGCGTAAAGTGGGCGGCCTAGGCATTTATATGGTCTGTGAGATGATGGATGAAGTAGTGTATAGGCATAAGGATGGGAAGAACCGGCTTACCATTATAAAAACAACGAAATAATCGAGGTGCTATTATACAGACAACGAAATATTGTGGAGATGTAAAACTATGACATATATGGGAAAACAAAGGTTTATAAACGATATTGCAGACGCGGCAGTGAGAGACTGGAAAGAAAGGCATATTTGTCTTCCCTCTATTGTCATTGCGCTTGCAATTGAGGGTTCAAAGTGGGGGGGAAGGCCCGAAGCAATTTTTCGCAATGAACTTTTTCCCCATAGACGTGATGGCTGCATGGAAAAGCACGATTCTTTTATAGCGGTAATCCGTTCACACAACAACTATCTTGCAACATGGCGGGAGATGGAGCAGAGTGCGCCTAACTGGAGAGGTTTGATCGGGCAGAAGCATTACATATTGGCAATTCAGTATCTTCAGGACGCCGAGTATCCGTATTGCGATGAAGCTGATTTTGAGAGAAATATTGTAGGGATCATAGAGGAGTATGGACTGAATGAATATGACACAGAGTAGGGAAGATTTTGAGGTAAATGATACATTTATAAGAACTGCGGTACAAAAATACATGCTTCCTTCTGTAATGGCTCTTATTGGAACATGCGTTACTACTATTGCCAATAGTATGATTGTGGGAAATTACATAGGCGTAGACGGATTAAGCGCTTTAAATATAAGCAATCCGATATATTTTGCATATGCTGCGGCGGGTGCCCTGATTCATGTCGGGGCTTCCACCAATGCTTCTTTATGCATTGGTAAAAACGAGCCGCACAAAGCAGATCCTTATGCAACACTTGCACTATGGCTGTCGCTTATTTTTTCTGCCTTGTTAACGGCAGCCGGTCTGCTTTGTTTTCCACAGCTAATCGTAGTGTTAGGTACAACTAACCACATAAGGCCTTATGTATCTGACTATGCAAGGATATTACTTATTGGCGGCGGAAGTATTTCATTTATGTATTATCCCTTTAATTTTCTTAAAGTGGATGGCAGGCCAAGGCAGGGGAGCTATATGTTTTTGGTCATGTTCATATTTGACCTGGTATTCTGCTTGTTGTTTGTGATCAAATGGAATATGGGTATGAGAGGAGCTGCGCTTTCACTGGTGTTAAGCACATTAGTGGGCGATATTTACGGGTTGTGCCTGCTATATAATAAACAGGCTGTATTTACCTTTGGAAAGATCATAGATTTTTGGGGAAGTATTGTAAGGATAGTAAATACAGGAAGTTCAATGGCGCTTAATAACCTTTGCAATATTTTAAAAACAATTGTGTTAAACTATATTATTCTAAAAGCGCTTTCGGAAGAAGGTTTAGCAGTATTTGCCGTAATCGGAACTGTGAACAGCTTTTCAAATGCTGTGATATCGGGCATTGCCCAGACTATTACTCCTTTGATCGGCGTATTTTATGGAGAGCGGGATAATATCAGTATTAAGACCGTGGTAAGGGAGGCAATGAAAAAGGGTGTAAGAATGATTTTTATTATGACAGTCCTGACATGCATTTGTTCTAAATGGATAGGGGCTGCATTTGCCGCGTCTAAAGTTGCGATGTTAGAATCGGCGGTAATCATGTTTTCACTTAGCTTTTTACCGGGCATGTTTAATAATCTCTATATTTTCTATTACTTTACTACGGAAAAAATCGCTCTGGCAAATGTGTTGACGCTTTTTCGTAGTTTTGTGTTTATTATAATGTTTGCAATGTGCTTTGTATATTGGAAAAGACCGCAGCTTATATGGCTATCTTTTATGGCGTCCGAGCTTGCGACCGCGGCGGCAATATTTGCTATAACAGGTCTAAACTGCATAAGAAATAAATACCTTAGAGGCTTGCTTATGTTAGACTGCCGCTATGAGGAGACAGACAGGTATCTTGCCTTTTCAGTGGAAAATACGAAGGAAGAGGCATCTAATGCCGCTAAGAAAATATCTGATTTCTGTAAGGAAAAGAAAATGTCGCAAAGAACCACAATGACGATCAGTCTGGCAGTTGAGGAAATGCTTCTAATTATATTTGAACACTGCCTTTTGGATATAGGAAAACAGTATGCGGATGTGCGGATCGTGCGTGTCGGTGAGAGAATTATCCTCTATATGCGCTGCGCGGGAAAGCTGTTTGATCCTATTGCTTATTACAGAAAAAGAAAGGAAGAGGCCGGCAATGAGGTGCTTATAGATGACAGCCTTGGGATAGAGATGATCATAAAGCGTGCGGAAGAGGTTATGTTTAGCAGGACATTTGGGGTGAATAATCTGACGATAGTGATTTATGAGAATATTTGAATCTGTATTAATTTTATTAGTGCACCTTTTGACACCTGAATCTTATAAATTTATTGCAAGAGTGATGATAAAATCGTAAAATATAATCAGAAATATATAATGTGAAAGCTCTATGTTGATAGGGGGGATTTGGTGCAGTATTCCAGAGAAGAAATAATCAATGAATGTCAAAAAGCATTGGCTGATTCAAGGACTTTTTATCAGAAAGAAATGATTAATTACAGAGGAAAGACATTTGATACTAATGAGTATTATACAGAAGTAATTGCTGAATTTTTGTGCATGAATATTGATGACTTTATTACCGGAATTCCGCAGATAACCAGAAAAGCTACATATGCAGTTTCCGGTCATATGGGAAACGTTCCTATATCAAACCGGGAAGAAGAACGTATTGCAATAGAAATGTTTAATCAAAGCAGTAAAGACGGGTGTGTTTTTGATCATATAGGCAAGATTATCGCCTATCAAACGCCATTAAAATCAAAAAAGGATGATGTTGCAGGGAAAATTGATTTATTGGCTTTTGACGGAAGTGTATTGAGGATTTTAGAATTGAAAAAGCCGGACAATGTGGAATCAATGCTTCGTTGTGTTTTGGAAGGATATACATATCTTCAGACAGTTGATAAAAATAAATTGATTCGGGATTTCGGTTTTACAGACGATATTTGCGTTAAAGCCAGTCCGTTTGTATATTATGAAGGCACACAAAAAGCAGAGCTGCTGCAAAAGCGGAAGTGGCTTACTAAACTGATGGGACTTTTGGATAGCAGGGCGTTTTACTACAAGATTGTTGGAAAAAAGTATTTTGTTTTGGAGGAAGTATAGATGGATAAAATGGATTTTCAAGAGAAGCTGTGGGGAGGTATCTTTGGTATTATTGCTATTGTGGCAGCGATAGGAGAAGCTGTTGCCGGGGGATTGTCTGTAAGTTCTGTTTTTGGGGCGATTAAAGATGTTTCAGGAACATTGATCGTGGTTGTATTGTTGGTTACATTTGTGAAACAACTGCCGCGAAAACCTAAAAATATTGTTGAAAAATTAGAAAAAAGAGTGGAAGACTGGGGAATGGCGAATGCACCATTGATATTTAAGGCGCAAGAGTATGTTGCAGCTAAGGATTCTTTGTATACACAGGGATATGTTCTTTTGCAGAATCCACGCGATTATGTAAAGCTTGCAAATATAAATAAAGAGGATATGATGTGGTCTGAATATGCAAAGTATGGAAATAATAGGAAAACAGGTAAATTCTTAGATATGCCTGCCTATATGGATATGACAAGACAAGACTTTTCAGTTTTGATTGTTATGGAGCAGAGTCATTTTAAGAATATGGACGGTATTGATGAGATTGTTGACGATATAAAGAATGCAGTTGAGAAGAAGTTTGATGGGCGATGTGGGGTGTCAAGAAGCGGTAAGTCACTTAAATTAGTTGTAAATTATAGAAAAGTTGAAACGGAACAAGATATAGATTTCTTTGTTGACACTATTGATTATATTCTTTCACTTGTAAAGGTTATAGCTTAATGAAAATATGTATTCACAGAGGTATAAATCAGATAGGGGGTTCTATTATCGAAATATCATCAGAAACTACACGCTTATTTTTTGATGTGGGCGTGAATCTGGATGAAGGTGAAGCATACGAAGTTCCACGGATTGAAGGCTTGTTTGAAGGTGAAAAGAGATGTGACGGAATATTTATATCACATTACCATTCAGATCATATTGGTTTATTAGGGGAGATTTTATCTGATATTCCAATATATATGGGTGAAAAAGCTTTTTATGTGTTCAGAAGCGCTTTTGATTACCGAGGTAAACAGGTTACTTTTCAGCCATTATTTGTACAGAATCAGATAGGAATTGAGGTTGGAGATATCAAGGTGACGCCATATCAATGTGATCATTCTGCTTTTGATTCTTATATGTTTGTTGTTGAAAGTAATGGAAAAAGAATTCTATATACAGGAGACTTCAGAGCTAATGGAAGAATGAATTATGATGAATTATTGAAAATGCTACCTAGTGTTGATGCAATTATTACTGAAGGAACTACTTTATCAAGGGAAACAGAAGTAAAGAACATTGATGAAATTGAGCTAGAAAATATTGCAGTAAATTATATTGAAAATATTCATGCCCCGGTATTCATAATGATGTCATCTACAAATGTTGAAAGGGTGATAACTGCGTATAATATTGCCAGAAGAACTGATAGGATTTTTATGGAAGATATATATACGGCAGAGATATCTATGGCAGTTGGAGAGATTGCGCCTGAAGCGAATGTTGATGAGGGAATTAGAGTATTTACAACAGGCGGCGATAAGCAATATCAGAGATTACAAGCGTTTGGAAAGGCTAAGATAGGAAGAAAAGAGATTGCAAAGACACCTTTTCTTATGTGTATAAGACAGTCGATGAAATCGTATCTTGAAAAACTGAATGAGCTGATTTCTTTTGACGGTGGAGTCCTTTTATATGGTATGTGGAAAGGTTATTTAGAGCAGCCGGAAATGAAAGAGTTTATTAAATATCTAAAAAATAAAGGTGTTAAGATTCATATTATTCATACTAGCGGACATGCAGATGCGTATACGATTCGCAAATTGATTGATACGGTTTCTCCAAGCTACATTATTCCGGTACATACTGAAAATCCGTGCTGGTTTAACCAATTTCAAAGTGAAAATTGTAAGATACTTAACAAAAATATTATCGAATTGTAGGTGGGAATTATTAAAACTATAATAATTATTATATTTATTGTTGCATGTTTAGTTTATCCATTGATAATTAATGCGATGTTTGAGATAAAGTACAGTAGTAAAGGGTTAGAAGTAATTCCGATAATTATGAATACGGTTGCGCTGCTTGTGCTTCTTTATTGGTGGGATGATAATAAATATCATACATATGCTTTTATTTTCGCAGTTGCAATATATATAATTACTACATATATTGTATGGAAACAGGCTTCTTACTGTCAGTGTACAATCATTGATAGGGTTCATAAAATATTAGCTAATGCACTAATTCCAGTCAGCATTGCATTTGTTATTATTGTTTATATATTGTTTTTATACTCAACTTATTCACAAAATGGCAAGCGTAAGAAGAAAAAGTAAATGTGCATCAGATTACTGCGGATATTGAAAACAGAATGAAAAGCCAATATGAGTGAAAATCAACAGAATACATATATGCAGGCAAGGTTTGTCAGACTTGCTATGTCAAAATTGTTTTACAATAGAAGGAGCTTGATGCTATGAGTCAGACATTGCGTGATGCACGAAAATATGAAGAAATAACGGAAAAAAGAAATGAGAACGAAGAAAAACCGGCATTTCATCTCTCGGCCCGTGTAGGCTGGATGAATGACCCGAATGGATTTTCATTTTATGACGGAAAATATCATCTCTTTTATCAGTATCATCCCTACAATTCACATTGGGGGCCTATGCACTGGGGGCACGCTGTCAGCGAAGATTTACTGCATTGGACTTATCTTCCGGCAGCGCTTGCGCCGGATACGGTTTACGATGAGGCAGGATGCTTTTCCGGAAGTGCACTCACACTTCCGGATGGCAGACATCTGCTGATGTATACCGGAGTATGTAAAGAACATCAAAGTGACGGAAGAATCTGTGATATACAGGCTCAGTGTATTGCGATCGGAGACGGACGAGATTATGAGAAGTATAAAGGAAATCCGGTGTTGACACAGAAAGATTTGCCGGATAACGGCAGTAAATATGATTTCAGGGATCCTAAGATGTGGATTGCTTCTGATGGAACTTACAGATGCGTTGCCGGAAACTGTACGCCGGATAGAGACGGACAGATTCTTCTTTTCAGCAGTCCGGATGGAATGAATTGGAAGTATGATAAAATTTTAATAGCTAATAATGGACGTTTTGGCACGATGTGGGAATGTCCGGATTTCTTTTCGCTTGACGGAAAACAGCTTCTTATCGTAAGTCCTATGGATATGCTTCCGCATGGGCTTGAGTATCATAACGGTAACGGAACGCTCTGCCTCATCGGAAGCTATGACGAGAAAGAAGAGGTTTTTACTGAGGAAAAGGATCAGGCTGTTGATTATGGAATTGATTTTTATGCGCCACAGACAATTCTTTCACCGGATGGCAGAAGGATTATGATCGGCTGGATGCAGAATTGGGATACCTGTAATCTTCATTCGCCTGAGAAAGCATGGTTTGGGCAGATGAGTCTGCCAAGAGAGCTTTCAGTGGTAAACGGAAGACTGATTCAAAAGCCTGTAAGAGAGCTTAATAATCTGCATGGGGGCGAAGTAAGATATGAGAATGTCACTTTTTCCGGTATTAAGATGTTGGAAAAGGTGGAAGGTAGAAAGATTGACATGGAAGTATCTGTTCGCCCGATTGACGAAGAAAATATGTATCAGAAGTTTATGATAAGATTTGCTCAGAACGATACATATCACACCTCAGTAAGCTTTAGACCGAGGGAATCAATTGTTAAAGTGGACAGAAAGTTTTCGGGGACCAGAAGAGCGGTCATCCATCAAAGGCGCAGCAGGGTTAACGGTAAAAACGGTGAGATTAAATTAAGGATCATTCTGGATACATTCAGCGTTGAGATTTTTATAAATGACGGAGAACATGTAATGTCGGCAACAATGTATACCGATACGTCGGCAGATGCTATATCGTTTCTGGCGGACGGAATAGTCACAATGGATGTGGTTAAGTATGAATTGCTGATGTAGGAGAAAGGAGAATGTTTATATAAATGAAAAAATTTGATGTGACCGCACTTGGCGAACTGCTTACTGATTTTATCCAAAATGGTGAAAGTACGCAGGGCAATCCGTTATTTGAGGCTAATCCGGGAGGAGCGCCATGCAACGTGCTGGCAATGCTTTCTAAACTGGGATATAATACTTCTTTTATCGGAAAAGTAGGAAATGATTCTTTCGGAAGTCAGCTAAAGGACGCGATTACAGATGTCGGTATTAATTCTGACTATTTGTATATGGACGACGAAGTACATACGACGCTTGCGCTTGTGCATACCTTTCCAGACGGAGACAGGGATTTTTCTTTTTACAGAAATCCGGGAGCGGATATGATGCTTACGGAGGATGAGATACCGGAGGATGTAATAAAGAATTCAAGGATTTTTCATTTCGGTACTTTATCTATGACTCATGAGGGTGTACGAAATGCGACAAAAAAGGCGGTTGGAATTGCAAAGGATGCCGGTGTGCTTATTTCTTTTGATCCGAATTTTCGCCCTCCTTTGTGGAAAACACTGGATGAGGCCAGAGAACAGGTACTGTATGGTCTGGGCCAGTGTGATATTTTGAAAATTTCGGACAATGAGATACAATGGCTTTCAGGCGAAACGGATTATACGAAGGGCGTGGAATGGATAAACAGGCAATTTAATATTCCGCTTATACTGGTTTCTATGGGAAAGGAAGGAAGCCGGGCGTATTATAAGGGAGATATGGTGGAAGTGGCGCCTTTTATACAGGAAAAAACGATTGAGACGACAGGCGCGGGCGATACATTCTGCGGCTGCATACTGCACTATATTCTTGAGCATGGATTGGATGATTTGAGTAAAGAAGATTTGAAGGAGATGCTCATCTTCGCAAACAGCGCGGCATCATTGGTTACGACAAGGAAGGGAGCATTGAAGGTGATGCCTTCTAGGGAAGAGGTCATGTCTAATATTTCAATATAATATTTCGAATGTCAATATGGTTGACTGAACTGTTAAAAAATATTATGATAAGAACTGTGCTGTCTGGGGAAACAGGTGCAAATCCTGTACGAGCCCGTCGCCGTAAGGTACATTAATTATTTATGTGGTTGAAAATCCTTGATTTCTCAACATATATTAACCTACCTGAATTATAGCCACGGTTCAGGGAAAAGCCATTGGAATATATCTGAGAAGGCCGGTTGATATCAGTGCCAAGTCGAAATATCCGGACAGCAAAAATCCTCTTGATATAACCGCGAGTGCCGGTGTGTAGGGGAAATAAAAATCAAAGGAGATAATAATATGCAAAAGAATGGTAGTAAGAAATTATTGTCATTTATCCTTTGTATGGCGCTTATTGTGGCTATGGCGTTTTTTACAACAGGTTGTGGTGACAATGCAGGTAAGGATGTGAGTTCTGGTACGGGAACTGAGAGTAGTATGCAGACTGGGAATAATGCTCAGGTAGAAGGAAGTGCTCAGACAGGGGATGACGCTCAGGTTGAAGAAAATGCTCAGGCAGAGGATAACGTTCTTGGCACAGGGAACACAGAGTTTACGTTGACCGTAGTAGATAAGGAAGGCAGCGAGACACAGTTTGAAATCCACACTGATAAGGAGACGGTGGGAGACGCACTGACAGAGCTTGATTTCATTGAAGGAGAAGAGAGTGAGTATGGTCTTTATGTAAAGACAGTCAATGGAATAACTGCGGATTATGATACTGACGGTGTGTACTGGGCATTTTATGTTAATGATGAGTATGCTTCATCAGGAGTCGACTCTACAACTATAACATCAGGGGAGAGTTACTCCTTTAAGGTCGAATAATATGAAGCTTACAATCAAAGAAATAGCGGTGTTTGGAATGCTTGGGGCGGTTATGTATGCTTCTAAGATGATTATGGAACTCTTACCCAATGTCCATCTTTTGGGAGTGTTTACCATAGCATTTACAGTGGTTTATGGTAAAAAAGCATTGTACCCGATTTATACCTATGTGTTCTTAAACGGAATCTTATGCGGTTTTGCAGCATGGTGGATTCCTTATTTGTATATATGGACTGTTCTCTGGGGAGCGGTCATGCTTCTTCCAAAGAAAATGCCCAAAAAGGTACGGCCCATTGTGTATATGACAGTTTGTGCGGCCCATGGCTTTTTATTCGGAGTATTGTATGCGCCGGCCCAGGCACTGATTTATGGGTTTAGTTTTGAAAAAACGGTGGCATGGGTTATTGCAGGACTGCCGTTTGACTGTATTCATGGCGTCAGCAATTTCTTTTGCGGGATATTGATCGTGCCGATCATTATGGTGCTTGAATTGGCGGAAAGAAGTTCAGAGAAAAGTTAATATTATAAGATAAAAATATGACTATCCGTCTTTGGTTCTCTATGAACTAAGAGTTGGATAGTCATATTATATTTGTTTGATAATTAATTATGTAATTTTGGCTATACTATTATTCTGCTGTAGCAGTCTCTATATATTTTGCGCTAAGCTCAGAAACCGTACCGTCTGAGAGCATTTTTTCGATTACGTTGTTGATCTTATCGAGAAGCTCGGTATTGCCTTTTTTAACTGCGATAGCATACTCTTCAGACTCAAAAGCAGAAGAGTCTTCTACGATTTTAAGACCTTCGTTGTCTTTGATATATTTCTGTGCGGTTGCGGAATCAATTACAACTACGTCACATTTGTCGTTTACAAGTTCCATGATAGCGTCGGTTCCCTTTTTAAATGACTCATAAGGATAACCCATATCGCCTACGCAGATTTCACCTGTGTAACCCTGGATTACGCAGATTCTCTTGTCTGCCATATCGGTTGCTACAGTGATATCGGAATCTTCTTTTACGATCATAACCTGTGTAGCAGTGTAGTAAGGGATAGAGAAATCAGCGGATTCCTTTCTTTCATCAGTTACGGTCATACCTGCGATAACTGCATCAATCTGACCGTTCTGGAGCGCTACTAACAAAGATTCAAATTCCATGTTCTCAATAGCCGGTGTCATATCGTTTTCTTCGGCAATCTGTTTTGCGATAGCCATATCGATACCATCGTACTGACCGATAGAACCGCTGCTTGCTACGAATTCAAATGGTGGGAACTCTGCGTTAGTACCAAATGTAAGCGTACCGCCGTCTTTGCTGCCACCGCATGCTGTGAGCGTACATACCATCATAGTTATGGCGAGTACAAGTGTTGCTGCTTTTGTTACTTTTTTCATAATTATCTCCTCCTAAGATTAATATATTGTGTATACTAAGCCCTGATATTGGGCGTAATACCATAGCTACAGAACCTTACTTAAGAAAAGCTGTGTTCTTTCATTCTGTGGATTGTTGAATATTTCTTCGGGTGTGCCGCTTTCCATAACCACACCCTGATCAATAAAAAGCACTCTGGTTGCGACTTCTCTGGCAAAGCCCATCTCGTGAGTAACGATGACCATAGTCATACCGGACTTGGCAAGGTCTTTCATAACGTCTAAAACTTCTCCGACCATCTCTGGATCTAGTGCTGAAGTCGGTTCATCAAAAAGCATAATCTCCGGATTCATGGCAAGCGCTCTGGCAATTGCAACACGCTGCTTTTGGCCGCCGGATAATTGTGCCGGATAGGCGTCAGCCTTTTCGGAGAGATTGACACGCTCCAGTAGTTCCTGTCCTTTTTTAACCGCTTCTTCCTTTGTCATTTTCTTAAGGAGAACAGGCGCGAGAGTGATGTTTTCCATAATGGTTAAATGTGGAAAAAGATTAAACTGCTGGAATACCATGCCCATTTTCTGTCTAATCTTATTTACATTCACTTTAGGGGAATTAATTAACTCATCATCCACATAAATTTCACCTTCGGTTACATCTTCAAGCAGGTTTAAGCATCTTAAGAAGGTGCTTTTGCCTGAACCGGATGGTCCGATTATGACCACAACTTCGCCTTGGGTGATATGCTCGTCAATTCCGTCAAGAACTGTCAGGTTATCAAATTTTTTATGTAGGTTTTTTACTTTGATCATAGAGTGTTTCCTCCTTACCGGACATCGGATTTGCGTAGGCTGCTCTCAATTTTGTTAAGCAGCAGTGTTAGCATCTTAATCAGCACATAGTATATAATAGCGGTTCCGATAAGAGGCATGAATGCAATAAATGTGGCGCTCTTTATAAAATCGCCCGCTTTCTGGATATCCATAAGTCCTACATAACCGACAATAGCGGTCTCTTTGATAAGTACAATGAATTCGTTACACAGCGCCGGAAAAATGTTTTTTACCGCCTGTGGAATGACTATTCTGGTCATTGTCTGAAAAGCATTTAAGCCCAGTGAGCGTCCTGCTTCAGTCTGCCCTTTGTCTATGGACATGATGCCTGCCCGGATGATTTCCGATACATAAGCCCCGGAATTAACACCGAAAGCTATTGAAGCAATGATCCATTTATCAAGATTCACCGTGGCAAAGATAACGAAGTAGATGATCATAAGCTGGGTGACAGAGGGCGTTCCGCGTATAATATCTGTATATATGCCTCCTATAAGTTTGAGCGGTTTTCTTTTTGACAAATTGCACATTGCAATCAGCATACCGATCAGAATACCGATAACAACCGCAAGAAGCGATACTTTTATGGTGACACCGATACCGCTTACGAGTAACTTATAACGGTCTTCTTTGATAAAGCATCTGTAGAATAGATCGGCTAAATTAGATGCCCATGCACTAAATCCTGTCATCTGTTTTTCATCCTTTCGCCATATGGTGAATTAATAAATCCTGAATCGCATTATATCATATGGAAGGAAAGTTGAAAAGTGTTAATGATTAAAAGTCGGAAGTCTGGCAGCATGTAGTTAATATGGAAGTCTGTATCGTGTGTTTTTTCCATTGCCTTCCTGAACCAGCAAATTTTTCTCACACATTTGTTTAAGTATACGTCCTGCGGTGGTCTGGGCTGTGTCAAGGAGGATTTCTACATCTTGGCGGGCAATAGAACCGTTTTGGTACACTGATGACAGAATTTTGTCTTCTCTATTATTTGAACCATTATAAATACAAGGACTTTGCATTACGATAGGAGTTGTTACATGTAAATCCTCTGCATTCAAGTTCGGTAAAGTGATTTTGAAGGCATTGTTCGTTGCCTTGATTTGCGGTGTTTTCCCTGTGCCTGTATATGCATTCATAATTTTTTGTATGCCTGTACCATATGCTTCTATCAATTCTAACCGGTAGAATACATTAGCTAATCCGGGGTTTCGGCAGACGGATAGACCTAGCATAATGTCATCCAGAGTAATCCCCGGAATCAGCCCGCCTATCGAAACAAATTCGATTCTGTCCACATAGATGCTGATTAATGTACTTGCGTGGAAAGAATAGTCCCGATGTACCAGTGAATTTAAAAGTGCCTCCCGGATTGCAACTTCGGGGTAATCCCGATTATCAATACGACGTAGTTTATCAAATGTAGAATGTATCTGGTTACGCATATCGATATAATCGTAAATGTCCGTCAACTGTTGTAATAAAGAACCGGAAAATTCACGGCGGTCTTTGAAGACATTTTGGTCTTTTCCCTCAAAAACGGCAGTTTTAGTGACATGTGTGCACTGTTCTGAGAGTAAAAGTCCCAGATTTGTATAAATGCCGTCTGCACTTAATATTTTCAAGGTTTTCATTTGGGCCGGGGCAAAGGCAATGCGGCGTTGTTCAAATTCTCTGGCAGTTGCCTGAAAAGTCAGGTTCTGTTCTAAGGAACGCATTTCCTCAAAGCTGTCACCGTCTGTCTCTTTAATCATCTGACGGATAGCGGTATCGGTGGATGGAACGGAAGAAGTACCCTGACGGACATAAACACCGGACGGGCGCAGACCTTTTCCCGCGAGATAGTAGGGTCTGTCTGTGCCTCGTTGTACTGTTACTAAAACGACACACTTGTCATTTTCTGCCACTGTTTCATAGTGTACGAACATGGTTACATCCGGTATTATAGAATCCCTGACCATGCTGCTGATTTGCTGTATCACGGCATCAGGATTTTCGACACCAATGATTTCACCATGATCATTGATGCCGATATATAGCTTTCCACCATCACAGTTTGCAAAGGCGATGATTTCTTTTTTGACATTATCGGTAACGATTTCTTTAAATTCTATTGTTTCGCTTTCATGATAATTCATAAATACACCTCCGAGGCTATTCTATCCGTTTCAACCGCTTTCTAATCATTCTAACCGTATTCTGATGCAATCTAACCGCTTTCTAACCGTATTCTAACCGTTCTAACCGATTTTGTCAATGGTTGGAGGGAATCATTAGGATGTAACATATAGATGCGATATTTAATGTAAAGTAATGGATTTTTTAGATAAAAAGGACTTGGGCAGTATACATAGAAAAATTTGCTTGTTTTGACAGTTTCCGTTTTGTATAGTAAAATACGACCAGTAATTAGGTTTCAGATACTTGCGAGGACTGAGCCCGCGGGCTGAGAGAGGAACAGGTTTGCAAAATGAAAATATTAGTAATTGACGCCCAGGGCGGCGGAATCGGAAGACAGCTTATCAGCGCAATTAAAAAGAATATAAAGACCGCAGAGGTTATTGCGGTAGGAACTAACAATGCAGCAACTTCTGCAATGCTGAAAGCCGGTGCGGATGGTGCGGCAACCGGAGAAAATGCGGTAGTGGTTGGGTGCCGAAATGCCGATATAATTGTAGGACCTATAGGTATTGCGATAGCGGATTCAATGCTTGGGGAAGTGACGCCTAAGATGGCGCTTGCCGTTGCCCAGAGCAGGGCTGTAAGAGTTTTAATTCCGTTTAGCCACTGTGACAATGTTGTTGTCGGGGTGTCGGATTATAGTGTTGAGCAGTTGATACAGGAGGCACTTGGACATATTAGAAAAATTGTGTTGGAAGATTAGGAGATAGGTGAGATAGTATGAAATTATTAATATCAGCTGTTTGCGGCTTGCTTTCCCTTGTTATTGAATATGTAATAATCCTTCAGTTTTTTTCAATGCGCCCATTCTTGGGAACTCCTGATTTTGCATGGATAACATTGAGGATTTTGCTGCCGGCCGGGGCTGTTATTCTTTTGCTAAGACAAACTGGGAAGATTCCTTCGGGATTTATCTGGGTTGGTTTGTTCGTTCAGTATTTTGTGCTTTTCGTTTTTGCGGATCACTTTTCAGAACTTCCAGGAATGTCGCATGACGGGCTAGGTTTTTTTACATATGTATTTGATGTAGTAGTTTACCCGTTTGTTGCAACTTTGGTACAATTCATTGTTTTGTTTTTGAATGAGAGGCTGGAAAAGAAGTAATATAAATGTTGACTATATGTTTTAGTAGTTAAAAAGGAAAGGTTTAGAAAAAGAGGGATAAAAAATGAGTGATATGAAAGCAAGACTTCACACCGGAGAACTTTATTTTCCGGGAGATGACGAAATTATGAAAGAACAGATGGCTTATCAGGATCTGCTATGTGAATATAATCAGACTAAGCCGTCAGAAGTGGAAAAAAGAGCCGGACTATTAAAAAAGATGCTTGGCGATTGCGGTGAAGGCGTGTATATTGAAGCACCTTTTTATTCCAATTTCGGTGGACATAACTGTCATTTTGGAAAGTTAGTTTATGCTAATTACAATCTGACATGCGTGGATGATACTCATATTTATATCGGCGATTATACAATGCTTGGCCCGAATGTAACGATTGCGACAGCGGGACATCCGATTTTACCAGAGCTTCGCAAAAAAGGACTTCAATATAATATGCCGGTTCATATCGGGCAGAACTGCTGGATCGGAGCAGGCGCAATTATCATGCCGGGCATAACTATTGGCGATAATGTGGTGATTGGCGCCGGAAGCATTGTGACCAAAGATATTCCGTCAAATGTGGTTGCAGTTGGAAATCCCTGCAGGGTCATGCGTGAGGTGGGCGAGCATGACCGGAAATACTATTTTAAAGACAGGGAAATTAACCATGATGAGTGGGGGATTGATTATAAAATAAATGCGTATTGAAAACTAAATTAGCATATTGTATAATAAGCATCAACGGTCCGCACGAAGCGGATAACAGAGACAGAAGTCTCTTAATAAAATTAGTTTACATAATGCAATATAAAATAATATATTTCCAACGAAATGTGTGTTCAGAAGGCATACGACTTTTTATGAAAAAAAGTTATATGCCTTTTTTATGTTTGAATTAACTAAGTTCGTGTCTATGGAAAAACGTTTTATCATAGCCGGAAGCTTGATTAGAATGAAAGGACAGCATCAATGAAAAAAAGCATTATTATTTTTTTAACAGTATATGCACTGCTTGGTCTGACGGCCTGCAGTGAGAATAGCAGGACTTCCGATGGAAAAGTAGATTATACCACTGAAACTACTTCAGGAATGAAAGAAGATTATAACGTTGAAACAACTTACGGCAGTGACGCCGATACCGTCTTAAAAACCTTAATATACGGCAGCAGCGACTACACCCGCATTAATCCCGCAATGGACGAACATGGAGAGATAAATATACTGCTTTTTAACGGTCTGACTGCACATGATGGCAGCAATCAGGTTATCCCGTCTCTTGCAAAGGATTGGTCTTTTGATGAGGCGAGCTATACATATACTTTTTATCTGGAAGAGGATGTAAAATGGCATGATGGGGAGCCATTTAGTGCGGATGACGTTAAGTTTACAATTGAAGCTATTATGAACCCTGATAACGGTTCGGAAAATGCACCTGATTATGAAGATGTGGAAGAGATTGTGGTGGTTGATGAGCATACTGTTTCATTTAAACTTGCAGCTTCTAACGTGGCGTTTCTGGACTATATGGCGACGCCTGTTTTGCCGAAGCATCTTTTGGAGGGCGAGAATATGCAGGAGTCTGACTTTTTCCGCGCGCCTGTTGGTACGGGACCTTACAGGCTTGAGAGCTGGGATGAAGGGCAGGCGATTACGCTTGTAAAAAATGAGGACTATTTTAAAGGGGCGGCAAATATTGACAAGATCATTTTTAAGATTGTCACAGACGATAATGCCAAAGCTATGCAGATGCGTTCAGGGGAACTGGATTTGGCGCTGCTTACGCCCAAAGATTCGGAAACATTTAAGGATAATGATAATTATGCTGTCTATAATATGAAGACGTCAGATTATCGGGGAATTATGTTTAATTTCCGGAATGAATACTGGACAGATAACTGCGACGTTATTCCGGCGATTTGTTACGCCATGGATCGGCAGGCTATTTTGGATGCGGTTCTGCTTGGGCATGGTATTGTAGCTTATGGGCCTTTGCAGCGGAATATTTATAATAATGAAAATGTAGAGCAGTATTCTTATAACCCTGAGAAAGCCAGACAGATTTTGGAGGATGCTGGATGTGTTATGGGAAATGCTGGTTTTTATGAGCGTGATGGTGAGGAAATTGCTTTTGTCATAAGTGTGGGTGCAGGAGATCAGGTCCGCCTTGATATGGCGCAGGCGGCGGCGCAGCAGCTTAGGGAAGTAGGCATTAACTGCAGTGTTGAGGTTCCGGCCAGAGTAGACTGGAGCGGTCAGATGGCTTATTTAATTGGCTGGGGCAGTCCTTTTGATGCAGACGACCATACTTATAAGGTTTTTGGTACGGATAAGGGAGCGAATTACTCGGGTTATTCTAATGCAGAGGTTGATAAATATCTGCTTGAAGCAAGGCAGACCGACGACACTGGGAAACGGGCACAAGCGTATGCCAAGTTTCAGTCAGCGCTTGCTGATAACCCCGCCTTTGCATTTATTTGTTATGTTGATGCTGATTATGTTGCAGCTTCCAAACTGAAAGGTATATCGACTGATACGGTGATGGGGCATCATGGAGTAGGTATTTTCTGGAATGTAACGGAGTGGGATATAGCAGGTTGAGTGAGAATGGGGATTTATATGAAGGAACTTTTAGAAATTAAAAATCTATCCGTTAGTTTTAACACTCCTAAGGGAGAAATACAGGCGGTGCGTGATGTGAGTCTTTCGCTGCATGAGGGCGAGGTGCTTGCAATTGTGGGAGAGTCCGGCTGTGGGAAGAGTGTTCTTTGCAAAAGCATTATGAAGCTGCTGCATGATAATGCTTATATTAAAAGCGGAAGTATTCTGGTAGATGGCACTGATATAACGCATTATGGGAGAAAAGATATGGAGCGTCTGCGGGGCAGGGTATTTTCAATGGTATTTCAGGATCCTATGACTTCACTTAATCCTACTATTCCTATAGGCGAACAGATTGCCGAGGCGGTTAGGGTGCATAACCCTAAGATGAAAAAGGTTGATGTATACAAGCGAGTTATCAGTATGATGAATTTAGTAGGTATTCCGGATGCGGAAGAGAGGTATAAGCTGTATCCCTATAGTTTTTCGGGTGGTATGAGGCAGCGAAGCGTTATGGCAATTGCGCTTGCCTCAGAGCCTAAAATCCTGCTTGCGGATGAGCCGACTACATCTTTGGATGTTACTATCCAGGCGCAGATTTTGGACTTACTTAAGGCTTTGCAAAAGAAACTTTTAACAGCTACGATTCTTGTATCGCATGATTTGGGTGTGGTAGCGAGAGTGGCTGACAGGGTTGCGGTTATGTATGCAGGAAAAATTGTGGAACTTGGCACTGTGGAGGATATTTTTTATGAGCCAAGGCATCCGTATACATGGGGGCTTATGCGTTCGCTGCCATCGATTGCAAAGGAGGGGCAGGAATTGTATACAATACCCGGTATGCCGCCGACAATGATCAATCCGCCTAAAGGAGATGCTTTTGCTTGTAGGAATGAGTATGCTCTGGCGATTGATTATGAGGAGATGCCGCCGATGTTTAGGATTAGCGATACTCATTATGCGGCAACGTGGCTTTTGGATGAGCGGGCTCCTAAAATAGCGCCGCCGATTGGGAGTATTAGATGATTGTGAAAATTCTGGCTATTGGAAATATATTTAGTAATCATTTAAAGTCAGATATGAAAGAAAGGCATGGTTAATATTGTGACAGATGTTTTGTTAGATGTGCAGGAGTTATCACATTCTTTTAAACTAGATAGAAATATAACGATAAAAGCGGTTGACGATATTTCATTTCAGATTCGCAAAGGAGAGATTTTCGGTCTGGTTGGGGAATCAGGGTCCGGTAAGTCTACGGTCGCCAGATGTATAATGAATGTATACCGTCCTGTGAGTGGAAAAGTTATATATAAGGGAATAAACACCTGTGATCTAATAGAGTTTCGCAAAAATAAAAAGCTGCTTCAGACTTCGCGCCAGTTTATATTTCAGGATTCCACATCCAGTTTAAACGGACGGATGAAGGTAGCGGATATTATTGCAGAGCCTATGCAGATTCATCATATAAAACCCAAAAGGGGAACGCTTAGAAGTGAGGCAGAGTTTCAGCTTTATTATGTCGGCTTGGATAAATCTTATCTGGATAAATACCCTTATGAGCTATCCGGCGGTATGAGACAGCGGGTTGCGATTGCGAGAGCCTTATCAATGGAACCGGAACTGCTTGTCGCAGATGAGCCTATAGCGGCTTTGGATGTGTCTATTCAGGCGCAGATCATAAATTTGTTTAAGCATTTGCAAAAGGAACATGGTTTTTCTATTTTATTTATTGCGCATGATCTGGCAGTCATAAGATATTTGTGTGACAGGGTAGGGGTTATGTACCGCGGAAGGCTGGTGGAGGTGGCGGATACTAAGGAGTTGTTTGAAAATCCTAAGCATCCGTATACCAAGGCGCTGCTTTCTGCGATTCCGGTACCGGATCCAAGGATTGCATGGACTCTGGATATAGAAAATTAATTTTGCTATTAATTGGCAGGGGTAGATGATACTGAAGGAGAGAAAATGAGGAGTAAGAATATTATTTTATACTATACTAAAAAGCTCATGGCTTTTGTATTGAGTGTGCTTGTATTGTCACTAGTGGTCTTTTATGTGTCAAGGCTGGCTCCCGGTGATCCGCTCTATTCCTATTATGGTGATCGTGTGGAAAAAATGAGCGATAGTGAGCGGGAGTGGGCAGAGAGTCAGCTGGGTTTGAATAAGCCAATACATATCCAGTATATTCACTGGTTTGAAAATGCCATTCGTGGTAACTTTGGAATATCTTATAAGTACAAGATCGATGTGGTTAAAGTTATAGGAGGACGGCTTCCCAATACGTTGATTTTAGGTGGAATCGGGTTTGTGTTGATTTTCATTTTGGCGCTTGGACTGGGAATTTTATGTACTTGGTATGAAGATAAATGGCCGGACAGGCTGCTTTGTAAGATTGGAACCGTTACAAGCTGTATTCCGGAGTTCTGGCTGTCAATAGCGCTTATTTTTCTTTTTTCCGTCAATTTAAAATTACTTCCAAGCAGCGGCGCTT
The DNA here is from genome assembly GCA_014804695.1 of Lachnospiraceae bacterium. Taxonomy (GTDB): domain Bacteria; phylum Bacillota; class Clostridia; order Lachnospirales; family Lachnospiraceae; genus UBA3282. Next base: position 84,122 of record JAAUZJ010000004.1, read on the forward strand.
ATTCTATTGGGAGTGGAGATAATGTGATTGACCGAATTAGTCATTTGACACTTCCTCTGACAGTCGTAGTGGTGAGTCACTTATGGTATTATGCTTATATGATCCGGAATAAACTGCTTGAAGAGGTAAGGGCGGAGTATGTATTGCTGGCAAAGTCTAAGGGGCTTAGCAAAAAAAACATACTTTTTAAGCATTGTCTTAGAAATATTGTGCCGTCTTATCTTAGTATAATGGCGATTTCCGTTCCTCATATTCTGGGCGGTACCTATATTGTGGAAACGGTTTTTTCCTACCCCGGAATAGGGACGCTCTCTTATGAAAGCGCAAGGTATCAGGATTATAATCTGCTTATGGCGCTTTGTATTTTATCGGGAACCTTGGTGATTCTGTGCAATATTGTAGTGCAGATTGTCAATGAACGGATAGATCCGCGTATGAAAAAAGATGAGAGCGTGCAGGTGTCGGAGGTGATAGAGGTTGGATGATCGTTTTGTACAAGTGGGTATCCGGACGGTTGAACCCCTGCCGGTACAGGAAAAAAGGCAGTACAAGGATAAACCTATTGTTTCTATGGCGGTGTTTGCAATTATTGCGATGGGATGTCTGTTTTGCAATTTTTTTATTACTAAAGATCCCGCTTATATGGACTTATACAATGCAAATGCAGCTCCGGGTGCAGAATTCTATTTTGGCACCGATGCTATGGGGCGCGATATTTTTTCAATGATCTGGTATGGCGGACGGATTTCATTGTTTATCGGGTTTCTGGCAAGCGCGGTTTCCATGGCAATTGCAATAATTATTGGCGTATTCAGCGGACTTGCCCCCAAGTGGTTAGACGATTGTTTAATGCGGTTTACAGAAATTTTCTTAAGTATTCCAAGCCTGCTTCTTGTCATTATGATTCAGGCGATTTTGGGAAAGGCGAATGTGTTTAGTATTTCATTTGTAATCGGTATTACGTCTTGGACGAGCATAGCTAAGGTGGTACGGACCGAGGTTAAACAAATACGTGACAGTGAATATGTTATTGCCGCGCGGTGCATGGGGGCAGGTTTTTTACGGATCATGTGGCGGCATTTGACACCAAACTTTATATCTTCTATTATGTTTATGGTAGTGATGAATATACGCGCGGCGATGGTCGCCGAGTCTACATTAAGTTTTATGGGGATGGGACTGCCGCTTGAAGTAATTTCATGGGGGAGTATGCTGTCTTTAGCGGAAAGAAGTCTGCTGTCAGGGGCATGGTGGATCATTCTTGTTCCCGGGGCTTTTTTGGTAGTGACATTGCTGTGTATTACGGATATAGGAAATTATTTACGAAAAAGCGTTAATAATCGGAGGAGTAATTTGTAATTTGCTGGGAGCTGGTCATGTGGCAGTAGGGAGGGTACAGGATGAACTTAGGTGATTTTTTTGGGGAAAATTCAAAAGTGGCTCTTGCATTTTCAGGAGGAGTAGATTCCGCATATCTGCTTTATGCGGCGATAGAGCATGGGGCGCAGGTTAAGGCTTATTACGTTAAATCTGCATTTCAACCGCAGTTTGAGTTTGATGATGCAATGCGTCTGGCGAAGGAGCTGGGAGCGGATATGCAGGTGCTTTCGGTGGATGTGCTTGCTGATTCTACGATAGCAGATAATCCGGAGAATCGGTGTTATTATTGTAAAAAAGCGATTTTTACAACAATTGCGCAGGCGGCGGAAAAAGACGGATATAAAATTTTGATAGATGGAACTAATGCTTCCGATGATTCAGGAGACCGGCCGGGAATGAAGGCGTTAAAAGAGTTGTCGGTGCGTTCACCGCTTAGGGAGTGTGGGCTTACAAAAGATGATATACGGCGTTTATCTAAGGAAGCGGGGCTTTTTACGTGGGATAAACCGGCTTATGCCTGTCTTGCAACGAGGATTCTTGTGGGAGAGAAGATTACAAAGGAAAAATTGGAAAAAACGGAGAAATCGGAAGCGTATTTGTCATCCCTGGGGTTTAGTGATTTCCGGGTTAGAATGTTTGGAAATGCGGCCAGAGTGCAGGTGAGGGGAGAACAGCTTCGGCTTGTTTTTGATAAGCGGAGTGGGATTGTTGATGAACTTAAAAAATATTATGGAGCGGTATTGCTGGATTTGGAGGTGCGTGGATGAATAACGAGTTAAGGAGTATTCTGGAAGCTGTACATTCCGGAACGGTTTCAGTGGACGAAGCCATACTTAAAATAAAAGCAGAGCCTTTTGAGGATATCGGTTACGCCAAGGTAGATCTGCATCGCAAGTTTCGTCAGGGCACGGCAGAGGTGATTTACGGTGCGGGCAAAACTCCTGAGCAGATCATAGGTATAATCGAGGTTATGAAGAAAAATGGACAGGATACGATTTTGATCACGCGTATGGAAGAGGCAGCGGCGGCTATAGTCGGTGCGGCTCATAAGCTGGACTATCATAAAGATGCAAGAGTTGGAATTATAGGAGAACTGCCCACACCGGACGGAATCGGAAATATTGTGATTGCAACCGGCGGTACAAGCGATATTCCGGTTGCGGAGGAGGCTGCTTTAACTGCCAGTATTCTTGGAAATAATGTGGTGCGGCTTTACGATGTGGGCGTTGCCGGACTCCATAGGACTTTGGCACATTTGGAAGAGATTATGAGTGCAAGTGTGATCATTGCCATAGCAGGAATGGAGGGGGCGCTTGCCAGCGTTATAGGAGGACTGGCGGATTGTCCGGTGATCGCAGTTCCGACAAGTGTTGGTTATGGGGCATCTTTTAACGGATTGTCCGCGCTTTTATCTATGCTTAATTCCTGCGCTAGCGGTGTTTCGGTGGTCAATATTGATAACGGCTTTGGGGCGGGATATTTGGCGAATATGATCAATCATATGGAGGTAGGAAAAAGATGAAGACCTTGTATTTAGACTGCGGAATGGGAGCCGCTGGAGATATGCTGACGGCTGCGCTTATAGAGCTTTTACCGGATGCGGATAGGTTTGTGGAGAAGATGAATGGGCTGGGAATTCCCGGTGTGCAGATTGAGAGAGAGAAGTCGGTTAAGTGTGGAATTACCGGGACGCATATTTCTGTTAAAGTGAATGGAGTCGAGGAATGCGAGGGGGGACATGGACACAGCCACCATCACCACAGCAGCATGCACGAAATTGAGCATATAATCATGGACTTAAATTTGCCTGCGAAAGTGCGGGAAGACATTCTTGCGGTCTACTCCCTTATTGCGGAAGCCGAAAGTCATGCGCATGGTGTGCCGGTAACGGACATACATTTTCATGAGGTGGGAACAATGGACGCTATTGCGGACGTCACTGCAGTATGCATGTTGATGAATGAGATTGCACCGGATGAGGTGATCGTGTCGCCTGTTCACGTGGGGAGCGGAACCGTAAAGTGTGCTCATGGAACTCTGCCTGTTCCGGCACCGGCAACTGCATTTATTTTAAAAGATGTTCCGATTTACGGCGGCAGTATTAAAGGTGAGTTGTGTACGCCTACCGGTGCTGCGCTGCTTAAACATTTTGCTACGGCTTTCGCAGATATGCCGGTTATGAAGACTAAGGCAATAGGCTATGGAATGGGTAAAAAGGATTTTGATACAGCGAACTGTGTGCGGGCTATGCTTGGCGAATCATTGGGTAAAACTGATATTGAAACTAGGGATAAAACTGATATTATGTTGGAGCTGTCCTGTAATGTAGACGATATGACAGCGGAGGAAATTGGTTTTGCAACAGAACATTTGTTCGAAGGTGGCGCAAGGGAAGTATACACAATCCCTATCGGCATGAAAAAATCCCGCCCCGGTACACTTATTCGTGTGATCTGTCTTGAAGAAGACAGAGAAAAGATGCTTGCCTTGTTGTTTAAGCACACAACAACTATTGGAATTAGAGAGATGGTAACAAAACGCTATGTGTTGGACAGGAGTCTTGAAACCATTAATACTCCATATGGAGAAGTGCGGCGCAAGGTTTCTTCCGGCTACGGCGTTTCGCGCGCTAAGTACGAGTATGATGATCTGCAGCGGATTGCTAAGGGGCAGGATATGAGTCTTGATGAGGTTAGGGAGTATCTTAGAGAAAGAGATTAAAAACGATATGATAATATATACATTTTAAGGATGGAGGAAATTAATATGGAACGAGAACGCCTGGGAAGCCGTCTTGGCTTTATCCTGCTTAGTGCGGGCTGTGCCATCGGAATTGGTAATGTGTGGAAATTCCCATATATGGTCGGTCAGTATGGAGGAGGCGCCTTTGTGCTGTTTTATTTATTTTTCCTTATTATTTTGGGAATACCGGTGATGACAATTGAATTCGCATTGGGACGCGCATCGCATAGAAGTCCCGTAAAATTGTATAATGTTTTGGAAAAAAGCGGTCAAAAGTGGCATTTACATGGCTATGCCGCTATGGCAGGAAATTATCTTCTGATGATGTTTTACACTACGGTAGCCGGTTGGATGCTGCATTACTTCTTTTTCATGGCTGGAGGAACTTTTGTTGATACGGATGTAGAATCGGTCGGAAATATATTCGGAAATATGCTAGCCGATCCTTACGGAATGATAGGATTCATGATCGTTGTCGTACTGCTTGGATTTGGAGTTTGTTCAAGAGGGCTGCAGAACGGTTTGGAAAAAGTCAGTAAAGTTATGATGTTGGCGTTGTTAGCAATTATGGTACTTCTGGCTATTAACAGCATTTTGTTAGAGGGTGCAGGCGAAGGAATCCGTTTTTATCTTTTGCCGGATTTTAACAGGATGCTGAATCTTGGGATCGGCAATGTATTGTTGGGAGCAATGACACAGGCGTTTTTTACACTTAGTCTGGGAATCGGTGCAATGGCTATTTGGGGAAGTTACATTGGAAAGGAAAGGGCGCTTTTGGGAGAAGCGGTTAATGTGGGCGTTCTGGATACCTTTGTGGCTTTTATTTCGGGACTTATTATTTTTCCGGCCTGCTTTGCTTACGGCGTCAGCCCAGACAGCGGACCGGGTCTTATATTTGTAACTTTACCGAATATTTTTAATCATATGCCCGCGGGACGGATATGGGGAAGCTTATTTTTTGTATTTATGTTTTTTGCTGCTTTTTCAACGGTTATGGCAGTTTTTGAAAATATTATTTCATGCTGTATGGATTTATTCGGATGGGGCAGAAAGAAAGCTTGTTATATCAATGCTGTTATGATGATTGTATTATCATTACCCTGTGCGGTTGGGTATAACCTATTATCCGGTTTTCAGCCAAGAGGGGCTGGATCGACTGTATTGGATTTGGAAGATTTTCTTGTAAACAACCTGTTTTTGCCTCTTGGGAGTCTTGTTTATGTTATATTTGCGACCAGCCGCTATGGATGGGGATGGGATAAGCTTGTCGCTGAGGCTAATCAGGGAAAAGGGTTAAAGATTGCACAGTGGATGAGGCTTTATATGACTTATGTATTGCCGGTTATTGTCCTGATAGTCTTTTTTCTTGGTTTATGATAGATTGAAAAATCGAAGATTTTTCAATCGCGAATTTGTGCCTTGCAGTCACAAATATCGCAGGTTGAGAGAAAGGCGTGGTTATTAATGGAGAAGTCTTTGATAAATCGTATAATAGAGCCGAAGAAACAGATCCCGGAGGATAGGAAACGGTTTTCAAATATTGAGCTGAAAAATTTAATATTACCAATCATTGTCGAGCAGTTTCTGGCATTGCTGGTGGGGATAGCGGATACGCTTATGGTCAGCCATGTTGGAGAAGCGGCGGTTTCAAGCGTGTCGTTGGTCAACCAGTTAAACAATGTATTTATTATGGTGTTTTCCGCGTTGGCATCAGGCGGTGCAGTGGTGGCGAGCCAGTATATCGGAAGTAATGAGAGGGAAAAAGGAACACAGGCAGCAAGCCAGCTTGTGATGATCATCGGAATGATTTCAGTTGTAACAACTGTGCTTTTGCTTATGTTTGGACGACAGGTTTTCGGGCTTTTGTTTGGACAGGTGGAAGAGGCTGTGTTAGAATCGGGGCTGGTATATCTTAGGATATCGGCATATTCCTTTCCATTTCTGGCTGTTTATAATGCATGTGCCGGTTTATTCAGGAGTATGGGAAAAACCAAGGTTATCATGGAAGTATCTATTATTATGAATATCATTAATGTGGCAGGTAATGCAATCGGTGTGTTTGCTTTACATGCAGGTGTCGCAGGCGTTGCCTATCCTTCACTGATCTCCCGTATTTTTGCATCGGTTGTGATGATGGTTTTAGCAGTGAATAAAAACAATCCAATAAAAGTGGAAATAAGACAGATTTTCACATGGAAGCCGCAAATGATTTTGCGTATTTTTCATATTGCTATTCCGAACAGTGTGGAAAACGGACTCTTTCAGATCGCCAAAGTTGCTTTAAGTTCTATTATTGCGACGTTCGGAACGGTGCAGATTGCAGCAAATGGCGTGGCACAGAGCTTCTGGTCTATGGCGGCGCTGTTTTGCCTTGCGATGGGGCCGGCGTTTATTACGGTGATTGGGCAGTATATGGGCGCGGGAGATACTGAGGGCGCGGAATATTATATGAGAAAATTGCTGCGACTTACATATTTGGGAGGTTTCTTGTGGAATCTGCTGCTTTTCCTGATGATGCCGTTTGTTTTAAAGCTGTATAGTTTAAGCGATGAAGCGGTGCGTCTGGTTATGATACTGGGGCTTTTGCATAATACATTTAATGCGTTGTTCTGTCCGGTAGCTTTTTCTGTTGCAAACGGTATGCGGGCAGCAGGAGATGTGCATTTTACAATGTATGCCTCTATTTTTGCAACCGTAGTATGCCGAACAGCGCTTTCCGTATTGTTTGGAGTGTATTTTGAACTTGGCGTGATCGGCATTACAATTGCAATGGTATGTGACTGGGCGATAAAGGCGTTTTTGGTGCTGCTGCGATGGAGAAGCGGGAAATGGAAGGAGTTTAAGGTTATATAATCGAACACTGATCTTTCGGGAGTGTCTTTGTAAGGATTAAGGCGTAAGCGACAGTGATCACAATCATTATCAGACAATTAACTATTTGCTTTTCTGTCGTAAAGCCTGTTGTGTTTGCAAAAGTACTGAGTGAGTTAATCGTGGAGTGGGTAATGATACAGGGTATCAGACTTCCGCCACGGTAGAATATTGTTACAAACAAGAAACCAATCACGATCGCAAAAATAACCTGATAAAGATTACTTACTAAATCCATGCTGCTTCCGTTAAATAAATTTATTATATGCCCTATGCCAAATGTTAGGCTTGAAACGATGATTGCGGATTTTACATTATTTTTCGCCATCGCTTTAAACAGCAAGCCTCTAAAAATCACTTCTTCTAAAAAGCCGACGAAAAGCATACACACAATTCGGCATACGGTGTCTTCCAATGGATAATTGAGCGCAGCTCCATTCCAAAGATTTCCTGATGCTAAGATTATCAGCGGCACATAATAAAGGAAATGGCGGGCAGGTACTAAAGATTTGCAAAGCCCGTACTTTTCCATTAAATCATTCTTCTGAATAAAAACAAAAAGGATAACTGCTTGTAAGATACATAAGACAGCGCTTGCGGAGTATTCAATTCCAATTTTTTCATTTAACTGATATGCAAATGATTGCAGAACACAATAAACAACAATCCAGACAATAGCAAAGGTTAGTTCGTTTTTTTCGTATAGTTTTTTCATTTTATAATAATCTCCCCTCTAAGCTTTTTCTTCTTGTATGGCTAATACAGCACCTGTGTACACTCGCTTCAAATGCGTCGCTATGAGTTTTTCATCATATTCTAATGAATTGTTTGCAATGATGCTGGCATATCCATGAACAAATAATGCAAGCGTGACAAAAACTTCTTTTGTCTGTTCCATGTTCATCTTCATTTCTTCCTGCATTACAGAAAGAATAGGTGTAAGGTTTTCAGAATTTATCATTTCAAGCAGATCGTTTTCAGCCACAAACCGCGATTGAAAAAGGAAGCAGAATAAATTCGGTTCTTCAATAGCAAAGCGAATATAATTCAACCCAATTTCAAGCATAGCATTTTCCTGCGTTTTAGGAATATTCATCAGATATTCTGAATGATATTTATCCGTTTTTTCATAAGTTGCTCTTTTTAATTCTTCAATCGTTGCAAAATGGTACATAACAGGCTGTGTGGAGCAGTTAAGCTTTTCAGATACTGTTCTTGCATTGATGTTTTCTGCACCTGCTTTGCGGGCAATTTCGAATGCGGCGGTAACAATCATATCTCTTGAGATTTTCGCTTTTGGTGGCATTGATTTTTCCCCTGTTTTATAATTCATGTTATATAACGTGAATTATATTTTCTTTTATTTTATTTGTCAAGCACTCTGCGTGAAGTTTTGTTCAGTTTTATTTTTTCAAAAGTACAGATGTAAATCGCCAGCAATTGGCTGACTATTTAAATATGTTTTACTTTACTATTTAAAATTTCACTTTGTGTTGACATTCAAAGGTCAAATGAAAAACTAAATTCCCGTTTCAACTAATTCGACCTTGTATTTTCGATTTTAAGCAAATTTTTTAAGGTAGCCTATACAAAAGTACCCTGAAACGTGCTATAATCCGTTTTG
>JAAUZJ010000005.1 GCA_014804695.1 Lachnospiraceae bacterium
TCAGGGATATCCCTGCGAAGCTCATGAAAAATAATTCCATCCTGAATGAATAAAATACGCTTGCAGTAGCTGGCTGCATTAGAATCATGCGTCACCATCAAAATTGTAGCATTTTCATTCTGATTAAGTCCTGAAAGCTTCTCCATCAATGATTTTGCATTTTTAGAATCCAAAGCGCCTGTGGGCTCATCAGCTAATATGATGCCCGGATTTAAGATCAATGCCCTGGCTGCCGCAATTCTCTGTTTTTGTCTTCCTGACATCTGCGCAGGAAATTTATCCAGAACATCTTCTATTTCCAGATAAGAGGCCAGCCTCTCCAACAGCTTTTTGCTTTCATTTTCCCCCACGCCATGAAGGGACAGCGGAAGCAATATATTTTCACGTCCGGTAAGGTTATCAAGCAGTTCAAAATTTTGAAACAGGTAGCCGATTTCTTTTCCGCGATAATCAGCCAGTTCAGCTCCTTTAAGTGTCTGAATTTGTCTTCCGTTCATTATAATATTCCCACTACTTGGCATAATAACGGTAGCAATGCAATTAAGCAATGTAGACTTACCTGAACCGCTGCTCCCCATAATTCCCAAAAACTCTCCGGACATTACCTGAAAAGTAATACCATTAAGTGCCTTTGTCTGATTTTTAGATTTACCATAATGCTTTTCTAAAGATTCAATTTCAAGAATCGGTTTCATATTACTCCTCCATTCGTATTAATTCTCATGTTTTGCCTAAAATCGCGATGTTTGGGCAGCGCTTAAAGCGTTTGGTTCTGAATCTATAATAGCACAGAGGAAATCTATAAAACACTTACACTCAATGAAAGTTTTCTGCTTTATCGCCTTTTATAACATTTGTTATTTTATTCCATAAACAACCTTTCAAAATCAACCATTCCCCATCCCTGCTTATTCCATGAATCACCCAAATCTCTTGCACTGTAAACAATCTTCCTTTTTACCTGTTCATTATTCAAATAGGGATATTTTTGCAGGAGAAGGGCTGAGGTTCCCGATACGATTGGAGTAGCCATAGATGTGCCGCTTTTTTTAACATAATTGTCAGCCCTGTTATTACATGATCTGATATCGGTTCCCGGCGCAACAACATCGGGTTTTCGCAGTAACATATCTTCATCGCCTCTTCCCGAATAGTTCTCGCATAAGTCTTTTCTTTTTCCAAAATAACCGCCCTCATGGCAGCCTACCGTAATCACCTTACGGCTGTTTCCAAGAGGCGAAATAGTCCCGCTTTCCGGACCGGCATTACCAGCTGCACATACTACAACTATACCGGAATCCCATATTGCTTCCAAAAGCCCTATTAATTCAGTTAATTTCTTTTCTTCCCCGGATTCTCCTATACCGACCGATATATTTAAGACGCGGATATTATAACGCAGACGATTCTGCATTATCCACAATAGACCTTTATACATACATTCAATTGAACCGTCTCCATGATGGTCCAGTATCTTTCCGATACAAAGCAGACAACGCGGTGCAATACCCTTATATTTTCCATTGGACATATAGCCATTACTGCCTATACAGCCTGCAACATGGGTTCCATGCCCGCTGTCATCATACATTCTGTTTCTGTAGTTCACAAAATCCTGAAAAGCAATTATCCTTCCTGAGAAATCCGGATGAGGATAAATGCCGGTATCCAGTACAGCAACCGTAACCGGATCGCCCTTACAGGATTGCTGTAGGCGGTCACTGCATCCTAGTTGGTTCCTGACGCGAAACATTATAAACTCCCGGCTTTTTCCTTATCTTATGCCGGGAGTCGTATTTCTGTGCTTAATTAACTACTAAATTTAGACAAATTTTTTATATTGTGATACTGTGTTTTTTCCCACGATAAAGCATCAGCGCAAGCCCTGTGAAAAGAAGACCAATTACCAAAAACCACTTCGGATGAATACTGTTATCGCCCGTATTCGGCGAAGCATCTTTATTTCCGGAAAGACTGGTAAATACTGCCTGACCATTATCTACCGCCGCCGAATTACCGGAGGCATAGTTATATACGCCATATGGTGAAAAATGATTGGTCGTAAAGACAAGACAATCCATTCCATCCACTGAAGCAATGCGGCTCTCTACTTCTTCTAACTGCCCGTTATTATCAAGACTTACTACATGAAGATTATTCTCCGTAATCCCACTTGGAACAGGAATTGTAATCTCTATTTTCTGCTTTCCAAGTCCTGTAATAGGAATAGCCTTATCAGCTTCTTCTAAGGATATATCATAAGCCTGCAGATTAGCCGGTGTATTATTTCCATACAGTTTCCTGTAAGAATTTAAAATTGCGCTCTTAGCCGCATCATTGTCTGATATATTAAGAATATAACTTCCCTCTGCGCCGTCCAATAAAGCGTATGCCATACCGTTATCATCTATTGTGTCGCTATTGATATTTACAGTGACTCCATTTGCCGAATTATTATTGCTTCCATCTGATATATCAGCATTACCATTATCTGTCAACACTTCACTGCTCATATCTGCTGAAATTTCACTGCCATATCCTGAAACACTCGCTTTTTTATTACCACCGGCAGTAGCAACTTCACCCCTGAAACCATACAGCTTACCATCCAGAACTGTATTTTCAAATTCTTCCACACCCTCAGGAACAACTGCAGAATTTACACCGTTAAAAACCAAATCCCTATATGTATCATTATAGATTTTACCAGAAGAAGTCTCATATGATATCTTCGGTATTGAAGTACCTTCAAAAACTACCACACCTGTATTCGAATTTTTTACAGAATCAGCCACGTCAAAGGCTCTTAAACCTATCTCTTCTACAGAAGCCGGAATTCTTATATTACTAATAGGACAGCCTGCAAAAGCCCTGTCTCTAATCTGTTTTATATTATTTCCGCCTTCAATCTCAGCAAGAGCGCTGCAGTCCAAGAATGCCCCCTCTCCTACAATCTCGGTAGAATCAGGAATAACAACCTTAGTAATCTCACTATGACCGGAAAGTGCATCCGCACCTATGGTTTTTACACTATCCGGTATATTAACAACCGTGCTTGAACCGCGATATGCAAGTAAAATACCGTCACCGACAATAAGAAAATCACTACTTCCGCTCTGCTCCCAATTCTGAAGCCACGGTGTCTTGTCAAAAGCTGCTGGAGCAATCTCTTTTACAGAATTCGGAATGACTACATCAGTCAATGAATCGCAGTGATAAAATGCCGCGTATCCTATTTTTTCAACTTCCTCAGGAATTGTCATAGAATTAATTTCGGATCTTGCAAAAGTAAACTCTCCTATTTCCGTAATAGTATCCGGTATAGTTATCTCCGTACGCTCGTCATTATAATATGCCTGGTCCGCAATTATACTGTCATCCACTATCGTATATTTAGGGAAAGAACCACCCTTAGCATCGGAATTTCCCGAAATACTGGCTATTGTTTCGCCTGTTTCACCATAAGTCACACCCTCTACCGTATTTGGTGTAACCGCTCCCGAATTTACCGTTGCGCTGGCATTATCCACAAATACAAAGGCCTGACTTCCGATTACCTTAGACTTACCCTTTACCGCAGCATCGTCATTTTCCTCTAACGGGCTCATATGGGTAACTTCATTATAATAATTATCTATCTTTACCTTAGATTCCGTTTCCTGTGAATCTGAAACATTATTACCATCATTTATTGTATCTATTTCTGTATCTTCATACTCTGATACATCTACTTCCCCAAGTACAAGACTGTTGGCAAAATTCTTAGCCGTACTTCCTTCAGGCGCATCAATCGTTAACTTAGTACAGCCGTCAAAGGCTGTTTTATGAATTGAATTTACAGACACCGGAATTGTAATTTTACGCAGCCTTATACAATTTTCAAACGCTTTTAAACCGATTCTTCTAATTGAATAAGGAATATTTACAAACTTTAAGTTACTGCAGTTAGAAAAAGCATACGCCGATATCTCTGAGACATTTCCGCTTATGGAAACACTTTCAAGATTTCTGTATCCCCAAAATGCATACGGAGATATAGTGCTTACGGTCGATGGCATCTCATAGTTTCTGGCAAGTCTGCCTGAAAGTACGGCATACAATGTTTCTTTATCTTTACTATAGATTGCACCGTCATCACACGTAAGGTATGGGTTACTACTGCTTATGGTGACACTCTGTAAACTGGTATCTCCTGCAAAAACACCGTTTCCAAGTGATTCAAGACCAGTTCCGATCTTCACCTCATTAAGAGATGGACAGCTCGCAAACGCAGCCTGTTCAATTGTATCAACAGAATTAGGGATATTTACTGACTGAAGGTTGCTGCAGCCTTCAAAAGCTTCCGCGCCTATGCTCTTTATACTATCTCCTAATGATACTCTCTTAACAAATTCATTACCTGCAAAGGCTTCTTCTGCTATACGTTCTACAGAACCACCAATAGACACGTCTGCCGACGTGCCATTATATTTCACTAACGTATTCCCGTTTATTTGAAAATCAGATACGGAAGCGGTATCCACCGCCTCCACATCTGATACTGGTATTTGTGTAATGGCAATCGCAACTGCCATCATTAGAGCGCCTATTGCTCTTCTAATCTTTTTCCCCATAGGAATCCCCCAGGAATCTTAAGTTATGCTGCTTTTACCTTTACCGGTTTCTTGTCTTTTTTCATAAACATGATAATTGACAAGCATGCAAGACCAAGCGATAAGAACCACTTCGGATGAATCGGATCACCGGTCTTAGGCGTAACGTCTAACAGCCCCTCTGAAAGATTCTGCGTATTCACATAAATTGTATACGGTGAAAAGTGAGTTGCTGTAAAACTTATACAAGGCACACCGTTAATCGTTGTGAATCTCTCGCTCAAATCCTCTAACTGATTCGATACAACAGCTCCCGCCATGTTGTTTCCGCCAAAAACAGTCAACGCATCCGGAATAGGGATAGTTATGTCAACAGTTAATCCGCTGGTATCATTAATCTTCACTGTTCCGGTTGAATCGTACAGGCTTATATCCATTGCATAATACAAAATACTGTCCATATTGCCATATTTATTGGTAAGTGCATTGATTACTGCCTGTGTAGCCTCGTCTGTCTCGGAAATCTTCACAACAAAGTTATCCGTAGAACCGTTAACATTGGCTGTTGCCAAATCCTTATTGGAGATGCCGGGCTTGGTTATGGATACCGTAGTACTGCCGTTGTTTCCGGTTCCTGTCACACCGCTAACCGTAGTACCGTTATTTACGGTTCCACTTACAGTATTAGCGCCTATGCCATCTATATAATTAGCAGTAACCGTTACATTACTTGCCGGCATCACAAATGTAGTTGCCGACATACTTACGCTGGCTAATGTTACATCCGTTGATTCCGTAGTCCACTTACTGAATACCTTACCGGACGCCGGAGTGTTAGCTGCAATAATAACTGTTGAACCTGCCTCATAGGTACCGCTTCCGCTTCCGTTCACAACCGTTACCGTATACTTTCCAGCCGAGCTCGATGATGTAGAGGTTCCGGATGTAGGATACAGCTGCGTTATAGTTGAACCATTGCTTCCATTTCCGCTGCCACCATTACCGCCATTATTAGTGCTATTGCCACTGGTATTTCCGCCGGGGTTGGTTGCAGAGCTTCCGTCAGAAGCCGTATATCCTGCTAAATATGTCACAGAACTCTGTATATTAGTAAATGTCGAAGGCGACCACTGAGCAAATGTATATCCGTCATAAACCGGAGGATTAGGTACTTTATCCGTTATATCGCTGCCCGGTTCAACATAGAGAGTCTCACCAACTTTATCACCAAATACGGTATAAAACTCAACAACATACTTACCGTTAACCATACCCTCCTTAGAGTCATACTGTGCAAGGAAAGTTGCATTTCCAGTAATAGCGCTGTTGGTCTCAATAACCTTTGAGCCTATCGCACCCTTCCAGCCTTTGAAAATAAGTCCTTCATCATTTCTCCAATCATCAGGAATCTCCGGGAACTGTTCCTGAGTTAACGTTAACCCATTTGTAACTTTGGTTTCTCCCAAAACAGTTCCATCAATATCATAGAAGGTTACCGTCCATCTGCTATCGAGAAGGTCAATTGTCAAACCATAATAATCAGCATATCTGTACGCAGATGTATCATCATATGTACTAATAGTTACCTGTGGGCCTTTTGGATCAAATGAGTCTGTTGCAATCTGAACCTCATTTCCCAAAACCCTTACTTTAAGCGGATAATTTGGAGTTGTAGTTCCAGTACGTGTAAACGCATCTTTCTTAATATTATTTACGCCATCAGGTAAATCAACTTCACTAAGGACCTCACAATCCTTAAAACACCTTTCAGGAATTACCTTAAGTTTTTCCGCTGACTCTAAATTTACAACTGAAATACCAGGACAGCCTTCAAACGCTCCATCCTGAATCTCACTTACATTTGCAAGTGAAGGATCATTTATATAACTAATCGTAGGCTGGCCTACAATAGTACCTCTTCCTGCGAAACACTCTTCTATCCTGTATGTACCGTCGGGTTTTACAGCATATATAAGTCCGTTATCAATAACAAAATAATCAGGGTTAGCGTTTACATTTATCAGGTTGGTACAATCCCTAAACGGTGAGGTTCCGATATCCGTACATTTATCACCAAGAATTACCAACTGCAATCTCTCACAACTGTCGAACGCATAATCCGGCAGATATTCCACATCAGTCAGTGTAACAGACAGAAGCTGGTCGTTTCCACGTTTATGATTCTCTAAGTCTGTTCCCAGATTATCGTTATAATATCCACTGAACAAACCGGGTACTACATCTGTCGGGTCATCTTCGTCACCTTTTATTTTATCAAAATACATGTCGAATGCTTCCTGGCTTATACCCTCGCCCGGCGCATCGGAACCAAGTTTCGCTGTGAAATAAGTGGTGCGGTTATATTGGTTCGCAGTAGCCTTCATAAATGAGTTTACGTCGATAGACTGCACACCTTCCGGTACAACAAGGTTCAGTGTTGCGTTGATCCACGCCAGTTCCTCCGGTGTGTTCTGTTCGTAAACAGGACGCACTTCACTTCCCTTTTCATAGTTTTTAATAACACTGTATCCATTATCTCGATAAGAGAAATATGCTGTCGGATCATCTGCCGCATATACTGTAATGGGCTCAAAGAACAGATCATACAGACTGTTGGATGACTGTTCGTTATTACCACTCTCTCCATCAGGGTTTACATAACTTCTCCAATTACTACAAAAGTCCGGTGAAATCCAAGGTCCATATGCATCTGAATCATAAAGGGCAGATGCATCCGCTCCACTATTAAGCAGTTCCTCCCATCTTATTGCAAAGGCAGTACGATTAGCGTTATACTCTGCTGTGCTATACAACGCGTAATAATAAGCTTCCATCTCCTGATTGTGGTTTCTGTATCCCGTAGACGGCATATTATCAAGCTGGCTGTACTTAGGATAATCCAATAAAGTAACACACTCTGTATCCGCATCATACATAACTGTAAGATAAGTCGGTGACAGACTCTTGTAACATACGCGAATACCCAAATCGGGATAAACATAATTATCTTTATCCATAGCCCATTCAAAAGGCGCATATCCATTAGCAATATCTCCGTGGAAAGTCAGTTCACGGCTTCCTGTCGTAAACGCATCCGTTCCGATTTTGAATGCCTCATGTCCACCTAAAGGAGAGCTAAACGTAACATCAACCAGATTGTTACAATCCTTGAAAGCATTATTACCAATGGAAGTTACGGAATTACCAATATAAACTTTGGTTAACTTCAGCCAGTTTTTATTGTTCTTTCCTCCGCCGCCCTGGAATACTCCATCCGCAATAGAAGAAATAGAATCATCCGAAATCTTTAAGGAAATTACTGCCTCATTCAATTCATCATCGCCGAAACAGTTAGACGCTATGCCTACTACTTTGGTATTGCCTACAATTGCAGGAATTTCCAGTTCAATACTATGCTTCTCTGAATCCTTCAAACCGGGTTTGAATGTACAGGACGTCAAAACACCTTCCTGATTTATACATAACAAATATTTTCCGTCGCTGACTTCCCAGTATTCTATGCCATTCTCAATATATAAATATGGTACGGTCTCAGATACCGCCGTTACAGCATCCCAAGTATTCTCACGAGGCAGGGCTGCATTGCCGGTCGTATTCGTCTTCGGTCCCTGTACATAGAAGTCTGCATTAATGATATCTGCAAATAGTTTCGCCGGATCATACGAAGCGAAACCGCACGCCTGCGGCGCTTTCACCGCATCTGTCGGGAATTTAACGTACTGCATATTCACGCAGCCGTGGAACATATTATTCGGTATTTTCACCGCATCCGAAGATGCACTGCCGTAATCCTGTGGGAATACAACATATTCCAATCCTGAACGTCCGGCAAACATATAGTCGCCGATAGACGGAGCACTATCATAATTTCCTGTCATATTCACAGGGAAGGTAAAATTCAACGGAACAGCGCCTGTTTCTACTGCAAACGCACCATTTCCAATCTTCTTAATGTTAGATTGTGAAATTTTAACAGTTGCAAGTGAAGAACAGTTATAGAACGCATAATCCTTTACAACACATTCTACACCAATCTTATCCAGATCAATCTCTGTCAAAGCACGGCAGTTGGAAAATGCACCATATCCAATCGTGCTCACGGAAACAGGCAGATCCAACTTCTGGATTGCAGTGCCGTAGAAACTCTCTGCACCAATGACTTCCGTACCCTGTGCAAACTCTACAGTTGCTAATTTAACACAACCTTTGAATGCACGGTTACCAATCTGAGCCACATTATCTAACTTGATGCTTTCCATCAAAGCCGCGTCCGCAAAAGCTTCATCGCCTATGTATCCGATCATGGAAGGAATCTCCATGTTGACAACATTGGTAACTCCCTTAAAAGCCTGATCACCGATTGCACACATCAGATATTCCGCTCTTTCATCTACAAGGAAGCCGTTTTCATTAGAATAATTTCCACTGGGTGTTCCACCGTATGCAAGATAAACTGTTCCTCTTTTACCTGGTCGGCTGTCGCTGGCAACTACCAACTTGTATCCTTCTCCATGATTCCTTAAATTCATATCATGCTCTGCATAGAATTCAAGCTTCTGCGTACCATTTAAATCAGTTGCCGGGGTTATTTTAAGAGGATCCGGTTTTGTCGGTGCACCCTCAGCGTCAAGAGTGCCACCATCGGTTTGCCATTTTTCCGCAGCCTCTTTATATGCCTTGAACTCCGCTTCTTTTGCAGTAAATGCGTCTTTTGCATATTTTTCGAAAAAGGCTTTTTTATCCTCATCTAAATGATTATATTGTTCGTATGTATATTCTATTGCAACTAGCGGGTCCCAGCCATCATCCATACGCGTCATACCAGGACGGCTTGAACTCGTATCTTTATCGTCTGCCTCTCCATAAAAGCTCTTATACTTCTCATCTTCTACCGTATAATATTGTGTAATAGGACTCAAAGAAAGATTTACCTGGTTTGCCGCATACTGGCTGTTATATTTACAAATAACTCCCCTTAAAGCACGACTTTTCGGTTCTGTTACTTCATAATACATAAACTGCCAACATAAATCATATGTACCGTTTCCTACATCTGTGATTGCCATAGAAGGTTTGACATTTGAATCTTCAATCAACTCCTCCACTGTTGCCTTCGCATATGTATTTAGTTTAAAGTCCTTGGTGTTTGTCATGGATTCATCATGACTGTTATCGTACCTTGTCTCGGTAGATTCTGCCCCATCACTACCCGTTGTTGTCACCTTCCACGAAGTCTGCTCATATTTAAATCCGGTCATATCATGAACATCGCCATTCGCGCTGCCATCGTCTACAACGCCGCCTGTTCCGTCATCCGCAAAGTTTTCCGGTACCGGAACCGCTGCGACACCAATTGCCGTCACCATTAAAAGCGCAGCTATACTCTTCCTTACGCTCCTCTTTAATCTCCTCTTAGATTTCCCGGTTTTGTTTACAGGTGCTTTCTTTGACATATCACTCTCTCCTTTTGCCAGTAATATATGTTTATCTGATAGCTATGTAATATACTATTTTAATTTATCTACACATTACACATAATAAAATATAATTTATATATATATATCGTCATCTTGTGGCAATATGATTAGCCCTTAACAATATCTACCCACTCTGACCATTATACATATACTTCTATTTTACCCTATCTTAAAAAATATGCAAGTTTTTTTATCTAAATTTTAATCAAAATTAACCCAAATTTGAATTACAATATTTACCAAAAAAAAACACCCGCAATTTTAAATAAAATCTAACACTAAAAAACCGGAAACTTTTTACAGTCTCCGGTTTACTGTTTCCTTTTATTTTATCCTTTTTGCTACAACTACAAACCGACCGTCTTCTTCGGAACTATCGCATGTAGACAGGGTGAGCAGCTCATCGCCGTAGCTCGCCGTCACTCCGGTATCATATAATGATAATGCCGCCATCTCCTGCATATTGGAATTAAATTCCTGTTCGGAAGCGGCGTCCAAAAATTGATAATATTTAAACACAACTTCGTCTTCATTATAGATTCTGGAACGGAACACATACATTACTTCATAAGTTCCTTTTTCATAAATAGTGTCAAACTTAATGGTCGAATGTTCCTTACAATAGCTTTCGCTGCTGTATTTATTCAGGTTCCCGAACATTTTTCCTGATTTCATATGATGCCCGTATATGATAAGATTCGTATTTCTATGCACCACATCACAGTCCGCATCCAGAAAAATGCTTCCGTTTTTGTCATATTCCTGATTGAAATTGTGGTCGAGATAATATTCGTTATTGGTTGTCTGCATAACCGGATAATCAATACTTGGCTCGGTGTTATCAATCGTAAGCCAGCCTATAAGCCGCTTATTCTTGTTATATAGAGTTTCATATTCTTCCAGTACCGTAAGCTCTATATCTTCATCATCGGTATAATGTATTGTGACATTTGGCGCAGCCAACGCCTTGCTTCCCTTTAAATCCGCCAAACTATCATAATCGGACTGCGTTCTGTCAGCAAAGTAATAATATACACCGTAGTAACCAAAACAGCCTATGGCAATCATACTGCAAAGCGCAATAAGAAGCTTCCTTTTGCGCTCATTGCTTTTAAGAACAGCCTTAATCTCCGCCTGCATCTTTTCATCATAATCTTCAAGTGACGCTGCCGCCTTACCCTTTGCAGATTTCTTACCGTTCTTTTTTTCTTCTTTCTTAGGACTGCTTTTTGACTTTGCAGTCTTTACTTTGCTGTCCCTGGTATAGCCTTGTTTCTTATACTTTTCAGCCAGTTCGCTTATTTCTTCCTTAAAATCGCTTCCAACCAAGGTTTTAAAACTATATTTTCCGGATGATATATCAACCCAGAGTTTCAAGACCTCTCCCGGCTGCGCCATATCAACCTGTTTCTTTATTGCTTCTATCTGTTCCTGATCCTTAAGTGCCGCTCTGTAATCCGCTTGTGTGCGGAATTTTCTTCCTGCAACGCTAAAGTCTGCCATGCTTACAGACACTCCCTTATCTTTCTGATCATTTCTTCATATTCTGCATCGCTTAAATACTTTTTATCCGGATTCATCTGGAAAGTAGAGCCCCATTCGTCCTGATCCTTATATTTAGGAACAAGATGTATATGTAAGTGGCAGCCGGTATCTCCGTATGCGCCGTAGTTTAGCTTATCCGGTGAAAAAGCTGCATGTATAGCCTTAGCTGCCTTATTTACATCCGCAAAAAAGCGGTTTCTCTCTTCGTCGCTTATATCCACAATCTCACTCACATGATCTTTGTATGCCACAATGCATCTGCCCGGCTTGCTCTGTTCTTTAAATAAAATAAGCTGGCTGACATCTAAATCACATATTTTAATTCCAAACTTGGCTAAAAGTTCTCCGCCCTGACAATATCCGCAGTTATCACCTTTCATATCTTCTACCTCCATATTCCCGCATCTTAATTTTATGTAGTAAGCAGCACCAGCCGCCAAGTGTTCCTCCGGGATATTCTGTGTGTGAACCGAGACACTGGCGATACGTTGCCGTACTCCTCCCAGAACTGATGCCGCTTATGCTTATTATATCATATCTACTAAAGCGACAAAAGTAAAATATTTAAACTCAAGCTGACAAATCTGAGTTTATTAAAAGTTAATGCAACCATAAACTAATTTTATTATCTTCTAATTGTATTCGCTGCTGAAACAATCAACTGCATATCTCCTTGCAAATCAACATCGCCATAACCATACGGAAGTATGAAATGGTCTCCCTTTTTTATCCCATTTCCATTTAATGTCCCCGCACCTCTGGTAACGCTCATAAGCATAAAAGACTGGTCTTGCTTTATTGTAACAGGTTTAGTAACATCTAACTTCCATACCTTATAATATTCACACTCAATAAGCAGATTCATTACATTCTCAGACATAACACCTGTTTTTTTAATGTAGTCTTCCAAGGGTTTGGCCGGAACCGTAATCATTTCAAGCGCCTTATCTAAATGAAGCTCTCTGGGTTTTCCGTCAGTCAAACGATCAAAATCGTATACCCTATAGGTAATATCGCTGTTTTGCTGTATTTCCAGAATCATCAGGCCGCCGCCAAATGTATGTATGGTTCCGGGCTCAATCTGGATGAAATCATCTTTTTCCACATGAACCTCGCGAATCAATTCCTTCCATTCGCCTTTATGAACCATTTCCTTAAGTTCTTCCCTTGTTCCTGCATTATGCCCTACTACAAGGCTGGACTCTTCTTTGCTATCTAAAACATACCAGCACTCCATCTTGCCAAGCGAACCGTTTTCATGTTCCTTTGCATAAGCGTCGTTCGGATGCACCTGAATACTGGAATAGTCCTGCGCGTCAATGATTTTAACTAAAAGAGGGAAACAATCCAGACCGGTATTTCCAAATAAACCCGGTTCCTTCTCCCAAAGCTCAGATAACGTATATCCATCATATTTACCGCCATTAACGGTACAATCCCCGTTAGGGTGGGCACTGATTGCCCAGCATTCCCCGGTGTTATCACCCGGAATCTGATAGGGCCAGTCCTTCCCTAACCTATTACCGCCCCATAGCATCTGTTTAAAAACAGGGTTTATAAATAAAATGGGATGTTCTGGATAATTCATTATTTTCCATTTCCTCCTAAGGTTTATTCAACACACTAATGTTCTCATTGTACTATTTATTTATCGAAATAACAATCCATAAATTTTATATCTTATATTATTTTAATTTGCAGTTTCTGACTTTAATTGTAATTCCTAGCTTTAATTCTTTGACTCCGGAAGACGCAGCCGCAGGAAACGCTTCGCCATCTGTCTTAAATTAAGCGGCAGTATAGGGTAAACATAGCTCTTATTTGATAATGTCTTATTAAATACAATAGAGAAAATTAAAATTAATACAGCAGCTACATATCCATATATTCCGAAAATTGCCGTAAGGATTAGATTCAATATACGCATGAATTTAAGCGCATAACCAAGTTCGTAGCTGGACTGCGTATAGTTAGCAATCGCCACAAACGCCATATATAACATAACCTCACTATTGAACCAGCCACTGTTGACTGAGAATTCACCAAGCACCAGCGCCGCCATTACACTCAACGGCGTACTAAGCATATTCGGAGTATTGATTGCCGCCAGTTTAAGTCCGTCTATGGCAAGCTCTAACAATAGAAACTGCGCTATAAGCGGTATATTGCTGGTTTCCTTTACCATTATAAACTTGAACGATTCCGGTATCCACTCGGGATTTTGCATCAAAAGTAAAAATGTCGGCGTTATAAGATAGGTCATAATACCGATTAAAAACCTCGACAAACGCAAATAGGTTCCCGTAATAGGAGGAAAATAATAATCATCCGCTTCTTCTAAAATATCAAAAATAGATGTCGGAACTATCATTGCAGAGGGTGAATTATCCACCAGAATAATTATATCGCCTTCCAATACCTGGGCTGCGGCCGTATCCGGTCTTTCGGTATATTTAAACTTCGGAAAAGGGTTAAACCAGTTTCTCTGGTAGAGACATTCCGCAAGACTCTCCTGATTCATAGTCAGCGCATCCACCTTTATTTCCGAAATCCTTTTCTTAATTTTATTTAGAAATTCATGGTCTACCCTGTTATCCATATAACAGAGTACAATATCAGTCCTGGAGCTTTTACCGGCGTTCATCATTTCCATACGAAGCTCAGTACTTCTTATTCTACGCCTTATAAGCGCTGTATTAAACACAACAGTTTCAACGAAACCGTCCTTAGAACCCCTAAGCGTCTTATCCTTCTCCGGTTCCTCTACTCCCCTTGCGGGATAGGTTCTTGAATCAATTAAGACACATCTGTCATATCCGTCTATAAAAAGGGCAAAAACACCGGATAAAATATTATAAAAAAGATCATCCCATTTGTCCTTTAAATCAATTTCCACATAGGGTGTTCCCCTCTTTGCCATTTCATGGGCGTCTTTTGGCATATCCTCCGGCTTCATATCTATAAAATACTGAAGTAGTTTCTGCATCATCTCATCTTTACAGAAACCGTCGATAAAATAAATACACGCCTGTCTTCCGCCTACTTCAATGACTCTGTATACAACATCAAAATTCGTATCCGGCTTTAACCGCTCAGCAAGATAACTCATATTTTCTTCTAACGATGTAGACATTACATTATTATTCTGCACAAGTAAAAACTCCTTCCGAAACATTTTTCTCATTATGCCCATGAAGGAGTTTTTTTATTCTATTGTTTTCCGGTAGTTCCGTGACCGCCCCTGTCCTCATTATCAAGATGCTCAACCTCATCGAACTCCAGTTTGGGTTGGTTCTCCATAATACGGAACTGACAAATTCTGTCATTAACGTTAATCTGTGTATCACGCACCGCATAGACCGGCATAAACCACTGATCGTTATCGCCGCAGTATGAACAGTCTATAACCCCTTGGTGATTGGTCTGGATAATCCCGAAATTCTTAAATGTCGAACTTCTTGGCACAACATGCGCCTCATAGCCTTTTGGCAATTCCATCGCAACCCCAAGCGGAATAAGTTTAAACTCTCCTGCCTTTAAAGAAACATCCTCGGCAGCGCGAAGATCAATCCAATCCGATTTACCGTCTATATAAGTCAGTTTATCTATTTTGTCAGTAAAATATTTAATCTTTATTGTTTTCATTCAACCCCCCACTTTTACTCAGCCTGCGATGTTTGGACGTAAGTACAAATACTCGCAAAACGAACAAGTTCGTTTGTGAAAAATTTATTTTTCACCCTAATCTACACAGTATAATACCGGTTCTTCACCATCAGCCTTTTGTAAACTGGCTTTTACATCAATAACACGCTGGTTTGAGCTTCCCTTCCAGCGCAGTGTAGTATCCTTTTTATCCACCTCAAATTCACCGTCCACCAACACATCAACATAATTCATAGATGCGTCGCTTTTAACATTTTCCCACAGGTCACCTGTATAGAGCCATATGGTCTTATCCGGATACTTGTCCTTAATCTCAGCCATAAAATTCCTTACATCCGGCCTGTTAGCCGAGTGCATCGGATCTCCGCCCGAAAAGGTTATTCCGGAAATATAAGGCTTATCAAGCTGATCGAAAATCTCCTGTTTAGCCGCAGCATCAAACAAAAGTCCGCCGTCCGGATCCCATGTGATCGGATTATGACATTCCTTACAACAATGCGCACACCCCGCAACCCACAAAACCACCCTAAGTCCATCCCCATTTAACATATCATCTTTACTTATATTATGATACCTCATTGAATTATCCTCTCATAACTTACATCTACTAATGCGAAGCTTTAGATTTTCTTAGGCATCGTATTTCAGATGCCTTAGAAAATCTCTTCGCATTCTACATACTCTTCCGCTCCGCAATCTCCGCCATCTTAGCATCGCTTAATCTGGTATCGCCATGCACTCTCGAATATGCCAGATAGCCGTTCATTCTGTCGATTTTGGTAAGATTACGGCTTCCGCAGACCGGACACACATCCATCTCAAGTTCCTGGTGTCCGCAATCGTCGCAGTAAGCAAGGGATAAATTTACTCCCTCATAAAAGCCCATATCCATAGCTCGTCTGATTAAAGTTTTAATGGCTCCGATATTGTAATCAATCGGATATTTCACATATTGGATTTTGCCGCCGTTTGCAAGCTCCCAGAAACGATATTCCAAATCCTGCTTTTCAATAGGCGTAATGTCCTCCGTTACATGGCAATGGAAACTGTTTGAGACATATTCCCTGTCGGATACACCTTCCACGATACCGTATTTTGCACGAAACTGCTTTACCTGTAATCCGCATAAATTCTCCGCAGGAGTTCCGTATATTGCATACAGATGTCCGTCAGTCTCTTTAAATTCGTTTATTTTCTCATTGATATGCTCTAATACTTCTAAAGCAAATTGCCCATCCTCGACAAGTGATTTACCGTTATATAATTCCTGAAGCTCATTAAATGCCGTAATGCCAAAGCTTGCCGTAGCCGTCTTTAATATGGGCTTAATCTTATCGTGAAGCTGCAAATTTCCACCAAGGAAACCGCCCTCGCAATATGCAAGAGGATTGGTGGACGCCCGCATTTCCCCAAGATAAGCATATGTACGGATGTGAAGCTGTCTGATCAAATTAAGATAATAGTCTAACACCTCGTAAAAATCCTTGCCCTCCTGACGCGCCTTGGCAAGAATCATAGGCAAATGCAATGAAACCACTCCGATATTAAATCTTCCTACGAAAACAGGGGTATCATTTTCATCCGCTGGATGCATACCGCCTCTTTCATACCAAGGCGATAAAAATGCCCTGCATCCCATAGGTGAAATAACTTTTCCGTACTGCTTGTACATACTTGCAATATAACCTTTTCCGGTAAGGCTTAACCAGTCCGGATACATGGTCTTGGCGGAACAGCGTACTCCGGCCTCAAATACGTCTTCTAATTCCTTGCCCTCTCCATGCAGATTCTCATCATATAGAAATACGATTTTAGGGAAAAGTACAGGTTTCTTACATTCTTTCTTGCCCTGTCCTTTTCTTCGTACATTTAACATAATAATTGTTGCCATCTTAGCAAACCTTCCGGTTCCGATTCCTGCCGTAACGGTAATGAACGGATAATCCCCGCGGCTGCTTGCTACAGTATTAAATTTATATTCCCAGCCTTGGAAGCCTTGCTCAAATTCTCTTTCAACATCGGCAAGCGCTTCTTTTTCAGCGGTTTCTTTATTAACGCCAAGATGTGCATACTTTTTCAGACTTTTCCTATAGGTTTTCTCGGCATAAGGTTCCAGAATTTTATCCACTTCCGGTACCGTAAAGCCGCCATACTGCTGGCTTGCTGCACTAAGAACGATATCGCCTATAACATCAAATGCAACATCTAACGTCTTAGGCTCGTTGTACCAGATATTTCCCATTTCGAAACCGCCTTGAAGCACATTAGCAACATTAAAAAGGCAGCAATTCATGGTATCCCTTCTTGCCGACATATCATGAACATAGAGATATCCGTCACGACATGCCTGAATCTCCTCGGTTGTCATAAAGAATTTCTGATATAATTCTTTGTTGAATTGGTTAAAAATAAGACTTCTCTTTGTAGATACAAGGGCGCTGTCCGTATTAGCATTCTCCTTGTCACCGATGTACATAATGGACTGGCTCTTCTTATACACGTCATCCATCATCCGTACAAAATCCTGTTTGTAGTTGCGGTAATCGCGATAGCTTTTAGCAACAATAGGCTTAACATCCTCCAGTGCACTCTCGACTATATTGTGCATTATCTGAATCGGAATCTTATCTTCGCCAAGCTCGTTTACCCTGTCAACTACAGTCTGGCAGATATGTCGTTTTTCTTCTTCGGTAAATTTAGTCAGGGCGCGGTATGCACTTTTCCCGACAGCATCAATTACTTTCTGGACATTAAATGCCTCTAAGCTGCCGTCCTTCTTAATAACATTTACCTGTTTTGCAGGCATGTACTCTTTTCCATAATTCTCATCCGACGTACCCAATGGCTCCAAAATACTGCTCATATACTCTCTACCCCTTATCATATTTGAAAATATACAACATTCGTATTTTCTGCATTTCAACAAACGCTGTGCACAAAATCTAGCTTATTGTTTACATAATATTACTATATTTTGTGGTTTAGAAATAGTATATGATAATAGTGCCATTGTGTCAATCTTCATCTGAAAAGAATTTTAGACAAAAATACATGCCTGTTTTTATTACTATTTTTGTAAAATTCCAGAACTGCGGATAGACTCTACCGCTTCTTTGATCTCATCTACCGGGAGAACCAGCGCAAAACGCACGTATCCCTTTCCGAGAGAACCGAAACTGCTTCCCGGCGTACATACCATGCCGGTGCGCTCCATAAGCTCCATAACAAAATCCACATCATCATCAAAACCTTCCGGAATCTTAGCCCATGCAAACATGGTCCCTTCGCTGTCCTCAACCGGCCAACCGATTTCGCGAAGACCGCCACAAAGAGCATCTCTTCTTTTCTGGTATTCACTGCACTGTTCTTTCACCTTATCATCCGGCCCGTTTAAAGCAGCAACTGCGCCGTATTGTACAGGCAGGAAAGTTCCGTAGTCAATTTGCGACCTAAATCTGTTAAAAGCCTCAACAATCTTAGCGTTCCCAACTAAAAAGCTCATTCTGGCTCCGGTATAATTATAGGACTTGGATAGGGAATAAAACTCTACCGCAATTTCCTTAGCCTGCGGAACTGCTAAAATGGATTTTCCCTCTCTTCCATCATAAATGATATCAGAATACGCATTATCATGAATTATAATAATCTCATTCTCCATCGCCCATGGAATAAGCTTTTCGTAAAATTCCCAGGGCGCAGTCTTACAGATTGGGTTTAGAGGATAAGACACGATCATGCATTTAGTTCTTTTTAAAAGTTCCTTATCCATATGCTCTAAATCGGGAAGATAGTTATTCTCCTCAGTCAGTTCATAGCACCTTACCTCTGCACCTGCAAGCGAAGGTCCTATACTGAAAATCGGGTAGCCGGGGTTCGGAACAAGCACTATATCTCCTACGTCACAAAGCGTCATACAGATATGGGCAATTCCCTCCTGTGAGCCGTATACAGACATTATTTCATCCTTTTCAAGCTCGACACCATATCTGTTCTTATATCTTGACTGAACTGCCTCCACAAGCTCAGGAAGCTCTGTTAAGGAGTATCTGTAATTCTCCGGTTTAGAAGCTGCATCTGCAACAGCCTTCATAATATGCTCCGCAGGCTTAAAATCCGGCGTGCCCACCGATAAATTATAAACCTTTCTGCCATTTGCCTCTATTGCAAGTTTCTTTTCGTTTAAAAGTTGAAAAATGCCTTCTTCATATTCTTTCATTCTGGATGCGAGTTGTAATTCCATCTTAGTTTGTCCTTTCTATAATGTACCGTTTTTATTTAAAGTGTCTATGCTCATTATTCTGAACCGTAATTTTGCATAATTTCCTGCAAATGTTCTTTATACTGCTCTACAACCTCCTGCGGAGCTATAATTTTTGCGCCGTTCCCAATGCCTGTGAGCCAACCGAAAAATTGACCGCTGACCGCCACCGTTGCGCGAACGGAAAAATGGTCTTCATCCCTTTGCCTGATCGTGACGTCCTTTCCAAACCTGTCCATCACCACTCCAATCAGGTTATTTTCCATAAGAAGGGTTACCGTTTCTTCTTTGCCTCCATACATACTGAAGGTCTTATTCGCATAATCCGCGATATCGAAACTGTCAAATAAGGCGCTGCCCTCACGTTTAACACCTGTCAGCACCTTGATGCTGCCCATTTTATCAACCCTGAAATGCTTAATCTTATTCTCATTTATATCATGGGCAATTAAATAATAATTATCATCCTTGCAGGTAAGCGCCCATGGACTGACGATATATTCCCTGCCGTCGTGACGGGGGACAAGCTCTTTTTCCAGATTCCATTCCAGATATTTAAAGGAAATCTGCTCGTTATTCTGGACTGCCCTGTGTATATCATCCACAATATAATAAATACTTTCATTCGCCGTCTTGATACGGTTTGCCACATAGACCTGCCTTTGCAGCTGTTTGGCCTCGGATTTGGATGCAAGCGTCTCTATTTTAGCAATAAGTTCCCTGGACTTTTTGAGCGTAATAAACTTAGAAGACTGTACAACCTCCACAAGAAGTTTTAATTCCGCAAGCTCAAACTCCCTGCTCGCCAGATAATAACCGCCGTTCACCTTAGATTTAACCGAAATTATATCGTAACCAAAATCAATTAACTGATTTATGTCATCATAAATGCTCTTGCGTTCCGCCTTGATCTCGTATTTCTCCAGTTCCTCAATAAGCTGTTTGACACTGATCAGGTGATCTGCATCGGTCTGCTGCGAAAGTATTTTCAAAATGTATAATAACTTAAGTTTTTGATTCGATGATTTAGGCATAAAGCACCCACTTTCTTCATTTCATAAACTTGATAAACCGAAAAAAGAGTTGGTCTTATGACCAACTCCAAAATATGCAAATATCTACTGCTTAACAGCATCGCCTTCCGTCTCTGCGATCTGCCCATTCTTTAAATCTTTACTTTTACGCCATTTCGCGCCAATAACACATGCTATTATTACAAGAACCACAATCAAAACAAACACTAATAAATATGATAAAAATGAATTTAAAAATAAAATAAGATTATTCATACCGCTTCATCCCTTCCGTAATTCCATAATTCTTTGCCACATTATACCACTAATCCGACCGTATCGTCAAGTAAGTTCATACCATCTGCCGCAGTTGTTGCAAGCACGTCGCATCTTTCATTTTCCGGATGCCCATCATGCCCCTTTACCCATACAAAAGTCAGGTTATGTGGCTGCTTTGCCTTTAAGAGTCGCTGCCATAAGTCAATGTTTTTGACGGGTTTGCCGCCTGCAGTCTTCCAATTTTTCTTTAGCCATCCGTCTATCCAGTTCTGGTTAAAGGCATCTGTTACATATTTAGAATCGGATATAAGCGTTACATCGCAGGGTTTGGTTAATGCCTCTAAGCCTACGATTACCGCCATCAATTCCATGCGGTTGTTGGTTGTTTTCTTATAGCCTGCGGAGTATTCCCTTTCGTGCAGTTTGCCCTTAGAATCGATGTATTGTAAAATTGTGCCGTATCCGCCGGGGCCTTCGGGGTTGCCGCGGGCGGCGCCGTCTGTATAGATTGTTACTTGCATTATGGTGATCCTTTCTTGTTATTTAACATCCCATTTGCCTGTCGCAAGGAAATGTTCCGCCGACGTTTCCGCCTCGCTTACAATATCTTTATCATATCCGAGTACTTTAAGAAGCGCTATAGCATTTCTGGAAACGGCAGGTCCCTTTTGTATTCTGTAGGGAAAGAAGATGTCGTCTTCTACGATTTCTTCTTCAAAATGATAGTTGTCATATACATCTTTTAGAAGCATGGTAAGTTCCAGATCGTGTGTTGCGGCAAAGCACATAACATTTGTTATGGCAAGGGCTTTAAGAATCTGGGTAGAGGCTGCAATTCTCTCAACTGTGTTTGTTCCCCTGAGGACTTCGTCAACGAAACATAACACTTGTTTTTTATCTTTTTTTGCGTCCTGAACTTCGTTCAATATTCTTCGTATAGACTTGACCTCAGCCATGTAATAGCTGTCTCCGCTCACCAGATCATCCTTAAGCGACATGGACGAATAGATTCTAAACACACTTCCCTGATATGAATCCGCAGTACAAGTGTGTATGGTCTGCGCCAGAATAGCATTAAGTGCAACCGCACGCAGAAAAGTTGACTTGCCGGACGCATTAGAGCCTGTTAAAAGGACTCCTTTATTTACCTCTATATCATTTTTTACAGGTTCATTTAATAACGGGTGATATAGTTTTTCTATACTGAGGGAGCAAGATTCATTTTCTTTATCTGAAATAAATTCAGGAATACAATACTCTTCTCCTAGGCTTGCACGGTATTCGCCTACCACTATTGCGCTCTCGATCATGCCTATGAGCGTAACTGCCTTGTCTATTTCCGAGATATGTTTACGCACCATTCCAAGCATCTGGTTAAATTTGATCAGATCCAAATAGAAAATCATCCGTAAATAATCCATGATCATATCCAAAATATTACTGCTGGCAGACATTCCAGTGCCGCCTGAGGAGGAGAATACAATAAAAGAATTGCGCTTAAAGCTTCCCATTGCCTTATAGCATGAAAGAAGTTCCTCTCTTTCATCCGCTATCTCATCTACAGGCTGCTTCGCTATCATCTGCGCCGCATCTATAAGTCTGGAAATGTAACGGAAACTGGTAATATATGGATCTATTTCTTTTTTCTCTTTATAATAATTGATCATATTACGGCAAAGAACGACTAGCAATAAACAGATACCCACCGGTACCGAAAAAAACATAATCCCAAGGCTTATGATTACCGCCAGTATGGCAAGATAATATTTGACACTGTTCCGCTCTCCCAAAGTCTCCAGATATTCCAAATACTCATACAATGAATATTTCCCCATTCTTCCAAGTTTGGAAAATAGCACTTGAAGCTCTACTCTTTCATTTTCGTGCTGCACAAAAAATAACACATGTCTCTCAAACTTGTCCAAATCTTCTTTATCCTGTATCGGCGTACGAAGTCTGTAATATAAATATTCGTCCCCGGCCATACTGTGGGAATAATTCATTTTCTTGTATACTTCGTCAAGATTCAGATCATTCCATGTTATATCATCAATCTGATGCGGCTCTTTATGCTTTTTATAATACATTGCTATATGCTCTTCAAGCTCCGCAGGCTTATATTGCCGTTCTATTGCGGCACCATACTGCTCATACAGACTTTTTATAAACTTTTTCTGATCATTCTTGCTATCCAGATAGCCTTTAAACATAATGAGCACAATAGCAGCAAATATAGCTATTGTAAAAACCAGATATTCCATGATGCTTATGTCCTTTTTCCTAACAGATTTTTTCCTTTATTTCATTTGCCTTTGCATAAATACCATCCACATCAATGAAATCAGCAAATTTTCCGTTTTCATAGAGAATCTGTCCGTTTATCATTGTCATTTTAACATTCTGCTTACTTGCGCTGTAGACAATATTTTTAGGGATATTGTTAATTGGCTGCATATTGGGCTGGTGTAGATCAATCATTATTATATCTGCAAGTTTACCTTCTGCAAGAACATCAGTATCCGGAAGATACATTGCCTTAGATCCATTCACAGTTGCCATCTTTAACACTTCCCACGCATCTACCGCCGCAGCATCCTGTTCTTTTAACTTAGCAAGCCCTGTTACCAGAAACATCTCGCGGAACATATCCAGACAATTGTTGCTAGCCGGTCCGTCAGTTCCTATTGCCACATTGATTCCTCTCTCCAAATACTGCGCTATAGGCGCTATTCCGCTTGCAAGTTTCATATTGGACGCAGGATTTGTTACGACACTCAATCCTTTTTTCTGAAATAAATCTATATCAGCCTCGTCCATGTGTACACAATGATAACCGCCTCCGCCATAATTAAACAAACCAAGCGAATCCAGGAAAACCGGCGGTGTAATTCCATAGCGCTTCTTACACTCCTCCACTTCCGACGCAGTCTCTGAAATATGAGTATATACCGGAGCCTTATACTTATCCGCCAAACCGGCAATATCCTGTAAAAGCTCCTTAGAACATGTATATTCTGCATGAAAACCAAGGATATAGCTAATCAGCGGATGTTTATCGTTTAAAGTTTTAAACATGGTATCTACCATCTCCACCGACTGGCTGAAATTGTTCACTGCACCAACCTGTACACAACGCATCCCCATATCTATGCAGGCATCCGCTATTGTCTCAGGAGTCAGATACATATCAAAAATTGCTGTAATTCCGCTTGTCAGATACTCTAAAACAGCCAGCTTAGTCAAATAATAAATCATCTCACCATCCATTTTCGCCTCAACCGGAAACACCTGCTTATTAAGCCAGTCGCCAAGCGGCATATCGTCTGCATATGAACGCAAAACCGTCATTCCCGAATGCGTATGCGCATTCTTAAATCCCGGCATCAACAAATTGCCCATGCAGTCTATTTCCCTATCCCATACGATACTCTTAAGTTCAAGTTTCTGGTAAACCTCATCAGTTTGCTTCCCGTCGCCCACATAAAGAATACGTTCGTTCTGAACCCAGATTTCGCCTTCGGTGATTTGAGCGTCTTTCATAGTGAGTATTTTTGCGTTGTATAGTCTTATATTCATTGTGGTATATCCTTTCTACGAATTGGGATTGCCAAGTATTTATCCGGAGTAACGAACTTAGGCAATATAAATAAAAACGGGGCTCGAACCGCGGGAGCGAAGGTCGCCCCGTTTTTATTTATATTGTCTAAGTTCTGGGTATCGCGGAATAAAGGTCGACAATCTAATATCTATAAATTTGCAGCACCAAATCCATCAGGTAACAGTTCTTCTAAGGTCTTTACGTCATACTCTGTAGCTGACTTGGCTACAATGATATAGAAATCATCCGGCCGACAAAATTCCATCATAACCTGCCTGCACACCCCACAAGGATACGCATACTTAGTAATCTCCTTACCTTTAGCCCCTCCAACAATCGCAATAGCCCGAAACTCTATCTTACCTTCACTAACCGCCTTAAAAAAAGCCGTCCTCTCCGCACAGTTAGTCGGTGAATACGCCGCATTCTCAATATTACACCCCATATACACCGTCCCATCCCCCGCCAAAAGCGCCGCTCCTACTTGGTATTCGGAATATGGTGAATATGAAAACGTTCTAGCATCTAAGGCTTTTTCTATCAATGATTCAATAGTATTTTTATCAGGCATATTCAAGCCCCCTATTATGATATTCACAACCTCCAGCTATCCACAGCCACGCTCTCCCCATAATGCACTTCAACCCTCCACAAGCCCATGGTGACTACTATGGCAAATCGCCGGGTATATGTGGCTGCGACGGTTGGTCGGGCTGTGTATAATAAGCTGGGGCTGTGTATCTGGCAGGAAATTAGTAATTCTTAACATTCCTATTAAGTGTGCAGCAATTTCGGAACACGATGTTCCGAAAAGGGGCAACTGAGCCATGGATGGCGAATTTGCCCCGCTTGCGTCCGTCGCCACAGCCTCAAATAGGAATGTTTAGAATTCCTTATTTCCGAACAGCCACACAGACACAGCTTATTATACACAGCCCGACCACCGCCGCAGCCACATATACCCGGCCAATTTGCCTCCACAACCTATCCCCTTCACTCACCAACCACTATATCACCCCAACATTACCCCAACCTTAACAAAACTTTTTAAATTCCTTAATCGACTCCTTAAGCAGCATCTCAAACTTCGGTGCCACCGCATTAGCCGCCTCCTGCACCTCTTCATGTGTGAGCGGCGCACTGTTCATACCCGCTGCAAGATTGCTGACACACGAAACTCCGCAAATCTTCATTCCCATATGATTAGCCGCAATCGCCTCTACAACCGTACTCATTCCGACTGCATTAGCTCCAAGCGTCTGTAACATTCTAATTTCCGCCGGGGATTCAAAAGAAGGGCCTGTAAGCTGTGCATAGACGCCTTCAAATAACTCTATATCATTTTGCTTCGCAGTATTTTTAATAATCTCCTGCAAATCTTCATCATAGACATGGCTCATATCCGGGAATCTGGTACCCAATTCATCAATATTTTCCCCAATAAGCGGATTGGGTGCGAAGCAGGAAATGTGATCTTTGATAAGCATAAGGCTGCCCGCATGGAATTTCGGATCAATTCCACCTGATGCATTCGTCAAAAATAAGATTTTAGCCCCCATCATCTTCATAAGTCTTGTCGGAAGCACTACGTCAGTGATCGGGTATCCTTCATAATAATGTACCCTGCCCTGCATAAGCACGACTGCAACTTTATCAATATAACCGAAAATAAATTTGCCTGCATGTCCGGGCACCGTAGAAACCGGAAAGCCCTCTATTTCAGAGTATGGAAGTTCCGATACCACATCTACCGCCTTGGCAAAGTTTCCAAGTCCCGAGCCAAGAACAACGGCTACATCAGGTTTGAAATCTATCTTTTGCTTATAACAATCATAACATTTTAATAACTTCTCATATACTTTATTCATCGTGGCTACCCCCTAAGTAATATTATTAAATAATATAACATATTCCCAAATAATAAAAAAGAGATATCTTACAAGATATCCCTTTCTTTCCAATTAATTACACGTGTTATCGCAAATATAATTCCGCCATTATACCTGTTACTTTATCATTACACATGTTATCAAATGATAATACACACCATTCCGCCGTTACTATCGTTCACAATTTTTTGCATAGTTTCCTGCAATTTAATCTGGCTCTCCTCATTTATCATGGCAATTTTGCCTGAAATACCGTCATTTACCAGTTGTTCTATCGTTTTTCCGAATATATTTGTCTCCCAAATACCCTCATCGCTCGTTCCGGTGTCAGAAATATACTCAATAAGGTCTTTAGCCTGCTGTTCCGTCCCGACTATAGGTGAGATTTCCGTTTCAATACTCGCCTTAATCATATGTATGCTTGGACTTTCGGCCTTAATTTTAACTCCAAACTTGTTTCCTTGTTTGATTACCTCTGGCTTTTCAAGCACAATTTCCTCTTTATCCGGCATAACTACACCGTATCCTTTATAACGAACAGCTTCCATCGCATGAAGTACCTTGGTATACTCCCTTTTCATCTTTGCCATCTCTTTTAGCGTGGTTAACATCTGGTATTCACTTGTAATGGCTTCGCCCACCAAATCGCTTATCATCTCATAATAGTAGCTGTCATCCGGATCAAGTATAATTTTAACGCTACCTTCGGACATGTTAACGCCGTCTAACTTGCACTTTTTAATATACTCGCTCTCTAAGTTAAAGTTCGCCTTGGTTATATCCCTGACGTTGGTCAGCTCGCCCATTAACTTTTTAATCTGGCAGATAATATCCTGCTTCATCTTATGGTCATATGCAAGCATCTCAACCCATTTAGGCATATAAAATTCTATCATGGTGAGCGGAAATTCGTATAAAACGTTCTCCATAATGCGGTTAATGTCTTCCTGNTTAAGCTGCTCNCAGTTTACCGGCATAACAGTCACCTGATACTTATCATGNATCTCNTCNGCNAACTGTCTGGTTTCCTCCGCATANGGNTTTGCNGAATTTAAAAGNACCAGAAACGGTTTATGTATTTCNTGAAGTTCCCTTATGGTNCGCTCTTCNGCTTCTANNAAATTACTNCGGGGAAGNTCNCCAAAACTTCCGTCACAGGTTATNACAANCCCGATTGTGGAATGNTCTTTAATNACCTTNCGGGTTCCNATTTCNGCAGCCTTGGTAAAAGGAATNTCTTCNGTNGACCAAGGTGTTTTGACNAACCGNTCCACATCCTCTTCCATATGNCCGGAAGCNCCTTCTACCATATANCCNACNCAGTCTATAAGCCTGACTTTNACATTTATATCAGCGCCTAATTTAATCTGNGCAGCTTCTTTNGGAATAAANTTCGGTTCCGTCGTTGTAATGGTTTTNCCGCCNGCGCTCTGCGGTAATTCATCCTTAGCNCTTTCCTTTTCATGNTCNTTTTCCATATAGGGCAGAACAAGTAAATCCATNAATCTTTTGATAAAAGTTGATTTTCCGGTNCTTACAGGGCCTACAACCCCTATGTAAATCTCTCCGCCTGTTCTATCCTGTATGTCCTTGTATACTGCATATTCATTTCTGTTATTAATATCCATAAAAATACCCCTTCCATACTTACTAAAATGTATGTGAAGGGGATTATATTTATGACAAGTGCNAAAAATAACTGATGTTATTTCNCGAGTTTATGAAAAATAATGCAATTCGGCTGCGGAACCTTAATTTCTTTTCCNTTCATGATAAGCAGCCCTTTTTCCAGATCAACCTTAAAAAATGTCATTGTATTAGTTTCATGGTTTAANGAAACAAGATGTCTGTTATCCGGGAAAAGATTNGCATCCTTAGGATAATCTCCGCTTATGGGCAGACACAANATCTTCGTAAGTTTGCCGTCTGTCTGGTCTATTTTGTAAAGNACCGCNCTGTTATCNCCTGCATTAGANCTCACCAGATANTTAAAATCCNCCGAAATNTTAAGTGCNCTTGCTGCCGAACCGCCGGCATGNTAATTATTGAGCGTAGAAATAGTCTGNATCTTCTCAAATTCAGGNTTTCCGTTNATTTCCTGATAAGTATATACNTCAATATAATTCTTTAATTCATGTACAATATAAAGNTATCTGCCATCCTGNGAAAATTTCAAATGCCTTGGCGCNGATTCCTGCTCNCTGCGGATAATATCTATCTGCCTGAGCTTTCCATTCATATGGTCTACCCTATATACATTGATATGGTCCATCCCCANGTCCGCAGCACACAAATACTTATTATCNCTGGTCATTTTGACACANTTNATATGCGGTCTGAAATTACGTTCTGCTATACTTCCTAAACCCTTATGATATATTTCATCGGTAATCTCGCCTATTCCGCCGTCTTCNCGNAAACGCAGTACCGTAATTTTACCNTCNTGATAGCCGCCNACAAACAGNTATTTATCTTCATANTCNGTAGAAAGATAACAGCCTCTCATTCCGTTAATNCTGCCCTCNTTAACTACTTCCAAATCCCCGTTNGGAAGAATACTGTATGCTTCTGCCCCGAAATCTGTTATGGCATATAAAAACTTCTGATTATGCGAAATAGNAATATATGAAGAATTAGTAATCTTTACATGACCCTTCTCTTCCATGCGACCTTTTTCTATNTCAACGTCATAAATTCTTATGCCGTATTTATCTTTATTCCCATTCGTATAAGTAGAAACATATGCTACATATTTATCCTTGCTCATAAGACGGCTTCCTCCATTCACTNATTAGCTTGATTTTATCACAAAANTGAGGATTTGTTAATTACTTTTGCAATTATTTTAGNCAGGNATTTGCAAACTGANGTTATANGNNNCGGACTTANACAATATAAACAAAAACGGNGCTCGAACCGCGGGAGCGAAGGTCGCCCCGTTTTTGTTTATATTGTCTAAGTCCTGANTANTTATTAATATTGAGTTTTNNAAATNNCTAATTATTGTANTGATTGAAAAGAGGTGCTTACNGCATATGCAACGTCTTTNCTNCTCATNATAAATAANACNAGNTCNCCNACATTTTCAACNAACATNGTTTCTGCACTNACNCAAACCCATTTNTTNANNTCNGNATTNTCTTTTAACTGNTGCTTTACAGTNTCAATATCNTCAGNATTTACACGNAAAAGCACGCATTGATAAGCNATTGAGGANATCATGGGNACGGAANATACACCTTCTATATANTCTATGTCCGNGGTTCCAAGCATTGCCTGCTCATTTTCCTCTGTCAGAGTGTCNCAAATATAGCCTTCNATGGCTTCTTTGGCTTCGGCGTCAAGGCCTTCTAAGCCAGAATATATATCGGCCATAATATCCTGTAAATCTCCTTCGATGGTTTGGGCTGTATCAGCGCTGCTGTCTGTGCCATTTGATGATGCATCATTTTTTCCGCAGGCAAAGCTTGTCAGCATAATGGGAATGAGCGTTAAAATAGCAACTGTTTTTTTAAGATTGTTTTTTGACATTATGAGTTTATCTCCTTTCACACAACTTAAATTTAAATAATAAAAATCCTGAGAAATATGTTGATATTAACGAAAATATAATGTCCTGTCAATTTAATATTATTCTCCCGAAGGCACGATCGCCGCCGAGGAATCTCCTTTTTGTGCCTGAGCAATAACTGCAACTGTCAATTTCTTAAAATTACCCCCTGACTGGCTTGCTCCTGATATCGCATCTACCTGCGTTTCCTTCTGCCCGTCCATCAACTGCTGTGCGTACTCTCTGGCATACTTGTTTGGATACATTCCAGTCTCCGATGTTGTCATCATATTCCGCATGTATTCATTATCCCAGGCTTTGATAAAACCATTCTCATCTTTTGCATTGAATTCCACTGAAATAATTTGATCATTTTTCACATAGATACACACATATTCTTTCCATCCATAAGAAAAATCAGACATTTCTGCCGTATAGTATCCGTCTTTCATCTTACCTGAGCCGCAGCCGCCTAAAAATAGAAACAAACTCAAGCTCAGACTTACAGCCACCACGTATATCAATTTTTTTCTCATGCTCTTTCCTCCCTCAATGTAACTGCTTCCACTACCTGTTCCAATTCCTGCGCCTGCTGTAAGGACCTGGCGGCTGTTTCATCCGCCTTCTCCGATAACTCCTGATTGGCTCCTGCCACTTCCAATACCCTTTGTATCTCCTCGGTCACTTGATCAATTGCCTCATGCTGTTCTCTTGCAATTGCTTCAATCTGGTTAGAAACACCGTGGAATTCTTTGGTAACCTCGTAAATTTCCCTAAAAGATTCCTCCGTTTGCCGCGCCGTTTTCATACCTGTATCAATGGACGCATTTGCCTGGGATATCATATCTTCTGTTTGCTGCAGGGCCTGAGCGGTCTGTTCTGCCAGCTTTCCGATCTGCTGAGCCACGACGCCAAATCCCCTTCCTGCTTCTCCGGCTCGTGCCGCCTCAATCGATGCATTTAAAGACAATAGGCTTGTTTCCTCAGATATATCGGCAATCATACGGCTTATATTGATAATTTCCTGCATACTGGAATAAATATTTTCCATATCCGTCATCATACTGTCCATCTGCGATTTTCCCTGATCTACCTTTTCCTGCGCACCTTGGGCAAAACGCTTTACATTGGAAGCGCTTTCATCTATTTGACCAATACGGTCAACAATAATATCGACGCTGCCGCTTAACTGATTAAGCGTCCTTTCCTGCTCTTTGGAACCGTCGTATAAGCGTTTCGCATAATCTGACACTTCCGAAGAATTCATGTTAATTGCCTCCGAGGTAGCTTGAATCTTACGCATGGAAAGATTTAAGGAATCCGTAATCCGCTCCAACGCCTCCCTCATTACCACGAAATCGCCGGCAAAATTATCTGGTACTTCCCTTGCGTAATCACCATGCGACAGATATTCCAAACAGTCCCCTAACGCCTCTATGTAATGGCCTATATTGATAACCGTTTTCTCCAAAGTCTCTGTCATAACCTGCGCTTCGTCACCGGTCTGGGCGATCTCAACAGGTTCCGTTAAATTTCCCTCCGCCAAAGAAGACATTCTACTGGTGGCAAGCGCCAGAGAACCTGAAATTTTCTCACTCATTTTCCCGCTATAGGATATTGCCCACATTACCAGCAAAACGCATAATATGATACAGACAATCGTTGTCACTACAATGATACCCAGATAATCGGAATAAGGAGCATCAATAACCATCGTCCAGTTTGTTCCTGCTACAGGGGAATAGGCTACATAATGGTATGCATGATGTATCATGGTGCCGCCAGCCCCTGTTTCAAACCTCAACATTGCATCAAATATTTTATTATTCCATCTTGAACCGTATAAATCATAGACATTACTATGCGCTTCCATGTTCTCGGTCTGTCTGTCCGCAATGATCACTCC
This sequence comes from Lachnospiraceae bacterium, assembly GCA_014804695.1. Classification (GTDB taxonomy): domain Bacteria; phylum Bacillota; class Clostridia; order Lachnospirales; family Lachnospiraceae; genus UBA3282. The sequence continues at coordinate 31,795 of JAAUZJ010000005.1, forward strand.
GTCCGCGTCCAATATGTACGCACTTCCGTTTGCCCCGACATTCATATTTCCAAGCACATCATTTAAAATATCGTACTTATAACTTCCAATCAGATAAGCACAGACTTCTCCATCTTTTTTAAGAGGTCCGCCTACCTCCATCTGCCAGATCCCGTTCTCATACACAGGTATTTCAATAGCAATGTTATTTGTCTGCATCATCGCCTGATACTGCTTGCGATCCACTGCAGATTGCGGCGCTGTTTCATCCCCAAATAACTTCGTACCGTTTTCATCATAAACAGCAAGCCAGACAAATTCGATGCGGCTCTCCCGCTATTCCAGAATATTCTGTTTTGCCGCGATATCCGCGTTCTCGTCTGTCAGAACCTCCTCCAAGGACAAATTCGCTATCCGGTCTGCCAAAAGATGAAGGTTCGCACTGATATCCTGTGACGCAATTTTGACCATCATCTGCATATTATCAAGCAGAATATGCCTTGTGGATATGATATTACTGATAACCATCAATGCAATCAGCAATGCTCCCAACAGGATTGAGGTTGTCATTACGTTCGATATGATTTTTTGTTTGATAGTCTTTTGTTTATTCTTACTTTCCATAATTCAATGTTCCTTTTGAAAATTTTTATTTAATTTGCTATTTCAAACAGCAGTTATGATCACACTCATATTTTCATTCAATCTCTTCCGGATAGCGAACGCCCCACTCGCTCCTTAGTTCATCCATTATCCGCATTACTTCCAAAGTATCCTCATGCGTCATAGACGGACACTCTCTCATTACCTTTTTAATGCAATCTATTGTTTCAATAATTTCATATTCATATCCGTTTATCTGTTCCGGCATGGCAACGGTCTTTATTAATTCATGATCCTCATCATATATATTAACTGCCGTCGGATCATTTATATTATCAACTACCATATATCCTTTAGAACCGTAAAAAATCCCCTGTCTGTCAGAAATGCCGTATATTCCTGATGTAAGAAGCGCCATACGTCCATCCTCATATGATAAGGTAATAACGTTCTGTCCGTCTACTCCTGTACCTGTCATATGCACAACGGAATGTTTCTTCGCTATCTTATTTCCAAAATGCATAAGCGCAAAATTAATCGTATACACGCCAACATCCAATAGCGCCCCTCCGGCCAGCTCCGGTCTGATAATACGCTCTTTGTCAAAAATTTTATAGTCCAGATTGGCCGTAAGTGTCTTTACTTCGCCGATTATTCCTTCTGTGAGCAGATCATTGATAATCTTCCTTGATGGCATATATCTTGTCCATATGGCTTCTGTCACAAGTACATCTTTTTCTTTAGCTAAGCGAAAGATTTCTCTTGCCTGTTTTTCGTTTACAGTAAACGCTTTTTCACATAACACATGTTTTCCTGCTTCTATGCACAATTTCATATGGCTGTAATGATGCGAATGAGGAGTTGCTATATATACCAGCTCTACATTCTTATCCGCAAGCATCTCCTCATATGAGCCGTATGCTTTTTCAAATCCGTATTCTGATGCAAAATGTTGCGCGTTCTCTAAACTTCTTGATGCAACTGCATAACATTCTGCTTCTTTAAGCTGTGACATTGTATATGCAAGTTTTCTTGCTATATTTCCTGCGCCTAGAATTCCTATTTTCATATTATATTCTCCTCGTATAATTATAACATATTAGTAGAGCTAAAAAGAAATCTACTTCCCCTGCCTCAACTTTTCTAATATATTTATAACATTTGGCTGCGTTGGAGTAAATTTCACACCACGCTTAAGCATGCCCATAACTTTCCTTGCCTTCTGCTCAATTTCTTTAGCTGTATGCTCACTTGTCAGCATCAGATGATTTCCGGCTATTGTATATTCCCGTTCTATGTACTTATCTGTTATTGGAAACATATCCTGTATCAGAAACGCACTCTGCCTACTATCATCCAACTAATCCCTGTACTTGTATCTTCAAAGCAATAATAGTGTGGTCTATTTCCTGCCTTATTTCCTTTGAGGTATGGATCAGACATATCCTCAAAAAACTTGTCCTTAATAATATAAAATCCTGTTTTCTTCATTAGATCCATCCTTACTATGGAAAAAGTCCTCCACCTTGCGGCAAAGGACTATACTTTCGACCCAACCATTTATATACCGCATATTGGTCAGCGGTAAACTTTCAACCCGACCATTTATATACCACATATCGGTCAGTGGTAAACTTTCTTTGTGCTTTCATTTTAGCAATCACAAAGAGGAAAGTCAATAGATCTTTCCATTAAAATTTTATGTCGATGCTACTTAATTTATTCTAAATATCCGTTGTGTTTCTTGACCTTAACCCTCTTTACCAATCTTAAAAGTATAATTTGTATTATATGTCCTTACATAAAGCGTATCACCCTTGCAAATAATATAATCTGCCATAGTTTTTATCGGAATCTGTTCAACCAATTCTCCGTCGGTTATACTTAAAAGATTAAGATTATCCGGTTCACTTGTAAAGCCGTATCCGCAAACAATGGTATCGTCTATTATTGCAAAATTTCTTGCATTAGTAACGCAAGGCGCACTTTTCCAGATAACACTTGCATCTTCTAAATCAATGGCTGTCATGTAACCGTTTTTAGGCGCCGACTCCGTATAAGTATTATGTCCGATTGCCACGTATAATACATCATCTACAGACTGTACCCACCAGATTCTCTGTTCTATAAAATCATAATCCGATTCTTTATATTCATTCGCATAACGATATTCTGAAAAATCAAGTGTTTTCAGATGCGCTCCGCTTGCTTTATCAAAAATCCGGAGTATATACATGCTGTAACCGTCATCTCCATCCAGTTCATAACGGTATTTTTCGTCTTCAATATCACCAAATTCAATATTTTCAAGCCCGTTATCTGCAAACCATTTTTCTGTGTCCGTAATATCGTTAGCTTCTTCGGTAAGCATATCAAGGGATATAACAGATTCATTACCGGATGATACAACACTGTCTATGCAGTAGTAATCTTCGCTTGGATTTTTAACGATGATGTATTCGGCCTCCGCACCATTGCTCATGTTATCGGAAGTTTCCTCTGTAGTATTCTCATTCTTGGTATCATCAGTTTCTTCTGTAACACTATCGTTCTTGCCCGATGTTTCTTCAGTTGTATCTGCATTTTTATCTGTTGCTTCCCCGGTAGCATCTACTTTACTTGATTCTTCTGTCGTATCTGCCACGTTCACTTCATTTCCGCCACCCACTGCACTATCATTATTTCCGCAGGCCGTGCACATAACACTCATAACTATAATCAAGGTGCATAATCGTTTTTTCATAATATTTTATCCTTTTTTCGCATATTTATATATAATTATTCAACTACTTCCTCAGTCACTAACTTATGAAATATAAACAAAACAGAATTCTATTGCGGGAGTAAAAATTATTCCTTAAATTCCTTCATCCTTTCCTCAAACTGCCCATAAAAATCATCCGCCGAATACTGTCTTTCATAAAAAATATGTAAAAATCTCAAATTGATGTCCTTAATAGCTTCATCACTGCTATTTTCTATTTCAGCCTGCAATTCTTTTCGCAAATCATGCCATGCAATTAAAAAATTCTCATATCTTCTGCCGTCCGTAATATCCAGCCATTTCTTCACCTTAGCCTTGGTATGTACGGAATATGTACATGCATCCTCCAGCAAAAAATAGCGCAGTTCACCACTTTCATATTTTCTTCCCAGTGGAAACAGTCTGCAAAGTCCGGGACGGAACTTGTGTATGCTGCACCTTAGGTCTTCATTCAAAAAGCCACAGGTATCGGAGAGGCCGCACATCTTCAGATTGGGCAGAATAAGTCCTTTATCTACATTCAATTCTATTTTTTCCTGCATAAGCCCTGCAAATGTTACGTTCAGGTTATTTTCCAATTGCCAGATATCGTATGGATCCAACACAATAGACTCTCCCATACCCTGACAACAGCTAAAACACCCCTGACAGTCATTACAGCCTACCCTTACCATATCATTCAGATTGTATAATTTTGCATCCATTATATTGTCCTTATTCCATCCATTAATACTAATATAAACATTCACTAATTTTTTTCAATATATTATACCAGACTACATAAAAAATGGACAGACTATTTATAAAATTCAATCATACCATGGGAAGCACTTATGGCAGTTAAAACAAAATAGAGTACCCGCCTCAGGAACAATCCTCTTCCCAAGGCAAGCACCCTATTTTTAACTGCATGTATCATTACTTTCAACAACAATTTCACAACTTTAAACCAAAACATCTATAGACTTATACAACTTCTTCGATTCAGCCTTCATCATTTCTAAATTACCATCTGCAATATGTTCAGCGGTTGTCTTCTCTATATCTTCTTCAATGCCTTCTTTTATGCTTTCCTCTTCTATAGACATATCATCAACAGCCGTTTCTCCTGAAACGATTTCATCCAGTTCAGTTTCGCTGATTTCTTCAAGTGCTTCGTCAGCAAGTTCTTCTTGAAGTTTATCGGCTTCATCCAGCATATCGTCCAGAATACCCTTGTCTTCGTCTAAGCCGAGAGCTTCTTCCACCATTTCCTCTTTTCTTTCTTCTGCGGTCTTTGGTGCACTCTTCTCTGCTGCTTCGGCAATCTTCTCGCCAAGTTCCCTGGCCTCATCCAGAACATGGAACATTTGCTCACTATTGTACTGTTTCTTGACAGCCGCTATCTGCTCCTCATAGGAATGAAGCATATCCAGCTTTCTGGCAATCTCCTCTATGGTGCTGCACTGCATGTCTTTAAGCTTTTCCTTCTGATTTGTAAAAAAATCTATCTGGTTCTGCGTTTTTTGCTGGCGTTCCATTTTATCCTGCGTGCTTTTTAGCGCAGGCTTACGTCCCATTAACAGATTTCCGGCATAGATTGACTTTGCGCTGCCACTGTTATATGAATTTTGAGCAAATGATGAAATGTTCATATTCCTATGTTCCTCTCTTATATATTAAAGGCGGACATCTACCGGTGTATAATGAATCGCTGCCGCAGTGCCGTTTGTCTCTTTTCCGGTTACGTCGGAGCTTAAAACTTTATTGTCAGCAGACTCCTCTGCATTTATGCCTGACTTAGCTGCTACATTGTCAGAATCTTCTACATTCGAGCTTGACTTAGCTGCTGTACTGTCAGCGTTTTCTGCACCTGCTTTATTACTGTCTTCTCCGGCTTTCTTGGTATCTGCATCATTATTCTCAGCCTTAGCAGCCTCTTTAAGAGTCTCACTTGCCTTAGCAAGGGTTCCAAGCTGTGCCGCTGCAGCATCCCCGGCTTTCTGCTTCACATCTGCAAGTTCCGCCTGTTTGCTCCCAACATCGTTACCGCGTGCTGAATCAAGTTTAATCTCAACTTCCAGTACACCGGCCCTATCGTTCATCTTTGTTGCCACACTGCCCTGCGTATTAGCCTGTTTAACAGAAACATCTGCAGAAATCATTGCTTCCATACTTGATTGCGAAAGACCTGTATTCTGGGCTCCTGTTTTGGCCTGTGCCTGATTTGACTTGCCGTTTGGATTAAATATATCATCGGATGAAGCTTTTTCCTGCTGTTTTTCCTTACGCTTATCAATCTGGTGCTGCCTTAACTGCATATTTAAATCACTGACCTTTTGCTGCAGTTCCTGACGCTTCTTCATCTTATCCTCAGCGCTCATTTCTTTATTTGAAGCAAGCTCCTGCATCTGCTTTTGCGCATCGTTTATCTGTCTTTGCAAATCCTTTGCTACAGGATCGTTTGCCTGAGCCGAACCAATCGGACTCATTTGTGCATTTGTTCCACCTAATCCATTAATTACCATTATACAATTCCTCCTTGAATTTGTAAATTTGCGGTACTCGCAAAATCACTATATAATAACCGGAATATCGTTCGTTTATTTAAATAGCAGCTCCGCATTTGTACCTCTTACCCTATATTTCGGTGCGCAAATTCAAAACTTAATAACGATGTTGTGAACGAGGTATTTTTGGTTGTGGATAGGTTACTTGCGGTTATAGTCAGAAAGTTTTCTATTCCATTTGTAATTAAAATCTCTATCAATTATATCGTAATTTTTTTTCCAAATAATAATAGGATGATACGAAACGCACTTTTTTTGTAGTTAAATGTATAAATATAATTTATTGACTCTCCAGCAACTAGAGGGTTTAATATACACAATGATAAACAAATCAATTAATTAAATTATTACGATTTATTTTCCAACAGCCAGCGTTTAGCCAATAACCATCCAGAAAGGACCACCACAATGTCTGACAAAAACAACCTAACCCAGGGCAACATTCTAAAAACTTTAATACGCTTCTCGCTTCCGCTACTTTTTGCCAATATTATTCAAGCGCTCTACGGCGCCGTAGACCTTATGGTGATAGGTAAATATTGCAACGCGGAAAGTGTTGCAGCAGTTTCGACCGGAACCCAAGTTACGCAGATCATAACCAGTATCATCACCGGTATGACACTTGGCGGGACAATTCTTGTCGGGAAATATATCGGTATGGAAAGACCGGAAGACGCTAAAAAATCAATTGGCACAACTTTAAGCATATTTATGATTTTTTCACTTATTCTGACATTCATAATGCTTATTTCTTCCGGCGTTATACTAAACCTGTTACATACACCAAATGAGGCATTCGCCCTCGCGCACAAATATGTGCTAATTTGCAGCCTGGGTATATTTTTTATCTGCGGCTATAATGCGATTGGCTCTATACTCAGAGGTTACGGCGATTCCGTAAGACCGATGATGTTCGTTGCAATTGCATGCTGCATGAATATTATTCTTGATATAGTGCTGGTGAAATATTTTAATATGGACGTTGCCGGTACTGCTCTTGCAACGATTCTGTCACAAGGCTTTAGTATGCTGTTTTCAATTGTATACTTAAACAGACACAACTTCTTATTTACCTTCCGACTTAAGAATTTTAGGATAGAAAAGGACAAAGCCCTTGAACTTGCAAAACTCAGTATACCGATTTCCTTTCAGGAATGTATGGTAAGGCTTTCGTTTTTATATTTGACTGCTGTAGTCAATTCGCTTGGCATATATGCCGCTTCTGCAGTCGGCGTTGCCAGCAAATATGACGTATTTGCGATGCTTCCCGCCACCTCGATCGCAAGTGCGCTTTCAGCAATTACCGCTCAAAATCTCGGTGCCAAGAAGCCTGAGCGAATACGTAAATCCGTTGCCGCAGGTCTTGGCATAGCGCTTGCAATGTCTGCATGCTTTTTCGCATGGGCGCAGCTTTCACCGGCAAGTATGATAAGAATATTTGCCACTGATGAAAACATCATAGAAGCCGGAATACCGTTTTTCCGTACATGCAGCTATGACTATCTTGCTGTTACCTTTGTTTTTTGCTTAAATGGGTTTTTAAATGGGTATTCCAAGACTATTTTTACAATGATAAGCTGCTGCTTTGGGGCGTTGGCGTTGAGAATGCCGCTATTATATCTGGTACAGCACTATTTTCCGGATTCGCTTGCTATGTTAGGCTGTGTTGCTCCGGCTGTGTCGGGGATTATGGCGGTGTATACGCTGATTTATTCGATTAGACTGTTATCGTTTACTTACAAACGGGAATCTGTATCTCAGTAACATAATTAGATATCTCGTTTGTAAGCCCTGCGTCAATCAATGTAATTTCTATCGAATTGCCGCAGACCGCATATCCGTTTTCTTCCGCATAAGTCAGCAGTTTGTCATAATACACCGGTGCCTGCGTATGTGTGCCATGAAAGCATATGGTCAGGTACTCTCCGGCTTTTATAAAGCTATCGTTTGCGGTATCAGTATGGACCTGTGAGAATTGTTTCTCATCTGATGGCTCGACCAAAACAAATATTCCCGAAAAAGATGTAAACTCTCTCTTTTCAAGCTTACTTTTATCAATCGACACACCGACTTTTCCCAAAAAGATAATAGGCTCTAAATCATGCATACGCTCAAGTTCACGTATCGGCAACTCTAGGTCATCGGTTATCGCTATATCCTTGCGAAGAAAAGCAGCTCTCCTTTCGTCTATTTCCTTAAGAATTATCTTACCGGGCGAAGAGTTTTTTGCCCCGCCAATGCTTTCAAGCCTGTTATCAATCTTAGTCTGTATTCTGCAAAGCTCATCTATACGCTCTTTAATCTGCTTTTTCTGGCTTATAAGCAGTTCTTCCATCACGTCAATCTCTTTATTTTCAAAAAAACGGGTAATATTTTCCAAGGACATATCCAGAGTGCGTAAATATTTTATCGTATTTAAACGCTCAAAGTCCTTGGTCGAATAGTAGCGGTATCCGGTCTTTTCATCAACTTTGGTCGGTTTAAGAAGGCCGATGCCATCGTAATATCTAAGAGTCCGGATATTCGTATTGAACAGTTTTGAAACCTCACCTATTGTAAACAAATCTTTCATAAATTATTCCTCAATTATTTTTGTAGAAGCATCGCGCCCAGATTAACGGTTGACCACTTGAAATAGTCCTTACCGTCTTTTATGCCCTCATTATAGCGCAGTTCAAAATGATTAATATACAAAATCCTGCCATCATCAAGTTCAATTCGATTATACTGTTTCATTCCCGCACTGATAATCTCCTTGTCCGTATTCGGGTGCTCTTTCTCATACTCCATGCATTTTTCGGCGAAATCACTTATGTCAACCACTATTTCTTCTCCGGTTTCACGTACTATGAACTTAAACTGCGAAAAATCTACGCCCGGCTTACTATCTGCTCTGCTTGATGAACTAATTTTGTCATAGCTCTCGTCCTGATTTAACATAGAAAACTTCTTATATTCGTTAATATCTATATCTCCCACCATCTGACAGCAATGAACATAGTGCGTCGCATAATCGGTCAACTTAGGAGTTGAAGTCGTATGCTCTCCCACTGCCCAGACAAATTGATCTTCATAGACATTATATTTATCAGTGACGGCCTTCATCTGCGGTTTATCAGCCAAATAACTATAAGCCCCCATCATACGCTCATACTCAATATCCGTAATATCTCTTCCATCGATAACTGCCTGATAATATTTTTGTAAAAAGGCCTTCTGCCATATATTTGAAACACTCTCCATATTTACAACAGGCACAAACACAGCAACTACAATTATAATAGCAAGAAGTTTTATAAGCACTTCGTATTTTTGTTTACATAACTTCCAAATAATCACTGTTCCGATTTCAAACCCAATAAGCATAAGCCCCATATAGCGTTCATTTGTCATTCCATGCTCATAGATTCTTATGCCCATAGAGTAAATCTGTAAAATGATCAGCGGCGCAAATACATACGGTAAAACAGAAAGAACTTTGGAATATTTCGTTCCGTCCCTATAATAACCCACAACGATCCAAATCGGTATTCCAAGACAGAATAAAACTGATACGATAGAAAATATTTCATTTGACGGAATTTCGAACATAATTATAATTTTTAACATGTAAAGATAAACAATCGCCATTGAACATATCGTCATACATGAAAGCACATATTTTACAATTGTCTTAATAAAATACCCCGGCGTATCACGCATATCGCTAAGCGCCGCAAGACACTGAGGCGCAAAATACAGTCCCGTAACCAATATAAGGCAGGCATCACTCAGACTACTGTATCCGTCTATAAATAATGCATCAAATATCTCCGCTATGATCAAGGTGCCGATTATCAGTATAAAATAAAATATGTATACTTTAACTAAATTCGAAAATATCCTAAGAGTATATTCTTCAAAGCTGAATCCTGACTTTTTAAAGCTGTAATAAACAATGCCAAGCATCAGCAAAAGCAGATATCCGATAAGAAGCCTTGTGGTTACATCCTTAATAATGTCACCTGACATATTCATTAACTGCTCACCTTTTTTTAAACCTAAATTATAAGCGGCAATGCAGGCTATAACTGCCGCAGCCGCAAACGCAGGTATTTTTGCCTTACTCTTTTCTTTAAAATAGGTTTCTATGAATGCAGCCGCAACTCCAAAAATACAAAGCACTCTTACCACGATCATCTCATCAAAGGGCAGTTCTAATTTAAGATCATAAGACATATCTATAACTGCCGAATATAAAGTCACCAATACAATCGCTACATATGTAACCTTATAGCTTTCAAAAGATTTTTTAAGATTGTTATAAAATTCACAAAGTTTTTCTTTAAGATTCTGAATTGACATTATTAATCCCTCTTCTGCCTTCTAATACCCTAAAACTCCGAGTCCATATGCTATCTTTTTCATAATTATAAGTCTTAATAAACCGAATCGTCAACATGACTGTAATCAGTTTCAGCACAACCTCATAACAGTCTCAAAACAGCTTCATAACAGCCTGCTTCAAAATATTTTTCAAACTAATTTCATAAAAACTTTCAAAATCTGTTCAAAAAATATTTGACTTATAAAAGAAAAATGATATATAATGCAATCAATCGAGTAGCCAATAAGGTGTAAATCCAGACGTATGGGTTTACACCTTTTTTCATGGAAACAATATCTTGGAGGTAATATTATGGAACAAACAAACCAATCATTTCTTGTAACTGAAAATGTCGGAAAACTTATGAAAAAGTATTCAGTTCCCTGCATCATTTCACTGCTTGTCGGGGCGCTGTACAATATTGTTGATCAGATTTTTATTGCTAACGCAGATTATCTTGGCTCATATGGCAATGCTGCCAATACTGTTGTATTCCCGCTTACCGTTATCGCTTTGGCGATTGCGGTTATGATCGGGGACGGCTGTTGTGCGTTTGTAAGTTTAAGTCTGGGTAAAAAGCATCCGGAAGATGCTGACAGAAGTGTCGGAAATGCAATTGTATTAACAGTAGTCAGCAGTATTATCTTATGCGCTGTCTATATCATCTTTCAGGAACCGATCATTTCAATGTTTGGCGGCAGGGTAAATGCTGAGACCTTCCGCCACTCAAAGGAATATTTCTTCTATATTTCCCTTGGAATTCCGTTCTATATGTTCGGTCAGGCAATGAATCCGGTAATCCGCGCGGACGGAAGTCCTAAGTTTGCTATGATTTCCACGCTTGCAGGCGCCGTTATCAACATTATTCTTGATCCTGTTTTTATTTTCGTATTCAAATGGGGAATGATGGGTGCTGCCGTAGCCACTGTATTTGGTCAGATTATTACGGCAATTCTTGCCATTTGGTATCTTGCTCATACCAAAACTGTACATATTACCAAAAACATATTTGGTTTGCAAGCATACGTTGTAAAACATACCCTTACCTTAGGCCTCTGCAGTTTTCTTTCCCAGATATCTCTTGTGGCAGCAATGGCAGCCATCAATAATATGATTCGCAAATACGGTGCGATGGATATCATTTTCAGTCAAGAGCAATATGCACAGATTCCAATGGCTGTTGTAGGAATTGTAATGAAATTCTTCCAGATTGTTATATCTATTGTTGTGGGCATGGCTGCAGGATGTATTCCAATTGTAGGATTTAATATGGGAGCAGGCTTAAATGAGCGGGTGCAGAAACTATTTTCAAAACTTCTTATTTATGAAGCATTAGTTGGTACTGTCGCACTACTTATAGTTGAACTTATGCCCAGACAACTTATCGCTATATTCGGCGCCGCAAATGAAAGTATATACTATACCGATTTTGCAATAAAAGCATTCCGTATTTATCTGTGCATGATCATCTTTGCCTGTGTAAACAAGGCAACATTTATCTTTTTACAGGCAATGGGAAAAGCTGCCGCTTCCACCGCGCTGTCAATGATTCGTGAAATCGTATTTGGTGTGGGATTTGCGCTTCTTCTGCCAAGATATTTTGGACTTGATGGCGTACTTTACTCCATGCCTGTATCGGATATACTTACGGCAGTTGTTTCTGCTGTTATTATTATTCGCACATATAAGGAGCTTAATTCAGGCAGGCGGTAGGCCACTACCGTCTGTCAATAATTTTATCTATCAATCCAAATTCTAACGCTTCTTTAGCAGACAAATAATTGTCCCTCTCCGTAGCCTCCTCGATTTCTTCTATGGTCTTTCCCGTATTATCCGCCAATATCCGGTTCAATCTTTTTTTACTGTGCTGGATATGGTCTGACATAATCTTTATATCCGTCGCCTGCCCTTTAATGCCGCCTCCCTGAATTGCCGGCTGATGTATCATAATCTCTGCATTTGGCAATGCCATACGTTTTCCCTTTGTTCCTCCCGCAAGCAGAAACGCTCCGAAACTTGCCGCCAATCCCAGACATATCGTAGCAACATCGCATTTAATATACTGCATGGTATCATAGACTGCAAATCCTGCCGATACCGAACCGCCCGGACTATTTATATAGAATTGAATATCCTTTTCAGGATCCTGCGCCTCTAAAAAAAGCATCTGCGCAATTATAAGCCCCGCAGAATTATCATTTACCTCTTCCCCTAAAAACACAATTCTGTCTGAAAGAAGCCTTGAAAATATATCATAACTTCTCTCTCCTCTGCTTGTCTGCTCAACCACATATGGTACTAAACTCATGCAGCCTGCCCCCTTGTACATCCAAATGAAAGGTTTACATAATCTTTTTCCATACACATATTAATTCTACTTTGTTTAGGTAGGAATACCCCTGCTCTTCTATATTCCTGCGGCGTACAAATGTAAACCAAACGAAAGGCTTGTGTGAATGCCTGTTGTGACGCATAGCCCGCCTCAAAAGCAATCTCTACTATAGGCCGTTCAGTTTCCGCCAATTTTCTGGCTGCTTCATCCAGTCTCCTCCCCTGAATATACTTATATAAGGTAATACCTGTATTGTCTTTAAAAGTCCTTGCTATGTAAAACTTCGAATAGCTCAATTCTTGTGCTATTTTATCTAATGATAGTTCTTTGTCCAAATTGTCTTCAATGTATGAAAGTATTCTTTTTGTTATTGATTTATCTTTCATATGCTGCCTCTCCTTTTTGCTCATTCTTGGTTTTTATTTATTATAACATTCGGTATACAAAGGCGTCTTAATGAAAATTGCCTTTTTTATTTTTTTAAAACAAATAGAGAGCCAACCAAACCGTATCACGATTTGATCAACTCTCAATTTAAGCCATTTCAGTGCATTATATTAAAACTTACCGCAAATTCATTAGAATTTATTTGCCTTAGCAGCTTCCTCAATACTAACCGCAACAGCTACCGTAGCTCCAACCATCGGGTTATTACCCATACCGATCAGACCCATCATCTCAACATGCGCAGGAACTGATGAAGAACCGGCAAACTGTGCATCTGAGTGCATACGTCCTAATGTATCGGTAAAACCATAGGATGCAGGACCTGCAGCCATGTTATCCGGATGAAGTGTACGTCCTGTACCACCGCCGGATGCAACTGAGAAGTATTTCTTGTTAGCTTCTGTTCTTTCTTTCTTGTATGTACCTGCTACCGGATGCTGGAATCTTGTCGGGTTTGTTGAGTTACCTGTGATGGAAACATCAACATTCTCTTTCCACATAATAGCAACGCCTTCCGGAACGGAATTTGCACCATAGCAGTTAACCTTAGAACGAAGACCATCTGAATAAGCAATTCTCTCTATTTCTTTTACTTCGTTTGTATAAGGATCATACTCTGTCTCAACAAATGTAAATCCGTTAATTCTTGAAATAATCTTAGCAGCGTCTTTACCAAGACCATTTAAGATAACGCGAAGAGGTTTCTGACGAACCTTGTTAGCCTTCTCTGCGATACCGATTGCACCTTCTGCAGCCGCAAATGATTCATGGCCTGCAAGGAATGCGAAACAGTCAGTCTCTTCCTCTAATAACATTTTTCCTAAATTACCATGTCCAAGACCTACCTTACGTGTATCTGCAACGGAACCCGGAATACAGAATGCCTGAAGTCCTTCACCGATTGCTGCGGCAGCATCTGCTGCTTTTTTACATCCTTTTTTAATAGCAATTGCAGCGCCTACAGTGTAAGCCCAGCATGCGTTCTCGAAACAGATAGGCTGGATTTTTTTAACCTGCTCATAAACATCTAAGCCAGCATCTTTTGTAATTTTCTCAGCTTCTTCGATAGAAGAAATGCCATAATTATTTAATACAGAATTGATTTTATCAATTCTTCTTTCATATGATTCAAATAAAGCCATCTTATCTTTTCCTCCTGTTTATTTTCAACCTAAACTTTGACGCTCCATCAATATGATTTTACCCTGACCGGAAGAATCGCTTTGCGATTCTTTCAGGCAAAATATAGATTTTCTTAATCGGCGTTCTTTGCCGTTTTAGAAAATCTTTTTGCCTTTTATTCGCATCTGGGATCAATAATCTTTACAGCATCATCAACGCGNCCNTANTGTCCGCATGCTTTTTCNTATGCTGTATTAGGATCATCACCTTTTTTGATGAAGTCTGTCATCTTGCCAAGACTTACGAANTTATAACCGATAATTTCATCGTTTGCATCAAGTGCAATACCNGTTACATAACCTTCAGCCATTTCAAGATAACGAGGACCTTTCTTCAAAGTACCGTACATTGTACCTACCTGGCTTCTTAAGCCTTTACCTAAATCCTCAAGACCTGCGCCTACAGGAAGTCCTTCCTCTGAGAAAGCAGACTGTGTACGACCGTAAACGATCTGTAANAACAGCTCTCTCATTGCTGTATTAATAGCATCACATACAAGGTCAGTATTNAGNGCTTCCATAACAGTCAGACCCGGTAATATTTCTGATGCCATAGCNGCTGAATGTGTCATACCGGAACATCCGATNGTCTCAACCAGCGCTTCCTGAATAATTCCCTCTTTAACATTGAGTGTCAGCTTACAAGCNCCCTGCTGAGGAGCACACCAGCCTACACCATGTGTTAAACCGGAAATATCTTTTACTTCTTTTGCCTGAACCCATTTTGCTTCCTCTGGGATTGGAGCACAGCCATGATGTACACCCTGTGCTACAGTACACATTTCTTCAACTTCTTTTGAATAAATCATGTGATAACTCCTTTCGATTATGTATATAGTATTTGATAACAGANNGTTTTCCACAATCTGTCATAACCGCTGCTTATATTTTCGCACACTACACACAAAAAATCCAGTTTTTTCTATATATAAATTATAAATTTTNAATTNNAANCAAGGTATGATNNATCTTACNANTCATNCCNGNCCANTANGANAATATCATGCGGTCATTNGAAAANTCNNCGCCGCTGACTTCCTCNAATTTNGCAAGNAGATCNGAAACNTTAAGATTCTTCTTNTCTTCTCCNCTTACATCATAAATAATCTTTCCCTCATGCATCATAATAAGNCTGTTTCCATGCGCAATAGCGTCTTTCATATTATGNGTTACCATAAGNGCNGTCAGATTATTTTCTTCGATTATCTTATCNGANAANGCAAGTACCTTAGCTGCTGTTTTAGGNTCTAAGGCCGCCGTATGTTCATCGAGAAGTAAAAGTTCNGGNTTCTGTAATGANGCCATAAGNAGGGTAACNGCCTGNCTCTGNCCGCCTGAAAGAAGNCCCATCTTNGTTGTAAGTCTNTCNTCAAGACCTAAATCNAATGTCTGTAANTTCTTTTTATAACGCTCTTTTTCAGCTTTGGTAACGCCCCATTTAAGGGTACGNGNTTTGCCTCGTCTTGCNGCAATCGCCATATTTTCATCNATTGACATGGTTGCNGCCGTTCCGGTCATNGGNTCCTGNAATACGCGNCCTAANAATTTGGCACGCTTATGNTCNGGCANGGANGTNACATCTTTATCCCCGATAATTATAGCNCCCTGATCNATAGNCCANACTCCGGCAATNGCNTTNANCATTGTGGACTTACCCGCGCCGTTTCCNCCTATTATGGTNACAAAATCNCCTTCATTAAGTTTAAGGTNNACTCCGTCAAGCGCTACCTTTTCATTTATAGTACCNTTATTAAAAGTTTTATGAATGTCTTTTAATTCTAATGCAAATGCCATTATGCCGCNGCTCCTTTCTTACCATATTTTCCTTTCAGATATGGNATGGAAAGGAAGATTGCAACCACTATTGCCGAGAATAANTTCATATCATCNGAAGGCATCTTNAGCCANAGTACAAATGCNATTACAACATAATAAATTACGGCTCCAAAAATAACCGCAGCCATGTTATATGCAAAAGTAAAACGTTTGCCNGCACTTATTTTTCCAAATANAACNTCACCGATTATAACNGCNGCAAGNCCGATTACNATTGCACCNCGCCCCATATTTACATCNGCAGCGCCCTGNTACTGNGCATAAAGACCNCCGCANANNCCTACCAGACCNTTAGANAGCATAAGNGCAAGTACGGTATGAAAATTGGTATTAATNCCCTGNGCCTTAGCCATGCTCTTATTACAGCCGGTTGCACGTATTGCTGAGCCNTGNTCGGTTCCNAAATAACAGTATANAATANCATTATCAAAATAATACAGCCTAAAATCACACCGCCGTAAAATTTAAATTTGGTTAACGTATCTCCTGATATATAACGAAGGGAAACCACCAGACGATACTGGTCAACATTTATTGCCTGATTGGATTTGCCCATTATATTCAAATTTATGGAATACAAAGAAATCTGTGTTAGAATACTAGATAAAATTCCCGGAATTCCAAGCGCCGTATGTAACATTCCGGTTACAAAACCAGCAGCCATACCTGATGCAAAGGCCGCTACTAATGCGATTACTGGATTTACCCCCGCACGAATAAGCATAACTGCCACTGCACCACCCGTTGCAAGTGAACCGTCTACTGTCAGGTCTGCAAAATCCAGCAGACGAAAAGTTATGTAAACCCCTAATGCCATAATTCCCCATATTAGTCCTTGTGCACACGCACCGGGCATTGCCCTAAGAAGGGCCAAAGGTGATAACGAAAATGCCAATAAAACCATGAAATCCTCCTAATATTAATTAATGTGGGGATGATTTACACATCCCCACATATTTATCTTTTTATTCTGCAATTACTACATAATCATCCGGAATTGTAACACCTAATTCATTAGCGATAGTCTCATTATACTCTTTAGTTACCTGAGGTGCAAACTGTACATCCATTGTTGAAACGTCAGCGCCGTTAACAAGGATATCATAAGCCATCTCTCCGGCTGTATAACCTATATCATAATAGCTGATAGATAAGGTTGCCACGCCACAGCCGCTGCAGATTCCTTCCTCACCTGCGATAACAGGAACTCCTGCCGGAAGGCATACGTTATTTACAGCCTCTGTTGCAGCAGCCATTGTATTATCTGTAGGAATGTAAATTACATCACTGTATTCACATGCGCTGGTAGCCACAGCCTGAATATCATTGGAATCAGCAACAGTAAATTCTTGATATTCAATACCGTCTGCTTCAAGACATGCTGCTATAACATCCGCCTGATATTTGGAGTTAGCTTCTGCTGAACAATAAAGGATTCCAACTTTCTGAACATCAGGGAAAAGCTCTAAAAGCATAGCTTCCTGTTCCTCAAGCGGAGCAAGGTCGGAAGTACCTGATACATTAGTTCCTGTTGCACCGGTCCAATCTGAAATATCCAGAGCGGTTGCATAGTCAGTAATTGAAGTTCCAAGAATCGGAATCTCATTTGTTGCAGCTGCAGCAGCCTGTAAAGGAGCCGTAGCATTTGCAAGAATCAGATCAACACCGTCAGATACGAATGTTGTACAGATTGTAGCGCAGTTTGTCTGCTCTCCCTGTGCATTCTGGAAATAGAAGTTTACACTTTCCTCTCCCAGTAAATCAACAAGGGCATCTTCAAATCCCTGTGTTGCAGCATCCAAAGCATCATGCTCAATCAACTGGCAGATACCGATGTTATAAACCTGACCGTCAGCAGCGCCATCATTTGAATCAGTTTCAGTCTGATTTTCTGCTGTGTCCTGTGTCTGGTCAGCTGCAGCGGTATTATCTGCCGCACTGTCAGTAGTTACGTTAGAATCACCTGCCGCACTGTTATCGCTTCCACAGCCTGCAAGTAAAGCAGCTGTCATAGCAGATGACAAAAGTAATGCTAATACTTTCTTTTTCATAATAATCTCCTCCTAAAATTGTTTTCCACTTCAACGTGTTAAAGTGGATGCCTATCTTAGAAAATATACACGAAAAAAGTAAATTCGTCAACCCATAAAATATTCCGAAATATCTACGCAGTTGAGCATAGCCAATGAATTTTCTTCCTTACATTCCAACCAGCTTGCACTACACCTGCACCAGCCGCGCAGGGAATAGATAAACAACTCTTCCGTACGTCTGCCATGCGGGTCGCTTTTATTCAAATTCTTAAAGATACAATTCTCGCAGGGTGTGTCTCTTTTTTGTATTGCCTTATAGCAGACATCGCCAATTTTTACATCCGGTGAAATCATCAAAACTTTTTTATTAATAAAACTTATTTCATACGTATCTGCATTAACTATGTATACGTAACTGTCCATATTATCCATCATCTCAATCTGTGTGGCAAAGTCCTGGAAACGATCCATAAGACCAAGCTGAAGCAGATGAGCTTCCAAAATCCTGAATAACGAACGCAGTTCTTCCATAACAGAATCGTCAAATTCTAACTGAACATCCTCATGGTTTTCAAATACGATCGCGCCTTTATATTCACCTTTGGAAGTAATCGGATAATACAATATACTTTTAATTCCCTGAGACTGGAAATAATATCTGATTTCGTCAACATTTATATCATATCCATGTATGACACTGCAACTTTTAAAAGAATCATAAAAAATCTCATATATGATATTCCTTAAATTTTCCTGTTCCTTACTCTCCGCCCCGACTTCATAGCCGCGTACAGAAAACTGTACCTGCTTGGAACTTGGCAGCCCGCCTTTCTCACTACTGCAGATATATCCCCTGTGGAATTTATACTGTACGGTAATAAGCTCAATTGCTGATTTAAGCGCTGCTTCAAACACTTTATCTTCAAAAAGGATCTGCATTACCATATCTTCCGTATCATGTTTAAGCATGATTTTCTTTTCAGGATCGTAAGGTACATTCTCACTTTTTCTTAAAGCATGGTACGCCATAGTTGCAGCAGCATCATAAATACGATAACCGCATTTTCCGTTTGCCTTTGTTCTTGTAAGCGCCCTTTGAGTCTTATCCAAAAGTTCCCCATAAGTAGCTCCATGATAAGGATATATCGATATCCCGATACTACAGGTAATATTAATGTTTTCTCCCTCATGAGGGACCTCATAATTAACTTTCTTTATAATTTCTGAAGCAATTAGATCCGCCTCTGAAAAGGTATTGAGATTTCTTATGTATAAGACAAACTTATCTATATCTAATCTTCCTACGATGTCTCCACCCTTGGCAATTTCACTTAAATAAATACCTGTCTCTTCCAAAATATCTTCCATCTGCGCTTGTCCTATTAAATTGCTTATATGCCTGCAGTTGTCTATATCTACAGTGATCAAGGCATTCATTACATCATCATCATTTTCTTCGGCAAGTGCATTCTCAATAAGCTGCTTTGCAATATCACTATCATATATTTTAGTAAGCGCATCTCTTCTGGCACGAAGTTCCATGGCAATTTCCTGAAGCTTCTTTTCATGAATGTTGATCATATGGCCTACAATTCTTGTCACATAGCCTTCTGCGCCTAAAATCGAAGTCAGATTCACCTGATACCATCTATAAGCATTGTCAAATCTTTTGGTTCTGATTTCTACAGTCTCATGTTTTGGAGCTTTGAGCAGACTTTCAAAAATCCCCCTGTATGTATCAACATCATCAGGATATATGTATGAATCGTCAAATTTTTGCATAAAACGGTTAACTATAATCTCACCTACAGCCGCATGCTCACTGGAGAGCTTATAGACTAAAACATCCGTCTTGGCGTTATAATCCATTACCTTCTCGTTACCTGATTCCAGGAGTATATTCATATGCTCCGCCTGAATACGAAGTTCTTCATCGATACTCTTTTTCTCGGTAATATCCTGAATAACAGTCACGATAACGTATTTGGCGCCTTCTCTTGAATAAAGATTTCCTGTTACCTGAAGCCATCTAAGACTGCCGTTTCCGGTTACGGTACGAAATTCCACTTCTACCGAGCCATCATCTTTTAAAACATCTTCGATTCCCTGTTCAAAAATCGGTAAATCTTCCGGAATAATATGCATCTTTACGTTTTTAAGATATTTCTCTCCTGCGGTTTTAGAATAGCCAAGCATGCGGAAGAAACCGTCATTGGCAAAGATCGGTTTCAAATTATTATTTTCATATTCGAAAAAACAAATTCCCGCTATGACATTGTTTACCATAGAAATACAATCTTCAACATTAATTTCAATAGCCATACTCTTGTCCTCAATACCTTTTTCTTGAATTATTCATCAGCCTTACGTTTCAATACAATTTCATCCTGATTTTTATAAATGCTGTTTGGTGCAATAACGCCTCTTACTCTGGAAACCGGATATATATTGGTGTTTTTTCCGATAATCGTTCCCGGATTCAACACTGAATTACATCCTACCTCCACATTATCACCAAGCATTGCCCCGAATTTCTTAAGTCCAGTCTCATAATGCTCTGTTTCGGCTTTTACTACTACCAAAGTCTTATCACTTTTAACATTAGAGGTTATAGAACCGGCTCCCATATGGGCTTTGTAACCTAAAATACTGTCACCCACATAATTATAATGCGGTACCTGTACTTTATTGAATAAAATAACATTCTTAAGTTCGGTGGAGTTGCCTACTACCGCTCCTTTGCCGACAATCGCGTTCCCTCTTATAAAGGCACAGTGTCTGATCTCGGCGTCCTCATCAATGATTGCAGGTCCCCCTATATATGCCGAGGGATATACTTTAGCAGATTTAGCAATCCAGACATTTCCTTCACGCTTTTCATATTTTTCTTCCGGAAGGGTATTGCCAAGCTTTATTATAAATTCGCTTATTTTAGGTAAAACCTCCCAAGGATATGTAACGGATTCAAAAATATCTTTTGCTATTGTTTCATCTAAAGTATATAACTCTTTTATTGTAACACTTTTTAAGCCTTCTGACATCCTTTTTTTGCCTTTTCCTTTCCATTTATTATTATATCTTTACTTTTTATAAAATTGCGAAGCATAACGAAATCTTGCATTGAGCGCCGTCTGATTATTCATCTGCTTCACCATATTGGTTCTTCGTGTGACAAAATCGTCCAGTTTAACCATATATTCATCTGCTGAAATAGAACCGTCCGCCACCAGATTAAGGCCTTTTTCCCAGCTTGCGGTAAGTCTGGGATCAAGCAAGGGTTTTATCGAAGCGGACACTACCTCATATATCATCTCGCCAAGCAGCGTCGGAGTAATTATCTGTGTCTTTTTATTAAGATTAAGATACTTTATATTTACCAGTTTTTTAAGGATTTCCGCTCTGGTTGCCGAAGTTCCTATACCGCTTCCTTTAATCTGTGCGCGAAGTTCCTCATCCTCAATAAACTGTCCTGCATTTTCCATTGTTAGAATCATGGTTCCGGAATTGTATCTTTTAGGCGGGGAAGTTTCCCCCTCCTTAATCGTAAATACGCCGCAAGGAAGTTCCATCCCTTTCTTCAAGGAATTCAGTGCTTCCATAAATGAAGCGTCACAGGCTTCCTCCGCGTTTTTATCATCATTTTCGTCCTTTTTATCTTCATCGTCATTATCAGCCTTCTTTTTTGCAAAAGACAACTGGGATGCCTTCAAATATCCGGTTTCGGCAAGGACTTTAAAGTTTGAGAAAAAATACTCTCCCTTTATTTCTATTTTAAGTCCGATTTTCTGATAAATTGCCGGTGAGTAGAAAATACTTAAAAAACGTCTTGCAATACATTCATAGACTTTAAGCGCGGTAGGCGTTAGGGAATTTAAGCTGTTAAAGCCCTGACCTGTCGGAATGATCGCATAATGGTCGGTAATCTGCTTATCATTAACATATCTGGTTTTTGCAATATTTTTATAACTGCAGCTTGCAAGTACCTCCTCTGCCAGCGCTTTTACAACATTATACTGGCGCAGCCCGCCTATATTCTTATGTATCTCCTTAGCTACTGCCGAGGACAACACTCTTGCATCGGTTCTTGGATAAGTAGTTAACTTTTTTTCGTATAATTCCTGTGCTATCCTAAGCGTCTCATCAGGACTTATTTTAAAAAGTTTAGAGCAGTCGTTCTGAAGCTCCGCCAGATTGTATAAAAGCGGCGGGTTCTTGGTTTCTTTCTTTTTTTCTATGCCGGCTAACTTAGGTGCCTGAGCCGGTTGTTCATCTAAGAAACTTATAAACTCCTCAGCTGATTTTTTCTCCAAAAAACCGTTGTCCTTATAAAGAATCAGCGAAGCAAAATAACGCGAGCCTTCTACGGCCTTCCACTCGCAGTCACACTTTTTGCCCTTTATTTCTATATCCGCTATCACACGGTAAAAAGGTATTTTCACAAACTCTCTTATTTCGCGTTCCCTGTTCACTACCATCCCAAGCACACAGGTCATTACCCTGCCGACAGATATGACAGCTCTGTCAGTTTTCAAATAAGTCTTGACCGGATAAGAGTATTTTAAAGTCAGCACTCTGGAAAAATTAATACCCATAAGATAATCTTCTTTGGCCCTGAGATAAGCGGCATCGCCAAGATTATCATATGCCGAGAGGTCTTTTGCTTCTTTTATGCCACGAAGAATTTCTTCCTCTGTCTGAGAATCAATCCATACCCTCTTACGAACTTTTCCATTCACATTGGCCTGCTGTTCCACCAGCCTGTATATGTATTCACCCTCACGCCCGGAGTCGGTGCAGACATAAATAGTTTCAACATCTTCGCGGTTTAACAGTTCACTTACGATTTTGAACTGCTTTTTTACACCGTCAATCACTTCATACTTAAATTGTTCCGGTATAAAAGGAATTGTATCCAAAGACCATTTTTTATACTTCTCATCATATGCTTCCGGATAACTCATTGTAACAAGATGTCCGACGCACCATGTAACTACCGCTTCACCGGATTCCATATATCCGTCCCGGTTACTCATATTGTATTTAAGCGCCTTGGCAAACTCTCTTGCCACACTGGGCTTTTCCGCAATAAACAAACTCTTTCCCATAATTCCTCATTTTTCACACTAGATGTCTGAAATCATCATAAGCTTCAAGTTAGGTTTAACTTTCGCTTCCAGATTAAGTTTCTCGTCAAATCTTGACGCCGTATACAAATAAATATAGTCCGCATTTATTCTTGCCTGTTTGGCACAGTTCAAAATCCATTCATAATCCGCATAGGTTAACATTGGTTTTTCCCAGTTACACATACCTATTAAGGTTTTACCGTCCTTATCCTGCGCGATCAAATCAATGGTGCCGTCTTTTCCAACCCATTCCCCGCTGCTGTCAAACCTGATCGGAAGCCTGCCGCGTTCGTTTAATTTTTCCAGATGCTGGCGGCAAACCTGCGTAAAATATCCTGAAACATACTTTTTAAAATCAGGGTAAATATATTTATTATAGAACTCACCTACTGACAATGTATGCAGGGCACTCATGTTAGGGTACATATATGTATAATAAAAGTCCACAAGCGGATGGACAATACGGTAAATTCCCTTCTGCGCATTTTCCCTGCCTGCCGTATCATAGGAAAATACCTTTTCCACAAGTTCAAGTTCAATCAGGTTTTTAAGATATACGCTGATTTTTGCCCTTGAGAAGTCTGTGTGCAGGTATATATCGTTCAATTTACGTTTTCCGGATGCAATCGCTGCAAGTATCGTATTATAAACACTTGTTTCCCTAAGCTGTTCCGCTACAATACGCTCTCCTTCATCAAAAAGGAGACTGTCCGGATTCAAAATATTCCGACAGATATTCTGCTGTATCGTCAGTTTATCGTCAAACTGGTTCCACAAGCCCGGAATACCGCCTAATATAGAATATGTTTCCACACATTCTTCAATTCTAAAATCCGGGAAACGGTGCAGTGTATCTATAAACGATAAATTTTTTATTTTTAGAAGACCGGAAATTTCATATGCACTCTTACCGAGCTTATCAAGCATGGTATTCTCTACCCACGCAATGGAAGAACTGCACAAAACAACCAGTGCNCNCGACTTATCTTCCCTGCNATGCAGAAAATTTATAAGNTCCTCCATAAATNCGCCATCNGCTTTAACCATATTCTGNAATTCATCAATAACNATNACTTTCTTGCTGACGTCGCTCTCGCATATNGCGGTAAAAATGTCATTAANCTCCGGNAAGTCTTTATCTATAATTATTTCNTCCGCCCTNANCTGCATCCCCCATTGNAACATTTGTTCTCTNTCGGANCAGGCTCTGGCAAGATAATAATAACCCGATTTNTCNTCNATAAACTCTTTTATGAGCGTNGTTTTTCCTATNTGTCTTTGTCCGTATACAACCANNATCTGACTGCCTCTCTGGTCANAATACTGATTCAGATATTGTAATTCTGGCATCCTGCCTGCTAACATAACACCCTCCTTATGCAAGCGCTTTTTCNATAAGTTTCTCTATTTCNTCCGGCGGCATCGGTTTGCCAAGATAGTATCCCTGTATGTTNTCACAATCGATNGCNCTTAAATAATCATACTGCTCCTGTGTCTCCACACCTTCAGCAATAGTCTCAAAGCCAAGTTTTTTNACCATATATATAATNGANTCNGTNATTATTCTGGTGTTTTCATCGGTAATTAACGTATCAATAAAGGATTTGTCTATTTTNAATGTATTAATAGGAAGTCTTTTTAAATAAGACAACGAAGAATANNCTGTTCCNAAATCATCAAGCGATATCCTNATTCCAATATTTCTTAAGATTGAAAGNTTNTCCGTAATCTCCTTAAANTCATCAATTAATATNGANTCCGTAATTTCAAGNTCNATTTCNTTAGGCGAAACCTTNTATTTATCNAGNATANTTAATACCTTATCAACAAAATCCGGCTGCTTATACTGAATCGCCGAAACATTCAGGGAAATAAGCATNGGATAATTGTATTTCTCCTTCCACTNCGTATATATCCTGATACTTTCTTCCATAACCCATGTTCCNATTGGCACAATNGTTCCGTTTTTCTCTGCAATCGGTATNAATANATCCGGNNNGATCATNTTCTCGCTTTTACTGTCTTTCCANCGGATAAGCGCNTCCACGCCACGCAGTACCTTNTCGGAAGTNCTATACTGCGGCTGGAAATACATCATGAAATTCTCTGCAAAAACNGCTTCTTTAAGTTTATTTTCGATTGTAACCTTCTGNAAAAAGTCCTCTAAAATAGAACTGTCGAAATTCTTTATTCCGCCCCTTCCGNNNGCCTTNGACTTAAACATAACAATTTCCGCACAGTTNATNAGCTCAAGCGTTTCGGAAGCCGCATCNGGATACTNTGCAACNCCCACACTTACAGTCAAAGTAATTTTCTTGCCGCTGCAAAGCACGAACGGNTCTTTAAGNCTGTCCGACATTTTTTTATAAATGGTTCCTACNCTTCTCTCACCGCANGGGTCATATATGCCAATACAGAAAATATCNCCGTTAAAATGTGANACCAGAACATTTTCATTNGCAAANNCTGATAAAAACAGTCCAAACGACTGNACNATTTCATCNCCTTCNATTATTCCCACATCATCGTTTAATTTNCTNAAATCATCAAAATCAATGAACATTACCGATACTTTTTTNTGTTCATAATATGCGCGNGATATAAATTCNCCAAGAAGGCGTATGAAATANTTACGGTTATACANNCCTGTTAAAATATCATAATACGCCATATACGTAAGTTCGTCATTTTGCGAATTAAATTTCGTAACATCCTTGAATCTTATGATCTTNTCCTGCGGCTGTCCGTTTTCATCGTATAAAATATTGGTCTCCGCTTCAACCCANATCCGGCTGTNCTTCATCTTAAAATCTANGGTAGCCGNTTTNCTTCCTNTTTTTTCTATAAAAANGGAATCTTTAANGGATNCGANATATTTTTCTTCNACGCAGTCATAAATCTTNNAAAANTCTTCNTCACTTGTTANNTCAAANTCAAAAAAATATTTCCAGTTAGCGATNGTCTGAACCGCATTATCAGCATAATTATAATAAAGGAAAGCCGTATTTGAAGTATCACAAATCAGATGNAGTATTTTTGCATCCTTCATTAACTTATTNTTGAGCGCATTAAGTGCGTTTAATTGTTCCTGTAAATCCTGCATATAGTTTCCCCCATATANNGGCTGNTTTCTATTTCTTTGTNATATACCCCTTAGCCTTCAAAGTCTCTGCACATAAAACTGCGCCGCCTGCGGCTCCCCGTACAGTATTGTGCGAAAGACCGATAAATTTNNANTCATAAACGCTGTCTTCCCTAAGACGTCCTACGCTGATACCCATGCCGTTTTCAAAATCCACATCTAACTTAACCTGCGGACGGTTGTCCTCTTCCATATACTGTATGAACTGCTTAGGAGCGCTTGGAAGTNNTANTTCCTGTGGAAGNCCCTTAAACTGAACTAATTTTTCAATAAGCTGTTCTTTGGTNGGNTGTTTTCTNAATTTAACAAATACCGCCGCNGTATGNCCGTTCAAAACAGGNACNCGGATACACTGGCAGGTAATAACAGGCGNAGNNGCCGGAACNATTTCCCCGTTTTCTATCTTGCCCCATATTCTAAGAGGTTCTTTTTCGCTCTTCTCCTCTTCCCCGCCTATATANGGAATTACGTTNTCAACCATCTCNGGCCAGTCCTTAAANGTTTTNCCGGCACCGGAAATAGCCTGATATGTAGTAGCTACAACCTCATACGGNTCAAACTCTTTCCATGCNGAGAGNACCGGCGCATAACTCTGAATNGAACAGTTAGGTTTTACGGCAATAAAGCCTCTCTTTGTTCCAAGTCTCTTTTTCTGTGACTCTATTACNTCAAAATGCTCCGGATTAATTTCCGGTATGACCATAGGCACATCCGGCGTCCATCTNTGTGCNCTGTTGTTNGACACTACCGGAGTCTCGGTTTTGGCATACTCTTCNTCTATTTTCTTGATTTCGTCCTTNGTCATATCTACCGCNGAAAANACAAAATCCACTTCNGAGGCAACCTTNTCTACCTCATTGACATTCATTACTACAATATTTTTAACAGCCTCAGGCATAGGCGTTGTCATTTTCCATCTTCCGCCTACCGCTTCTTCNTAGGTCTTACCNGCAGACCTNGGGCTTGCNGCAATCGTTGTAACTTCAAACCATGGATGGTTTTCCAAAAGAGAAATAAATCTCTGTCCAACCATTCCTGTTCCGCCTAAAATTCCTACTTTTAATTTTTCACTCATATATGTAAATCTCCTTCCTCATGTTTATTCCATCATTTTCCAAATATTCTTTCTCTATCTTAATCACTTCCTTCATAGCTTTAGGTCCAGGCGCACCCACAGTAAGCCTTTTTTCAACACAGGTTTTAAGACTTATCTTATCATAAACATCCTCTTCAAACACCTCGCTTATGTTCTTCAGTTCGTCTATTGACAGTTCTTCGATACTGCAGTTTTTATCTATGCAGTATAAAACCAGTCTGCCTATGATTCCATGCGCATCCCTGAACGGAACGCCTTTTCCAACCAGATAATCCGCTGCATCGGTAGCGTTTGTAAAGCCTGCCATTGCACTTTTTGCCATAACTTCCTTATTGAATTTTATGGTACTTATCATACCGTTAAAAAGTGCGATACATCCTTTTACAGTATCAATTGCATCAAACGTCAGTTCTTTGTCTTCCTGCATATCCTTATTATAAGCTAGCGGAATACCCTTCATTGTTGTAAGGATAGATATCAACGCACCGTATACCCTCCCAGTCTTACCACGGATCAGCTCTGCAATATCGGGATTCTTCTTCTGAGGCATAATACTGCTTCCGGTTGCATATGAATCATCTATTTCCACAAAGCGGTATTCGTTGGAATTCCATAAGATAATCTCTTCACAAAATCTGCTAAGGTGCATCATAATAGTGGACATCGCAGATAAAAACTCTATTACATAATCCCTGTCTGAAACCGAATCCATGCTGTTAAGCGTAGGCCCCTCAAAACCAAGCAGCGACGCCGTATAATATCTGTCAAGAGGATAAGTTGTTCCTGCAAGCGCCCCCGCTCCAAGTGGACAGTAATTCATACGTTTATATATATCCTTAAGCCTTAGCCTGTCACGTTTAAACATCTCAAAATAAGCGCCTATATGGTGTGCCAATGTAATCGGCTGGGCTTTTTGTAAATGCGTAAAGCCCGGCATGTAAGTCTCAATATTTTCTTCCATAATATGAAGCAGCGTCTCTAACAATTCCTTTAAGAGTTCATCCACACAAAGAACCTCTACGCGCGTATACAGCTTCATATCCAACGCTACCTGGTCGTTACGGCTCCTTCCGGTATGTAACTTCTTGCCCGCATCACCGATACGGTCTATAAGATTTGCTTCCACAAAGCTATGTATATCTTCATATTCATCCGTAATTTCCAAAACTCCATCTTCTAAGTCCTGTCTGATTCCGGTTAAGCCTTTTACAATCTTATCTTTCTCCTCATTCGTCAAAATCCCCTGCTTTTCCAACATTACGACATGGGCAATACTGCCTTCTATATCCTGCTTGTAGAATTTCTTATCAAAATCAATTGAAGCATTAAAATTGTATACAAGCTTGTCTGTTTCCTTGGTAAAACGTCCACCCCAAAGCTGTGCCATCTTATAAAACCTCCGATTGTTAAATCTAAATTTGATGATATCATAAAATATTTCCAATTTCAATCAAAACCGCTGTTTTTATTGCTTTTGTTTAACACAATTTTACAATTCTCTCATAAAATATCTTATAAACAAAGGGAGTGATATAAAATGCAGCCTATATTATCTTTAGAAAATGTTTACTACTCCTACCACAATTTAAAAGGAGAAACTCCTGCTATTGAAGGTATGAGTTTTCAGGTTATGGAAGGCGAGTTTCTGGCGATCGTGGGACCAAGCGGCTGTGGCAAATCAACTCTTCTATCAATAATCTCAGGCCTACTTAAAGCCGAGCACGGAAGCCTTTCTTTCGACCCATGCTTAACAATAGGATATATGTTACAGCATGATCATCTTTTTGAATGGAGAACTATTTATCAGAATGTGATTCTTGGACTGGAATTAAATAAAAATGTGACTAAGGAAAATACCGATTATGTATTACAGCTTTTAAAAGATTATGGTCTTTATTCATTCAAAGACCAAAAACCTTCGCAGCTATCCGGTGGAATGAGACAGCGCGCCGCACTTATACGCACAATGGCGGTTAAACCTGAGCTTCTTCTATTGGATGAACCATTTAGCGCATTGGATTTTCAGACCAGAATGACTGTTTCCGCAGACATCGGAAACATTATACGAAATACCGGAAAGACCGCAATTCTGATCACACATGATCTCTCCGAAGCGATTACGCTTGCAGACAGGGTTTTAGTCTTATCTAAACGCCCATCCTGTGTAAAATATGAGCTGAATGTCTCATATGATATCGAACGCACGTCCGCACTTTCTATACGTAATACCGTTCAGTATCAAACTTATTTTAATACATTGTGGAAGGAGTTATCCGATGACAATTAAGAAAAATAAAAATTTAAACAATCTGACGAATCAGCAGGCATATATATTGGCCCATAGAAAGCATCATCATATGATTACTTTTTTACGGCTGCTTATCCTCGTGATTTTTCTTTGCATATGGGAATATACAACACGTGCGGGCTATGTGGATATTTTCTTTTTCAGTTCTCCTACTTCCATAGTAAAATATCTATATCAGATGATTATTGATTCTTCATTTTTTAAACATACAGGAATCACGCTAATAGAAACAATAG
This sequence comes from Lachnospiraceae bacterium, assembly GCA_014804695.1. Lineage (GTDB taxonomy): Bacteria > Bacillota > Clostridia > Lachnospirales > Lachnospiraceae > UBA3282. The sequence continues at coordinate 61,793 of JAAUZJ010000005.1, forward strand.
TAAGTTTCCTGCTTGTAAGCTTCTTCAGTCTCTTCATTGCAACCCTGCTTTGGTATCGAAACAGCCTGTCAGAAATTCTTGAGCCGTATCTGGTGGTATTAAATTCCCTTCCCAAATCAGCACTTGCACCGCTTCTTATTGTATGGTTAGGCACAGGCGCAAAAACCATAATTGTCGCCGGCATTTCCGTTGCGGTTTTCGGCTCTATAATAAGCTTATATACAGGCTTTTGTCAGACTGATGAAGAGCTGCTCAAACTCATTCTTACACTTGGCGGAAGTAGGAAAGATGCTTTGTTTAAGGTCATACTTCCAAGCTCGATTCCACTGATTATCAGCAATATGAAGGTAAATATCGGTCTATGCTTAGTTGGGGTTATAATCGGTGAATTCCTTGCTGCAAGACGGGGACTGGGGTATTTGATCATTTATGGATCGCAGGTGTTTCAGCTAAATATGGTTATTACGTCAATTATTATCCTGTGTGCTATTGCTATGGGGCTTTATAAGATTATACAGAGTTTGGAGCATTGGTATAAGAAGATGCAGTAAAATAAATCCTCTTCATCTTCTTGTCATCAAAATATAATTCTTTTGTATACCGCTTTAAACGCTCACATAATTCACAGTAAGTATCGCAATCTCCAGCACAGCCAAAACAACTCCCGTAGCTCTGTTTAAGGTCGCTGCACTGGCTTTATTTGCAAACTTTGCTGCAATCCTTGCCCATAGCAGAGTTGAAGCCACACATAAGACCAGACACCATAAATCCGGCATGCCTACTATGACAAAATGGCTACTGAGCCGGTCAACGCTGTAAAAGTCATAATAAATACACTGGTGCCAACCGCTGTTTTTAACTCATATCCCAAAATACTGGTCAAAAGCAGCAACATCATCATTCCGCCTCCGGCTCCGATAAAACCGCATATTAACCCGACAAGAATCCCGCTGATAATCGACTGGATAATCCGCTTTCCTGTGCTTACCTCATTCATTGCTTCTTTGGTTGTCATAACAGGTTTTACAATAAATTTAATCCCCAGAAGAAATGTCATAAATACAGAAAAGCTTCCCATTGTGGTATTCGGAACCAGACTTGCCAGAAAGCTTCCAACCAATGTAAACAGCAATACCGTGATCATCATTACCATACCATTACGGATATCGAGATTTTTATTTTTCCCATATGTGTATGCACTTACGGCGCTTGCCAATACATCGCTTGCCAGCGCAATACCTACAGCTTCATACGCCGGAATTCCTAAGAAAGTAATTAGCATAGGGTTGATTACTGCCGCAGCGCTCATCCCTGCAAATCCGGTACCAAGTCCGGCGCCGATTCCTGCTATAAAGCAAATTATTATTTTATAAATCATTATAACATCTACTTCATGTTTTCAATATCATCCTTTTAAGTTCGAACAGCATTATCTCAATTCCTAACCACTTCATACGCCAAATATGGGTGATCATAGCAATATCCCAGTTTTTGCGCTAGTGCCACCGACCACATATTCTGTGCATCCCAACTGGGATAAAGCCCTTTGTCAAGGCTCTCTAGAATAAGTTTAGCACCGCATGCATACGCAAGACCTTTCCTGCGATAGTCTTTGTGTGTATCAATTTCTATTTCGATTCCCTCATTGTATCTTGAATATGAAGACGCACCGGAGACCAGTATACCATCTTTAAGCGCAGCCACGCCAAGTCCGAGTTTCTCATACATTTCATAACCAGCAAACTGTGAAACCAAATCCCTGCTCCACTCATTCTCCAAACACATGCCATACAATTCTTGGTCAATTAAACGAAGCTCATACTCTTCATTTAATGAGTTGACCGCCTGCTGTAATTTTATTTTATCAAATTCCGTGTCTTTCTTTATTGCATAACGTGTAACTTCTTTTGCCCTGTCACCATAACAATCTTTGATCAACTTATCCCACTCAGAATTCTGCGTCACCATAATCAGAAAGTTTATATCCTCAGCACCATCTTGCCGCCCATTCATTATGTTAACCAAATCCTTGTCCGGTCTGCCTGCAAAAAAACAAAAATCACCCAGCAGTGCCATTGCTGAGTGCGGTTCATTCATATCATCTGCATATACAGCTCCCATTATATTTTGAAGGCATGACCATATAAGTGTCTCCTGCCAATTATCAAATAATGGGGCTGCTAATTTCGATTCTTTAAGTCTGTACACCATATTATAATAATCATCTCCTTCCATTCACTGCTGTCTACCAGCATATGAAAAACTCTCAATATGTATATAATCTATCTAATCTGCAATAAATTAAATCTATATGACAGCTACTAATGCAAAATTATACTCTGGCACAAAAAATACACAAGTATTCAACACCCAAATATACCCCGTATATGCATCTTGGCTGGTCATATTTTGCACTCTTAAAATCTCCGTTAAATCCAGTTCTTCAAAACATTGTTTAATTTCGGTCTCTTCTATTTCATCTTGATTATTTTGAATTTTATTTGCCTTGCAGATATTGTGATATATTATTTGAATGAAAATGCTTCTCATATAATTCCAGTATGTTTGACCATTATGTACATAGCCTAATTTAATTATAATATCTTTAATTTGATATTTTGCCGTTTGTAAATTCGCATCTTCTACCACACCATACAATATACCTTGTATTTTATTATCCATATCCGCCGCGTCACAAATATCTAAAATGCTTTTGCAACACTTTTTCCTCATATGCTCTTCGCAAACTCCAAAACGTTCATCCAATAAATTCTCTATTTTGTGTGGAACTTCAATTACTTTAGCAATTACGGTCTCTTCTCTGACCAATGCTTTATATTCTTTTCCAGGCTGCAAGGACACTGGTATTGTCCTATTAATATATTGATTATCCGGAAGCATTTTTAAATGCTGATATGATTCTATCATAGGATAATTAATATACAATTTACCCATATCCGTTGCATCAGAAAAATATTTCTGCATTTTTAAAATCTTTTCTTCCGAAAAGTTATCATCATGACGTTCATAATCAAATACGAGGATGATATTTGTAAAATCTTCTTTATAGCGAAGGAGCTCCAAATTCTGCTTTTTGCTTATTACAAATGGCAAATCAATATCTTCATATGAATCTCCCCATTCACTACCATATTGTTTTTCAATATCTTTATATAACATATAAATATTTGTTCCATAAATCCAAATATCATCCATACGAATATTAATTTCGGGAAAACAATGAAAAAGCAGCCAATATAATTTATTCTTCTCATGATTTCCTTCTACTATAAGTAGACTTTGATTTCTTTTCCTCACTTTCCTCATATAATCATTCATATTTTTCAAACTCTCCACTGACATACATTTTCGCCAAATTATGCCCTTCCCTTAGTTCTCTTTCCGTAGCATCACATAATGCAGTTAATGTACCCTCGCTTGATAGTATAAAAAGACAATCCGGACGCATCAGCCTGTTTGTCATTAAACTTGTATTATGAGATGTCATAATCAACTGACATTTTGGATATTTTTTTTTGAAATATTGAACCACATTTTTTGCCATTTCATAATGATAAAACGCATCAAACTCATCTAAATACAGCAATGATTTCTCTCTTGCTATAGATACAATTCTACGATATAACTGTACTAAAGCTAATGTGCCACTTGACGCACTCTCAAAAAACGGCACCAGTTTTTCATGCGCAAAATACAGTTGTCTTTGTCCATCAGGAAGTTTTTTCAATTCCAGCTTACATTCAATTCCCATTTCGTTAAGAAAATCTTCAAAATCTTGTAAATTTTCTGATTTTTCTAATGATTTATAAAAGCTCCCATTGTACATTCCTGAAAAGTATATTATAGAATTGTTTGCCGTAATCATAGCCATTCTTTCAACATAATTATATAGTTTAATTAATATAGAATCACTTTCTAACGCTATATTACTGATTAACCATCTCAAAAACGGTAATTTAGGCTCTATTTCCCCATCTATTTCCTTTCCTTCATTTAAAGCCTGTAAATATCTTTCTACATTAGCCGTCTCCGCATCAACGTATTTCAATCCATCTAAATTAAACTGTTTATTTACAAAATTACAATTAAAAATAATATTTCCATCTATTATTAATTCCTCACTCCGTAATTCAAAGTCAGAGAAACGAGCATATTGATAAACTAATTCCTTATCATCAAATTGAAATGTATAAGAAAACGTTGCCCAATCCTCTGTTGCATCCGCATTCAGAAATACTCCTTCTCTAACAAATCTTGATCTGCCAGAAAGCGTATCATATATATTCATAAGGGCGATTCCTAAATTTGTTTTTCCAGTAGCATTTCTACCATAAATCACCATTTTACTGATTAAATTATTAGAAATGCAGTCTGTACTAAATTGATATCCCGCAATTTTTTCAAAATCAATACATATACTTTTTCTAAAATTCTTAAAATTTTCTATTGAAAATTTTTTTAGCATGTTTCCTATCCCTCTTTCTTATACCCCTCTTTATTTAACTCCTAAAAACAGTATACCCAATTCTGAGATTTTTCACAATAGATTGCCGTAAAAAAATTACGTCTCCCACAACACAATCTGCCCTTCTTTTTCAGAACTTTTCACATCAATAATCCGCTGATTTGAAGACCCCCTGAAACGCAGAGTTATATCTTTAAGCTCCTCCACAAACTCCCCGTCCACTATCACATCCAGATAACTTAGAAACTCCCTTGTCACCTCCCATTTATGACAGAAATCCTGCAAAATATCTTTATCATAGAGATAGCCTGTATAACACCATATAGATTTGTCAGGATATTCTTGTCTCACCCTCCTCAAAAGCGGCAACAGTCCTTGTTGGTTACTATACTCCATCGGCTCTCCGCCAAGCAATGTTAAGCCCTCTATATATGAGGGCTTAAGCAATTTAATAATCTTATTTATCTCATCTTCTCCAAACGGCGTTCCATAAGTAAAATCCCACGTCATTTCATTGAAACAGCCTTTACAGTGGTGCGTACATCCGCTCACAAAAAGCGTAACCCGAACGCCTGGTCCGTTAGCAATATCGCACTCTTTTATTTCAGAATAGTACATTTCTTCTCCCTGCTAACTCTTATAGATGCAGCACTCTCTCCTTAATCTCCTGCGTACGTCCCTGATTCCAAAACTGTGTGCCGATGTAGCCGCAGGTACGTCTTGCCACATTCATTTTATCCTGGTCTCTGTTGCCGCAGTTAGGGCACTCCCATATAAGCTTTCCGTCTTCGTCATCTACGATCCTGATCTCTCCATGATAATCGCATGCCTGGCAATAATCGCTCTTAGTATTTAATTCCGCATACATGATATGCTCATAAATATGCTTCATTACCGCAAGTACGGCGTCTATATTATTCTCCATATTGGGTACTTCCACATAACTTATGGCGCCGCCCGGAGAAAGCTCCTGAAACTGTGACTCAAAGGTAAGCTTATCAAAGGCATTTATATTTTCCGTTACATGTACATGATAACTGTTGGTAATATAACTCTTGTCCGTCACTCCTTCAATAATTCCAAACCGTTGCTGTAAACATTTGGAGAACTTATAAGTTGTGGACTCTAACGGCGTTCCATAAAGACTGAAATCAATATTTGTCTCCTTAGCCCATTTTTTACAAGCATCATTCATATGACGCATAACTTCTAATGCAAAAGGAGTTGATGACGGATCTGTATGTGACTTCCCGGTCATATATCTGGTACATTCACAAAGTCCTGCATATCCTAGTGAAATAGTAGAGTAGCCTCCATATAGCAATTTATCTATTGGCTCTTCTTTTTTCAATCGCGCAAGCGCACCATACTGCCATAAAATCGGCGCAACATCGGAAGGCGTTCCCTTAAGGCGGTCATGTCTGCACATAAGCGCCTCTCTGCAAAGTTCAAGCCTTTCATCAAATATCTTCCAGAACTTATCCATGTCTTTTCCGGAAGAACAGGCAATATCCACCAGATTTAGCGTTACCACACCCTGGTTGAATCTTCCGTAGAACTTAGGTCTATCGTTTTCATCATGATAAACTGTTAAAAAAGAACGGCACCCCATACAGGTATAACAATTTCCATCCTTTAATTTCTTCATGATCTTTTCCGAAATATAGTCCGGAACCATACGTTTAGCCGTACACTGTGCTGCAAGTTTTGTTAAATACCAATACTTGCTGTCTTCGTGGATATTATCTTCTTCAAGTACATATATAAGTTTGGGGAAAGCAGGTGTAATATAGACGCCCTTTTCATTCTTAACCCCGCGTATGCGTTGCTTGAGCATCTCTTCTATAACCATTGCAAGGTCATCTCTAAGCTGTCCCTCCGGTACTTCGCCAATGTACATAAATACCGTAACAAAAGGCGCCTGTCCGTTTGTAGTCATAAGTGTGATGACCTGATACTGAATCATCTGTACGCCTTGGTTAATCTCTTTCCTGACGCGCATCTCTGCAATCTGGTTTATTCTTTCATCGGAACATTCAATTCCCATACTGTTCATTTCTTCTCTTACTTCCCTGCGGAGCTTTTCACGGCTCACCTGCACAAACGGTGCTAAATGCGCAAGGGAAATACTCTGCCCGCCATACTGTGAGCTGGCAATCTGCGCAATACACTGAGTAGCAACATTACATGCAGTAGAAAAACTTTTCGGTGTATCAAGCATAGTTTCACTAATAACCGTTCCGTTCTGCAGCATGTCTTCTAAATTTACCAGACAGCAGTTATGCATATGCTGTGCAAAATAATCTGCATCATGAAAATGAATAATCCCCTGTTCGTGCGCTTCTACAATACTCTGTGGCAGCAAAAAACGTTTGGTTATATCCTTGCTGACCTCTCCTGCCATATAATCTCTTTGTACGCTGTTCACAGTAGGATTTTTATTGGAATTTTCCTGTTTAACCTCTTCATTATTACATTCTAAAAGACTTAATATCTGTTCATCCGTAGAATTCGATTTACGTATAAGGGCACGTTTATAGCGGTAAGTAATATAATTTCTTGCCATAGAGTATGCGTTAGATTCCATCAGCTGGTTTTCTACCATATCCTGAATTTCTTCCACATTAGGCGAACGCTTCATCTTGGCACAGTGCTCCATAACAACTTTCGCAATCGCATCAATCTCATCATCCGAAAGCCTGTCCGAATCATTGACACTATTATTGGCCTTTCTTATGGCAGCAATAATTTTCTCCAGATCAAAGGTTGCTTCCGTACCGCTTCTTTTAATAATCCTCATGCTTAACCCCCATACAATCATAAACAGCGGATGCCACACTATGCGAGACATCCATAAACTAATATAGTATACCACAAACACGGTATACTATATATTGTAGCATGAAGTTTTCACATGTCAAGATATTGTTTTAAAAATTTCAAGGTCGAAATTATCTACATCAGAATCATCCAAATTTGATTTTTCCAAATCAGAATTTCCCAAATCGGATTTTTCAAGATCAATCTGAAACTGCTGCTTAGTCAGGCGCTCCGCCGAATCCAAATCATTATATCCATATAAATGCACACTGTTTGTCATTATATCAAATGCCAGATTTTGACCTTTATGCGCATACTCTACAACATATCTGCCATAAAGCTCTAACATCTTATCAGAGTAGGTACTTATTTCCCCACGGAGATACGTCTCATATGATGTATTGGCAATATTATCGTCTCCGGTATGAATGCTTCTTGCATTCTCTGCCAACGCAGGATACTTTTTCGCAAAGTCTTCCATCCATGATACCTGAAGCTGTACAATCTGCTCGATAATGTTCTTCTTATCAGGATCAATAATAGGAAAATGCTCCTTGATCGCCTCATACTCTTCCGGTGCCGTACTCTCCATCATTCTGCCATATTTTTCTTCAATAAGGTTATGCCCAAGAGAAAATTCCCTTATAAAATCATAAAGATACTGAAGCAGCATGGTCCGATTCCACGTCATATACTGACTTTTGCGCATTATGGAAAAAGTAGGCCAGTCATTTTGGCAGCCTGCACGCCCTCCTACATTTTGTACCTTATCAAATGCCTTAAACTCTGTTTTTGCAATCTGTTCCACCAGCTGTTCATTACTATATGTGGCAAAAACTGCTTTTCTGGACAACTCGTCACTATGCGAATCCAGATAATTATCCGAATCACTTATAAAATTATTTATATAAAGTTCATTTGCCAGATAATCCCCAATCTGTTCTACCGTATCCGGCAGTCCTGCTACAAGTCCTGCAAGCGTTCTCCCATTTTCCGTCTCTGATACACTGCGGTAAAGCCATTTATCATGTGGCGGATATACACCATCTATATAGTGCTGCAATTTCATTGCCTCACGTGCAGCATCCGCCATCATAATCTGTGCCGTAACCTTATCACCGCGCTTGATCATTCTATTATAATTATACTGCCCTGCCTGTGAAAATTTCGCCGCGCTGTCCGCCATTTTTAAATAGCGTATATCCTCAGGATATCCTTTAAGGAACTTGTTACGCTCAGTGCTAAAGATTCCCTCATCATCCCTGAACACTTCACCGTTTGTTACGCTGGCAAGGGCATAATCCGGCACTTCCCGCCAGTTTACCTGTTCATAATCGAGGTAACCTATCAGGTTTTCAAAAAAGTCTTGAATTATGAAAAGACCGCGTCTTTCTTTTGCGACGTTTTTCGGCATACGTTTATATCCCTGAAATTCTTCAGGAAGCTCTTCATAAGCCGCTTCTAATTTTTCTCCAATGGCAGCATACGTCTCCTGCGTAACCCACATGCAAAATTCCGGTCCCCAATCATGGTCTGTTGAACTTATATCGTCATACCCAAAACAATCCGATCCCATACCTATAAGACCTACAGCGATTTTGTCCTCATAATCCGGAAACTTCTCAGCAATCATCGGTACACCACATTCTTCATAAAATGCTCGGCTAAGAGCCATACCGCTTACAGTTTCTTCATCTGAAACCTGCGGCATGCTATCCTGAACTTTGCTTTCATCTTCTTCAGCGCTTCCTAACTCTTCATCTGCTGCTCCACTTATACTATCAGCCGCTAATTTCCTGCAAGCCTGTGCATTTTCCTTAAGTCTCTCATAAAACTCATTTCTTCCGAGATTACGCTCCATAATATGCATGGCTTTCTCAAAAAGGCTCTGGGCATTGCCATATTCTTTTTTCTGATAATGGTAAGTTGCAAGCGCAGACAACGCCGCCCCGTAGTGGGCGTCCTCTATCCCTAAAGCATCAAACGCCTGTATGGATGCCTTGGCATAAGAATATGCTTCTTCTATTTCTCTGATATTTAAACAGCTGGTTGCAAGATTGGCATAGGTTACCGCAATCTCAAATTCTGCACCAGTTTTAGTCTCTACTATACGAAGCGCCCTGAGCAGACTTTCTTTGGCCTCTGCGAATTCCCCAAGTTCCTGATACAATAGACTCAGATTATTTTCCATACTTGCAATTAACATATCATCCTTATTAAGCTTCGCATCATAGATTTCTCTTACCTTAAGATATAACTGCAAAGAATCCTTCAATCTTCCGCCTGCGCGGTATGCATTAGCTACATTTAAAAGTGTTGTTGCATAAGGTATGGTACCTTCTAATCCCATCCGCACTGCCAAATCTATACACTGCTTGGCAATCGCATAGGAATCCTTTACGCGGCTGGTTTCCCTGTAGTATCCAAGAAGCTCGTTTAAAAGCTGTAAAAGGCTCCCTTCATCACCTATGGATGCAGCCTCCAAAATAGCATCCTGCATAAGTTTTTCCGCATCAAATCCACGGTTTTTCGCATAATATTCATCAACCTGCCGCATAATGGCAGCCACATTTATTTTTTTGCTCATTCATATACACCCTCTTTATCTAATTAAGAAATTGCCCAAGTACATCCATAAATATACTTATATCCAAAGGCTTTGCAATATGGGCATTCATTCCATTTTTGAGCGCCGCCTCCTTATCCTCTTCAAGCGCATTTGCTGTCATAGCAATGATCGGCAGACTCTTGACATCATTTCTCGGAAGATCACGTATGGTTCTGGTTGCTTCATAACCATTCATAACCGGCATCTGTACATCCATCAAAACCACGTCATAATAATTTTCTTCTGATTTACTTACCATTTCCACTGCATCCGTACCATCCGGCGCAGACTCAACCTCAAAACCTGCTTCTGTCAATATTACTTCCGCAATTTCGCGGTTCAGTTCAATATCCTCTACAAGCAGAACGCGTTTTCCGCTGAAATCTGTCAGATTCCATATTTCTGGCTTATCCTCTTTCTCAATTAGATTATTGGCCGCAAGCAGTGCCGATTTTAAGTCCGACATAAAGAGCGGTTTTGCACAAAAGGCGGTAATGCCCGCATCTTTTGCCTCCTCTTCAATATCAGTCCAGTCGTATGCTGTCAGAATGATAATAGGCACATCGTTACCTACTGTACTACGGATTCTTCTTGCCGTTTCAACTCCGCTAAGTTCAGGCATCTGCCAGTCAATAATATAGGTATGATAAGAGTCGCCCTCTTCATATGCCATTTTTGCGCGGTATGCTGCCTCTCTGCCTGAAGTAGTCCACTCAGCGCGCATGCCTATCTGTTTCAGCATTTTGCTGACACTGTCACAAATGTTGAAGTCATCGTCTACCACTAAGGCACGCAGACCGTCTAATTCCTTTATCTGTTCCGCATTCTTTTCAACATCCTGTAATTTCAGGCTTATCTCTACCGTAAATGTACTTCCTTTTCCAAGTTCACTCTCTACGGAAATCGTACCGTTCATCATTTCAACAATGTTCTTGGTGATCGCCATACCAAGCCCCGTACCTTCAATCCCGCTGCGTGTTGTGCTTGACTCGCGCTCAAATGGTTCAAAAATATGTTGTATAAAGTCCGCTGACATGCCGATACCGTTATCCTTAATAATAAAAACATAGTCTCCATAACCATGCCTAAAGGTTGTTTTCTGCATGATCCTAAATGAAATACTGCCTTTTGCGGGCGTATATTTTACGGCATTGCTAAGGAGATTTATAAATATCTGGTTCAGTTTAAGCGGATCCGCTATAACATCCTCATTGACAACCTCGAAGGTATCCATAAAAAGCTCAAGCTGCTTTGCTTTTACCTGAGGCTGGATGATATTTAACAGGTTATGCATCAATTCGGAAATGTTACAATCCTGTTCCTTAATCTGTACCTTCCCGCTTTCGATTCTACTCATATCCAGTATATCATTTATCAGACTAAGCAGATGATTACTGGAAGAAAGGACTTTCTGAAGACAATCCATAACCTGGTCTTTATTATCAATATGGCTGGCCGCAATCGTTGCAAATCCTATGATTGCATTCATAGGCGTACGTATATCATGAGACATATTGGAAAGGAAAGTAGACTTTGCTGCATTGGCATGCTGTGCCTGCATAAGCGCATCCTGCAGAGCCTGTGTCTGTTCCCTCTGTTTCTGCACCTGCTCCGTAATCTCATTGACCACAACCATAACCATAATGTCACCGGTGTCATTATCCGGCGTCATAATAAAGGTGTGTCTTACGCACATTTGAGTATCGTCGCTGTACCGTACCCAATAGTCGACATTCACCGCCGCATCCCCATGTTCAAAAGATTTTCTAAGATAATCCATATTTACTACTCTGCAATAGTCCTCAAGAGACTCCTCTAAGACATCCTTTTTACACTGTTCAAAATACTCGGAAGCCTTACATGGTATCTCAAGTCCTGCCTTTTCAAGCAGCGATACCTCATTGCCGTCCATTTCATGCACAATATCACTCTCAATAAGATCTTTCGTCAGGTTAAATTCAAACGTACAAAAAGCATTAGAGGTAATCGCTATCCGGTACTGCCTTTCCTTACGGTCTGCAATGGACATTTCTGCCTGAATACGCAATTCTTTTTCCTTTAATTCCGTAATATTCTGTCTGATGAACAAAACTTTGCTTGCCTTACCTTCTTTTCTTTCCAGACAAATAATATTAACGTGTTCCCATTCTGCGCCGCCGCTGCGCTGTACATGACATTCATAACGCAGGTCATTATGCACTTTCATAGCTTCAATAATTGACTGTCTATCAAGAAATCCGGCAAAATCTTTACGTTCGCTTTCTTCTACCAGAACACTACATAAATACCTTGTCAGATCCTGATAGCTGCCGCTAACTGCAAGACCGCTGTTTTCAGGTCTTGTTCCAGCCAGATAAAGATATGTGCCCGCTTCTAAGTCAACCATTGCAAAACGGGTAAACAGCGTATTAACACCACTGATGATATATCCCATCTCACGGTTTTCCTTCTCCAGTAATTTTCTTTCCCGTCCGGCTTGTATAAGCGTCAGAATAATATAAATAATAAACAAAACGATCAACATGGTCTCCAGCTGGATTCCTACAAGATTTTCCATTTTCACCATGTTTTCCGTAACCGTCTTAGGAAATGTCTGTACAAGAACAAAATTATTCTCAGAAAGATATCTTACGCAGATATTGTCCGTCTTGCTTCCGGCACCGCAGACATAAGAGCCCTCTCCACCGTTTTCAAATACGGTTTCTGCAAGTTCTGCGGTATGACTGTCAATCATTTCAAGTTCAAGCAGCAGGTCAAAAATTTTTCCATCATGTCCCTTAGCATCGGAACATGCAAGAAGCTGTCCATCCGGCATACACAGATGTACTGATGCAGACTCGCCAAAATATGTTGTTTTAAGCATATCTTTCAAATACTCCTCCGCCAGATATACTCCCCGAAGCACACCGATAATCTCTCCCTCGTAAATGACAGGTGCATAAAAACACAGCATTGTTTCATCGTAAAAAGGCGAATCAAATACTACTGCTATACCACTGTTCCCGTTCATACCATTAATATAAAAGTCTCTATATGAGGCATCGACAGTTCGTCCGTCTGCATTATGATCAACGCCTTCCGTATCTGTAAACAACAAAGCGTCAAATAATGAATTTTCTTCTATTTCCCGTAACATCTGTATAGTCATTACAGGCTCTGTCAGACTCTCTCCCAAAAAATATGAATATGTATTGATCAGGTCACGTGCATTATTTAATTCTTCATCAATCTGTGCAGCCATCTGACGCGCAGAATCCGCCGCATAGCTCATATTACGGTCTTCCATACGCCTTCTGTTTTGTACTGTATACCAATTAAATAAAATAACAATTGCCATCAGAAGCAACACAACATATATAATTTTTCGAAGATAGTGTCTCTTTTTCATGTAAACTGCCCCGCTTTCAATGTACAATACATTTTACCATATTTGCATTTACATTACCATAGTTTCCTAAGCCCTTTGGGATAATGATTTTTCATCTGACCGCCTCCTGCTTTGCCAAAGCCTATGGAATATCCGCTCGTTGTAAGAAGCATCCAGCCTTTTAAACCGGTATCGCAGCTAAAAGTCTCACCCCGCAAATACTTTGCGGTTTCTTCTTTCGTCATTTCGTAACGCTTCTCAATCTCTCCATGCGACAAGTACAGCGCAAGCGCATGGGCCGGCTCAAATCTGTTCTTTTTATTCATTCCAAGATGCAGACCGGCTCTTATCACCTTAATTCCTTTAAGCGGTATCATGTCCGCAGGCACAAGATATATCTGTTCTCCGAATAAAATAAACCTTCCGTTTTGCTCAAGCTCATCCCGCACTTGGTTAGATATTCCTAACTCCTTTTCCAAAAATTCCCTGCACAGTTTAATTCCGTCGGTACTCTGTTCTTTTATCTGCAAGGGCTTTGGGGTTAATCCGTCCGCTTTCCTAAGCTTCGCTATAAAATGCCCCTCTCCCGCTATCTTATGGGGCCACAGACGCATTGTATGTTCTATACCCTCTGCTGGATTTTCAATCCACTTTCCTTCTCCTTGTGAAAAGAATGTCTCTAACTTAGTCTCTTCTACCACAAATTCATCATGCCTTCTTATAAATTCGCTTATCACGCCCTCGTTCTCCTGTGGCGAAAAAGTACAGGTAGAGTAGACCAAAACACCTCCTGACTTTAACATTTTGGCCGCATGTTCTAGAATATCAAGCTGTCTGTCTGCGCACATTTCAACATTCTCAAGACTCCACATATCTATTGCGGTCTCATCCTTACGAAACATTCCCTCTCCGGAACATGGGGCATCCACTAATATCCTGTCAAAAAACATAGGAAAAAATCTGGCAAGCCTGTCCGGAGTTTCATTACAGACCACCACGTTAGGTATTCCCATCCGTTCAACATTCTGCGATAATATTCTGGCTCTGTCAGGAACAATCTCATTTGAAACAATCAGCCCTTTACCCATCATTTTTCCTGCTATATGAGTAGTCTTTCCCCCCGGTGCCGCACATAAATCCAAAATTTTCTCACCAGCTTTAGGCTCAAGTGCCTCCGCTGCCGCCATCGCGCTGGGTTCCTGTATGTAATAGGCCCCGGCCTCATGAAATGGGTGTTTACCGGGCTGCATATCTGCGCTGTCTGTAGCGTTAGCGCATTTATCATAATAGAACCCCTCGCTGCACCAGGCTACCGGAGTTAGGTTAAATGGAATCCTTTTCAAAAAATCTTCTCTGTTTGATTTAAGCGGATTATAACGAAGAGCGTACAAACGCTCCTTGTCATACGCAGCTGCAAACTCTGTATACTCATCACCAAGAAGGCGCTTCATCCTGTCTACGAAGGCTTCTGGCAACTTAATTTTGTCTTCTCTTTTCTCTTTATTTCCAGTTTCTTTTTCTGACATATGTGTCATATATATCTCCTATTTTCAATACTCATTAATACAAATTATACAACAACAAATCTTAACCTTCATTTTTCAAAAAACTTCCCCAACTGGTCTACATAATTCCCAATTTATGCCGATATATATAGTGAACACAAACAAAGTAAATCCAAGGAGGGATTGTCGCAGTATATGGATATGAAGCGCTTTATAAAGTTCAGGCGGTTTCGGTGATATCCCCGCTCAAGAAGGTTTCTTCCGATGAGCAAAAACACCAGTCCAAGCAGAACCCGTCAGATACTCCCAGAAGATTATTCGCGGACGTACTTGATGAGGCATGTGAGAAGGAACAGCAGAAAAACATCCATATCATTACAAGCGGATATACAAAAAATGCTCTTCCCTATTACAATTTTATTAATATGCGTGAGTACTGCCATTAAAATGACATACAACACATAGTATATTAAAAATGTATCTCAGAGTAGATTCTCTGAGATACATTTTTTTATGTAAACCATTCTCATCTCATGATTTCCATTGTTTTAAATCCGGTTCTTCCTTCGGCCTTGCCTCAAATATTATAACGCTGCGCGGCGGGATTTCCAAGTGATTGTCACTAAATTTTGTAAACTCTTCTACGTTTTTCCCATCCTCATATTCCAAATAAGTATTCACACAAACTTTCCATTTTAATCCGTCATGCAGATTGGGGAGACGCATATGAAGAGGTTCCCAGTATGCGTTCATGGCATAGAATACAATATCATCCCTTGTATCCTCATCATCCCTTCCTGAATACATTATCCCTATGAGCTTGGTGTTATGGTCAGTACCTGCGTTCCAGGGATAATCGTTATGTATACTTATTCCGGGAAAACCGCATGAAGACGGTTTGGTATCTTTTCTGAGTATAGTATGC
The DNA here is from genome assembly GCA_014804695.1 of Lachnospiraceae bacterium. Lineage (GTDB taxonomy): Bacteria > Bacillota > Clostridia > Lachnospirales > Lachnospiraceae > UBA3282. The sequence continues at coordinate 77,504 of JAAUZJ010000005.1, forward strand.
TTTTTTCTAAAAGCAATCATATACCGGAAAAAGTCATGTATCTCTTTATACTCATCCAGTCTGTTCCAATCCAGCCATGAAATAATATTATCCTGACAATACGCATTGTTATTTCCAAACTGGGTATTGCAGAATTCATCTCCCGCATAGAACATTGCCGGTCCTCTGCTGCACATAAGGGTGGCAAATGCATTTTTGACCATGCGGCGTCTTAAGCTCTCTATCTGCGGATCATCCGTTTCTCCTTCCACACCGCAGTTCCAACTGTTGCCGTTGTTGTCTCCGTCTGTATTATTCCAGCCATTTTTTTCATTATGCTTCATGTTATATGAATATAAATCATACAGGGTAAAGCCGTCATGGCATGTTAAAAAATTAACAGCCGGGCGCTGTATACGTCCTGCCAGATTATATATATCCTGAGAGCCGGTAATCCTGGTAATCGCCGTTCCCGCCATACCCGAGTCGCCCTTTAAAAAGCGCCGCATATCATCGCGGTAGCGTCCGTTCCATTCAGACCACCTGCCAAAAGTCGGGAAATTTCCAACCTGATATAATCCGCCTGCATCCCATGCTTCGGCAATGAGTTTAACTTTTCCCAAAATAGGGTCAGCGGCAATCGCCTGTATAATGGGCGGTTCCGCCATCGGAGCCCCACTCTGATCACGTGTAAGTATGGATGCAAGGTCAAATCGGAAACCGTCAACGCGGTACTCTACCACCCAGAACCTCAGACAGTCAAGAATAAATCTACGTGTCGTCGGGTGATTACAGTTAAGTACATTTCCGCATCCGCTGAAATTATAATACTTTCCGTCAGGGGTGAGAATATAATAAATGTTGTTATCTATGCCTTTAAACGAAAAACAAGGACCGTTTTCGTTTCCTTCCGCCGTATGATTAAATACAACATCAAGAATAACCTCTATTCCGTTTTCTGTTAACTCATATATTAATCGTTTTAACTCATCACCCTCATGATTATGCTCCACAACCGAAGAATAACCCGTATTAGGCGCAAAAAAACAGACGGTATTATAACCCCAGTAATTGTAAAGTTGCTGTCCGTCTACAATTCTGGCATTTTCCATCTCGTCAAATTCAAAAATCGGCATAAGCTCCACCGCATTGACTCCCAAATCCTTTAGATACGGAATTTTCTGACGAAGCCCCTCGTACGTTCCCTTTGCACTTACACCTGAGGATTCGTCCTTGGTAAAGCCTCTGACATGCATCTCATATATGATCAAATCCTCAAGCGGAGTATCCAACTGCTTTATCTTTCCCCAGTCAAAGTTATTTTCCACAACCCTTGCATGATATACAAAATCACTACCGCCTTCAGGTTTGTCTCCCCATTCTCTCTGCCCTGTAACAGCTCTTGCATATGGATCCAGAAGAATGTTGTTTTTGTCAAAGAGCAGTCCTTTTTCTTCATCATACGGCCCATCTAACTGAAACGCATATTCAAATTCCTCAATTTTAAGCCCAAAAACCAGCATGGAATAAGTATTTCCAATGTGATAGGCCTCAGGGAATTTAAGCCTTGCATAAGGTTCCTTCGCCCTTGGCTTAAATAAAAGCAGTGTACAGCTTGTCGCCCCGGCGGAATGGATCGTAAAGCTTACTCCATTCGGTGCGGCTGCCGCCCCATCCCTGTTATAATATCCCGGTCTTACCTCAAATCCATCTATTACATCCAACGGCGCAAGTCTAACTCCACGTTTCGGCATATGATTTGCAGACTTCATGTCTATTCCTCCATAAAAGGGTATATTTTTTATTTTATTAATCATTTTGGTAAAAAAATTTACGGACATACTACAAAACCTTTTCGTTCGTAATCTGCTATTGCTTCTTCTATCCTGCACTTCACTTCCTCAGCAATCTCATTTGTTTTCATAGACGCATATTCATCATAATACATCGGCTTTAAATATATGAGTTTTACCGTGACGCGCGCTATAGACTTTTCATCAAAGGGCTTAAAAGAATCAATAAGCGCACAGGGCACGATCGGACACTTTGACTTAAGGGCACTCTTAAAAGTTCCTCCTTTAAAAGGCAGAAGTTTATTTCCCATCTTACTGCGCGTCCCTTCCGCAAAAATCAGGAAATTCCTCCCCTTTTTAACTTCCTCTGCGACCTGGTTTATGATCATAAGCGACTGTTTAATATCTTCTCTGTCTATAACAATTGCCTTAAGCGCTGCAATTATCTGCTTTAACAGTATGACATTGCTTGCTTCTTTTTTGATAACAAATGAAAACGGCACAGGACACGAATCCAGAAATACCAGCACATCAAACATTCCCTGATGATTAGGGAAAAATATAAAACCGTTCTCCTTGGGTATATTTTCCAGACCATACGCTTCAATACTTACCCTTCCGGCCCTGTTTGCTGCCTTTGTTACTTTTTTAACACATGCATAAGACTCTTCTAACGTTATATCCGCCTTTTTCCCGCATCTCCATATCTGAAAAAAATAGTACGGCGTCTTTAAAAAAAGCCGGAAAACCATTAATAATATACGTCTCATACTTCTTCCAACTCATACTCACGCACGCCAATGCCAAGCTCTGCGGCAGCTTCGATAGTATGAATTCCGTTTCGTGATTCAACCCTCTCAAGGAAATGCGCCTGTCCCGGATCATCCTTAGCCGCATATACCAAATCAATGCACGCCTGATCTATCGCAACCGGATCAAGGGATGCTAAAATACCGATATCCTTCATGCAGGGATCCTCTGCAACCTCACAGCAGTCACAGTCTACAGATAAATTCTTCATTACGTTAATATATGCAAGTTTTCCGTCAAAATATTTCACTACGGAAGATGCTGCATCAGCCATAGCCTCTAAAAACAAATTCTGCTCAGCTACATGATCCCATACTATTGTCTGGTCCTTTGTATAGCCTGCCGAATGAATATAGCTTTTTCCTTCACTGGATGCACAGCCGATCGAAAGCTGCTTAAGGGCTCCGCCGTAACCGCCCATAGGATGGCCTTTAAAATGGGAAAGCACCAGCATGGAATCATAGTTCTTCATAGTTTTTCCTACAAAGTTCTCCTTTATCGCCTTTCCGTCCGGAATAGGAAGTACCATATCAGGTCCATCGGCATCCATAAGATCTACATCAAAATACTTACCCCAGCCATGTGCATTCATGAGTTTCATATGCTTGGGCGTAGAATTACGCTGACCTTCATATGCGGTATTGCACTCAACTACGGTACCTTTTACACATTCAATAATCGGCTTCCAAAACTCCGGTTTTAAGAAATTCTGATTTCCGGCCTCTCCTGAATGAAGTTTGACTGCCACTTGACCGGTTAAGTCAACGCCTAAAAGTTTATACATTTCAACTACTTTTTCGGGTGTGATCTCTCTTGAAAAATATACTTTTGCTGCCATAAAAATCCTCCTTAATCGGTTTTATATTATTTTATATTAATTTTATGAGCACTCTATATCCTTGGGAATAAAGCTTTCAAATATAAATAAATCAAAATCCTTTTTTAGATTCTCCAGCTGCTTTTGATTTTTAACCGTCCATGCAACCGCAAGATTTTTATAAAGATGACGGCAGATCCTACGCCCGGGTTCTGTCTTAAAATGACAGTTATACGCAATAAAGTCCGGCCTTGTCGCACAGTTTGTGAGTAAGTGCGTCAGGAAAAAATACGTAACATTCTTATAATTGCCGTCATGCCTGAAATTGGTTGATAGCTGACCTCGCATGACTTCCCTGTGTTTCCTGCGGTACCAGAGTAATGCCAGCGGATTAAAAGACTCAATACAGTACACGCCTTTATAATCCTCAAGCAGGTTCTGCACAGCCGGGCACAGCGCAAGGTTTACGCGTTCTATTTTAAGTTCTATAATAAGCGGTACTTGTCCATTCACCATATCAAGAAAGTCTTTTAATTTAGGAATTTTTTCATTCGTATGTAATAAAGACAACTTCTCAAGTTTCGCATAAGTCATATTCTCTATTTTGCCCGATACGCCGCACATACGCTCCAGTGTGAAGTCGTGAAAAATAACAGGTACGCCGTCTTTAGTAAGCTGTACGTCTAATTCTATTCCATAGCCTTCTTCCACCGCTCTTCTAAATGCCTTCATTGAATTCTCGGGAATTCCCTTACTGTTATCAAACAATCCCCTGTGTGCATAATACACGCCCATATGCGGAGCCCTTTTCGGCCGGCCCCAGATACGCGGCATTATCATAAACAGGTAAAGGAAGATCAGCGCTATGATACTTATGATTATTTTTAAAATATTTTTTAAAATCATCATACTGATTTTCATTTCCTTTGGATATTCTACTACTGTTACATTTAAATCCTATCCCATTATTTATTATAAATACCCGCCACAAAAACTTCAAGGGTTGATATACATTTTTTACAGTCTGCAAACATTTTACAAATTAAATAATTTCAATTAAAAGCATTTGCGACCTTTTCCATAGCGTCGCGTTTAAAATCAGGCAGGACATGCGAATATAAATCCATTGTCATACCAAGGGTTGCATGGCCGAGTATTGTTTTAAGCACCTGCGGCTGCATACCGGCTTCAATGCAGCGGGTTGCAAACGTATGTCTGGTTGCATGCAGGGTAAAATATGGGAAGTCTATACCGTCCGCTTTCATGGTTTCCAGCATGCTCTTAATTTCAAAAGTGATTCGTTTACGTTTTATTGGTTCGCCATTTACCGAAAAAACAAAGTCATTGTTCATCATATTAATATTTCCCTCTTTCTCCCGCCTGTATATGGTTTCCTGATTTTTAAGTATCTTATATGCCCTTCCTATCATGGGAATATCCCTTAGACTGCTCCTTGTTTTTGGTGTGTCAATTATATAGTCTCCATTATCCTTTACAACCAGAGTATGCCTTATATGAATGACCTTGTTCCTAAAATCAACATCTGACCACAAAAGCCCCGAAAGTTCTCCGTTTCTCATGCCGGTACATATTGCCAATTGGAACAGATTGCACAGATATGAACCCTTAGCATAGTGCATGTATAATTCCTGCTGTTCTTTTGTAAAAGCTATGCGCTCCTTGGCCTTTACACCCTTTGGTCTTGTTATCCTGTCAAAAGGATCCCTTGGGATCAATTCATTTTTATAGGCTTGCTTAAAGGATGCCGCAAGAATGCAGTAGGTCAGCTTAATAGTGTTATCCGAGTACCCCTCATAAACCATATTGTTAAGAAGTTCCTGTATATCTTCCGCACGTATGCTGGTCAACAATTTACTGCCAAGCTGCTTTTCAAGATATATGGTGTAATGTTTATTATACGATTCAATAGTTCCCATTTTTACGGTATGACGTTTATATTTATCCATCCATTCTTTATACCATTCTGAAAAGCTAATACTATTGCTTTTTTTGCTATTTGCCTGTTCAACTAAATAGAACAGATCAATTATCTGCTTTTCCAACTCCCCGATAAACTCATCTCTGTTCCCCACACCGCCGGTTGCTTTTGTATCTTTTTCGTTTTTCATGTCGTACCTTCTCCTTTCATAGTGTTACTATCTCTCACTATCTCTTATTATAGGCATTTACATAAAAATTGAAATTGAAAAATTCCACTTTTTCTTGAAAATGATACTATTTTGTGTATAATGGTATAGGTAAGCGGAAAGAACGAAAAATATAGAAAATATGAGGTTTTAATCATGATCAGTGCAAACAATGTAACTTATAGAGTAGGCAAAAAAGCCCTCTTCGAAGATGTAAATATCAAATTTACCGAAGGTAACTGCTATGGTCTGATCGGTGCAAACGGCGCCGGAAAGTCCACATTTTTAAAGATTTTGTCCGGGGCGCTTGATACTACAAACGGAGACATCGCTATTACTCCCGGTCAGCGTCTTTCTGTTCTTGAACAGGACCATTTCAAATACGACGCTTATCCTGTTATGGATGTGGTCATTATGGGAAATGAGCGTCTGTATCAGGTTATGAAAGAAAAAGATGCTATTTATGCCAAAGAGGACTTTTCCGATGAGGACGGTATCCGCGCCAGTGAACTGGAAGCCGAATTTGCAGAAATGGACGGCTGGGATGCTGAGTCTAACGCCGCTATGTTATTAAACGGCCTTGGCGTTGAAACCGAGCTTCACTATAGTATAATGAGTGAATTAAACGGTAACGAAAAAGTAAAGGTTCTTCTTGCCAAAGCATTATTCGGCAATCCGGATATCCTTCTTTTAGACGAGCCTACCAACCATTTAGACTTGGATGCTATTGCATGGCTTGAAGAGTTTTTGATCAATTTTAATAATACTGTTATCGTGGTTTCGCACGATCGTTATTTTTTAAACAAAGTATGTACCCATACTGCAGATATTGACTACGGCAAAATCCAGTTATTTGCGGGTAACTATGATTTCTGGTATGAATCCAGCCAGCTCATAATCAAGCAGCGTAAGGAAGCCAATAAAAAGAAGGAAGAACAGATTAAAGAGCTTCAGGAATTTATCTCCCGCTTCTCCGCCAACGCTTCCAAGTCCAAGCAGGCAACTTCCAGAAAACGTGCGCTTGAAAAAATCGAGCTTGACGATATTAAGCCATCGAGCAGAAAATATCCTTATATAGATTTCAGGCCTGAGCGCGAAATCGGTAATGAGGTGCTGACTGTAGACAGCATCAGCAAAACCATTAATGGGGAGAAAGTTTTAGACAATATTTCGTTTATTGTCGGGCATGATGATAAGATTGCCTTTGTAGGCGGCAATGAACATGCTAAAACTACGCTTTTTAAAATCCTTATGGGAGAAATGGAACCGGATTCCGGCACCTATAAATGGGGTGTTACCACTTCGCAGGCATATTTCCCCAAGGATAATACCGAAGAGTTCGATAATGATTATACGATCACAGAATGGCTGATGGGCTACTCTCCTGTCAAGGACGTAACTTACGTGCGCGGTTTCCTCGGACGTATGCTTTTTGCAGGCGATGACGGCGTTAAGAAGGTTAAGGTGCTCTCCGGTGGTGAAAAAGTGCGCTGCCTGCTTTCCAAAATGATGATAAGCGGAGCCAATTGTTTAATTTTTGACGAACCTACCAACCATCTGGATATGGAAGCAATTACTGCTCTCAATGAGGGTATGATCAAGTTTAAGGGAGTTGAACTTTTCTCCTGTCATGACCATCAGGTTGTGCAGACTACGGCTAACAGAATTATAGAAATTCTTCCGGATGGAAGTATAATTGACAAGGTTACTACTTACGATGAATATCTTGAAAGTGACGAGATGGCAAGAAAACGTACGGTTTATACAAGTACAGCAACCGATGAGGAGGATTAATGAGGCAGGTAGATTTACATGTGCACTCCAATAAATCAGACGGCAGCTTCACTCCTAAGGAGCTTGTGGACTACGCAATCAGTAAGGGACTTTGCGCCTTTGCACTGACCGACCACGATACAACGGACGGTCTTGATGAAGCAATCTCCTATGCCAAAGATAAACCTATAGAGGTAGTTCCGGGGATTGAATTTTCTACCGAATATGAGGGACGCGATATTCATGTACTTGGGCTCTATATCCAATATAGGGAGCCGTTTTTTAAAGAAAAAATACAGAAATTTGTGGATTCACGTATAAAACGCAACGAAAAAATGTGCAAAAATCTGCAAGAAGCCGGTATTGACATATCATATGAAAAATTACTTAAGACATATCCTGACGCGGTAATCACAAGGGCACATTACGCTGCTTATCTTACCGACAACGGTTATGTTTCAAGCCGTGCTGATGCTTTCTCCAAGTATGTCGGCGACCACTGCAAATATTTTGTTCCCCGCGAAAAGGTCACGCCCTCACAGGCAGTTGAATTGATATTGCAGGCAAAGGGCGTTCCTATTCTCGCTCATCCGCCGCTGTATCATATGTGTAAAGAAAAACTCGACACTCTGGTCAGCACGCTTAAAAACGCCGGTCTTGCGGGCATAGAAGCAATTTATTCCACATATAACAATCAGGATACGCGGGATATGATGGACCTGGCTAAAAAATACGACCTTCTGCTAAGCGGCGGCTCGGATTTTCATGGAGCCAATAAACCTGGACTGGATATGGCTGTCGGATATGGCAAGCTGTTTGTGCCCGAAGAAATATTGATAAATATACGTAATTACGCAAACACATAGCCGGTATGTATGCTAAGTGCACAAAAGTCACAAATATCGCAGGTTGAGAGAAAGGCATGGTTATTAACATGAAGATACTCTTCACAGATTTAGACGGCACCTTACTCAATAACGAAAGTAAAGTCTCCGCAAAAACGAAGGCTTTCTTAGATGAATTTAACAGTGCAGGCAACAAACTTGTACTCTCTTCCGGCAGACCGCTTGACAGCATCCTTGAAGTGAAAGATGCCGCAGGTCTTAACTACCCGGGAATTGTGATCATCGGAAGTAACGGCACCCAGATTTATGACTGCGATTCTAAAACGACTATCCTTGAAAAAAGGATGCCGCTTTCTTATGTGTCCTACTTACAGGCTCAGGCCAAAGAACACTCACTTCATATTCATACTTATACCGATACCGAAATAGTCTGCGACTGTGAAGATGATGAAATCAAATACTACCGCAGGCGAATACATCTGCCCCTTCTCATCACAGATGACTACTCTTCCGCTTTGTCAAATGGCCCTCTTAAAATGCTTGCAATTGATTTAAAAAATCATGACAAGCTTGTCACATTTAGCAATTCGATTGCGGACTGGGCTGAAGATAAAATACGCTATATTTTTTCTAACGATTATTATCTTGAATTATTTGTAAAAGACGCAGGTAAGGGCAATGCGGTACGCTACGTCTATGAATACTTTGGGGTTCCAAGAGAAGATACTTATGCGGCAGGCGATGCTGAAAACGATATATCAATGATAGAAGCTGCCGGATGCGGAATCGCCATGCTAAATGCAACCGACATAGTCAAAAAATCCGCCGATGTCATCACCCCAAGCGATAACGACAACGACGGACTTGCTGAATATATGTGGTCTGTAATATAAACATTTCCTATGTCTGCGATGTTTGTGCGTATGCGCAAACTCGCGGGTGAAAAATTTATTTTTCACCCTAGCATTCAACGATCAGATACCGGCCGTCACCAATGTCAAAAACTTCGTCGGCCTCTAATATTTCTTCCTCATTTGCGCTTTCCATGTCTATTCCGGCTGCGTCAAAATAATCCCATACTTCCTGCACCGAGTCTACCACCACTGCCATACATTCTTCTAAGAAATTCTCAGCTTCTTCTAAGGTCTCGGCTACGTTTTGGGGAAACAACTGTCCCTGCTTTTCTAAAAAACATTGTAATACCTCATTATCAAACATAATAACGTCCACCTTTCTTATTATATTTATAATAAATTTCTCTGTTTCATTTCCTGATAAACCCTGCCTATGGGAAGACCGACTATATTGTTATAATCGCCGCAGATTCCTTGTATATATGCAGCAAACTTCCCCTGAACCGCATAGGCGCCTGCCTTATCCATCGGTTCTCCTGAGTTTACATAACTCTTTATTTCTTCCTCCGTCATAGGATATACGGTAACATCGCTGCACTCATGAAAAGTATGGAACATTGCAGGCGTATCTTTATACTTCCATGCAAGCGTTACCCCTGTATATACCTGATGGCTTTTACCCTGCAATTTTGAAAGCATCTCGCAGGCGTCCTCTTTGTCTGCAGGCTTGCCCATAATCTCTCCCCATATGGAAACGATGGTATCTGCCCCAATCACAACAAAGTCCTCTTTCATACTATCGCCTAACTGTCCGCAGATGTCAACCGCCTTTTGATAAGAAAGCTCCTCCACGATCTCTTCCGGCGTATTTTTAGTAATCTTCTCTTCCTTTATACTTGGCATAGTCTTAAACGATATGCCTATCTGTTTAAGCAGCTCTTTCCTTCTTGGCGAGGCTGAGGCTAATATAATTTTCATAAAAATCCCCCTAACTGTGTCTCTCCGGAATAAATACGCGCCTATCCCCTATGTCTTCATGTTTCTTGGCCGCTGCCTTGGATTCCTTACAGAAATTAAGCTGTGAGTTAAAAGCCTGTTTTCCCTGCTTACCGACCTTTTCATATGTGCCGTCAGGAAGAAGACTGTGCGCTTTAACCGTATCATTTAACTGAGAATCCAGTATATGCATGATCTTACTTTGCAGCGCAGGTTTCTCTATTGGGAACATGATTTCAACCCGCCTATCCAGATTTCTTGGCATCCAGTCCGCGCTGGCGCAGTAATACTCAGGTTTTCCGTTGTTTTCAAAATAAAAGATTCTGGCATGTTCAAGGTAATTGCCGACAATGGAACGAACGCATATATTTTCACTTATGCCTTTTACCCCTGCTTTAAGACAGCATATTCCTCTTATTATGAGGTCGATCTTAACTCCCGCCGAACTTGCCTCATAAAGCGCCTCAATGACGTCTTTATCGCACAAAGCGTTCATTTTTGCAATGATTCTTGCAGGCTGGCCCTGTTTTGCATATTCCTTTTCCCTATTTATAAGATACAGGAAACGCTCTTTTAACCATAACGGCGCAAGTGATAATTTATTCCATGAACGCGGCTCCGAATATCCCGAAAGCATGTTGAAAACGGCAGTTGCGTCCTCTCCTATTGCTTCCGAGCAGGTCAAAAGCCCCAAATCGGTATATAATTTAGCGGTAGAGTCGTTATAGTTTCCTGTTCCAAGATGCACATAACGTCTTATGCCATTCTCTTCCCTTCTGACTACCAGAGTAATCTTACTGTGCGTCTTTAAGCCAAGCAGACCGTAAATAACATGACAGCCTGCCTTCTCAAGCCTTCTTGCCCATACAATGTTGTTCTCTTCGTCAAATCTGGCTTTTAATTCTACCAGAACGGAAACCTGTTTGCCGTTGTCAGCCGCCTGTTCAAGCGCGGCTATGATCGGAGAATTGCCGCTGACTCTGTAAAGTGTCTGTTTAATTGCAAGCACATCCGGATCTTTGGCCGCCTGCCTGATAAATCGCACAACCGGCTCAAAGGTCTGATAGGGATGGAACATTAAAATATCTCCTTCCCTTATTTTTTCAAACACATCGGCATCATCCGGCAGCTCCGGCACCGGCTGAGAACCTACATAGCTATGCTCTTTGAGGTCATCAAAGCCCTCTAAATCATACATTTTCATAAGAAATGTCATATCCAATGGGCCTTCAATCGGATATATATCCTCTTCCCCGATTTTCAAATCATCCTGAATGATCCTAAGAAGGCGTTCATCCATTCCTGCCTCGACCTCTAAGCGGATGGCCTGCCCCCATTGCCTTTTCTTAAGCTGTTTTTCTATTTCCTTAAGTAAATCGTCCGTTTCCTCCTCTTCTATGAGCAAATCGGCATTTCGCATAATTCTAAACGGATATGCGCACACAATATCATAGTTTAAAAACAGCTTATGAATATTTCTTTCAATAACTTCTTCAAGCAAAATTACTGACTTTCCCTCTTGTGAGGGAATCGCTACGATTCTTGATAAGACGCTTGGAACCTGTACCGTAGCGAACTCCAGTTCGCCTTCTCCGCTCTTTTTCCTGACAAGTGCGCCTATGTTTAAAGACTTGTTGCGGATTAACGGAAACGGTCTTGAAGAATCTACCGCCATAGGCGTAAGAACAGGATATATATTGTTCTCAAAATACTCGTCTATATACTTCTCTTCGACCTTAGTCAAATCCTCGTGATGTCCTATTACACGAAGCCCATTCTGAGTAAGTTCAGGAAGAAGCGCCTGGTTATATGTAGCGTACTGCTGTTTAACCAGCTCATGAGTCTCTTTATTAACACGTTCAAGCTGCTCTGTCGGCGTAAGTCCCGCAATATCTTTTTTATTATAGCCTGCATTCACCATATCCTTTAGGGATGCCACCCTCACCATGAAAAACTCATCCAAGTTTGAGGCAGTAATGCTTAAGAATTTCAGTCTTTCAAACAAAGGAAGCTGATCATCCATTGCCTCGCTTAGAACCCTCTTTTCAAAAAGAAGCCAGCTAAGCTCTCTATTTGTAAAATTATCTGCATTTGAAAAATCCAATACCTGCTTCATTATAATAATTATCCCTTCCTCTCTGCTTGCGATGTTTGGGCAAAGGCGTTATCAACGCCTGCTCAAACTCGCGGGTGAAAAATTTATTTTTCACCCTTTTATAACAGGTTTAACGCTGTATACTTCCTCAAAGAAATCCGCCCTTCTGTTAAAAAGTCCTTTCTCAAGCGTTATATCAACCGGTGTATCAATCGTAATAATAAGCTGCTCGTCTTTAATCGACGCCTTTATGTTTTTAAATTTCTGCTTATGACTTCTATCCAAGCCATTAGCAACCTTAAGTATTGCCGTAAGTTTGGCAATCTTTAAATATGCCTCTTTATCAAGGCTTATATCCTGTCCCATGATATCATAATAATTGAAATCCATGTGATTATATTTCACAATATTAGCTACAATTTCTCTTTCCAAATGAGATAAACCTATTATTTCGGTAGACATTATGATATTATACGAACACTCACCCAAATTCATAAGGCTTATATACTTACCACAGTCATGAAGCAACGCTGATATACGAAGGAGCAGCCGCTCCCTTTTCCCAAGGCCATGCACTTCTTCCATACTGTCAAAAATCGTGAGTGCAATCTTCTCAAGCGTCTCACCACGCCGTCTGCTCCCCATATACCGCTTGCTTATATTCTGTGCGCAGGCAATTATGTCCTGCTCAAAATCATGATTTACTTTTATAAGATTTTGTTTCTCGCCGTACTCATATGCGATTCCGTCGCATAAGGTAACGCCGGGTACCCATATCATTTTGGCTCCCGTAACCTTGGCAATACGGTTTAAAAGAACATTGGATATATATAATAACGGAACATTTTCTTCCGGTATATTCAAAATTCTTGCCGCTTCGGCAGTTGATTTAACAAGCGCCTTATCTAAGAATGCACTTAGTTCACCCAGCTCAATGTTTCCATCTGACATACCTGTCAGTTTTTTCCCCATAACCTCCGAAATGTAATCGTCAACTACAATTATATTCTCAATTTTTCTCTCTCCAAGATATAATTTCTTAAAGACTGCTAACTGTGAACTGATAAATTCGTCTATTATGTTTTCATACTGACTGGGCCTTAGGTTCAAAACACTCATCTTATCCTGAAGCCGTAGAACTCCAAGCCGCATATTCTGCGTTGTTACAAGCGAATCCTTAACAAACAATGACAGCTGGATACTACCTCCTCCAATATCTAAGATTGCCGTATCTTTTTCAATTATTTTATTAAAAATCTTACCCTTAGACGCAACTGATTTATAGTCCAAGAAACGCTGCTCGGAATTACTGAGCACCTCTATTTTGATACCGGTACGTTGTTCAATCTGATCTAAAACTATAACCGTGTTCTCAATTTCACGAATGGCACTGGTTCCGTATGCTTTATATTCCTGCGCCTTGTATCCGTCCATAATTTTCTTGTATTCCCTAAGCACCCGGCACAGCTCGTCAACTCTCTCATAACTGATCTTACCGGTCGCAAAGCTATCCGTTCCCAAATCTATACGGTGTCTTATATAGTCTATTTCCTTAATTCCATTCTGTTTGGAAATTTCCAAAATTTTCATCGACAGCTCATATGAGCCTACATCAATTGCTGCGAATGTTTTCATTTTTATCAAAGTCCCCCATTCTTACTCAGCCTGCGAGTTTGGGTCGTCAGACACAAACTTGCGGTTGAAAATTATTTAATTTTCAACCTTGCCTTCATACTGTCCGAGTAAATAATCTATAAATTGCTGCGCCGTCCTGCCCGATAAGCCGCCATGTGCAAGCTCCCATTTATTTGCAAGTCCATACAGTTCTTCATCTTCCATTGAAATTCCGTAACGCCCAGCCAATACCTTTACAATCTGTTCGAACTGCTTTTTATCCGGTGAAGAAAAGAAAATAGTCACACCGAAACGGGACGCAAGCGAGAGCTTCTCCTGTACAGTATCGCTTGCATGAAGGTCATCGCGGCGTTCTTCCTTATCACTGAATTTTTCACGCACCAGATGTCTTCTATTGGAGGTCGCATAAATAAGTATATTTTCGGGTTTCTTTTCCAAGCCGCCTTCAATTACGGCCTTTAAATACTTATACTCTATCTCAAAATCTTCAAAGCTAAGGTCATCCATATATATAATAAACTTATAATTCCGGTTTTTAATCTGAGAGATCACATCATTTAATAACTGAAACTGATGCTTATATATCTCAATGATACGCAGACCTCTGTCATAATATTCATTGGCAATCGCTTTAATACTGGAAGACTTTCCTGTTCCGGCATCCCCGAATAGAAGACAATTATTTGCCTTCTTACTGCTTACAAAAGCCTCGGTGTTATCTATCAGTTTTTTCTTCGGGATTTCATATCCCACCAGATCATCAAGATGCACATGTGCAATATTCAGGATTGGCTCGATTACCGCCATGCCGCCCTCATTTCTCACTCTGAACGCTTTATGTAAACCAAACTTCCCAACCCCATAGTCTTTATAAAACTCTGTGAGCGTATCCTTCATAGCTTCCGGTGTATCGTCTGAATTAAAACGATCTGCAAGACTGCATATCCTATCACGGATCCTGCTGTTATATACCTTGCTCTCCTGAGAAGGGCTTGTGTAGGACAATACCATTGCAAACTCGGGCACTCCAAGATATTCCATCATATCTGTAAAGTCATAGTCATAAAATTCCTTAAAAATACGAATATCATGCAAAACCAGTTCGTTTATTGTGCCTTGAACGCTTCCCCTGATCTCACACGCCATACTGTAGCTGTTTTCGTTATTCACCAAAAGATTGGCAAGATAACAATGCCAGAGATTCCCATAAAATCCATGCGACGCTGCGATTTCCAAAAGACTGTGCATACAGCCGTAAACGTCCGTTTTGCTTCCGCCATCCCTATAGTGCTCCATCAAATCGACCATATCTTTAAGCAAGTCGCCCTGCTCAAAATCTTTATATATAATTAATTCTTCCTCTCTCATCTCACTACCCATATCTTTCTCTTAGTAATTACCAAGAATCCGCATATTCCTTGCTTCATCCCGAAGCCCTCTCAGAGCATTTTTAACTGCACTGTCCGCTAAATTTCCGTCGAAATCAATAAAGAAACGGTACTCCCAGTTCCTGTCTTCTATAGGCCTGCTCTCGATTTTAGTCATATTCAGATTATTATATATAAAATGCGAAAGCATATGGTACAAGGAACCGCTTTCATTTGGCACTTCAAAACATATACTCACTTTAGAAGCCTTTTTTAAGAAAATCTTCTGATTAGTCACAATAATAAAACGGGTGGAATTGGTATGGGATTGATTCACTCCCCTCTCCAGTATCTCTAATCCATAAATCTTAGCAGCCTGTTCACTTGCAATCGCCGCCTGGCTCATATCGCCGTCATCTTTTACCTTCATGGCAGCAAACGCGTTGTTCTGCATACTAACCTGTTTCCATGAAGCATGATCGTTTAAGTAACGTGAACTCTGCATAAGAGACTGTGGATGAGAATAAACGGTCTTAATCTGGTTAAGGTCACTTCCCGGAAGCCCCATAAGACAATGCTCAATCTTTATGATCTGCTCACCCACAATATAATTTTCAAACTCCGTCATTAAATCATAAATTTCGTTGACTATGCCCGCTGTTGAATTTTCAATCGGAAGTACCGCAAAATCCGCGCTTCCTTCCTCAATAGCGCTCATGGCATCCCGAAAAGTATCCACATGGAAGCAATTAACATCTTCACCGAAAAATTTAAGCATGGCCATCTGTGAATAAGCGCCCTCCGCGCCCTGAAAAACCACCCTTGCATTCTTCATATCAAGCTCGTCCACTCCAATAAAAGGCAGCCTGCCAAGACTTCCTTTCTCCGCAAGTTTCTTATACTGCAGTTTCCTGCTCACCGACATTATCTGCTCAAATAATTCCTGAACTCCATGAGCATTAAATTCGTTATGTGTCAGCTCCTTAACCTTACGTAATTTCTCAACTTCACGCTCTCTGTCAAAAACTTTCTTTCCCGTCTCTATTTTATAATCTGCTACCTGAGACGAAATATTCATCCGTCTCTCATAGAGCTCCACTATATTGGCGTCTATTTCATCAATCTGCTCTCTAAGCTGCATCAAGTCCATATTTTTCTTCCTTTCACTCCCCTGAAATCATACTTAATTCTTCACATATATCCTTCTTAAATACATGCTTTTTCAACACGCTTTTTTAATATATTATACCAAATCACACTTGATAGCAAGACGGTTTAATACTATAATATAATAGTCAATTATGAATCCTAATATAATAAAGGAGATTTAGTTATGTCAACCAATAAGAAAAGTGTTATAATACTCTGTTCCATAATTTTAGTTGTGGTAATTGCTTTCGTTCTTATCAGTATAGCCGGCAGAGTCCAGATGAGTGATGATAACACTGTCGGAAATACAGCAGGCAACCTCAATAACGGTGGGCTTTTTTGCGAAAATGACGGCGTTGTATTTTTCTCAAATGCCTATGATAATAATTCTCTCTACTGCATGAATCCCGATGAATCGCAGGTAACGAAACTTGGCAGCAACCATGTTGCTTCAATTAATGCGGGCGGTAAATACATATATTATTACATGGAAAGCGGCACTAACGGAAGCGGCCTTGGATTCATGAGCCGTACCGCCGGAATCTATCGCAGCAACAGAAACGGCAAACACACTGCCTGTCTTGACAGAACCTTTGCCGTAACCATGCAGTTATGCGGCAACTACCTTTACTATCAGGATTATAACAATAAGACAGGAACCAAGCTTTCCAAGATTAAAATTGACAAATCAGATAAAACCACTGTTGCCGATTACGTTATCAATCCTGTTTCCTATGTAAACGGAACCATTTACTTTAACGGTACACAGGAAGACCACGCGCTCTATGGACTGAGTACCAGGAGTGATACAATCAACAGAATATGGGATGGTAATATATGGAATCCAATCTACTTAGGCGGCTATGTATACTACATGGACGTTGCCAATAACTATCGTCTATGCCGTTATTCAACGTCGGAAAACGCAGTAGAAGTTTTAACAAATGACAGAGTTGACAGTTTTAATGTATATGATTACTACATTTATTATCAAAAGAACTCAAAGACAGAACCTGAGCTTAGAAGAATGTATATTGACGGCACCAACAATGAAGTGGTTGCCTCCGGGGTTTATGAAAATGTTAATATAACGTCACGCTATGTATACTTTAATCAGTTCGACGAACCCACTCCGGTATACAAAACACCCACCTCTGGCAATGTATATGTCACTACCTTCGATGCGGCAAGAGACGCTGCATTAGAAAATACTAAATAAGTTTTCATACAACAGATTTCCTAACGCAGTGCAAATTCTCTTTTAAATATTTCATTTGGCAGCATCTTCTTATAGATAGCTGCCAAATTTTCTGCAACATTCTGTGCCGCATTTGTATTTCCAAGCGGCATTACCATTATCATGTAATCCACTCCAAATGCATAACTTCTAGCATCTGTCATAACTACGCCGTTATTTTCATAAAAAGCGATTCTCCGCCTGCGGGTAAGTCTTTCCTCTTCATTTTTGGCAAAAGCTATATCTTCCACCTCAAATATTATACCGTCCCACTCCATGCAGGCTTCTTTTAACAAGGAAAGCGCCATAGATCCGTATCCGTTCCCTCTTGCCTCTTCGCAGACTGCAAAGTAATCTAAAAGTAACATATTGGTATCGCTATCCGCCATTGTAAATGCATAGGCGCGCAGCTTATTTTCTTTATCTCCTGCTTTCTCATAAAAACCGTAACCCTTATAGCAGCCCTTATTCCACAATTTCTCTATCATGGAAAACGGTTTTAGTTCATCGGATGGAAAATCCTTGTGCGCAGAACCGATATAAACAGCTCTTGCTTCTTCTAAGGCAAGTGGTTTAATGTATATATTCTGAGCCGATAACATGTTTCTCTCCTGACTTTTGAAGTTCTTCATACAACTGTACGACGGTTTTACCGAGTACCGGATGAACCACATAAGGAACAAGCTGCGACAACGGCTCTAATACAAAGTCACGGTTTTGCATATCTACATGCGGAATCTGAAGCGTATCAGTATGCATAACCAAATCATCATAAAAAATGATATCAAGATCCAGCGTTCTAGGGCCCCAGTGTTCATTCCGCTCCCTTCCTGCCGCTTCTTCTATTTCATGTATCTTATCCAGAAGCTCCTCCGGCGTATACAAAGTTTTTATAACTACCGCACCATTTAAAAATTCTCCCTGATTCGTTTCTCCGTAAGGAGTTGTGTTCACAAGTTCAGAAGTTTTAAGTACCCTGCATTTATTATCATAATCAAGTTCTGCGACTGCATCTGTGATATATTTCTCCCTATCGCCCATATTTGAGCCAAGCGCTATACATGCCATATGCCACGTACGTGTTATTCTGACGGACACCGATTGAAACTCTAATCCAATCGGGGCTTCGGGTTTACGGATTTCCAAAGTAATTCCCTCAATTAACGGAAACTCCGACAATATAGCCTCCGCAGTTTTTTCCGCTACCGATTCAATCAGTTTAAAAACTGTTCTGCTTACATATTCATAAATGAATTGGCATACATCCCCATAGCTTACCGTATACTCAAGTTTATCCTCACTGCCTGCTTTTCTGGTATCCAGATAAAGAACCGCATTTATATAAAAATTCTGTCCTTTTTCATTTTCTTCCTGATAAACACCATGATATGCATATACATTTAAATTTTCAATAATGATTTCATCCATATTAATCCCCCATCCTTACTCAATCTGCGATGTTTGTACCTTTAATATATTTAGCGCCCGTCTAAAATTGCCCTTGTCATCCTGATTGCCCTTACATTTTCCTTTACATCATGCACCCGGACAAACATTGCGCCCTTTTTAACGGAAAATGCAGTCGTAACAAGCGTTCCCTCAACACGCTCTGATTCCGGTAAATCCAGTGCCTGACCTATTACGGACTTCCTGCTTGTACCAATCATGATCGGATATCCAAAACTGTGCAGCACCTCAAGTCTTCGTATGATTTCCAGATTATTTTCATACGTTTTACCGAAACCGATTCCCGGATCGATAATAATCTTCTCATCTGAAATTCCGGCTCCCCTCGCAAGTTCTATTATATCCTCGAAATCAAGCAGAATTTCACTCATATAATCCTTATAATCTGCATCCTTACGATTATGCGTAAGGCAACAAGCCACTCCTGCCTCAGTTATGACCTCAGCCATTTTATCATCATATTTAAGCCCCCAGATATCATTTATCATATCTGCACCTGCTGCAATACCTGCGCTTGCAACCTTGCTCTTATATGTATCCAAAGATATCGGAATGTCAAATTCAGATTTAACTTTTTCTATTACAGGAACTACTCTGTCTATTTCCTCTTCATCCGGCACTATAGCATAGCCCGGTCTTGTGGACTCTCCTCCGATATCTACAATTTCCATACCCTCTTTTATCATCTCATCAACATGAAAAAGTGCGCCATCAATCTTAACATACTTTCCTCCGTCCGAAAAAGAATCCGGCGTTACATTCAAAATCCCCATTACATAAGTGTTTCCCGCAATAAATTCTTTCTTTCCTATTTTCATATCTACACCTCCTATATTATTACTTATTCCCCCTGCCTACCATCATGAAAAAATAATCCTGAAGCTGAGGATTTTGTTCAAAGCAACCTTTCTTAGCAATGGTTACCGTTGTGCTGCCCGGTTTCTTTATTCCACGCATAGTCATACACATATGCTCCGCTTCTAACATAACCATTGCCCCCTGCGGCTTCAAGTACTCCATCAGGGCATCCGCGATCTGTGCTGTCATCTGCTCCTGTATCTGCGGCCTTTTGGCATAAACCTCTACAGTGCGTGCCAGCTTACTAAGCCCCACCACCTTGCCATCCGGTACATACGCAATATGCGCCTTCCCATAAAATGGCAGCAGGTGATGTTCACAGATCGAATAAAAAGTGATATCCCTCTCCAGCACAATATCGCTGTTATCTACCGAAAACGTTTTCTGCAAGTGTTCCTTCGGAGTCTCATCTATTCCTGCAAAAAGCTCCGTACACATACGGGCTATTCTCTCCGGTGTTTCTACAAGGCCCTCTCTGGTAATGTCTTCACCGATGCCTTCTAAAAATAACTTTACTGCCTCTTCAATTTTCTTCTGATTTACCATGAGAATCTCTCCTGATCGTATCCCTGTGTTCCACAACATCAAAAAGCCTGTCCATATAGGAAAGCGAGCCGAATGCAATAATTACCGCATCCTTATCTTTTCCGGCAAATAAATATGCAATCTCTACGGCTTCCTGTACGCTGTCTGCCACAGTTACGCTGTTATGATATTCTTTTGCAGCCCCTGCAAGCTCGTATGCGCTGAGCGCCCTTGGATTATCAGGCGGCGTCACCGTAATGATCTGCTCGGCATATTTATAAGTCGCGGCAATAATTTTATCATATTCTTTATCGCCTAATACACCCATTATATAAATGATTCTTCTATTTGTAAAATGAAACCTTATCGTTTCCGCAAGCCTAAGCGCCGCGTCCTCATTATGCGCTCCGTCTGCAATAAAAAGCGGTTTATTCCCGATTATATCAAAGCGTCCATGCCATTTTGTATTAATAAGCCCCTTGCGCAGCTTCTCATCTGTCACCTTAAAGCCCTTATCCGAAAGTGCGTCAATCACCTCAACTGCAATAACGGCATTTTCTATCTGATATGCACCAAGCATTGTAATTTCTAAATTCTTGTACTTTCCATAGCTAAAACGCTGCTTGGAAAGTCCGTATTTCACCGATGAGGCCTTATTTACATCGGCAATGCGAAGTTCGCAGTTCATCCTCCCTGCGCCGTCCTCTATAACCTTAGCCGCCTGTGGCTTTTGCAGTGCAGACACCACACACGCGCCCTCTTTGATAATTCCTGCCTTCTGTGCGGCTATTTTCTCCAAAGAATTACCAAGCATCGTCATATGGTCCATACTGATTGACGTTATCGCCACGCAGAGCGCAGTCTTTATAACATTGGTCGCATCAAGCGTTCCGCCCATTCCGGTTTCCAACACCACAATATCACATTTTTTATCCAGAAAATATAAAAATGCGACTGCGGTCTCCACTTCAAACGGTGTCGGGTGCGGTTTATCGTCAATTATCATACGGTCTGCCGCTTCTTTTACAGGTTCCAAATACTTACAAAAAGCCTGCTTGGAAATCATACGTCCGTCTATTTGAAACCTCTCCCTATAATCCATTACCGCCGGCGATATATATCTTCCCACCCTGTAACCCGCACTTGTAAGCACAGTGGACACATAGGCAAGTACTGAACCTTTTCCGTTTGTTCCCGCAATATGCACGAAGTTTAAATTATCCTGAGGATTGTCCAGATAAGCGCACAACTGCCTTATACTCTCAAGCCCGGGTACGCAGCCATAATGCTGTAAAGACTCCATATATTCAGTCGCTTCTTTATAGGTCATCGCACTCTCCTTTGGGCTACCGCAAACCCATGAATAAATATACAGATTATGGGTATTCTGTTATTATGAAAAAGTTTATTCACAATTTTCTTCACTGCGGCTTACTTGGCTGGTGTTTGGAAATCATCTTTACAGCCTTCCATTCCTATAGAAAAAGGGATTTCAAACTATCCGGAATGACTTCAATCTGGATGTTTCCCATCTACGGACTGGCCGCCTTCTTAGCCCCCATAAGCCGTATGTTAAAAGGTAAAAACTTAATATTTCGCGGTTTCGTATATACGGGCATTATATTCATATGTGAGTTTGTATCCGGTACCCTGCTTCGTAAAAAAGGCTTGTGCCCTTGGAACTACGAACGCTCCAGATGGAACATCGGAAATGTAATACGCCTTGACTATACGCCCTGCTGGTTCATCTCCGGCCTTTTATTTGAAAGACTTCTTATGGAGAATGAAAGACTGGAGAATGAAAAATTATTATAAATCCGCATCATCTAAAGGTCCGGAACCTATATCCAGAGTATTTAATGTACGGCGTTTACGCCTTGCCTCTTCCGACTCTTTTAGTATGTAATTCTTAATTTCCTTGGAATTCTTGATATGTTCAATGCGAAGAGTCGGATGAGTAGTGTCACCGGTAAAGCAGACAACCGTTCCAAGCCCGCAGATACGCTCGATAAAGCTTACCTCCAGCTCCACATCCTGCACCTTATACATATAACAGTCATTCTCACGGGTATTGAGCAGACCGCTTCTTATTGTAATTACCTCTTCACCGATCGTATACTTAGTAAAAGTAAAAGGCAGGCCTAAAAACAGCCATCTTTTTTTCTCTTGATATTCCATTAATGTTTCCTCTGCTTTCTTAGTTAGTATGAATTATTTGGTATAAATAATTTAGTATAAATTTGCTTAAATTACTTATTACAAATACTATAGCATATTAAAACTTATTCCACAACTTCACTAATTAATATTTTACTAAAAAGACACCTGAGGGGATTCCTTAGGTGTCTTAGGCATGGATTGGTTTAATTTAACAATTCTATTAATTTTTAAGGTCTTCTTCATCCCATTTGTGCATAATTAATTGTAGAAATACTACTAATTTCTTCCATAATCTGTATTTTAGTATTTCTTATGTCAATATCATCCTGAATATCAAGAAAATATCTATCCGACACACCAAAAAATTTTCCAAGTCTTATTGATGTATCTGCCGTTATTTTCCGTCTATCATGTAAAATATCCTGAATCCTTGATACGGGAACATGAATTTCCTGTGCCAATCTATATGCTGATAATCCAAATGGCAACATAAATTCTTCAGATAATATTTCACTCATTTTGGGAGTTTCAATATAATTTTCCATGTCTGTCTCCTCTCTAATGATAATCTACTATTTCAACATCATAAAAATTATTTCCATCTGGTCTAAAGCATATTCTATATTGATCATTAATTCTAATGCTGTATTGTCCATCCCGATCACCTTCTAATTTTTCCAAATGGTTAGCAGGTGGTACTCTCAAATCCTCCAAACTTTGCGCATTATCAATCATAATCAATTTTCGCAACGCTATCCTTTGTATTGCTTGTGGCAGTTTCTTTGAGAACGTCTGATTATATATCTTTTCCGTTTCTCTATCTATAAATGATTTTATCATGCTTTTATTATACCCGTTTCTCGTGTACATGTCAATTCAAATCAAGATAATATGCATTGAATCGAAAATATACCTGTGATAAAATACAAAGCAATAAATCGAATTTTACATAGGAGAATTATAATGTCTAAAGTTCTATTTCTGGATATAGATGGTGTACTCAATTCTAATTCTGATAATGATAGCCACCAAAGAGAAATCAATTACGGCACATTAATTGATGAAGAAAAAATCAAGCTATTAGCTCATTTAGTAAAAGAGACAAACTCAAAAATAATTCTCCACTCCGGATGGCGTATGTGGTTTGACTCGGACTTAAAACCACTTCGCCTAGAAGCAAAGAAATTGATTGAATTATTGGAAAAAGAAGGACTTAACATAGATGGTTTAACACCAGATTTAACCACAGAAGAAATTAGACAAACAAAGAAATTCAGTCTGGTAAAAGCTGACGAAATTCTTTTATGGTTAAAATCACATAACGAAGTTACTGAATGGGTAGTTCTTGATGATCTTGATTTGCATAATGCTCAAATAAAGCAACACCAAGTAAAACCCGATCAGACAATAGGGCTGACTCTTGAAGATGTAGAAAACGCGATAAAAATCTTGGAGAAAAAATGAACATAGCATTATACTCAAATAGAATCGATGAATATTTTATTATATATCCTAACCCCGATATAAAGGTATTGGAAAAGTTAAAAAACAGTAAGACCAGAACTGAACTTTGGGATAATCTTCCAACTGAATTGGAGTATGATACTGATTTGGAGTATAGTTATGTTTGAAGATATTTTTAAACGGAAAAAAATAAATATAGAGAAAATATCAGCTTATGGTTTCGTCAGAAAAGACGAAAAATGGGTATATGAAACCAATATCATTGATGGCGCTTTCAGACTCTATATTTATGTCTCAGAAAACGGAGATGTAGATACTGATTTGATTGAGATTGACAATGGTGAGCCTTATGTACTGTATAAGACAAATGCCTCCGGCGCTTTTGTTGGAGAAATCCGGACAGCAATCGAAGCAGTACTTACAGATATTGCCAATGCCTGCTATGACTCATCAGTTTTTAAGACAAATCAAGTGCAAATGGCAATAGAATATGTTCGCAAAAAATATGGTGATGAACTGGAATTTTTATGGCCGACATCGCCTTCTAATGCTATATGGAGAAGGAAAGACACCCAAAAATGGTATGGCGCGATTTTGACAGTAAACGGGAGAAAGATAGGGCTTAACACTGATAAAATAGTGGAAATTATTGATCTGCGCATGAAGCCCGATGACAGGGATGATATTTTATCCAGAGAACATTACTACCCCGGCTGGCATATGAATAAAAAGAGCTGGTATACACTTGTCTTTGATAATCATATTTCAGACGAAGAAATAAAACTACGGATATCAGAAAGTTATGAATTAGCAAAGAAATAAGAAGCATAAAATTTTACATTGAAACCAATATTAGTTTGTGGTATGATATACACAATATATTGTTAGTGTAATTATACTATGCCACAATTTAAGGAGGTTATTATGACAGTAAATGAATGTATTAAGGGACGCAGAAGCATCCGTAAATTCAAACCGGATAAAATCGATCATACTCTTTTATCTGAAATTGTTGAAGCAGCTTCTTTTGCTCCAAGCTGGAAAAATACACAGATTACCCGTTACATCGCCATAGAGGGCGAACTTAAGGATAAGATTGCTAAAGAAGGCACTACTCCTTTTCCAAACAACGGAAATATAATTTCGAATTCACCTATGCTGATTGCCGTTACTGTCATTAAGAATAGATGTGGTTATGAAAGAGACGGTTCTTTTACCACTCCCCGTAAAGATACATGGCAGATGTATGATGCAGGTATTGCGTCACAGACTTTCTGTCTCGCTGCTTATGACAGGGGTGTCGGTTCTGTTATCTTAGGTATATTTGATCAGGAAAAAATTGAATCCCTGATTGAATTACCAGAAGACCGTGAACTTGTTGCACTTATTCCCATCGGCTATCCGGATGAGGCACCAGTTGCTCCCAAGCGGAAAACGGTAGATGATTTATTATCTTTTCAATCATAAATATATTAAATAGAAGGGATTTAATCTCTTCTATTTTTTTAGAATTAATCCACTGGAAAAATAAGGATTTCTAAGTTGGATGATCGCGAAATAGAAGAAAGGAGTTTTATTATGAGACACTTGATGAATCCTCTGGATTTTACGACCGGGGAACTGGACTCACTTTTTGATCTGGCAAATGATATTGAGAAAAATCCCTCAAAGTATGCGCACGCCTGTGAAGGTAAAAAACTTGCCACCTGTTTTTATGAACCGAGTACACGCACACGCTTAAGTTTTGAATCCGCAATGCTTAGTCTTGGCGGACAAGTCATTGGCTTTTCGGACGCCGGTTCCTCTTCTGCTTCAAAAGGCGAAAGTGTTGCCGATACAATAAGGGTTATCTCCTGCTTTGCCGACATCTGCGCTATGCGCCATCCCAAAGAAGGCGCGCCTATGGTAGCTGCGGAAAGATCCGGAATTCCGGTTATCAATGCCGGAGACGGCGGACACCAGCATCCGACACAGACCTTGACAGACCTTTTGACCATCCGTTCCCTCAAAGGGCGGCTCGGTAATTTTACAATTGGTCTTTGCGGAGATCTGAAGTTTGGCAGAACCGTACACTCCCTTATTAATGCGCTTGTCAGATATCCCAATATACACTTTTATTTCATTTCACCACCGGAGCTCAGAGTGCCGGATTATATTACCGATATGCTGAAAGAAAAGAAAATTGTATACAAGGAAGTGATCCGCTTGGAGGAATGTATGCCTATGCTGGATCTGCTCTATATGACAAGAGTTCAGCGTGAGCGTTTTTTCAATGAAGAAGACTATGTACGTCTGAAAGATTTCTATATACTTAATACTCCTAAAATGGCGATGGCCAAAAAGGACATGCTGGTGCTGCATCCCTTGCCGCGTGTCAATGAAATTTCAGTTGAAGTGGATGATGATCCCCGCGCCGTTTATTTTAAACAGGTACAGTATGGAGTCTATGTACGGATGGCGCTGATTTTGACTTTGTTGGAAATACAGGTGTAAACTATCATCAATATAAGGAGAATATAAATATGTTAAACGTAGGAAAGATTGAAGAGGGTTATGTACTTGACCATATCGAGGCCGGTAAGAGTCTGTCGATTTATCATCATCTGCAGTTAGATAAGCTGGACTGCATGGTAGCTATTATCAGAAATGCCCGCAGCAATAAGATGGGTAAAAAGGACATTCTTAAAGTAGAATGTGATATAAACACTCTGGACTTAGACGTTTTAGCGTTTATTGATCACAGTATTACCGTTAATGTTATTAAAGACGGAGAACTGATAGATAAAAAGGATCTTGTGCTTCCCAAGAAGATAAAAAATATTATTAAATGCAAAAATCCAAGATGTATTACTTCCATAGAACAGGGACTTCCACATATTTTCGTCCTCTCGGATGAAAAGGCCGAAATCTACCGCTGCAAATATTGCGAAGAAAAATATAACGAAAGCTTTTAAAAATAAAGGTATCTTATTATGGCTTGACAATAATGTTACATTCCATATAAGATACCTTTTCAAACTTAGACACATATAAAATACAGCACACCTTACCTGATTATTTTACGCATTGGTTAAACATCCCTAGCTCTATTCGCATAAGCTCATCCGCATAATTCCTTAAGATTTCCCTGGTCTGCTCTTCCACATTCTGATTGCGTCCGTTCTTATAGCAGATTCTATGTTCCATGCTCGCCCACAAATCCATCGAAATAGTTCTGATCTGTACCTCTACCGGAAAATACTGCGTTTCTTCAAGTGTATATATCGGCACTCCAAGCACCATATGATAGCTTCTATATCCGTTATTCTTAGGCTCTTTTACATAATCTCTTTCCTTGATCATCAATACGCCGGTCTGCTTTCGTATTGCAGAAACAACGCTGTAAATATCGTCCTCAAAATAACAGATAACCCTGATTCCTGCAATATCCGTAAGTGCATCTCTCGCTATTTCAGCAGATACCGGAAGTTCTTTCTTTTCCAACTTCTTGATGATGCTGTTTTTGCTCTTAATCCTATGCTGAATATTATGTATAGGATACTGCATGCTCCTGCTTCTGTATTCTGCATTTAGACTGTTAAGACGAATCTGTATTATTGTAAGCGCCTCCGAATAAGGCTTGATCAAGCTGTCATATTCCTCCTGAGTAATTCTTCCCGCATCAATGCTATAATGCTGATTTTCATTTTCTGTTTCTAATCCCATAACCCTTTATACCATTCCATTATCTTCATATTAACTACCATGCTTTATCCCCAATTAATGTGCGATTTCTCTTGTTTAAAGATACTATCAGTACGCCCTATTGTCAATCGTTTTGGCAGATATTTAACACAATGTTCATACTTATACCTAATATTTTATTATATTTTAAAAAAATTATTTTATGATAAGAAATTTCTATTATTTTGAAAAATATTATATATCATGCGAGCGTATAAATGTACTGAATAAAATACAATTTTTTTCATAAATAATATAGACAATTTTAAAATATGTGGTATACTAATATCAATAACAGTAATGATTACTATTTTAATTAATTTATATTAAAGGAGGACTTTATTATGGCACAGACTAATACAGCACAAGTTGACAATTTAGTATCTTTATTGGATGGATATGCAACCAAAGGTGGTCACCATTTGAATGTTAACGTATTAAACCGCGACACTCTTTTAGATGCACAGAAGCATCCTGAAAACTATCCTCAGTTAACGATCCGCGTTTCAGGTTATGCAGTTAACTTTATTAAACTTACACCTGAACAGCAGGCAGACGTTATCAGCCGTACATTCCACGAGCAAATTTAATAAGCTGACGTTTCTTAAATTGCAAGTAAATTTTAAGCAGAGCATGGTTATATGCTCTGCTTTTATATTTAAAACCCTCTTTCCTTCAAACCACGAACAAGGTTTACATAAAATTCCATCGCATCAAAACCTGCAATATTTTCCCTGTTTAGATCAATCATGTCGCCATGCGATATTCCCCTGCCTTTTGGAACATTTAAGTATATAAAATTACTGCCCCACTTCATACTCCCAACCGATACTAATCCGTCACATTCGCCGTCAAAATGCTTAACCAATGGATAGGACATGTTTAAAGGAAACCTTCCGCTTGAGGCATAGTTCATCTTAGAACCCACACTCTGATAGAATACCCTTGAATCGTCTGGCAGCTTCTCATTTAATTTAATACAGGAAGACGCCGTTAAATCCTGTACAGCTTCCATGAAATCAGGGTTGCTGTCACCGAATTTCTTAAGTGCGGCATTATATTTGTTTGCAATAAAATTACAGATTTTATCAGGGACTTTTTCCAGTAAATAATCTGCGAAAATACAGCCCCTGTGAGGAGTATTAACAGTTGTAAGCGATGCCACATACTCAGCCGCTCCGCATGCCGAAATAGCAAAACGGCTGTCTAACCCGCCCTTTGAATGGGCAATAATATTTACTTTTTCGCAGCCTGTTTCCTGTAAAATCTCCTTTATACGCCTCGTAAGTTCCTCTCCGCACCGTTCTACGGATGCCGCCGAATGCTGGTTTCCATAGTAAATCACAGCACCGTTTTTTATGAGTTCTGCCGGAATCCTTCCCCAGTAATTAAAAAAACGGAAATCCCGGAAAAAACGCCATGAACAAGCAGAATCGGGTATCTGGTACGACATTGCATATATTCAACACGAGTCTGGTTTAAAATATACTTTTCATTCTCCCATTCTGCCTCATTTCCTGCTATCCGTATGATACGGCATAATACATAAATATGCACCAAAGGCATAAAACCGCAGATTATGCCTATAATACGCCACTTAATGCCAATCTGGCGTGAAGTAAGGTAAACCCTTAGTATTCCGTTCCAGAATATTATAAACTCTATGAGAAAAAATTTTACCAGCAGACCTAACCACCAAAAAAGCGGTAAATTAAAGCTAATACCTACACCTTCCGGTCTCCTTATAAGCAGCAAAATAACAAAGTAGACTGCCTCAAATATCATTGTTGTCAGAAAAATCTGCAGCAGCGCCACTCCGTCTTCCAATATCTTATTTCGAATAGTCGAAACTTTTCGTACAGTCAGGTTCGGAAAAAAATTAATGTAGAAAACACACACATAACATAACGTATCCAATATCTTAATATAAGAAAACGATATTGGCGGTACCACCTCCCAATATACAAAAAAATATATTGCCCAAGTAAAATTCAGATTAACCGCCATCAGTATAATTATCACCGATAATATCTTAAATTTTATTCTCCCAATAAGTCTACATAACTCTTTCATTTTATCCCACTGTCCATTTCTGTAAGTATTCATTCTTTTGCAGCCATATCAGATAAGCCAAAAAGAGCAGGGCAAAATCATGCCTTGCTCTTTTAAATTCCAGTTAAAAACCAATATTAATTATACCTGTGCAACATCCTTCATTGAGAAGCTTATTCTGCCCATCTTATCTTTTCCAAGGCAGACTACAGTTACCTTATCTCCCAGTGTAAGAACATCTTCCACATGGTTGATTCTCTCCTTGGAAATCTTAGAGATGTGAACCATACCTTCTTTACCGGGTGCAAATTCTATAAATGCGCCAAACTCTTTGATGCTTACAACCGTACCTTTAAATATCTGGCCTGCTTCAAAATCAGTTGTGATGATCTTTACCATATCAAGAGCCTTGTCCATCATATCCTGTTCGGTTCCGCATATGGATACCTGGCCTTCATCGGTTATATCAATTTTAACGCCAGTGCGGGCAATGATTTCATTGATCGTCTTACCACGCTGTCCTACTACGTCACCAATCTTATCGGGATCGATCTGGATTGATATGATCTTAGGTGCATACTTTCCTACTTCTTTTCTGGGTTCTGCAATTGCAGGAACCATACAATCTGCCATAATAAACTCTCTGGCTTCCTTACATCTTGCGATAGCGCCTTCTACTATAGGTCTTGTCAATCCATGAATCTTAATATCCATCTGGATCGCAGTAATTCCGTCATGTGTACCTGTAACCTTAAAGTCCATATCTCCGAAGAAATCTTCAAGTCCCTGAATATCTGTAAGCAGTACAAAATCATCATCCGTATCACCGGTTACGAGTCCACAGGAAATACCTGCTACCATCTTCTTAATCGGCACACCTGCAGCCATAAGTGACATACAGGATGCACAAGTAGATGCCATTGAAGTAGAACCGTTAGATTCAAAAGTCTCTGATACGGTACGGATTGCATACGGGAACTCTTCTTCTGATGGGAGCACCGGCAAAAGCGCTCTCTCTGCTAAAGCTCCATGTCCGATTTCCCTACGTCCCGGGCCACGGCTTACCTTAGTCTCACCTACGGAATAGGACGGGAAATTGTAATGATGCATATATCTTTTTGCGGTTATATTCTCATCAAGTCCGTCTACTCTTTGTACCTCTGATAAAGGTGCAAGCGTACATACATTACAAATCTGTGTCTGTCCACGTGTAAACATAGCCGAACCATGTACTCTCGGAATTAAATCCACCTCTGCGGCTAATGGACGAATTTGCGTCAATTCACGACCGTCAGGACGTTTATGATCTTTTAATATCATCTTACGGACTGTCTTCTTCTGATACTGATATACGGCCTCACCAAGAACTGCAAGATACTCCTCATTCTCTGCAAAAGCCTCTTCCAATCTGGCGGTAATATTTCTGATGTTCTCTTCACGAACCTGTTTTTCATCCGTAAATACTGCTTCTTCCATCTCCTCGGGTGTTACGATCTTCTTAATCTCTTCAAACATCTCATCCGGGATTGCGCAGCTTTCATAACTATGTTTAGGTTTTCCAACCTCGGCTACAATCTGGTTAATAAATGCAATAATTGTCTGATTTATTTCGTGAGCCTTATATATTGCCTCAATCATTCTGGCTTCCGGTATCTCATTAGCTCCGGCTTCAATCATTATAACTTTCTGTGAGGTAGAGGCAACGGTAAGTCTCATATCACCCTTGTCCCACTGCTCCTGTGAAGGATTTATAACAAACTCACCGTCAATCATGCCTACCTGTGTCATAGCGCAGGGGCCGTCAAAAGGAATATCAGAAATACATGTTGCAATAGCCGTACCAAGCATTGCTACAAGCTCAGGACGACACTGCGGATCAACGCTCATTACCATATTATTCAGGGTTACGTCATTTCTGTAATCCTTGGGGAATAAAGGTCTCATAGGTCTGTCAATAACGCGGCTTGTAAGCACTGCATTTTCCGACGCCTTACCTTCCCTCTTATTAAATCCTCCCGGTATCTTTCCTACTGCATATAATTTCTCTTCATATTCAACACTACATGGGAAAAAGTCAATTCCATCTCTTGGTTTCTCTGATGCCGTTGCCGTAGACAATACAGTTGTATCGCCATACTGCATAAAAGCGCATCCATTTGCCTGTTTACCAACTCTACCGATATCAACGCGAAGTGTACGCCCGGCAAGTTCCATTGTGTAACTCTTATACATAGTCTTCTCTCCTTATAATATATAAAACGTGTTTATAACACTATTAATCCCACAAACAATGAAAGGCGGAAAAGCTGGCATAAATCCAGCCTTACCCCCGCCTTTTATCTTCTTACTTTCTAAGACCTAATCTCTCGATCAAGGAACGATATCTCTCAATATCCTTATTCTTCAAATAAGTAAGCAATCCACGTCTCTGACCTACCATCTTAAGCAAACCTCTTCTTGAATGATGATCCTTCTGATGTACCTTCAAGTGCTCTGTTAATTCCTGAATTCTTGCTGTCAGAATTGCAATCTGAACTTCCGGTGAGCCTGTATCGCCCTCTCCTCTTGCATACTCTTTGATAATTGCTGTTTTCTTTTCCTTAGAAATCATGATTTTCTCCTCTCTTCTTAAACCGCCTGACGCTAAGAATGGGTTGGAGTTTCCCGTCTCTGAGCATCGGCTGAAATTCATACTCAACTATTTTATCACTTCGCACCTAGTTTGACAAGATATAATTTTATTGGTTAGAGAGGTTTTTGCAATAACACATTGAATCTTCAATAAAAATACCTATTCCTGTATCATCGGCTCAATATATTCTCCGTTCTTGCTGATTGCAAAATGCAGATGCGGACCTGTAGACTTTCCAGTGCTTCCAACCTCAGCAATCTTCTCTTCCGCTTTCACTTCATCTCCTGCTGACACAAGAATTTTACTACAGTGTGCATAATAAGAAAATTCTCCATTTAGATGAAACAATATTACATAATTACCACTGTCACTGTCATATCCTGCTGCAACAACCATACCGTCTGCGGCTGCTACAACATCAGATCCGTTTTCAGCGGCAAAATCAATTCCGCTATGCATAAGTGTCAAACCGGTTACCGGATTCACCCTGCTTCCATACTCATCGGAAATCCTGTTATACGAAGGACAGGGATTGATATAAGTAACATCCTTAGGCTCCACAACCTTACCATCACGCAGAATCGTCTTATAAGTGTCATAAATTTCATTCTGCGTATAATCAATGTCTCCGTATGTTTCACAAATTGCTATTGATGGACCTTTATTTTCTGAATCAGTTCCTAATGATATCAGCTGCACCTTTGAATTTTCATACTTTTCAATTCTTGCCTTACCAAGTGTAAATGAACGCTCTCCATAATCCCCGCTCTCAACATTCACAGCAAAGGAAATCAATTTAAGTCCCCTATACCAAGGCTGCTCCATGCCTTCTACTTTAAGTCCGACTGAAGTGAAAAATCTAATCTCATCCTCGCTGTCACCAAGCTCCCAGTCTATAATACTGCCATCAACTACAACTTCATTAATTTGATTCATATTCTTATCCGAATCTGCAATTTTATCAATCAATGCAGATTTAAGATCCATCGCTTTTGAAATATCAATTTCTCCTATCTTCTCTCCGTTATCGTACACATATACTCTGCCTTCTGACTGTTCTGTCTTGAAACTCAACCGCTCTTTTGCCTGTTTCAGACAATCCTCTTTCGTAAACGTATACGGCGATATGGTTCCTGTGTCGTAGCGGTCACAGACATACAGATCCCAAACTTCCAATGCGGAATTACTTACACTTGGCAGCTTAAATGCAAAGGTACGTGCCTCTTTATCCTCCGCCTTTTCATAAACACGGATAATGTTTTCACCTATTCCTGATAAAAGCGCCGGCTTCCATTTAATCGGGTATGTATTTATATCCTCTCCGATCAGTGTCTTTATACCGTAACAGCCAAACTCCTTTGTATATATACCATAAATCGCAATACCGGAACTCTCTTCGTCTTTTACCTCCATCAACTTATATATACCCTCGTCCAGTGCATTCTCTCCTTGGTTTACATAACTCATGTAATAATCATTTGGGTTTTTAATATCAGCAATTCCGTCTTTACGGGTTGTCAAAATAATATCTTCGTCATAGCCAAGACGGGCAAGCTCTTCCATTAAAGCAGCTTCCTGTGCCTTAAGCTCAGTCTCTGTCGTCTCAAGCTCTGACTCCATTACCTTAATCTCTTCTTCCATAGCCTTAAGTTCTGCCTCCATAGCAGCTAATTTTTTCTGTTCCTCGGCTGCGTTTATAGCTTCTTTTTCAGCATCAAGAGCGTCTCCATTAGCGACAAGAACTTCCCTTTCATTGGCAATAGCTTCAATTTGGGCGGCAAGAACCTCTTGTTCTGCGGCAATAGCTTCCCATTGGGCGGCATAAGCTTCCTTCATTTCTTGCAGCTCATTACTTTTGGCATCGAGTTCTTCTTTCATATTTTGTAATTTTTCTTTTTTAACTTCATTATCATCTATATTGGGTTTATTATCACCCAAAGCATCACTATCATCCGTTTGCGCAGTATAACTCTCATTTGCTTGCGCTGTAACCGATGCATCAGCTTCACTTAATTCAGTTTCATCTATTACAGTCAGATCATCGTTTTTATGCCCCGCGCCGGAAAAGGTAAACGCAATAAGCACTGCTGCCATAATGACAACTGCCGCTGCCGCCGTAACTAAGTATTTAGGTTTCTTAGCAATAATACCGATTCTCTCTTTTATGCTCTTTTCTCCACCGCTCATGGTTGAAGCAATTCCAATCCTATCACATACATGCATGTCACCGGACACCAGTTTTATCAGAGTTTTACCATAAGCCAACCGTTCCTTTTCACCAAGCATACGGATTGCCGCCGCGTCGCAGGCAAGCTCACTGTCTAACTTGGATATGTAGGCTGCTGTCCATACTAACGGATTGAACCAATAAATTACAGTAAGCATACATCTTACTATTACCCACAAAGAGTCCAACTGTTTATAATGGCAGTATTCATGAGCCAGTATGTGCACAAGTTCTTCTTTATCATCCGCCATTTCCTTGGTCAGATATATACAGCGTCCGCTTAAACACGGCGACGGAATATGGTCTACGGTATAAACGTATAAAGTATCCTTATATTTCTCCATTTCAGGAAACGGTTTTCTGTTTGCGTATAAATATCTTTTCCACTTTATTTGGTAAATAAGCATGTATCCGCCGGTTATGATCATGCCTGCTATCCATATAAAGGGGAGAAAGTGACGTATTAAATTAAATGCTTTTATAAATGTAGTATTATTAACAATACTTGATAAAAGTGTTGTCTTACCTGTTTCTGATAATACAGATGATGCTGCGTCGATTTCAGTAGATGCATCCGACAAATGACTTGTACCGATTCTATTAGCTGCGTCTGCTATATTAGCTGCTCCGATTCCGTTAAATATATCTGTTAAACCATTTGTTAAATTTCCGTTATTTGCACTCGCTAAATTATCTACATCCGGTTCGTTAGATACATTTGCTATATTATTCGCATCCGTTAGATAGCCTGTGCCTGCTCCGTTAACTGCATCGATTGAATTGCCAGTTCCTACTACGTTAACCGCATCCACTAAACCAGCCACACTGATTCCATTAGATGCGTCTGTCAAATTATCCGCATCTGTTTCGTCAGCTATATCAGCCAGACTATTTACATTACTTTCGTTCGATCCCCCATCTGTTCCCGACATAACAACGTTTGCATTGTTCCATACCGCTTCTTCATATGTAATCTCCGGAAAAAGATTCATAACACTTAGCCTGCTATTCCATAGCGGCATCGGAAGAACAAGCCTGATAACTACTAACAGCCAGAGTGCATACTGTATACATGGATTGATTTTTCCTTTTACAATATAACGAATAAGTAAAATAGCCAAAATCAAAATTGATGACGTTATAAAAATATCTCTCATGGCTCATCCTCCTCCGCTCTTTTCAGGATTTCATACAGTTCGTTAATTTCATCCTTGGACAACGCCTTTTTCTCTACCATAGTATTAAGCATCAGCCCCATGCGGCCATTGAAGACCTTGTCCAGAAATTCTTCCGTTTCCCAAAGCACTGCCTCATCCTTCTTAATATCAGGATAATAAAGTTTGGCCCGCTCTCCTTCTTCATAGTGTATGGCTCCTTTTTCCTCCATACGCCTGAGAAATGTCATAACCGTATGCTTAGTCCATCCGGTTGTATCCTTAAAATGGCTTGTAATCTGCATCATTGTCTGTGGCGCTGACTCCCACAACAAATTCATGACCTTCCATTCTGATTCCGATAATTTTATCATGTGTGTCTCCTTTCTATGAAAAAAGTTAGTTGACTGCAAAAGTATTATGTATGGTTGACATTTGACTACCTGTGTTGTAATCAGTATAGATTATAGGTAGTCATTTGTCAACCACTATTTTTATATATTTTTAAATATGATCTTGCATAATCTGTTGTAATTTTTCAAAGGCCTATCCAGCGCTCCTCTGCCTGCTTTTATGCAAAAAATAAAGAGGATGCCCTCTCTCTATGACTGTGATCGATCATAGTTTTTGGACACCCTCTCCGTTTTGTAGTTATTGCTTTTTATATTGCTTATAATTTAATTATTAATTGAACATTTGATCATCTTCTATATACATCCGGAACAGAATACCCATATGCTACAAGTTTTTCTACATAATCTTTATCCTGCATCCTTTTCTGTGATTCTTCCATAAACTTGGCATTATTTTTCTCTTCATACCCTGTTATATGTCTTAATAAAACTACTGCACATCCTATCGTACCTATTATTCCTAAAGCAATACAACCTAATGCTCTTATTGGATAACTTCTCTGTGCATTTATCATAGCCATCACCCATACAACACATACAATTGTAAAGATTAAAAATCCAAAGAAACCAAAGATATAGAATTTGGGATTATTTGCCCGTGGATCAAACCCATCAATAGCAACTTCTCTCCAACGTTTATCCAAAAACTCTGATTTACAGCTTGGGCATATTCTGATTGGACTTCCGTAAACCCATGCATTACAGCTTTCTCTTATTTTTTTTCCACATTTTGGACAATTCCCCTCAACGCAACCCATATCACCTTTTCCTCCTTTAAGCGTTCAACAATTTTATTTTACCATAAGCACGTACACAATTCCACTAAGTTTTGTTTGCAAAGTATTTTCCGCCTTCTTTTTTTGCCTTAAAAGCGAACCTATTTTTCTTGTCGATGTCTTTAAGTAATGTTTTTTACATTTTATAAATCCACTTGACAAGCTAAGGTGTAATTTTTAAAATATTCTTACTTAAGAGTTAAATAAACTTATATTGGAGGTATTGATATGGCTGAGGTACATAAAAAAGGATTAAACGCAGAACTTGTAATGAATGATTTGGGAAACTGCTGCCGGAGTAAGGCTGTATGCGGTAAGTGTCAGCAGGCAGCCTGCGCTATAGGTTACGCCAGACAGTGCGTGGAAAATTATCAAAAAGAACCTAAAAAAGAAGTTCCAAACGGTACGGAAAATCTTCCTACTTCTGATTATAAGGCATTTGATGAAATGGAACTGGAAATTGCGATTGCACATATTTTGAAAGAATGTAAGGACTGTAAAGAAGATCATGTTGAAGACTGCATTATTAATGTAATCCGCAATTGCTATGAAATAGGGTTGCTCGGCGATGCACAGCCGTATGAAGGCAGCTCCATACAATACCTGATGCATCTGCAGTCCGCCTTCCCCGACAAGGCCGTACAAATAGCCGATGCCTATAAACAATAATTTACTGATTTATTGACAAAAATTCCGATGTTTTAGACCAGTATTTTATTCCCCAGTTTTCAAAATTCCATTCGTCCATGTAATCATTACACTCATAGTCGATGTAGTACAGTATGCTGTCCTGCAACACGAAATTTGTAGGGAAATAATCAATATTGGTCTTTGCCGGATATAATAAACTACACATTTTTTTCACCTGTTCAATACAATGAACCGGTAATTCATCATTTAAGACCATTTCATAGGCCGTTTTTCCGTCTATATACTCTTTTATGATCCGTTCACCGGAGACGTCAACATCCAGCATTTTCGGTATCGCTATTCCAATGTTCTGTAACCTGTGATAGTCGTTTATTTCTGCCTCAATCTTATTACCAAACTTATAATAATCACAAGGCTCGTGGTGAATCTGTTTTAATACGACTTTTGTGTTTTCATTTAATGCTAAATATGAATAGCCGCCTTTTCCTTTTCCCAATAGTTTAAGGATAGTATA
Source organism: Lachnospiraceae bacterium (assembly GCA_014804695.1). Lineage (GTDB taxonomy): Bacteria > Bacillota > Clostridia > Lachnospirales > Lachnospiraceae > UBA3282. The sequence goes on from JAAUZJ010000005.1 coordinate 115,617, forward strand.
TTCTTTGCCATTAACGCTTAAGCTTTCCATGGGGACCTCCTCTCACATCAGAACAAACGGGAATTTATTTATCAAATCATCATCCATTTCCATCATGCTTAGAATACGGCTTGCTGCACCCAACGGATGATTCGTGCCGGTCTCCCAGTTTTGCACTATATGTTTTCACCGGCTCCGTAGACACCGCACGCTTTTTTAGTTTTTTACCTTCACCTTTAGCATCCTCTATCGCTTCTGTCATACCAGCCATAATGCTATCGTATACGCTTCCCATAATATAACTCCTTTTATCACAGACTTTTTCCAAAATATCAATCATCTTTTTAATGTGATTACATTCAGCTTTTATTAAATTGTCTTTCTCTTTCTTAGGATATATTGAATTTCAAATGCTAAAAATAAGAATTCTAATACTTTATAAATTATACTGTACCTATAATTCTTGACAATTTTCTCTTTCTGAGATTTCTTTACCAGATATATACCGTGCATGAAATTCCATATTAATATCCCTAAGTTCCTTCAATCCATCAATATATGGCTGATACATCTCAATGATTCCGGCACTGCATCCGTCACAAGATGCAGATATATTTCCTAATGACTCCGCAACAATCTTTGTTCGTTCTTCTTTTGTTGTATCTTTTATAAGATATCCCATATGTTTCTCCACTGCACCCTATATTTCTTCATTATAATTTCGATATGCTGTCCATTATAAACTGTGCAAACGCTCTCGTAATTTCTATATATTGATGTCCAAACTTTAATGCATTAACTGTATCACCACCAACGACTGTAATATGTTCCTCTGTTCCTTTTATCCTATTATATTCATCTACTAAATCAGAAGTCTTAATATCATAGTCCCACCAATGCTTACTGTATTTTTCCGATATGCAACTTGTGGTAAGCTTCCAATTCCATCGGTCACCATCAAAAGCCGTTCCTTTTTTAACTTCATCCTCTAAGACTTTACAGCACCCTAGAACATTACCTACTTTTACACCATGACAAATAAGGATGTCACCCTTTGATATACTAGATGGCTCCTTACTAAATCCAATATCGTTATCTTCAATTATCGTATATCCCTCTCCTACAGGACGATTCCTATTACCAAGTGGTTTCAAAAAAAATCTACAATTGTCTGGCATAATCACCCTATTTCTGATATAATCAGACGCCTTAAATACAGGTATTTTTACAATTGAATTCTTCTTGGTAAATTCATTTGCTTTTACATTCAAATCAAGGATTTCCTCATACGAAAGTTCTGAGCAATTGAGACTGTATATTTGCTCTCTAATTTCCCCCTGCATAGATTCATTATCAATAAATACCCCATATTCATGATTACTTTTCAGACCATTATTTGTAAAATTTCCTGATGTAATAATACACCCTTTGCCCTCATTCCCTTTATATAGCAAATATACCTTTCCATGAAGACGGTTATTATATTTTACTGAGACAGATATTTCTTTATCCTTACAATATTCATATAACTCACGTATTGCTGGCAAAACATTAATCGCCATGCCATATCCATCTAAATTGGTATAAAGCTCAACACATTTTATGGTGGGCATATCAGACAACATCTGAGATATATCTGCTGCAAGGAATGGTGACACAATAATAATTCTATCTGCCATCTTAGAATATTTTGTAAGAAAATTATAGTGATTGTATTCATCGCAATTGGAAAGAATACTTACTGCCATATCTATTTACCTTTCTAACTACTATATCAATTTATGAATCAGGAAATCATTTTCTGCCCATTCATTTTATACTTTTATACCAAAAAGTATATCAGAAAAAAATTATGTTCTCAATCAGAACTTGTCATAATATATATATCTATTTACTTTAATAAATATCAAGTAGTAAGACGTAGGATATTTTCTTAAGTGTCTCCACATATCTTATACTTGCATTATTCCCCCATTCTATATATAATAAAGCTTGTGTACTTTTTATATGATGTATTATTGTATACAGGCACAAATTCAAACGAAAGAATGAGGAGAAATTATGATATCACAAATCTGTATAGTTATTGCAATTGTAGCCTACTTATCAATAATGATTTATGTCGGCGTTTCTTATTCCAAGACCAACACAAGCATTGACGCTTTCTATCTTGGCGGACGAAAGCTCGGCCCCATTGTTACCGCAATGAGCGCTGAAGCTTCAGATATGAGCAGCTGGCTCCTTATGGGACTTCCCGGCGTAGCTTACCTTTCCGGTATGGCAGAAGCATCATGGACAGCGCTTGGTCTTGCTGTTGGTACTTATATAAACTGGTTGATCGTTTCCAAGAAAATCCGCAGATATACAAATGAAGTTAACGCACTTACTATTCCGGATTTCTTTTCCAAAAGATATGGAGATGATAAGAATATTCTGACATGCGTGTCAGCAATTATTATAATCATTTTCTTTATCCCATATGCAGCATCGGGATTTGCTGCATGTGCAAAACTATTCAATACGCTTTTTGGACTTAATTACATGGTGTCTTTATTTATCAGCGCCGCTATTATAGTATTGTACTGTACGCTGGGCGGTTTCCTTGCGGTAAGTACAACAGACCTTATTCAGGGTATTACCATGTCCATTGCACTTATTATAGTAATCTGCTTTGGCGTTTCCCAGGCAGGCGGTGTTTCCAATGTTATTGAGAATGCACAGGCACTTCCCGGTTACCTTAGTATGGTAAATTCATATGTTCCCGATACAGGTTCTACAACGCCTTACAGTACACTGACAATTGCCTCTACAATGGCATGGGGACTCGGATATTTTGGTATGCCACATATCCTGCTTCGCTTTATGGCTATTGAGGATGAAAACAAGCTCACCCTTTCAAGAAGAATTGCAAGCGTATGGGTAGTTATTTCTATGGCTATTGCTGTATTTATCGGTATTGTCGGCTACAGTCTCTCACAGGCTTCAGTAATTCCCACTTTAGAGGGCAGCAACTCTGAAACGATCATTATACAGATTGCCTCATCACTTAGTAAATATAACGTACTTGCCGCTTTGCTTGCAGGTATTATCCTTGCAGGTATTCTTGCAGCGACTATGTCTACCGCGGATTCACAGCTGCTTGCCGCTGCATCCTGTATTTCACAGAATCTGTTACAGGATTTTGGTAAAAAGAAAATCGATACTAAGACATCGGTTAAAATCGCACGTATAACGGTTATCGTTATATCCGTTATCGCAATAGTCCTGGCATCCAATCCTGACAGCTCGGTATTTGAAATCGTATCCTTCGCATGGGCCGGTTTTGGAGCTGCGTTTGGTCCAATCGTGCTATGCGCACTGTTTTGGAAACGTTCCAATAAATGGGGCGCGCTCTGCGGAATGGTCACCGGCGGCGCCATGATTTTTATATGGAAATACGGAATTGCCAAACTTGGCGGCGTCTTTGCCATCTATGAACTGCTCCCTGCATTCATTTTGGCAACAGTGGTAAATGTTATTGTTTCACTCGTAACTGCTGCACCGTCTAAGGAGATTGTGGCAACTTATGATAAGGTAAACGCTAAATAGTAATTAAAAAATTGACTATTCAAAAACAGATTTCTATTAAAAGAAAGAATCACACTCTACTATTTCCCGAGTGTGCTTCTTTCTCCGTTTTTATTATATGATTCAAGAAGGTATGAGGAGTTAATCTGTACTTCGTAAACCTCTTCTTTAGTGACCGGCCTTGTACCGCTTGAGAGTTTCTTTTTAGGCCTATGCTCACTTTGTCTATTACCATCCTGCCCGCTCCTTGTAAGCAATGTATGGATTCCCTTTCCCAATTTAAGTGTAAGCTCGCTTAAAAGTGAAGAACGTCCGACTTTTAGATTATTCGATTCGGTAATATGCGTTACTATTTTATCTAAAAAACTATCTGCCGCCAAAACTATATTGTGCACCGCGGCATTTTCATTTATCGCAGCTTCGTCTTTAATATCTGCTGCGACATTTTTTACTGCTGTGGTATTTTTTACAGCTTTGCCATCGCTTTCTTTTTGGCTTGCTGTATCTGCCGTTCCTTTTGTCCTTCCAAGACCAATCCCTAATTCACTTAAGCTCAGATTTTCATTATATTTATCAGTTAAAGGCGGCTGTGCTTCCTGCACACCCGCCTGCGTCGTACTGCTTCTGCTTTTGTTATTTCCTAAAGCTGCGCCGCCATCAAATGATACTCCGCCCAACATTTTCCTTTTATCCACTGTACCATGATCATGCCTGTGAAAAGCACTGTTACGCCAAGTAAAATGATGCTCTATCGGCTGCTCATCCTGCATTAAACGCATTTTTGAAATACTCCTTTTAGATTAGGATGAAAAATTTATTTTTCACCCTATGACCAGAAGTTAAAGAAACCGCCGCTTGAACCAAAGTTTCTAAGGAGACTACTGTATGAGTTATTTATCAGGCTATTCATACTCGTCACAGCATTGTATTGTACATTAGTTGCTACCTGACCTGCTTTGGCTGCAAAAGAAGCACTTCCGCCCCAGGTCTGTTTTAACTGCTCGACACTTGCTTTCTGCATCGTTTTTTCATTTACAGAAAGAGTTCCGTCTGAGTTTCTGGTAACTCCGCTTGCCTCTAATGCATTACGATGCATTGATGCATAAGAAGTCAACTGGTTATAATAACTGGTATCAACTCTTCCGCCTGCACTATTCAAATTACGTACCGTACTGTTATACTGATTAACAAAGTCTTTTACCAGACTGGTTATCTGGCTTGTGTCACCGCTTTCCTCAGCTTTTGCATAGATGGAATCATCGCCTGTGTCCAGAAGTTTGGAAGCTGTGTTCTGGAGCATACCTGCGTTTTCTTTCATGTTCATGTATGTTGCCGCAGTACTGCTTCCGGTTGTCTTATTTGTCTGAGTATTGTAGCGGTTACTGTACTTATTAGTTGACAATAAGCTGTTAGTCATACGCTTTCCACTTGTTTTGCCCTTATTGGCAGCCATTAATGCACTCATATAATTGCGTGTAACTCTCACTTCAATCACCATTCCTTTCTCTCAACCTGCGATACTTGAATGCGAATATTGTTCGCTATGCGTAAGAGCAATATTCGCAAAACAAACAAGTTTGTTTGAACATAATTATTAGAACGTTCTTGTTTATTATATCGAATATTTTCTGTTGAAATAAAGAGAGTTGTAATCAAGCATACTGTTTATGTCATGAAAAGCGCAACTTGGTTATAAATTGCCAAGAGCTCTATAAACTGTCAAGAGCTTTCTGTTGCAGCTCCTCTATAGTATACTCACTCTGGTAATTTATTACATAGTTCCACCAATCCTCTTTAAGCTTCTCTAAGGAATGGCCCAGATATTTTTCATAATCAGCCTGTGTCTCTCCTTCTCTGATCAGTTCCACCACATCTGAAAGCCCGTAAGTATCAATTAGGTAGTTCACGAAAGAAAAACTCATACAGTACCAAACCTCACTATACTTGCTGTTCGTCGCATAAGGATAAGTGCGTCCCTCTTTTCCAATCCAGGCTTTCAACTTGTCAAGTTCTTCCTGCTCTACTTTATTATTTTCCATACCATACTTAACATCCAGACAAAATAAATCCTGAAATGGTATTCCTGTACTATTTAACATGGAATACTGATTTATCTGTTGATTAAGATATTCGCACATTCCATCTTCTAAGGAAATTGAAAAGCTGTTATTTAAAACCAAATGTCCAAGCTCGTGAGTAAGATTAGCATCATCGCAGAACAAACCCATATTCGGATTCTGAAGAACACTCCTGCTTAAATAAATACTAACTGCAACCGCATCTTTCCCAAATGCCGTTGGTATGGTGGTCATGCATACTTTAGCATCCTGCATATAGTATGTCATCTGTATTTCCTTTGCCTGCGGATTAATCTCCTTCCACCAACCTCCACAGTCTAAAAATTTCTCCACTTCATTAAGATAACGTGAAGTATAGTTTTCCAGACTCTCCTTATTTGGGAAAATTGTATCTGACATATCATACAGAGCCCAATAATTAGTATAATAGTAATAAGAAACCGGAAGCGTCGCCTCTTTTATCTCCTGCTTCGGACTGGTCAAAAAGCAGACCGCCGCCAGAACACATACTAACATAGCCCCGAAAACTATAACAACTGCAGGTTTCTTATATCTCTTTATTCTTAAAACACGCTCTTTTACCCCAAGTTCCCCAAAACCTATAGGACAAACGCCAAACACACGCACTTTTCCATTCACCGAAAGTAATGTCAGCGCATAAGACAGCCTTTCATTTTCTCCCATACCGGCAATGGTCCGTTCATCACATGCCGCTTCAATATCCTTACAAAAAAGCACATAGGCAAGCCAGATAAGCGGATTAAACCAGTATATGCTAAGCAGGATAAATGCAATAAACTTTGTGATATGATCACATCTTGTAAGATGTGCTTTCTCATGCGCCAGAACATTATCAAGTGCATCGCCTTCCAGTCCATAAGGAATATAGATTACCGGTCTTATTATTCCAAATATAAACGGAGAATCAACAAACTCACTCTGTTTTACATTTTCTTTATACAGCACTGCCGTTCTTAATTTCCGCCTAAGAGCGGTGTAACTTATTATTATATAGAAGAACATAAACGCCATGCCTGACAGCCATATTATGATGCCTATGCGCAGCCATGGTGCAGAATTGCTTTTTGGAGTCAGGGTACCTTTGAGCACTGCGTACAATCCATTTTTTACACTAAATTCCGATAACTCATCTTCTGAATTAGATTTTAATGCTTCATCTGATACAGCTCTCTTATCAAATTCTGATGAATCGTTTTCCATATCAAACTCTGATGCTACACCCATTAAAGGCATCACAGTCGCTTCAACCGCTCCACACTCAGCAGTCATTTCAGCTTCCCCATTTAACGGATCGTATTCTTTTTCATTTACCGAAAGCGCTTCTGAATTCGCTTCAATCTGCCTCTCCAAATATCCTACTATTCCGCTAATATCCGGAGCCAGACTAAACCTGCTCTCAATATTAATCGGAAAAGCAAGGCGCAGCCAAACCATACACCACATCACACAAATAATGCTCCTTGGAGCCTTTTTTAACACCATCCGTAAAAATGCTGTAATAATAACAAACCACGTTACGGATATGCTCAGTTTTATAATCTGTATAAACATCTCTTCCATACACATCTACCCCCTACGGTTCCCCTATGATCCTCCTAAGCTCCTCCATCTCTTTATCCGAAAGTTTCTTATGCCGCCCAAATGCCGCGATAAAAGCCGGAAGATTGCCTTCAAATGTCTTCTCCACCAGTTCCTCGATCTCGGATTCCTGCACCATCTCTTTAGATACAAGCGATGTAACGATGGTATTTTCATTTTTCACTATCCCACGCTCTGACAAACGCTTAATTACCGTATATGTAGTGGTGCTTTTCCATCCAAGCTTCTCCTCGCAAAGCTTCACCAGCTCCTTGCTTTTGATTGGCTCATTTTCCCATAATATCAGACAAAAACGATATTCACTTTCATATACCTTTGGTGTTCCCATATAAACTACCCTTCCTTTCTCTCAGCCTGCGACATTTGTTGCTAATACGCTAGCAGCATCAGCACAATATTCGCCAAACGAACAAGTTCGATTTTTCTTTTTAAAAAGCAAAATGCTCTAACGCGATAGAGTTATTATACTCACTCTATCCCATTAGAGCATATGTGTCAAGTGGTTTTATTCAATTTTTCTTACCAAATTTTTCTTTCAGCCTTTTAATCCCCGGTCACGCCTTGCAGCATAACCGTCATATAAAACACCTCATCCCTTATTTCATACGACATCGTTCCAAAATACTTCTCCACAACGTTTTTTATGTTTTTAAGCCCGATACCATGTATCCACTCATCTTCTTTATCGGTCTTAAGTTCACCGTTTTGCGTATAGTTAAGCCTTTTAACATTACAGCTATTTTCTATCCTGATAAAAAACATCCTGCCTTTATTGTAGCTGTGCAGATTTATTTTGGTTTCTTCCAAGTTTTCACACTTTTTACACGCCTCAATTGCATTGTCCAGCGTATTATTCATTAAGATTCCTAAGTCAAAAGCCTCTATCCCTAACTTTTCCGGATAGATAAAATCACTCGTGAAGCTGATACCGTACTTTTCACACTCATAATATTTCCTGTTCGTAATAACGTCGGTTACAGGATTGCCTGTGCTATATCGGAATGTCAGACCATCAAGCGCGGTCTTCATGCTGCATAAGTATTTTTCGGTTTCACAGCGCCGCGTCTTATAAAATCCATTTTCCATATTGTCAAAACTGCCTTCCACCTCATCCGGAGTCTCATTATGCATACTCAGACTTAACAACTGTTCCATATCTGCAATATAATTGTTCATATCATGCCTAACGCAGCGTATTTTGTCATAGAGCCGTTCTATCTCCTGTACATGCTCTGCCATGTCGCTAAGTTGGCGCTTATAAAAAATCAGACTGCTTTTTTCCTCCTGTGCGTTCATAAGTTCCTCATATATTTTAGTGCTGTATACAATTGACAAAAGGCATAAAAAAGTCATTATGGGTACCACGACATACAACCCATGATATTTGTCATATAAGTAATCGAACTCGCTTCCGTTTCTTGTATAAAACATACACCTTAGAATAATTACGAACGCCATACCGACCGCTGGCGAAAGCATAAGAAAACTTATCCCCTGCCTGCTTATATCACCTATATTCTTCCTATACTTTCGTATAGCGCGTATCGTTATCCACGCTATAACGTTATAAAGTAACAATAGTGACAAAAAAGCGAAATTATTTAATTGTTTTATTAAAAAGTTAAAAGTTTCTACTTTGATCGTTTCTTCTACTATCTTTTCACTCAGCCAGTTAACACACGCATTGACTCCAAGGCTCCAGAAGCTGTGTGCGCCAAACCTTGACAGTTCCATAATAGTTTCAAATAGTAACGCCAGATATAGCTTAAGCAGCCTGCTCCCCTCATAAAAAGCAGTCAAAAGCAAATAGCATACAAGCACCATAAGTATAACCTTCACTATACTGTTGCTGCTTTTCTCAATATTCTCTGCGTCGCCGTATAAAAGATTTTTCAGCCACTTAGAACTCCCAATCCATAAGCTGCAAACGACAAAAAGCAGGAAAAATATATATTTTCCCTGCCTTGTATATTTATTTTTGGTAACTATGGCGTCTTTGCATAAATATAAAAAGAGAATTCCCCTTATTCCATATTCCAGAATATCCAGAAAATACAGCATAATATATTACCTCTGCGAATCTATACCGGTTCTTGTAAAAACCTGCAATAAGTCTGCACAAACTCCATATATTTACGTTTTGCAAGATATATGACCTCTCCGTTGCTAAGCATAATGCTTGTACTGTCATATCCTCTAACTTCCGCTAGCGATACCAGATAACTTCTATGACATCGGTAAAAGCCCTCGCCCAATCTCTGCTCTAGCTCTTCCATTTTATCATAGAATTCCAAGTTTTCCTGTTTCATATGCAGAATAACTTTTCTTCCATTACTCTCGGCATATAAAATGTCCGCCATATTGATCTTCCTATAGCCGCCAGAGACTTTTACAAGCATATATCTTTTCCTTGCGCTTGTCTTTTCCGCCTCTGCTACAGCCCGCTCCATAACATCAAGCAGTTTCTTCTTCTCCACCGGCTTTAGCAGATAGTGAAAAGCGCCTACATCAAACGCACTAAAAACCTGCTCCTTAACACCTGTCACAAATATGAGAATCACATCGGAAATTTCCCGCAGCTTCTTAGCCGTCTCCATACCGTTCATGCCTTCCATCGCAATATCCAAAAGCACAATGTCCGGTGTATATTCATGTCTCACTGCTTCTAATAACTCTTGTCCGGAAGAAAATTCATGGACCTGGGCATAGTTAAATGCCTCTTCCAGCATATTTTTTATTCCTTCCCTGATTCTGCTTTCATCATCACAGATTGCAATATTCATATCAGTTTGTTAAATTCTTAACGATCCTTCCTGGCCCTCCTTGGTCGAATAGCTTAAAAATCCGTTTTCAGTTATATTTGTTATAAATAATTGCGGGGGAGTTTTCCAACGGGACGAACCTAGACAATATAAATAAAAACGGGGCTCGAACCGCGGGAGCGAAGGTCGCCCCGTTTTTATTTATATTGTCTAAGTTCTGGGCTTTGGAAAAAATTTTGGCAATTATTTATAATATTATTATCGGGTAGCTTAGTTCATTTTCTTAATATTGACGTAATGAAACGTATTGTTTTTGTAATGAACGCTTATGGGTTATTTTATGCAGGTCAAATGTAATCCGAGGTTCCCATTTTGTAAACGAGTTTCGCATTTTGTAAGCTGCCCTCAAAAAATAAAGTTATTTTATATGTTCCCATAATGAGCTGGATAATACAATGTTCCATATTGTATCCGACACAAACGTTTTTAAGAAGAATCCAATTAGAAAAACAGTTGTTAAAATAATTACGGGTTCGTAGTCTGCATAGATACTTTTTGTATAGCTGTCCTTATTGTCTACGCGGCCTATTAAGGGCATTTTGAATGAAAGCATTTTTGAAATATAGTATCCTAAAATTGTTCCTAATGTGTTAGTGATCAGATCATCAATATCGGTAAGCCTGAAAGTAAAAATTTGTAATACTTCGATTATGATTGAGAGCGCCAGGCCCATAAACACAGTTTTTTTCATGGGACGATATTCTTCCCAAATTACAGGGAGCAAGAATCCTAAGGGCATAAATAAAATGATATTAAGTATGGTATTTATAATATACCCGGACGGATTATCAGCAATATCTATTAAAGGTATTAGATTAAAGCGCAAATTAATCATTAGTCTATTCACCGTAGGTATACCTACCACTGTAAATACTGCCATAGCATAAAATGCAAATATAAGAACCATGATAGCTTTACTTAAGCTATGTTGTTTGAAAAACACATACTGCAAAACAATTACAGCAGGAACAATAAATATTAACGCCGAAAAACAATCTATTAAAATAGATAATAAACGAATCATCTTTTTAACAATACTCCTCTCTCAGTCTGCGAGTTTGGGATGTCAGATACAAACTCCTTAGTATCGCAAACAGGCATATCATATGCATATCACATTAACATTTGTATAACATCGGTAACAATAATAATCATGATAACGCCGCACTGTTTCTTACTGCAATAATCACAGACAATTTATAAAACACCATGAAAAATACAAAGATTATCCCTACACTTAGCAGATTTATAAGCTTCAGATTCGTAGACATCATTTTTTCCAGTGAATGTACCGCAAAGTATGAGGAAATCATCATCAAAATAAACGGCACGCCATACGCTACCCTAAGTTCCTTGGCAATGGCTTTTCCAAGCGTCTTTTTCGCAACACCGATTTTCGTCAGTACACCGTAGCGTTCTTTTTCATCAAACGAATCGTTGTAAAGTTTCATGAACAAAATGCTTCCGCTCGCTACAACAAATACAAGGAACATAAATACGCATAGAGAATACTCAACTTTAATCCACATAATATCATCACTATTAGGATTGATTGCCACTCTGCCCACATAGTATTCATCCGTATTTCCCATAATGGTGTCCAGCTCGTCCATAGATGCCGCGTAGTTATAAATGTCCTTTATTCTGTAATTATAAATGTATATCCGCTCATCATATGACGTCTCCTGTTTATAACCTGTCAAAAGCTCCTCATAGGTCTTGTCACTGACAATATAATAAGTCTGCCCCTCCTGCATATAGCCCATGTAAGGCACTTTTGTCTCGTCTATCTGGCGATACTTTTTACCATCAATTGTAACGGTTACGTCAGAGCGGTCAGTTATAAACGATAATAAGTAAATATGATTTGCGCAGATTACCTCGTCATCCTTAAGCTCATTATATGGAAAATCTAATCCCGCAGCTTCCGCCATCCTTTTTACTCCTGAAAAAGATAAAATTCCATATGTAAAACCGTCGTCAAAATGGCTCCCATCCATTACAAAAAAATCACCTTCAGAGAAATACGCAATATCGTTATCATGCTCTATTAAATCCGTCACCCTCGCACCTAGATCCGGCATGTTACTCACAAGCTGGAAAGTATAAGTATTCCTGAAATGCACCATATTATCATACCTGTCCTTTTGGGCAAAAGCGGCCGCAAGCGCAGTCACAGAACAGGTCAAAAGCACGCAGGTCATGGCGTACGTCCTATAGTTCTTTTTCATACGAAAAATCACGTTATTTATCCACAGATTTCTCTCCCTGCTATATAAAAACCGCTTATTGTCCGCTAATTTCTGAAACAGAATCGGGAGAAAACCTCCAAAAACCAAATACGTGCCCACAATAACAAAGACCGTCGCACTGAAAAGATTCCCCATTACATTAAAACCGCTCTCTTTCACCGCCAGATAATAGCCGTTTAATAAAATCGTAATCCCAAGAACCGCCTTGCCAAACAAAATCCAGTTATTTGTCTTTACATACTCATTCTGCCTGATTGCGGAAATCATCTCAAGCACACTGCTTCTTACAATATTTACATAGCCTTTTATAACAAAAATCATATAAATCACAACATATATGCCTGCAGTAATAATCACCGGTTCCCATACAAACCGGAAAGATATATCTATACTGATATCAGACATCGTAAGCAGCAGCATCTGAAAGAGCTGCGTTGAAACCACTCCGCACAAAATCCCTAAAACAAGTGCTGCGATTCCGGTTATAATCGTTTCCATAGCATAAATCTTAGCGATTTTACGATTAGTTAACCCCATAAAAACGTAAATTCCTATTTCTTTCTTCCTTTTGGTTAAAAACACATTTGTAGCATACCAGATGAAAAAGAACATAAAACAAATCAGTACAACTGACACAACCTGTATTATTATATCAATATAGTTCTTATTTTTCTCACCAAACGCCTTAAAAGTCTCCGTATATGTCAGATTTACAAAATTGTACAATATCATGATCGTAAAACTAAGCGATAAAATCATAGAAAAGTAATTCCGGAAGCTCTTCTTAAAATTATTGAATGCCAGCCTGATACTCCCCATCAAAAATCACCTCCATCTTCATCCTCAAACGACTCTCCAAGCGTTGCCTGTATTTCCATTATATAATCATAAAATTCCTTCCTGCGTCCGGTTCTGTTTAGCTTGTACTTGATTGCCCCATCACTGAGTATGTACACATTTTTCGCATATGAAGCGCTGAAAGCATCATGAGTCACCATAAGAATCGCCGCCTGGTTTCTTTCATTGACCCCCTTAAAACATTCCAGCAGCTCCTTTCCTGATTTAGAATCAAGCGCCCCTGTCGGCTCGTCCGCAAAAAGAATCTCCGGCTCCGTTATAAGCGCCCGACACACCGCCCCGCGCTGCTTCTGCCCTCCCGACAACTGATACGGATACTTAGAAAGATGCTCCGTAAGCCTAAACGTCTTTCCAAGCTCCTTACTTTTTTCCACACACTTCTTACCTGACGTTCCATTTAATGATAACGGCAAAGCTATATTATCCTGAAGCGTCATCGTGTCAAGCAGATTATAATCCTGAAAAACAAAACCTATTTTGTCCCTTCTAAGCTCCGATAACTCCTGATTGGAAATACTGTTTACATCTTTTCCATCCAATAAAACCCTCCCCTGCGTAGGCTTGTCTATCGTTGAAAGAATATTAAGTAAAGTCGTTTTTCCCGAACCGCTCGGCCCCATAATCGCAATGAAGTCATTTGAATAAATCGTCAGATCAATTCCCTTCAGAACATTAGTTCTAAAGCCCTTCTGTCCGTAATCTTTCTGCAAATCTTTAATTTCTACTATCTTTTTTTCTCCCATTGTGCCTTCCTCCTAGGTTTATTCTTCACGCCTGTTATTAATATAACGTTTTTTCTTTTTTAATTTCTTCATATAATGGGAAAAAATTCATTAAGATTTTCTTAACAATTATTAAGATATGAGCTGATGCGCTTTTAGATATGTCTATAATACGATTCTTAGAACATCAATCATTTTTACATACAGATTGGTGCGCTATCATAGATTCAATCATATATCCAAGGGTATTTAAATCAGAAGATAATATTTCAAGCTCTTTTTCGCTGAGACATTCAGCGAGTTGACAGGCTATGCTTGAAAGGAAATAAAGATTTGTGCAATTGTTTTTCATATAATTATAAACTCATTTAGTATGGTTTTTAATACTATATGTTTAAAAGAATAAAATGTGCAAAATTAGGAATGAGGATTCATTTTAAATTATGTCTCCAATTTTATACTTTTATATGGAATTTTTTAATATAACTTTTACACTCAATCTCTTAAATAAGAAAAGAAGCAGCAAATTCACTACTCCTTTTCCTTTATAAAATAAGCTATTATAATATTTTACCTTCCATAATTACATTCACAGTCTCAAGACTATTCTTTTTTAACAGCACTAAATCAGCATACTTACCAGCTGTAATGCTGCCACACTTATCATATATGCCAATGCACTTAGCCGGATTTACCGCCGCACACTTTACTGCTTTTTCAAGTGGAATACCCATCTTAAGTACCGCAGTGCGAAGACAGTCCATCAGATTTGTAACAGAACCCGCTATAGTTCCATCCTTTAATGTAGCAAGGTTTCCAACCACTTCAACCTCCTGCCCGCCCAGCGTGTAACTGCCATCTTCAAGGCCTGTCGCCCTCATGCTGTCGCTTACAAAAATTATACGCTCGTCGCCAAACATCTTAAATGTAGTGCGAACAGCAGCCGGGTGAATATGTACACCATCACAAATAAGCTCCACATCCACTCCGTCCGTATCTGCAGCAGCGCCTATCGGTCCAGGTGCCCTGTGTGTATAAGGATTCATCGCATTGTATAAATGCGTCACATGGTTTGCCCCTTTTTCAAATGCACAAATCGAAGTGTCATAATCCGCATCGGTATGTGCCAGCGAAACAATCACTTCACCATGCTTTTTTTCAATAAATTCCATAGCCCCGTCAAGCTCAGGTGCAATCGAAACAAGCCTTATCATATAACCTGAAGCCCCATTTAACCTATCAAACATTAAAATATCCGGTGCCTTAATAAAATCCTTATTTTGCGCGCCTTTTTTACTAAACGAGATAAAAGGCCCTTCCATATTAATTCCGCAAAGTCTCGCCCTCTTTTCATGCCTGCCTTCGTGCTTATACGCTTTGGCAGTCGCGCATATATTAGTAAGCTCCTCTTCCGAAAGAGTCATAGTCGCAGGCACGATATTGGCAACGCCGACAGACGCTTCATATTCCGCCATTGCCGCAATTGCCTCCCTGCTCCTGTCACAAAAATCATATCCCGCGCAACCATGGAAATGTATATCAGTAAGCGCCGGTATCGCATAGCAGTCTGTGGCGTCTATTTCGGACTCAATTATAGACTCATCATTTTGATTGGCAAAAAGTCCTCCGGTTATATAAATATCTTTTTTGACAAAGGTGCCTTCTTCTGTATACACATCGGCATTTTTTATAATCATATAATGTACTCCGTGTTTCTCATTTCTCAATCAACGACAATGCCGCTTCATCCGCAACCAACGTCACATCATTATGGAGCTGCAGCACAGACGCCTGAATCTTGGGCGTAATCGTTCCCCAAAAAGCTTCCTTGACGATTGCCGCCTTATCCTCGCCACTTACTACCACCACGATCTTCTTCGCCTGCATGATAGTCTTAATTCCCATAGTATAGGCCTGCCTTGGCACTTCATCCGCAGATGCAAAAAAACGCTGATTTGCTTTCATCGTAGACTCAGTCAGATTTACACAATGTGTCTGTGCCTCAAATGCCATGCCCGGCTCGTTGAATCCTATATGTCCGTTATGCCCAAGCCCCAGTAATTGAAGGTCTACACCGCCGGCCTCCTCTATTATCCTATTATAATCCGCGCATGCCTTGCCGCTGTCCGGCTCCATTCCATCCGGTAAAAATGTCCTCTCCGGATTAATATTTACCTTACTAAATAACTTTTCATTCATAAAAAAATAGTAACTCTGTTCGTTTTCCCTTGCTATGCCCTTATACTCGTCCAAATTTAACGTAGTTACTTCCGAAAAGTCCAAATCACCTTTTTTATACCACTCCACCAACTGCTCATAGATGCCTATAGGCGTAGAACCGGTAGCCAGCCCCAGCACACAATGGGGTTTCATAATAATCTGCGCCGAAATAATATTGGCTGCCTTCCTGCTCATATCGTTATAATCTTTTGCCCTGATTATCTTCATATGCGGGTCCTCCGTTGTCGAAATTAAGTTTGTTTTTCGGGTTCCAAAAGGTCTAATTTAAATTTTAACAATCACATTTTATTTTAAATTTTGTAAACTACTTCATAAAATTTCTTACCTATGCCACACAAATATTAAGTATTATTATTACCAAAAATGCGCTGATTACATAATATAGATTATACAACAAATAATTTAGGCGTGAGGAAAAATCATGGACTTTAATAACCCATCATATCTGGCCGCTCCGGATGCGCAGGCAGTAGTAAAAGGAAATAATACCCATCCAAACTTATACGGAATAGTTCTCTTTTATCAGACGCCTCTCGGAGTTCTGGTCAATGCTCAATTTCAAGGTTTGCCTGACATATCAGCGACAAATCCAAACCACTTTTTAGGCTTTCATATTCACGAAAACGGTGATTGCACTCAAAATGAAAGCTCAGATTTCAGTCTCACCGGCAGCCACTACAATCCAGATAATCTGCCGCATCCCAATCATCGTGGTGATCTACCGCCTATTTTAAACTGTAACGGCTTTGCATGGCAATCCTTTTTGACAAACCATTTTACGGTGACAGAGGTTATAGGCCGAAGCGTAATCGTTCATTCATCACCTGACGATTTTATGACACAACCGTCAGGTAATAGCGGAATCAAAATCGCCTGTGGTATTATTAAAATTAATAACTAATTAAAAATTATTGCATTTGAAATATATATCAGTTACCAAATTTTATTCTCCCTCTTAAGGTACTCCAATAATGCCTCGCAGCCCTCAAGTATATCATCATAGGTAACATCAAAATTCCCAGTATACCAAGGATCTGCAATATCCCTCGGATTTTTTCCAAAATCCAGAAGTTTAACGACCTTATGCTCATCATCATTTCCTACTATCCTCATCATGTTGCGGATATTCATCTGGTCCATACCGATTAGATAATCATATTTTTTATAATCTTCCCTGGTCATCTGCACCGCCCTATGCGGTACAAGCGGTATGCCAAGTGAACGAAGCTTGCCCACCGTTCCATAATGGGGCGTATTCCCAATTTCCTCCCTGCTGGTTGCCGCAGAGAAAATGTGAAATTGGGAATCTAGGTTTTGTTGTTTTACGATGTGGGTCATGACGCTCTCGGCCATGGTGCTTCTACAAATATTGCCGTGACACACAAATAATATCTTAATCATGTTAATTTTTCCTCCTAAAATGCCGTGATTTGCCGTGTTTTGGCGCGATTTGCAAGGTTTGAAATTTCCGTCAAGTTTGTTAAAAATGTAACAAAAATGCCAAATCGGGGCAAAACGGGGCAAATTGATTCCGTCAAACGTAGTAAAAACGTAGTAGGAATCGGGGGCTTTTA
>JAAUZJ010000006.1 GCA_014804695.1 Lachnospiraceae bacterium
CGGGGTATAAGCCGGAAATATAAAAAAATGGAGGGATTATTTATTATGAATTCAAAAAGTGTAAAAGAAGGAGGAAAACATAACATGTACAGTAAATCAAAAAGATTTATTGCTAGTTTTTTGGCAGTGCTGATGGCTGTATGCATGTTGCCGGTTGATATGTTCGGCGTGGCTGGTGTTGCATATGCGGCGACTGATGATATAACAGCTTCTCCAGCGACAGCTGATGAAACATTTGTCGAAGGCACATCTAAAGAAGTGACCCTTACTTTAGCAAGCGGAACAGGTACTATTTATTATGTTAAGGAAACAGGTAGTAATGGAGACGTTTATAACGCTATAGATGATGGAGTTACTCAGGATAGCAGTGATGGTGCTCAAGAGGCTACAAACAATAAGATTACGCTTTCAGAAACTACAACGTTTAAAGCGTTTACGATTAGTTCAGAAACCGATCCGAGCGATGAAAATAAAACAATTAATAAATATGCGAATGTATCAGAATTCACATATACTTTTAGCGCAGCTGAACAACAGGTTGAAGCAATCAGCGCAACAACATCTGATGGAACTGCTGTATCAACTGGTGCTACAGTAGCCAAAGGTACAGTTATTAAGCTGGCAACTAATACTGCAGGCGCAGAAATCTATTACACAACTGATGGCGAAACACCTGATAATACAAAGACAGCTTATACTGATGCGGGAATTGAACTTAATACTGAAGGTTCAGTAACAATCAAAGCTGTTGCAGTAAAATCTGGAATGACAGACAGTGATGTATTAACACTTGCTCTTACTGTTAATGGATCTGTTGAAAAAGAAGGTGTATATAAACTTGTTTTTAATGAGGAATTTGACGCTCCAAGTAGTTCATCAAACGTAACAGCAGGAACATATGGCACTAAAAAAGCAGATGGAACTACTGGATATTTTTCACTTGGCCAAGGCAGCAGTGGTAACTCAGGTCAAATATGCAACGTAGGAAATACTCCTTTAGTGTTGCCGGAAAATAATAAGTTAGGCGAAACAGAATATATTGGTGCAGCATTTCAGTCTGGTGGTGCCGGAAGTCCCTCGAGCAATCCAAAGAGAACAATTCAATTTACAACTCAGAAAGCAGCAAAACTGACAATCGGAGCTTATAATTCAAGTACTGATACAGATAGGACAATATATCTTTCTAAGGGTACTGCAAAGCAAAATGACACTGAGAAAACCATTTTATCGGATCCTTCAGAATGGTCTTTTAATATTGATGAAGGTGAGTGGTCAATATGCTTCACAAAAAGTCTTAGAATACTATATGTATTTGTAGAAGAGGTAGATGTTATTCCGCCTGCGGCAACACCTGCTGCTGGAATTGTAAGTGAAAATCAAGCGGTTACATTAAGTGCGGCTGAAGGTGCTGTGATTTATTATACCGTAGATGAGAGTGAACCGACTACAGGAAGTAATGTATATGATTCAGCTATTAATATCACTACTACTCCAACAATAATCAAAGCAATAGCAGTAAAAGATGGCAAAACCAGCGAAGTCCAGACTTACGAATATAAATTCCAGGTTGCAAAACCTGAAGCCGATGTACCTGCTGGTGTAGTAACAGTAACAGAACCAGAGACTGCTAAAACTCTTAAAGTAACCACTTCTACTGCAGGTGCTGAGATTTATTATACAATAGATGGAACAACTCCCAGCAAAGAAAATGGTACATTAATTACTTCAGATGGTATTACAATTGATAATACTATGACATTTAAAGCAATTGCTGTAAAGGATGGTTATGCTGATAGTGATGTTTTAACACGTGTATATATAGTTCCAACAACTGGGAAAATAGTCTATACGGCAGATTCTCAAGGTAGTGTAGATCCTTACTTTACACTTATAAACGGAAGCAAACAGACAATTGCAAGTATTGCAAGTAACGGAACTCCTATTTATTCAGGTTTAGATGACTGGACTGCTTTTGATGTAAGCGAAACTCCATATACAGAATCTATCGCTTTTACGTCAGGAAATATGTCACTGAATAAAGCTCCTACAAATTGTATTATGTTTACAACATCGGCAAGCGAGACAAAAGTAGTTGTATATTATAGTCCTAAGGGAAGCGGCGGAGAACTCACGATAGCTTCTGTTGAGGATGGTACTGTTGCTAATACAGCTACTGATACAGATAATGCTGGCACCACTGCTAAGATTGCTAAAGCAGAATTTACGTTAAGTGCAGCTGGAACATACTGTGTCGGAATTACAGGTAGTTCACCTGGTGGCGGTATCATCCCTTACATGGTAGTAACTGAGAATCCGAATGCTACTCCTGCCGGTGATAAAGTAACCCTCACATTTACAGACGGTGACAGCACTACAACCAAAGAAGTAGCTAAAGGTGAGGAATATACCTTTACAGATGCCGACAAACTTGAAGACACAGATGATAAGGTGTTCTTAGGCTGGGCAACAGCAGATGCTCCAACAGTTGTTGTGCCGAGTATTACACCTGATGCAGATACAATTCTTTATGCAGTATGGGCAGATAAGTACGTAGTAACTTTGGAACAGGGTGATGCAAATGAATCAACCTTCACAGGTTTCCCTGCAAAAGTAGCGCCGGGCGCAAAGGTTACACTTCCTCCAGCAACAAATGCTGACACAACGAAAGTATTCTTAGGTTGGAGAGACAAAGCCAACGCAGATGCAACACCTATACCGGCAGGCGAATATGAACCTACCGGAACTATCACATTAGTACCGGTATTTGCAGGCGAAGATGATATTTTCACAGTAACGCGTAATTACGGTTATGCAGGGGCAGATAATACAAGCTTCCCTGTAACCAAAGGTGCAGATGGCAAGGCTACCGTTACATTAGCACAACTCGGAACTCCTACAAGAAACGACGGATATACCTTTGATAAGTGGGTAGTTTATGAGAATGAAACAGAAGGCGAAGCAGTAACTGCTGATGCAGGTGTTGAGATTGATAAGAATACAACATTCTTAGCTAAGTGGACAAAGAATCCGGATATGTATACAGTTACATTCAAGGATGCAGACGGTAATACAGTAACAACCACCCCTGCTATTGATGCACAGGTGCCTGAAGATACTGAGATCACCCTTCCGGCAACCACTAACACCAAGGACGATTATGACTTCGAGGGATGGAAGGTAAACGGCGAAGGCAGCGTACTCAGCGTAGGTGCAACATATAAAGTTGAAGGCAATGTTACTTTTGTTGAATCATGGAAAGCTAAAGAGGAACCGGATACACCTCCGACACCTTCCGATATTCCAACTAACGAAAAACTCTATGTACGTTTTGTCGATGCAGAAGGCGACGAAGTTGATCCTGATGATGAATACATCTATACGGGAGCAAAAGTGGAGCCTAAGGTCGAAGTTTACAACTATGGAAGACTCCTTACAGTTGGAACCGACTATACAGTAAAATACAAGAACAATGTCAATGCAGGTACAAATGCAAGCCTCACGGTAAGCGGTAAAGGAAACTTCTCAGGCGCTGCAAATGTGATCACATTCACGATCAAGCCTGCAAGCATTGCGTCAGTTGCGTATCCTGAGAGTATGACCGTAGCAGTCAATACAAAAGTTGCTCCTGCAATAATGCATGGAACCAAGAAGCTTGCAAACAACAAGGACTTTACACTTGAAGGCGAAGAATTGGATGCTAAGGGCAAATACGCGACAGCAGGTGACTACACCCTTACAGTAAAAGGTAAAGGCAACTATGATGAAAGCAGCAGCGCTACGATCTACGTAAAGGTTGTGGAAAAGAGTGCTGTCAAGAAACTTAACGTAAAAGTTGATACCAAGACCAAACTCAATTATGGCGAATTTTCAGTTGAAAGCATATCAGATCTCGTTGTTAAGCCAGCAGCAGACAGCGGCGAGGATGAGGCAACAACGCAGGCAGAAGGTGATGAGTCTGGTGTTGCACCGATCATTACTGTAGCAGATAAGAGCGGAACAGTTCTTACAGAAGACAAAGACTTCGTTATCTACACAGCTTCTTCACTTAATGATGCAGGAACTGTTAAATTCACTGTAGTAGGTATGGGTGATTACAGCGGAACCGTAAACAAGAGCTTTAAGATCAATCCTGCCAAGATTACCAGCTCAGGCAAGTTTAAAGTTGAATTTGACGAGAAAGATTATGAATTTAAGGCGAGCGGAGTAACAGTTGATAACCTTACAGTAAGATATCTTGGAGATGCAGCCACACAGGCAGAAGGTGACGAAGGAGTCCTCCTTACAGAAGGCGTGGACTACAAGGTAGCTTACAGCAACAACAAGAAGGTAAGCACAGATACAAAGCAGGCACAGATCAAGATCAACTTCCTTGGCAATTATAAGGGAAGCAAGGTAGATCCCGTGAAGTTTAACATCGTAACTGCAAAGCTGGATGCAGGGGAAGATGGAAACACGGTAGTGGTTGTTCCCGAAAAGGTATACGGCAAGGACGGTAAGGCATATAAGTCAACACCTATCGTAATGGTTGACGGAGTAGCGATCAAGGCTTCAAACTATGACGTACATTACGCATGGAGAGCTGAAAGCGCTCAAACCTATACAGAGGATGATAAGGTTAAGATTACCTTAGGCGCAGAAGATACTTATGCACATGTTAAAGTAACGATCGCACCGAAGGCAAATGCAAGCTATGCAGCAGCTACAGCCGGTGATACACCTGTTGCAATAGAAGGTGAGTACTATGTAGTTAAGCAGGGCGAGAATGCAATAGATCTTTCCACGGCTAAGGTAGTATTTACTGATAAGAGCGGAAATGTTAAGAAGGCACTGGATTACAATGGCAAGCCATTCTATACACCTGATGCAGACGGCACAGATACTCATGATGATGAAGAAGCTGATGATCCTAATGCAGTATATGTTAAAGTAACTGTAAAAAATGTTGAGGTATCTTCAGAACTCTATAGTGTAAAATGGACCAATGCAACGGAAAAAGGTAAGGCAACGGTAGTAGTTACCGGAACATGGGAAAAAGATGACGATGGTAATTCTGCGGTCGGAAGCAAGAACGCATCCATCAGCATCAAACCTATGAAGATAGCAAAGACAGCGCTGCCGAGTAATAAAAAACCCGTTGTAGCAGGAGCATTTAAAGATGCGTTAGATAAGTTATTCTAAGAACTGAAGTAATATTAAAAAAACCGCTTCCCGGCATAGCCGGGGGCGGTTTTTATCATTATCATATGTATCGCGGTGGGAGAACCTATTCCAGTCAAAAAAGTGGCTGCTAAAGTGAAGATTGCTTAATCCTATAAATTATACTCCTTATATAACTGTTCTCGATAGTCCTTATCATTAATAGCGCGTATTAAGTCATCATTTCTTCCGGCATTCAAAAGAAGCTGATGCAGCTTAATAAGCCGCTGCTCGCCTTTTTCCATACCCCGCTCGATTCCTAACTTCTCGCCTTCGGTACGTCCTTCCGCAAGCCCATCATTACGCCCATTATTATACGCCCATTCCCGCTCACTTTTCATATGTTTTTCTTCATCATACTCAAAGATACTCACTTCTATCGCCTCCGCTCGGTTCTTTGATAAAAAGTCCGATAATATTCCATTCTTAATACAATAATCTACTGCCTTTTCAACAGCCTCATTAAATGGCAGCTCTTTAGCATATATCCTTACCTGCTCTACATACTGCGCATATTCCTTTAAAGTATGGCACGCATCCATTAGCGCCTGATTATTGCCCCAGTTTATATTATATACTGTTACACAAAGTTCAAGCTCCGGAAATTCCTGTTTCTTTTGAAAAGCATCCGACAGTCTTAATATCTGTTGCTTAGGCTGCTCATTGGTTCCGTTATAAAAGACAACAAACCTTGGTGTTGGCAGTTTAATCAATGTCTGCCCGTACAGATTTTCATCTTTTGTTATTGTCTGCAGCACTTTTGTTACATAAATCAGATCCCTAAACGGCATATTAGGATTTACGCTGGACTGGTGCTCATACAGCATCAGTTCATAATCAAACACAAAGGAAATATCGTTCTTGTAATTCATATAAACCGCATTTTCCAATGTCGTGATTTCCAGTTTGTCCACATCCGTATACGCTGTTTTATTAAGCGCATTATAAAGACTTAACAGGTTTTCCTTTTCTTTAAACAGCATACGGAATATAGTATCCTTGTATTTGAGTTGTGCATTTGTTGCAGTATAAGACTGACCTTCGAAGCCTGATGTTTGTTCTTTGTTCATATATTGCCCTCCCTTTTTATAAACCGTATTCAAGTAAACGGTTTTTAGATACAGGAGAGCCGTCTCAGACACTCCTGCTTTATAGAATTGATTTGGAATAAAAGCATGGATTTTCTGAAACTTAAATATATAGACTGTTAATAGAATAATTGATTTGCCTTAAAGAAAATTATGCTTTTTATTATAATAGCACACACATGAAATAAATGTAAATATATATTTTGATAAAATACAAAAAAATTATAAACGAAAAATAGATAATATATAATTAGAGAAAAACTCAAAAATAAATAAAGTAGAGCAAATCTGTTTTATGATCAAATGTCAAACAAATTTTTTGCACAAAAATAGTCACATAAAAGAAATTATAAGAAATTAGAGTAGCGCCAACCTCAAAAATCAAGTATAATAGGATAGTCGGTGCAAATATACATCTGCTATATGTGTATCGAGGTGTAACAAAAGAAAGGAATTTATTTAGGAAGCAGGTTTATTAAAAATGGATATTATTTTAAAAATTAAAGAAGAATTGCAAGTAGAAAAGTGGCAGGTAGAGGCTGCGGTACAGCTTATAGATGAGGGTAATACAATCCCTTTTATCTCAAGGTATCGTAAGGAAGTTACGGGATCGTTGGACGATGAACAGTTGCGTAATCTTGATGAGAGACTTACATACCTTCGGAATCTGGAAGAGAAGAAAGAACAGGTTTTAAACAGCATTGAAGAACAGGGCAAGTTGACAGAAGAACTTAGAGAGAAAATTGTTGCAGCAGAAACAATGGTGGTAGTTGAAGACTTATACCGTCCATATCGTCCTAAGCGTAAAACAAGAGCCAGCGTGGCTAAGGAAAAAGGACTGGACGGCCTTGCCGAATTTATTGTGGCACAGGAGACATCAGCG
The DNA here is from genome assembly GCA_014804695.1 of Lachnospiraceae bacterium. Taxonomy (GTDB): domain Bacteria; phylum Bacillota; class Clostridia; order Lachnospirales; family Lachnospiraceae; genus UBA3282. The sequence continues at coordinate 7,168 of JAAUZJ010000006.1, forward strand.
CCTATTGAAGAAGAAGCGGTTAAGTATCTTCGCGAAGATGAGGACGAAGCTAAGTCTGTCAAAACGGTTGAAGACGCCATACAGGGCGCTAAGGATATTATAGCGGAAGCAATCTCCGATGAGGCGGATTACCGTATTTATATAAGAAATATAACTATGGAAGAAGGAAAACTCGTAAGCGTGGCGAAAGATGAGGAAGCAGAGAGCGTTTATGAGATGTATTATGATTATGAGGAACCTGTGAAAAAAGTTGCAGGTCATAGGACGCTTGCAATTAACAGGGGAGAAGATGAAAAATTCCTGACTGTTAAGGTTGATGCACCGGAGGAACGTATCCTTCAATATCTGCGCACCAAGGTTATAAAAAATGACAATAATGTCACAACCCCGATTTTGGAAGATGTAATAACTGACAGCTATGACAGATTAATAGCTCCGGCGATTGAGAGAGAAGTACGTAATGATCTGACTGAAAAAGCAGAGGACGGCGCGATTGCCGTATTTGGCAAAAATTTGGAGCAGCTCCTGATGCAGCCGCCGATTGCTGGAAAAGTAGTGCTCGGCTGGGATCCTGCTTTTAGAACCGGTTGTAAGTTAGCGGTTGTTGACGAGACAGGAAAGGTGCTGGATACCAAGGTTATATATCCTACAGCCCCTCAGAATAAAGTCGCAGAAGCTAAGGCAGAGCTTAAAAAGATTATTAAAAAATACAATGTATCACTTATTTCCGTAGGCAATGGTACGGCTTCAAGAGAATCGGAGCAGGTTATTGTAGAGCTGCTTAAGGAGCTCGATACGCCTGTACAATATGTAATTGTAAATGAGGCCGGGGCTTCCGTATACTCTGCAAGTAAACTCGCAACAGAGGAATTTCCTAATTTTGATGTAGGGCAAAGAAGTGCGGCTTCCATTGCGAGGAGACTTCAGGATCCCCTTGCCGAACTGGTAAAAATTGATCCTAAGTCAATCGGGGTAGGACAGTATCAGCATGATATGAACCAGAAAAAGCTGAGCAACGCCTTAAACGGAGTTGTAGAAGACAGTGTAAATAAGGTAGGAGTTGATTTAAACACGGCCTCTGCATCACTGCTTGAGTATGTTTCCGGTGTAACTAAGGTAATTGCCAGAAATATTGTAGATTACAGGGAAACTAACGGACGTTTTACGAACCGTAAGCAGTTGTTAAAGGTTGCTAAGTTAGGTCCAAAAGCCTTTGAACAGTGTGCAGGCTTTATGAGGATTACGGATGGCGACAATCCCTTAGATGCAACCAGTGTGCATCCTGAGTCATACGAGGCTGCCGAGAAACTCATGGATAAAATGGGCCTGACAATGGCGGACATAAAAGAAATCCAGAAAAAGGCCGCAGCGCAGAAAGCCGCTGGTAAAAAGGCTGCTGCGGTTAAGAAAAAACAGCCAAAGAAGCAGAAAGAGATTGTTATCCGCAATACCAATACCGCTATGGGTAAAGCATTGGCCGCAGCAATGAGCGGAGCTTCATTAAATGTTGCACCACAGGACGATGCGCAGAAAGAAGTCGCAGATTTGGCTGTAAATGATATTACAATAAGCAGCTTGGAGAAGAAAATTAAGGATAAAAAGAAACTGGCAGAGGAACTGGGAATAGGTGAAATCACTCTTACGGATATTTTGAAAGAGCTTGAGAAGCCCGCAAGAGATCCTCGTGATGATATGCCTGCTCCAATCCTTAGAAGCGATGTACTTGACATGAAAGATTTAAAACCGGGCATGATTTTAAAAGGTACAGTCCGCAATGTAATTGACTTTGGAGCCTTTGTGGATATCGGCGTGCATCAGGACGGCCTTGTACACATTTCCCAGATGACAGATAAGTTTATCAAACATCCGCTTGAGGCAGTCAGCGTAGGCGATATAGTCGATGTACAGGTGCTTACGGTTGATGTTGCGAAAAAGAGGATTGGGCTGACGATGAAGATAAATAGGGAGTAGTTTACGAATAGTTAAAGGCTATTTTCATATTAATATATAATATGGAATGAATATATTGACGTACGTAAATGCGTACGGTATAATACAGTAAAAAGGAGATGATATAATGACCGCAATTAGTGTGACAAAGGCAAGAGAAAATATATATCAAATACTATCGGATGTTAATAGTAGCAGTCAGCCAATTACAATTACGAACAATCGTGGAAAAAATGGTGTTCTCATATCAGAAGAAGATTGGAATGCTATTCAGGAAACATTATATTTGAACTCCATACCAGGTATGACGGAGAGTATTATTGAAGCGGGAAAAGAAACATTGGAAGAATGTTCCGTATATGATCCGAATGAGGAGTGGTAAATGTATATAATCAGATTTAGTAAACAGGCTGATAAAGATAAAAAGCTGCTAAAAGGGGCAGGACTTGATTCAAAAGCAAAAAATTTGTTGAATATTATTGCGGAAAATCCTTTTCAAAATCCATCGCCATATGAAGGATTGGTGGGAAACTTAAACGGATATTACTCCAGAAGAATTAATATACAGCATAGATTGATTTATCAGGTATATAATGAACCGGTTGTTTTTGAGGGAGTAGAATATGAAGGAACAATAAAGGTTGTTCGTATGTGGTCACATTATGAGGATGTAAGATAAAATGGAAGCTGTATTATTTCTAATTGCATTTCTATTATCAAGGTGTTTTGGTATCTGAAAAAATAAGAAGTTAATTTCTTGGGCAAAATAGCCGAAAACCCTTGAAATATGGGAAATTCCGCATTATAATAACCATAACTAAAAAAGGTAAGGTTCTTCGGGGCAGGGTGCAATTCCCTACTGGCGGTGATATCTTAGGAAGAATACAAGCAACATATAAGCAACCTATAGACAAGTCCGCGACCCGGTTATGATACAAACAAGATGCCACAATATGACATTGGTGCCAGTATCATAATCGGCTGATACGGTTAGAATCCGTAACCAACAGTATAGTCTGGATGGAAGAAGAAACTGCATGATTTACAACCCCCGGATTGTCTTTTTTTGTTTGGGGATTTTTTTATGCAAAAATCGAAGGTCTTCCTTTTTTATCAATTAATCAGATTCGGGTGTCAAAATGGACCATTTAGCACCTGAATCCGAATCAAAACCAATTGAATGAAAACGGAGGAAAAAGAAATGAACGGATTGGTAAAAAGTATTCAGGAAAATGTAGTATTTTTGCTGCAATTTTTGGCAGTAGTAGTTGTGATTTTTATGGTGGCATATGTTGCGGAGAAAATTGCGGCTAAGAAACAGGGAGCAACAGAGAGGATTCTGAGCACAAGAAAGATTGCAATGATTGGTATGTTTTCGGCAATTTCGGCAATTTTGATGCTGTTTGAGATTCCTGTGTACTTTGCGCCTGGATTTTATAAGCTGGATTTCAGCGAACTGCCGGCTTTGATCGGAACCTTTGCTTTTGGGCCGGTGGCCGGAGTGATGATTGAATTTTGCAAAATCATTCTCAAACTTTTATTTAAATCAACATCTACAGCTTTTGTAGGTGAGCTTGCGAATTTCGTAGTAGGATGCAGCTTCCTGCTTCCGGCGTCAATCATATATAGTTTACATAAAACTAAAAAGACGGCTATTATCTCATGTATAGTGGCAACAGCCTGTATGACAGTTTTCGGAACGGCTTTCAATGCGGTCTATCTCCTGCCTAAGTTTGCACAGCTTTTCGGCATGCCGCTCGATGCAATAATCGGCATGGGAAGCCAGATTAACGCGGCGATTACTGATATTGTGACTTTTGTGTGCTTTGCGGTCGCACCTCTTAACTTAATTAAAGGAAGTCTTGTTTCGATAATAACATTACTTATTTATAAACAAATAAGCCCGATTTTAAAGAAAACAAACTAAAAATAACAAAAGCAGCCTTTCGATTCGATTTCGGAAAGGCTGCTTTTTACTAAGGACATTTAAAATGTTTATTCATTTCTCATAGTTTCGATTAATACCTGAATGGCGTGTATCTGTTTGTCTGACAGGCCGGCTGTGTCGAGTGTTACGCCTGTAGTCTGAGTATTATTTTCCAAAAGATAGTCAGTAGTGCAATGGTAAAGATGCGATAGCGCAAGTATATTTTCCGTACTGGGCGTTCGTTCGCCTGTTTCGTATCCCGATATAATGGAGGGTGATACACCGAGCTTATCCGCAACTTCTTTCTGCGACAGACTATATCTTGAACGCAGCATTTTCAATTTTTCGGGTAATCCTTTGATCATAATTTTATACACCTCCTACAAATATTGTAAGGGTAAAACAAACACATTAGGAACAGTTTTAAACACTTTAAGTGTTGACAGAAAACACGGATTATGCTAAAAATATTTTTAGTAATAATGAACTGATTAAGATAAACTTAAGGTTATAAATGATTTTTCTTAAGATTAAAATACTATAGTGTGTATATGGAAGGCATTTTATGTGTTTTAAAGAGATAAAGATTATATAAAAAGTGTTATATTCTTTTTTTAATAAATTTTTAAATATTTTTTTATAAATTTAAGAAAAAGTTTTGAAGACTTTCCATAGGATAAAATCGTTATATATAGTATACTTAGTAATCAATTAAATATTGTTCCTATTTTACAAACAAATTAAGGAAGGAAAAGCAATGGGTGAATTAGTTGAAATCCGGGATATCTGCAAAATATACAATCCCGGAGAAAATGAGGTAAAAGCATTGGATCATGTGAGTCTGACTATTTGTGAAAATGAATTTGTGGCGATCATTGGTCAGTCGGGTTCGGGCAAATCCACATTGATGAATATGTTAGGATGTCTGGATGTGCCTACCAGCGGGGAGTATTTTTTGCATGGTCAGGATGTTTCGCATATGAGCGATAACGAATTGTCGGATGTGCGCAATAAGGAAATCGGATTTATATTTCAGGGCTTCAATTTGATTGCAGGACTGACAGCTATAGAAAATGTGGAGTTACCGCTTATTTATAGAGGTGTTGGTAAACGTGAACGGCTTAGGCTGGCGGATACGGCGCTTAATAAGGTAGGATTGGAAAAAAGAAAAGATCACAAGCCGGCGGAGATGTCCGGAGGGCAGCAGCAGCGTGTGGCGATTGCCAGAGCGATTGCACAGGCGCCGCCGATCATTCTTGCCGATGAGCCTACCGGAAATCTGGATTCAGCCTCTAGCAGAGAGATCATGGAGATATTAAAAACACTTCACGAAGAGGGCAGAACAGTTATATTGATTACTCATGACAACGATATAGCAGCTCAGGCCAAGCGGGTGATTAAGATCATAGACGGAAAGATCGTACAGGATTCGCAAAATTCCAGTGCTTTGGAATAGACATAAAATACATATTAAGAAACAGGACGGGAGGTTTATAAAAATGAAACTCGATGAATTGGAAACAGAAAACGAAACGGGCGCAAAAACCAAGAAAGAAAAACGGAGTAAGGAAAAGAAGGAAAGAACACCCATGGATAAGGCAAAAAAGAAAAAAATAATAAAAAGAAGTATACTTGGCGGGATTGCCGTTATTATAGTATTATTTATAGCAATAAATTCCATAGCCGCTAAAAATATGGCAGCAGTTGTATATACTACGGAAGTGACAAGGCAGGATATAGAACAGTCTCTGAACACAAGCGGTACGGTGCAGACTGAAGAGAGCAAGACCTATTTTTCTCAGGTTGAATCAAAAATCGGGCATATAGATGTTGCAACGGGAGATACAGTAAAAAAGGGAGACGTTCTTTTTACCTATGATGAAGCTTCGTTAGCAGATGAAAAGCAGTTAGCACAGCTGAAAAAACAGTCCAGTGAGGGAGGGTATAAAAGCTCAATTAATAAGAACAGTAAATACATAAGCGAGCTTGGCGAAGCAAATATAAATCTTGAAGTACTGCACCAGCAGATTGAAGATAGCGAGAATTATGTAAACCAATTAAACAAAAAGATTACGGACAAACAAGACGCAATTGCATATGAGGGCACTTTACTTCAGATATCTCTTATGGAATGGTCTGAGAAACCGGATTCTGAGGAATACATGGAATTACAGAAACAGATTCAATACAATGCCTATGAGCAACAGCACAACAAGGATATAGAAACATGGCAGAGGGAAGTAAGTAAATATCAGGAAATGATAGCTGATTATAAGGCATATGAGTCAGAGATGAAGGCTCAGAAGAGTTCTTCCGAAAGTGCAGCCTTAGATGGTGGCAGCAAGGAGCAGTTAGAGGCAAACCGGCAGATGGAGAGCATTAATGCAGATGAGACGATTGCGGCTATTGAAGCTGTAGAAAACGGCGTCGTGGCAGAATTTGACGGCGTTGTAACGGCAGTTTCGGTGGTTGAAGGCGGCGCTTATCCGGCAGGCACCCAACTGCTGACTTTAGAAAGTACTGAACAGGTTAAAGTAGGAGTTTCCGTATCTAAATATGATTTGGAAAAAATAGCGGTGGGACAGGAAGCCGAAGTAACCGTTGCAGGCAATACATATAAAGGCGTAGTGTCCAAAATAGACGGTATGGCAACCACGAATGCAAGCGGTGCTGCCGTAGTTGGAGCGGAAATTAAGATTGAAAATCCGGATTCTGGCATATTTTTAGGAGTAGAAGCCAAGGTATCTGTCAATACCGCATTTTCAGAGAATACTCTGGCAGTGCCTATTGAGGTAATAAACAGTGATAAAGACGGAGATTTCATATATGCAGTTGAGAATGGAACTTTGGCGAAAAAAAGAGTAGTCACAGGTATTTCATCTGATAGTTATTGTGAGATTTTAGAAGGCCTTAATGAGGGTATGCAGATTGTAAGCAATGTTACTGTAGACATGGAAGAGGGCATGGCAGTTACGGCTGTTCCACAGGACTGATAAAGGAGTAAATCAATGGCACAGATATGGGAATATATTAAGATTGCTCTGATGAATATCAAAAGCAATAAAGGTCGTTCCGTCCTTACCATGTTAGGTATTATTATCGGTATTGCATCGGTTATTATGATAATGGCCATAGGAAACGGTGTGAGGGGACAGATTAACGATGAATTGGAAAGTATGGGAAGCGGCTTGATAGAGCTGTATCTGGATACTACTTTGGATACGACAACAATGCGGTTTGCCCAGGAAGATTTTGACCTTATTATGGATAAAGTAGAGCATGTTAAAGCTGCGACACCGATTTCTGGCGGCTGGGGCTCAGCGAATGGACCGAAAGGCAATTTTGAAGCCAGAGCGACAGCCGGAAATGAGGGATTGGAATTTTATTCAGGTAACGGCGGTCCGATTATCAGAGGGAGATATTTTTCAGCTTCTGATTCGGATAGCGCCAACCGTGTATGTGTAATTCCGGAAAGCAGTGCGGTTAATTTATTTGGAACAACGGATGTGGTGGGACTTAGTTTTGAGTTTACTTTGTATGGAATCTCGAAAGAACTGACTATAGTGGGAATTCGTGAAGACAGCGCCCAAAGTTTGATTAACGGAGGCTCCAGTCAGAGAATCGACATAGAATTGCCGATATCTGTAATGGGAAATGATTTTTATTATTATATTGAAGAATTTGACGATATGGCAGTCTTTGCGGAAGCAACCGAATATTGTACGGAAGTTGCGCAGAATGCGGTCAGATTATTGGAAAATAAATATGATGTAAGAGGTGAAGGTCAGATTATTGTGCAAAGCATTTCCGATATGTCAGAACAATTTGACAGCATCTTAAGTATTGTTACCTTATTTATTTCCTTTGTTGCGGCCATTTCACTGTTGGTTGGCGGTATCGGAGTTATGAACATAATGCTTGTTTCCGTAACCGAACGTACAAGGGAAATAGGTATCCGTAAGTCTTTGGGGGCAAGAACCGGTTCAATTCTTCTACAGTTTCTTGCCGAGGCAGGTATTATTACCATGCTTGGCGGATTGATTGGAATTGTGCTTGGCATCTTAGGCGGTAATCTTGTATGCTCGATTGCGGGAGTTACTGCAAGGACAAAGCTTTCTACGGTTATTGGCGCGACGCTTTTCTCATCGGCAGTCGGAATTTTCTTTGGAATATATCCCGCGAAAAAGGCGGCGAAGCTCAGTCCGATTGAAGCGCTCAGACACGAATAGACTAAATAACGATAAACTCTTGAACTTTGTTCTGATTTAAGTATAATAGTATATTGAAAGATAAAAAAAGCACCTGCAATGTAGGTGCTTTTAAACTAGACTGAATTTGATAGAGGAGCGATGTTGATATGGAGGTTGAATTTGATGTACAAATGGATTCGGGCATATTGTATGATTATATGCTGCATCACACCTTCAACAGCTTTTCAGGGCTGATTGGCTCGGTGGTGGGAGCTTTGTTTCTCGTGACTGCTTATATGAACCGGCAGGTAATTTTTCTGATTGCAGGACTTGTGATCCTTCTGTATCAGCCTTGGAGTCTGTTCCTTAAGTCCAAGCAGCAGATGGTGAATAATCCGGCGTTTAAGAAACCGCTGCACTATAAACTGACAGAAGATGGCATTGAGGTGTCACAGGACGGAGAAACCCAGACTCAGAAATGGGAAGACATGCATAAGGCAGTATCTACGAGCAACAGTATCATTGTGTATACATCAAGGGTTAATGCCTGCATTTTTCCAAAGCGGGATATTGGCGAGAATAAATATAAAGTCATTGAAATGATTTCTACACATATGCCGGCCGGAAAAGTCAAAATCAGAAGTTAGGATGAAAATGAGGATTATATTATAACTATGAAATATACAATCGAGACATACAGTTCCGAAGAGACATTTGAATTTGGTAAAAAGATGGGCGAAGAAGCCCGCAGCGGCTGCGTATATGCCCTTATTGGAGATTTGGGTGTTGGTAAGACTGTTTTTACGCAGGGGATGGCTAAGGGACTTGGCATTGAAGAGTCAGTCAACAGCCCTACTTTTACTATTTTGCAGATATATGATGAAGGAATACTGCCTTTTTACCATTTTGATGTATATAGAATTGGTGATATATCAGAGATGGATGAAATCGGGTATGAGGACTGCTTTTATGGAGACGGAGTGTGTCTGGTTGAATGGGCCGATTTGATTGAAGAAATTCTCCCGGAAGAATATATACGGATTACCGTTGAAAAAAATATGGAAAAGGGTTTTGATTATCGCAGCATTACGGTGGAAAATATTATAAGTAAAGCATAGACGGCATGGAGGCGTAAGATGAGGCTTATAGCGCTGGACAGTTCAGGACTGGTAGCTTCCGTAGCAGTAGTGGAAGATGATATCCTGATAGCAGAGTATACAATTCAATACAAAAAGACACATTCGCAGACTCTCCTGCCTATGTTGGATGAAATCAGGAATATGATAGAGCTGGATTTTGAGCAGATAGATGCGATTGCAGTTGCAGCAGGACCGGGTTCTTTTACCGGACTAAGAATAGGCAGCGCTACCGCCAAAGGACTTTCTTTTGCTATGGGTAAGCCGATAGTGCCGGTTCCTACGGTAGACGGTCTGGCTTATAATTTATATGGAACTGATAAAATAGTCTGCCCGATCATGGATGCGAGAAGAAGTCAGGTTTATACCGGAATATATGAATTTATTCGCGAAGAAGGCGCATATAGTCTTCATATAATAAGGCAGCAGTGCGCCGTAGCTTTTGCAGAGATTGCCAAAAATCTGAATGAGCTTGGCAGGGAAGTCATTTTTCTGGGAGATGGAGTTCCTGTATTTAAAGAAGAAATGAAAGAGCTAATGAAGGTGCCTTATACATTTGCGCCTGCGCATATGAACAGGCAGCGTGCGGCAAGCATAGGAGTGCTTGGAACTATATATTATGCTCAAGGGAAAATACAGAGCGGAGAAGAACACGCACCGGAATATCTCAGGCTTTCACAAGCGGAACGTGAGAACGTGCAGATATGTCCGATGGAACGTTCTGACGTAGATAGAGTCAGTGAATTAGAAGAGGAAGCTTTTTCAATGCCCTGGTCACGCGATGCTTTTCTTGAAATGATCGAAAAAGATAATGCCAGATATTACGTCGCAAAACGTGACGGAAATGTAATAGGCGGCTGCGGTGTGATCATGGCAGCAGGCGAGGGAAACATTACCAATGTAGTAGTAGATGCCAAAGAAAGAAATCGCGGCGTAGGCTGTAAACTATTGCAATATCTTATAGAAGACGGCATAAAAAACGGACTTAACGCTTTTACATTGGAAGTGCGTGTAAGCAACGAGGCTGCAATTCATCTTTATAAAAAATTGGGATTTTTTTCCGAAGGAATTCGTCCTAACTTCTATGAAAAACCGGTAGAAGATGCTATGATAATGTGGAAGAGATAGGAAATCTTTTATTTATACATAGAAATGCGGAAAATATATTTTTCGCATTATTTACCACTGTTTTTGCATACTTCGTATTGTATAATGGATATGTACACAGGATGTCGTTTGTGATTACAGGAGGGTAAGATGAGAATATATAATAATAGTGAATCAGGGCTTGTTTCAGTAACTTGCAATTGCTGCGGCAAGGAATTATTGGTAGAAAATGGAATTTTAAAAAATGAGTGTATTCATATTACTCATGATTTTGGCTTTTTCGGTCAAAGAGACGGAGAAACTCACAGTTTTGATTTATGTGAGGAATGTTACAGCCAGATCATTGCTAAATTCCGTATTCCGGTAGAAATGCAGGAGCGAAAAGAGTTACTGTAGCCTATAAAGAATAGGAGTACGCATGTTAGATATTTGTTTGCTTGGAACGGGAGGTATGATGCCGCTGCCATACAGATGGCTCACCTCCCTAATGGCGCGTTATAACGGAAAAAGTATATTAATTGACTGCGGAGAGGGTACGCAGATTGCCATGAAGAAAAAGGGCTGGAGTCCTAAACCGATTGACATTATCTGTTTCACCCATTTTCACGCAGATCATATCAGCGGACTCCCGGGGATGCTTTTGACAATGGGCAATGCGGAACGGACACAGCCGCTTCTTCTTATAGGCCCTAAGGGACTGGAAAAAGTAGTCTCATCACTTAGGATCATAGCGCCTGAACTTCCGTTTCAGATTGAGTGTATGGAATTGACCGAAGCAGAGCAGACGTTAAACTTTGACGGTTTTAGGATAGAAGCCTTTAAAGTTAACCACAATGTTATCTGCTACGGTTACAATATTGTAATAGACAGAATCGGAAAGTTTGATGTGGAAAAGGCGCAGGAGCTTGGTATAGACAGAAAATTCTGGAACCGCCTGCAAAAGGGAGAAATTATAGAAACCGAGCAGGGCGTTCTTAAACCGGAAATGGTGCTTGGACCGCCAAGGAAAGGAATTAAACTTACTTATTGTACTGATACAAGACCAACTGACAGTATTGTCAGAAATGCCGAGGGCGCAGATCTATTTATATGCGAAGGTATGTATGGCGAGCCTGATAAGAAGCAGAAAGCCATAGAGTACAAACATATGACCTTTTACGAGGCCGCCCGGATGGCAAAAGAAGCCAATGTTAAAGAACTCTGGCTTACACATTACAGTCCCTCATTGGTTAAACCAGAGGAATTTATGCCCGATGTCAGGAAAATTTTTCCAAATTCTATTGCAGGGAAGGATGGAAAAAGTGTAGACTTATTATATAGCGAAAGTTAATAATAAGTGTCGGATTGGAGGGCAGGAGAATGAAAAAGTCTGGTATTGTTAAAATTGTAATTATCGGAGTTGTTTTGGCGGCGCTTGTGGTCGGTTATTTTTACTATCTGTCAAGTAAAGGAAAACAAAACGATGAGGAAGTTGTGGAATCCACTGCGGTACAGGCGGTACTTATGCGTGATTTGGACAAAAATTATCCACCTACGCCTAAAGAGGTAGTAAAATACTTCAATGAGATTTCCAAATGTTTCTATAATGAAAAATATACGGAAAGTGAACTTTATGACTTGGCGATGAAGATTCAGGGAATTTATGATGATGAATTGGTTGCCAATAAGAGTGAGGAGCAGTATCTTAAGGATTTACAAAGCGACATTGATGATATGAAAAATCAGGACCGTACGCTTTCGTCATACGAACTCTCGGCAAGCACAGATGTGGAAGAGTTTGTAGAGAACGGATATTCCTGTGCAAGGCTATACTGCACCTATAGTATAAGACAGGGAACGAAGATGATTTCGAGCAGGGTTGTATTTATTCTGCGAAAAGATGATAACGGACATTGGAAGATTCTTGGCTGGGATTTGGATGACTAGTGACTAGTGTTTAGTCTGGCTATAGTATTGCATAAGGAAAGGACAGCAGGAAAGTATGGAAAAAGAAGATGTTATAATTCTGGCGGTTGAGACCTCTTGTGATGAAACGGCGGCCGCGGTTGTAAAGAATGGCAGGGAAGTCTGCTCTAATATAATATCTTCACAAATCGCATTACATACCATATATGGCGGCGTAGTGCCGGAAATCGCCTCAAGAAAGCATATTGAAAAAATTAATCAGGTTATTGATGAAGCGTTAAAATCAGCCGGTTTTACGTTAAAAGACATTACCGCTATTGCTGTAACATACGGGCCGGGTTTGGTGGGAGCTCTTTTAGTAGGCGTATCTGCTGCAAAAGCAATAAGTCTTGCTGCAGGAATTCCGCTTATCGGTGTTCATCATATAGAAGGGCATATAAGCGCCAATTATATAGAAAACAAAGAATTGGAGCCGCCTTTTATATGTCTGGTAGTGTCGGGGGGACATTCCCATCTGGTTGTAGTTAAAGATTACGGTAAGTATGAAATCCTTGGGCGTACCAGAGATGACGCAGCCGGAGAAGCTTTTGATAAGGTGGCAAGGGCAATCGGGTTGGGATATCCGGGCGGGCCCAAAATTGACAAGGTAGCCAAAGAAGGTAACCCTGAAGCAATTCATTTTCCACGCGCCAAGGTAGATGACTCGGTTTATGATTTTAGTTTCAGCGGTCTTAAATCCGCAGTTTTAAATTATCTGAATTCGTGTGAAATGAAAGGGATTCCTATTTCTCAGGCGGATGTTGCAGCATCTTTTCAAAAAGCTGTTGTAGATGTTTTGGTAGAACATTCTATGAATGCGGTACAGGAATATGGTTTACATAAATTTGCAATTGCAGGAGGCGTTGCTTCTAATTCATGTCTTAGGGAAGCGCTTGTCAAAGCCTGCGCCGAAAAAGGAGTGGAGTTCTTTTATCCATCCCCCATTCTTTGTACGGATAACGCAGCCATGATTGGAGCCGCCGGATATTATGAATACTGTCAGGGTATACGGCATGGCTATGATCTGAATGCGCATCCCAATCTGCGGCTGGGGGAGAGGGCGTGATGCCTGCATCTAACATTACATAGATGAATGAGAAGTATTATATAATGCCACGAACATAGACAATATAAACAAAAAAGGGGCTCGAACCGCAGGAGCGAAGGTCGCCCCTTTTTTGTTTATATTGTCTATGTTCTGGGGATTGGAAATGAGTTTGGCAGTTATCTGATTAATAATACAATTGAGTAAGAATGGAGATTAATATGAGTGTAGATATGAAGACAGCAGCAGTTGTGTTAGCGGCGGGACAGGGGAAGAGAATGAACAGTGATGTGCAGAAGCAGTACATGTTACTAAATGACAGGCCTGTCATTTTTTATGCGCTTAATGCATTTCAGGAAAGTTTTATAGATGAGGTTATTCTGGTAGTCGCTAAGGGTGAAATAGATTATTGCCGTACTGAGATTGTTGAGAAATATAATTTTAACAAAGTAAAAAAGATTGTAGAGGGAGGCAGTGAGCGCTATCATTCCGTTGCTAACGGACTTAAATGTATAGAGGGTGAAGGTTATGTTTTTATTCATGACGGAGCCCGTCCTTTTATTAATAAGGAAATTTTGCTGCGCTCATACGAAGCCGTTAAGGAGTATGGCGCCTGCGTAGTGGGGATGCCTGTAAAGGATACGATTAAAATTGTGGATGAAAATAACTTTGCCAAGCTGACACCGAATAGAGAGACGCTGTGGCAGATACAGACTCCGCAGGTGTTTTCGACAAAATTAGTTAAGGCAGCTTACGATGAACTTATTATAAAGGAAGAAGAGTTAAAAGGGCAGGGAATACAGATCACGGATGATGCTATGGTGGTAGAAACATTGACAGATCACCCTGTTAAATTAGTGGAAGGTTCATATGAAAATATTAAAATAACAACCCCCGGAGACCTTAATATAGCAAGCTATTTAATTGATGAAAAAAATAATTTATTTTATTGAAAAAAGCTGTTGACACTAATATCCTTTTTTGTTAAAATAATTTTTGCGCTGACTGAGAAAAAGCAAGCTATGCGCACACGGAGAGGTATCGAAGTGGTCATAACGAGGCGGTCTTGAAAACCGTTTGTCCGCAAGGGCGCGTGGGTTCGAATCCCACCCTCTCCGCTGGAGATGTTTTCTCCATCAAATATTTTATTTTATCAGCTCTATTTGGAGAAGTACCCAAGATGGCTGAAGGGACACCCCTGGAAAGGGTGCAGGTCGTTAATAGCGGCGCGAGGGTTCAAATCCCTCCTTCTCCGTTCGGACCATTTTTGGTACGAGAACATTCTACGGAATGTAACAGAACCTTGACAAACAAACAGTAATGCAAC
>JAAUZJ010000007.1 GCA_014804695.1 Lachnospiraceae bacterium
CGCTTATTTTAATAATGGGATCTTAGCTCAGCTGGGAGAGCATCTGCCTTACAAGCAGAGGGTCATAGGTTCGAGCCCTATAGGTCCCACTAATGCCGATATGGCTCAATTGGCAGAGCAGCTGATTTGTAATCAGCAGGTTATCGGTTCGAGTCCGATCATCGGCTTTATGGGTGGATTCCCGAGTGGCCAAAGGGGACAGACTGTAAATCTGCTGCAAATTGCTTCGGTGGTTCGAATCCACCTCCATCCATTTGTCATAAGTAAAGATATTGAATAATTTTACTTTTTGGCGTATAATAATTTAATAGCGCGGGATGGAGCAGTCTGGAAGCTCGTCGGGCTCATAACCCGAAGGTCACAGGTTCAAATCCTGTTCCCGCTACTAAATGCCCAGATAGCTCAGTTGGTAGAGCAGAGGACTGAAAATCCTCGTGTCACTGGTTCGATTCCGGTTCTGGGCATTTTCTTTTATCAACAAATATGGGCCACTAGCTCAGGTGGTAGAGCACTTGACTTTTAATCAAGTTGTCTGGGGTTCGAATCCCCAGTGGCTCATTTTAAAAATAAAAAGATGTGAAGGGGGATTCGAACCCCTGTTGAAATCTCCAGTGGCTCATTGAAGAAAATACTCGAAAAATCTTTGAAAATAAGGTTTCTCGGGTATTTTTTATGTTTTGTAATAACTTGATTTTTTATAGCATATGTTAACATTTTATTTAGCCGCTTTGGCATAATTACTATTGACGCTATAGACAAAGCGTGATATCATAAAACAGATGTATTAAAACATATGTTGCAATACGTCTGTTTTAATAAATTAAGCGCAAAGGAGCTATAGTCATGCCACCCAAAGCTAAATTTACAAAAGAAGAAATTATTACCGCTGCCTTAGAAATTACAAGAAAAGATGGGATAGAAGCCGTAACTGCAAGAGAACTTGGAAATGTTCTGAACAGTTCGGCAAGACCGATTTTTACAGTATTCAAAAATATGGATGAAGTGATATCGGAAGTGCTGAAGGCGGCAAGAAAGTTTTACAATGAATATGTACGTGAGGGAATGAAAGAGACTCCGGCATTTAAAGGCGTTGGCATGTCATATATTAAATTTGCCATGCGTGAAGAAAAATTATTTCAGCTTTTGTTTATGCGTGAACAGAAGGAAGTAAAGGATATTGACAATGTTCTGGCAGCGATTGATGAAAATTATGAAATAATTTTAAACTCAGTGAGGGATTTGTATAAGCTGAATGATGATGATGCACTGGGACTTTATCAAAATATTTGGATTTATACTCATGGAATTGCTACGCTATGTGCAACCAAGGTGTGTAATTTTACGGAAGAAGAAGTCGGAAGAATGTTAACGGAGGTTTTTACATCCTTATTGATCAAAATTAAGAAAGATGCTTAAGTGAAAGGAGAATAAACATAAAAATGATCAAAGCAGAAAACATAAAAAAATCCTATGGAAGCAGGGAAAACCGCTTTCCGGTTTTAAAAGGAATATCATTGACGATAGAGGATGGAGATTTCATAGTTATTTTGGGTGCATCCGGTTCCGGTAAATCGACATTATTAAATATTATATCAGGTTTGGAGAAACCGGATGAGGGCGTTATTGATTTTGACGGAACGAAAATTGAGAGTCTGTCGGAGGAGAAGTTGACGGAATTTAGGAAAAAATATGTTGGATTCATTTTTCAACAGTATTATTTACTGCCGAATCTGAATGTGGATAAGAATGTAAAGATGGGAGCTGATCTGGCAGGAAATAAGGATTATAGAGAAATGATCCAAGCGGTGGGTTTGGGAGAGAAATTGCAGAAATATCCGCATGAACTCAGCGGCGGCGAACAGCAGCGAGTGTCGGTTGCAAGGGCGCTTGCCAAAAAGCCTGAAATCCTTTTTCTGGACGAGCCGACAGGAGCGCTGGATGAAGAAACGGGGCGGCAGGTCTTAGACTATATTTGTGAACTTCAGAAAAAATATCACTTTTCAATATGTATGGTTACACACAATAATAACATCGCAGAGATGGCTAAGAAAGTCGTTAAGATGAATTCGGGAAGGATTGTAGATACTTATTCTAATGAAGTGCAGAAAAGCGCTTATGAAATAGAATGGTAGGAAGCTAAGGTGATTTAAATGATAGTTGGAATAAAAGACGGAATGAAATTAATAGGAATTTTTATTATGTCATTTTGTGCGGTCTTTGTGTGTACGTTATTTTTGAATTATAACATAGATTTTGCGGGCATAAAGGATCAGATTACGACGCCAGAGCTTATGGTGCTGTTTGATGCGCTGCTTGCTACCGGAAAGGTGGTTAGTGCGCTGGCAGGAGGGTGTCTTCTTTTAACTTCGGGTATTATGTTGGTTTTTTATATCAGAAATTATATTGACACCCATAAAAAGGAACTGGGGATTTTAAAAGCGCTGGGATATTCAAATCTTAGGATTGCCAAGGATTTTCAGGTTTTTGCGCTTAGTGTTTTTGCCGGAACGGCGGTTGGTTTTGGCGGGGCTTTTTTGATGATGCCGGCATTTTACCGTACACAGGGAAAAGATGGACTGCTTCCGGAAATAACGCTGCATTTTCATCCGATGCTGGCCGTTGAATTGATTATTATACCGACTGTGGCATTTGCTTTGCTGGCAGTTGGTTATGCGTGTATAAAGTTAAGGCAGCCTGCTATAGATTTATTAAAAGAAAGGCTTAGTATGCCAAGAAAACCGTTTAGCGGCAAGGTCAAAGAAGATGCTTCTGCAGATGGAATTCCTTTTTTAAAAGAGGTACAGTCGGCGACGCTGCGCAGTAAAAAAACGCTTGTATTCTTTGTGGCGTTTGGTTCTTTCTGCTATTCTTCAATGATGCAGATGTCGGGAAGCATGGATGAGCTTGCAAGTGAGATGTTTGCGTGTATGGTTTTTATAATTGGGGTGCTTCTTTCCAGTATAACGCTTTTACTGGCAATTACTACGGTTGTACATGGTAATACAAAGACCATCGCTATGATGCGGGTATTTGGTTATACCCATGAGGAGTGCAAAAGGGCAGTGCTCGGAGGATATCGGCCTTGGGCATATCTTGGTTTTGTTATTGGAAGCATATACCAATATGCAATTTTAAAAATAATGGTTAGCGTTGTTTTTAAGGACTGGGACAATGTGCCGGAGTATAAATTTGATGTAAAAACATGTATAATTGTATTGATTTCTTTTGCAATACTATACAAATTGATAATGTATTGTTATGCAGGTAAAATTAAAAAGGTATTGCTTAAGGAAGTTATGATGGAATAGTAATAAAATTATAATACAACATACAAGACAGTTATGTAATATAAAATCATGTAATATAGAAGTCATGCAATATAAAAATTGAATAATAGAAATTTATATAAAATAAAAAGCGCAAGCTATAAAAGCCTGCGCTTTTTATTTTAAAAATAGATGTTTTAATATAATAAATTTAAGAGTCTTAATTTTTATTCTTATACTCTAACGCCGCCTTAATTAAACCTCTAAACAGAGGATGCGGCCTGTTAGGTCTGGATTTGAGTTCAGGATGTGCCTGGGTTGCAACGAAAAACGGATGATCAGGCAACTCGCACATCTCCACAATCCTACTATCGGGGGACAGTCCTGAAAGTTTCATACCGTTTTCTGTCAGAACGCTGCGGTAGTCATTATTTACTTCGTAACGATGTCTATGTCTCTCATGGATAGTTGTTTCACCGTATAATTCATATGCTTTAGAGGACTCATCCAAAATACAAGGATAGGAACCAAGTCTTAATGTTCCACCGATATCTTCAACATCACTCTGATCAGGCATTAATGCAATTACCGGGTGAGTTGTGCTGGGATTTAATTCAATACTGTGAGCATCATTATATCCGATCACATTTCTTGCAAATTCTACAATTGATAACTGCATGCCAAGGCATAAGCCCAAGTAAGGAATTTGGTTTTCTCTTGCATAACGGATTGCATGAATCATACCTTCGATTCCTCTATCGCCAAAACCGCCCGGAACCAAAATACCGTTTACATCGTGCAGGGTATCCGCAACATTGTCTGCGGTAACGGTTTCCGAATCCACCCACTTAATATTTACAACGCAGCGATTAGAGATACCACCGTGTTTAAGTGCCTCTACAACACTTATATAGGCATCGTGAAGCTGTGTATATTTACCTACAAGGGCAATTGTAACTTCATCGGTAGGCGTACGAAGCGACTCTACCATGGCTTTCCAGTCAGTCAGGTCAGGTTCGGGAGAATCAAGTTTAAGACATTCGCAGGCAACCTGAGCCAGATGTTCTTTTTCCATAGTCAGTGGAGCTTCATATAAATATTCAACGTCCAGATTTTGCAGCACGCGGTTGCTTGGTACGTTACAAAACAGGGCGATCTTATCTTTTAATCCCTGATCCAGTTCATATTCACTGCGGCATACAATAATGTCCGGCTGAATACCCATTCCCTGCAGTTCTTTGACGCTTGCCTGAGTAGGTTTGGTTTTCATTTCCTGTGAAGCCCTTAGATAAGGAATCAGCGTAACATGAATTAAAATAGCATTTTCCCGTCCTACCTCATGTTGGAATTGGCGGATGGACTCAAGGAAAGGCTGGCTTTCGATATCACCAACGGTCCCGCCCACCTCAATAATAGCGATTCTGGTTTCTGTATCTGTGAAATTTCGATAAAATCTACTCTTGATTTCGTTTGTAATGTGAGGAATAACCTGAACGGTTCCGCCACCATAATCACCGCGGCGTTCTTTTTGAAGAACGGACCAATATACTTTACCGGTTGTTACATTGGAATTTTTGTCCAGATTTTCATCTATAAATCGTTCATAATGTCCCAAATCCAAGTCGGTTTCAGTTCCATCTTCCGTAACAAAAACTTCACCATGCTGTATAGGATTCATGGTGCCGGGATCGATGTTAATATAGGGATCAAATTTCTGCATGGTTACTTTATAACCGCGAGCTTTTAATAATCTGCCTAACGATGCGGCTGTAATGCCTTTACCCAATCCGGAGACAACGCCGCCTGTTACAAATACGTATTTTACTGCCATATTTTCCTCTTTTCTTAGAACATCTTTCTTGTATCATTATACAATGCACGAATGTGAAAAATCTACTATAAAAGTAAAATTTAAAAAATATTTTTGGGAAAAATAAAAACACCCCTGGAAATACGGTATATAGCATTTCCAAGGGTTAAATTCTAATGGAACAAACTATTGAAACATCCTAGTGATCAGACCATCATGTTCCTGCCGTTTCTTCTGCATCATGATGCTATACTCATACAAAAGTGACTGTTTTTGTTTCTCCGATACTGCCTTAGATATATCAAGGTCCTCTAAACGACTTCTTGAACTAAGTTGAGACAGTGAAGAAGACATATTATAATTGTAAGTATGCTCAAGACGGTTAGTTGAAGCACCAAGGCTACTGCGCTGTGATGATACCATATCTAATGCCTTGTTGATGGAATCCAGATTGAAGTCTTTGGAAGTTACATCCAAATCTGCGATGCCAAGCGCCTCTAAAGTAGAGTTGGCCATCTGGATTTTCATACCGCCGCCGCTTGGATTGGTTGCCAGATTCATATCCGCCATACTGCCATCTAACAGAGTCTGCTCATTTAAGGAAGTATCTTTAGCCAGAGACTGAATACCCTCTTTAAGCTGGTTGATCTCATTCTGATAGATTTGTTTATCAGAATCGGAAGCAAGGCCATTCATGGATTTAATAGCAAGTTCGCGGATTCTCTGTAAATAATCCGAAACGCCGCTTAATGCACCGTCTGCGACATTTAAAACGCCAATACCTGCTTTCGCATTTTGAGCTCCGACATTAAGACCGGTTTCCTCCCGCTGTAATCTTTTGGCAATGGCAAGGCCTGATGCATCATCTGCTGCGGAATTAATTCTTTTTCCACTTGAGAGATGGGAATAGGCATTAAAAAGCCCGCGGCCGCTGATTGACATATTGCTCATAATAGCACCTCCCTTCGTACACATAATTTTCGAATCTTTTTCTTTATATATTATACAGTATTTTCCATTAAAACTCAAATAAAATTAATTTTTTTTATAAATCTTTAATACTTGTGTCTATAAATTCACAATTATCTTATTGATTTATAAAAATCTGTTAAATATAATAGGTATAGATGAAAAATAGAATAGGCATATATTAAAAGCCTTATCTATTGGAAAGCGAGGATACCTCATTAATGGATAACAATCTTAACCAGTATGATGGTAACTATAATAATGGCAGTAACAATCCTAACAGAGGTCAGGATAATAAAGGCGGTTCAGGCGGCCCGGGCGGCAGCGGAAATGATCCTAAGAAGCAGAGCTTTGTGATATTAATTATTGCGGCACTGATCACATTATTCAGCATCAGCATGTTTATGAAATTTATGACAGGCTCTGCCAATAAGGAAATAAGCTATAACGAATTTGTAGAAATGATAGAAAAAAATGAGATTGAAAGCGTTGTAGTTGATTCGGATAAAATAACTATTTATCCGGCGCAAAAAGGCAATTCAAATCCGTTTATTTATGCTTATGGCGGAAGTCCTACCTATTACACAGGTAAAATGGAGGATGACGATACACTTACCGCGAGATTGTTAGAGCATGGCGTTGAGCTTAATAAGCAGGTGTCGGACAGCTCCAGCATTATTATTACGGTGCTGTTGTATTATGTGCTTCCGATTCTGCTCATGTGGGGGCTTTTGAGCCTTTTATTTAAAAGAATGGGCAATGGCGGACCTATGGGCGTAGGCAAGAGCAATGCCAAGGTATATGTACAGAAGGAGACCGGAATTACTTTTCAGGATGTGGCCGGAGAAGACGAAGCCAAGGAATCGCTTGTAGAGGTAGTAGACTTTTTGCACAATCCGGGGAAATATTCCAAGATAGGTGCAAGGCTGCCTAAGGGAGCCTTATTAGTGGGACCGCCCGGTACAGGTAAAACATTGCTGGCGAAGGCTGTAGCGGGAGAAGCGCATGTACCGTTTTTCTCATTGTCCGGTTCAGATTTTATTGAGTTGTATGTCGGCGTCGGAGCTTCGCGTGTCAGGGATTTGTTTAAGGAAGCAGAGAAAAACGCGCCCTGTATTGTATTCATAGATGAAATTGATGCGATAGGAAGAAGCCGCGATACGAAATATGGCGGGGGAAATGAAGAGCGCGAGCAGACGTTAAACCAGCTGCTTTCTGAGATGGATGGTTTTGACGGTAAAAAGGGAATCATTATTTTGGCGGCAACAAACCGTCCGGAGATATTGGATAAGGCGCTGCTTCGTCCGGGACGTTTTGACAGAAGAATTATTGTAGATAAGCCGGATTTAAAAGGACGTGTGGAGATACTCAAGGTTCATTCCAAAGATGTGTTAATGGATGAGAGCGTTGATCTGGATGAAATTGCGCTTGCAACTTCCGGAGCGGTCGGTTCGGATCTTGCAAATATGATTAATGAGGCGGCGATTAATGCCGTTAAAATGGGAAGAGAATTCGTAAGTCAGAAAGACTTGTTTGATGCGGTGGAACAGGTGCTTGTAGGAAAAGAGAAAAAAGACCGTATTATGAGCAAAGAAGAACGTAAGATCGTTTCTTACCACGAAGTAGGACATGCACTTGTCAGCGCTTTGCAGAAAAATTCGGAGCCGGTACAGAAGATTACGATCGTACCAAGGACAATGGGTGCGCTTGGTTATGTTATGCATGTTCCGGAGGAAGAAAAGTATCTGGATACGGAAGCGGAGCTTAGAGACAGGCTGGTAGGACTGCTTGGAGGACGTGCAGCCGAAGAGATAGTATTCGATACGGTAACGACAGGCGCAGCAAATGATATTGAGCAGGCTACAAGTATAGCGCGTAATATGATTACGAGATTTGGTATGAGTAAGAAATTCGGTCTTATGGGACTTGCTACTGTAGAGAGCCAATATCTGGACGGAAGGGCTTCACTGACTTGTTCGGATGTAACGGCGGCCGATATAGATACGGAAGTTATGAAGCTTTTGCACGACAGCTATAAGCAGGCGAAGAAGTTATTGAAATCCAATAGGGAATTAATGGATAAGCTCGCCGATTATCTTATTGAAAAAGAAACTATTACCGGTAAGGAATTTATGAAAATATACCGCAAGGAGAAAGGGATTCCGGAGCCGGCAGAGGACGAGAAAGATAAAAAGGAAGAGCGTTTTAAGGTTGATCCTCATAAACATACGGAAGAGCAGAAGCCGCAGACAGAAAATCCCCAAGGCGGACAGGGAAATCAACCGCAGAATTCGCAGATGCCACAGGACAATCCAATGCAGATGCCGCAGGGCGGTTCAACACAGATGCCACAGGGAAATTTTTCACAGTCGGGCTATCAGCCTATGCCGCCACAGCAGCAGCCTAATGTGGGACTCTTTTCACATTCTAATATAGCGCAGAACTTCTCACAGGCGTTAAGGGAAGAGAGCAGTCATATTGCCGGACAGTCTGGTAGGAATGAATCGGATATGAATGGAGGCAATACGGGCGAAGCAGGCACAAACAGGCCTGATGCAAACAAAATAAATGCGGTTGGAGCAGGTGCAGATGTGCTCGATGCAGACAGAATCAATGAAGGTGGAGAAAGCATAAACACGTCAGATATGAGTGGTTCAAATCCTAGCGAAGAAAGAACTAACGGATCTGACACAAATTAAGAAATATATAAAAAATTAATAAAAGAAAAGCAAAGGCAAAGCAATCAAACAGGCTTTGCCTTATGCCGTTTTGAAATGGAGAAGCTAATGTTTGATGTGGCGGAAGAATTGAAAAAACTCCCAAACAGTCCGGGCGTTTATATTATGCATGATGCTAACGACTCAATTATTTATGTGGGGAAGGCAGTGAACCTTCACAATAGAGTTCGTTCTTATTTTCGTAAAATTGTCGGACGCGGGCCACAGATTGACAGAATGGTTGAGCAGATTGCAAGATTTGAATATATAGTAACGGATTCGGAGCTGGAGGCTCTTGTACTGGAGAATAATTTAATAAAAGAGCATAGTCCGAAGTATAATACTATGTTGAAGGATGATAAAACATATCCCTATATAAAGGTTACTATGGGTGAAGAGTATCCGAGGATTTTGTTTTCGAGGGATATGAATAATTTTACGGAAAGAAAAAAATATGACAAGTCAAAGTACTTTGGACCATATACAAGTGCGGCGGCAGTTAAGGACACTATAGAGCTTATGAATAAATTGTATTGTCTTAGAACATGCAACCGTAAACTTCCAAGGGATATAGGACTGGACCGGCCTTGTCTGAATTATCACATAAAACAGTGTCTGGCGCCCTGTCAGGCTTATATAAGCAAAGAGGAATATAGAGAGCGTGTTGAACAGGCACTTGACTTTTTGAACGGAAATTACAAACCTATTTTACAGGAGTTAGAACAGAAGATGCAGGAAGCGTCGGAGAAGCTTGAATTTGAAGATGCGATTCGTTACAGGGATTTATATAACAGTGTAAAAAGCGTGGCACAGAAACAGAAGATAACCGACAGTGACGGAGAGGATAAAGATATCATAGCCTTGGCAAAGGATGAAACGGATGCGGTGGTACAGGTCTTTTTTGTACGGAGCGGTAAACTGATCGGGCGGGAACATTATTATATGACACATGTGTCAGGATGTGACGGCGCACAGATTCTTTTGGATTTTGTAAAACAGTTTTATGCGGGCACGCCTTTTATACCTAAGGAACTTATGCTGCAGGAGGATATTGCGGATGTTGATATTCTGGAGAAGTGGTTAAGTATGAGAAAGGGCAGCAGGGTGTATCTGCGTGTACCCAGGAAGGGCAGCAAGGAGAAATTGGTTGAGCTTGCAGCCCAGAATGCAAAACTTGTTTTAAGTCAGGATAAGGAGCGTATTAAGAGGGAAGAAGGACGTACAATAGGTGCGGTCAAGGAAATTGCCGGATTGCTTGATCTGGACGCTGTAAGTCGGATGGAAGCTTTTGATATTTCCAATATAAGCGGTTTCGCAAATGTGGGATCTATGGTAGTTTACGAAAAAGGCAGGCCTAAGCGCAGTGATTACCGCAAGTTCAAAATACAGTCGGTTTCGGGACCGGATGATTATGCCTGCATGAAGGAAGTTCTTACAAGACGTTTTATACATGGTATGGAAGAAAAGGCGGAACTTGACAGGAAGGAAATTGATAAAGAATTCGGCAGTTTTACGAGGTTCCCGGACTTGCTTTTGATGGATGGAGGAAAAGGTCAGGTCAACATAGCGTTACAGGTGCTTGAGGAGCTGCATATTGATATTCCTGTGTGTGGGATGGTTAAGGATGACAACCATAGAACCAGGGGACTATATTATAATAATGTGGAGATTCCTATTGATACACATTCGGAAGGATTTAAACTTATCACGAGAATACAGGATGAGGCTCACAGATTTGCTATAGAATATCATCGCTCGCTACGTTCTAAAGCGCAGGTTAAATCAGTTTTAGACGATATTCCGGGTATTGGTCCGGCAAGGCGCAAGGCACTGATGAAGCATTTTAAATCAATTGACGAAATTAAGAATGCGGAGGTTGAACAGCTTTGTGAAGTCCCGGAAATTCCGGAGCATATTGCCAGACAGGTGTACAAATTTTTTCATGTGGATGGAACATAAGATTGATTGATATTGCAGATTGATTGTGCTAAAATATATTCCATAAGTTGGATATGGGGGATGGGTGTTATGCCAAGTATCAGTTTGTCTAAAGTAATTGAAAAAATGAATTGCGAAAACCTTACACCGGAAATTGACATTTCCAAAATAAAGGTTAACCAGCCTGACATTAACAGGCCGGCATTGCAGATGACAGGGTATTTTGAGCATTTTGACGCAACCCGTTTACAGGTAATAGGGTTTGTTGAGTATTCCTATATGCTTAGTCTGGATAGAACGGTACAGCTGGCGAATTACGAACAATTCTTGTCTAATCCTATTCCCGGAGTTGTTTTCTGCAGAGAATTACAGCCTGACGATCTGTTCCGGGAAATTGCGGTAAGGCATGGGGTGCCGCTTTTAATGAGCAAGAAGGCAACTTCTGCGTTTACGGCTGAGGTCATAAGGTGGCTGAATGTAGAACTTGCGCCATGTATTTCCGTACATGGCGTGCTTGTTGATGTTTACGGTGAGGGCGTGCTTATTACAGGCGAAAGCGGAATCGGTAAATCCGAGGCGGCGCTTGAGTTGATCAAGCGAGGTCATAGACTGGTGACGGATGATGTAGTAGAGATAAGAAAAGTCAGCGACGATACGCTGGTTGGCACTGCGCCCGATGTTACGAAGCATTTTATAGAACTGCGCGGAATCGGCATTATAGATGTGAAGGCTCTTTTCGGAGCTTCGAGCGTAAGGGATACGACGTCTATAGATTTAGTAATTAAATTGGAAGAATGGAATAAAGATAAAGAATATGACCGACTGGGGCTGGAAGAAGAGTATACGGAATATCTTGGAAAGAAGGTAGTATGTCATAATATCCCTATCAGACCGGGACGTAATCTTGCGATCATATGTGAATCGGCGGCGGTAAATCATCGTCAGAAGAAGATGGGATATAATGCGGCTCAGGAGTTATACCAGCGTGTTCAGAAATCCCTTGCAAAGCGGCGTGATGAAGAAGACGATTAGATTAGGGAGGTTAATATGAAAAACTATGTATTCGGAGTAGATGTGGGCGGTACAACCGTTAAGTTAGGACTGTTTGATATAGACGGCAATCTTTTGGATAAATGGGAAATTCCTACAAGAACAAACGATGGCGGTAAGAATATCCTGCCTGACATTGCGGCGAGCATTGAAAGTAAAATGAACGAAAAAAACATTGCTAAAGAAAGTCTGGCAGGAGTTGGCGTCGGAGTACCGGGACCGGTGGACGGCAGCGGGGTTGTACATAAGGCGGTTAATCTCGGATGGAATCAGTTTGATTTAAAGAAAGAGCTTGGCAGTATTCTTAATGGAATACACATAGAAGCAGGTAATGATGCGAATGTGGCCGCACTTGGAGAACTGTGGAAGGGCAGCGGACAAGGTTATAAGAACATTGTTGCGGTAACGCTTGGAACAGGCATCGGCGGCGGAATTATTATTGATGGGAATATTCTCTCCGGGGTAACCGGCGCGGGCGGTGAAATCGGTCATATTCACGTAGAGGATAATGAGACTGAAGCGTGTGGCTGCGGTAATCATGGCTGTTTGGAACAATATGGTTCTGCTACAGGTATTACGAGGCTTGCAAAAAGGCTTTTGGAGACAAGCGACAAGGAGAGCGTATTAAGAACCGGTGAAATATCCGCCAAAGCTGTTTTTGACGCGGTGAAGGCAGGAGATGAGCTCGCAGTAGAGGTTGCAAAGCAGTTTGGAGAATATCTTGGAAAAGGCCTTGGAATTATAGCGAGCATTGTTAATCCTGAGATTTTTGTTATAGGTGGCGGTGTTTCCAAAGCGGGAGAAGTGTTGTTTGACTATATAAGACCTGTTTTTGAGGAAACAGTATTTCATGGCAGTAAGGATGCGGTTTTTGCCCTTGCGTCGCTTGGAAATGACGCGGGGATTTATGGGGCTGCCAAAATGGTATTAGATTAAATGTTTTGTGCATAATTTAATATAACCTAATGTAATATAATTAAATAAGAAATGAGACGGTGCGAGAATTGAGTTTGGGAACATCTATGTATGATTATATCGAAAATATCATTCCAAAAGACAGGATGTTATTTGAAGAACCTATGAGCAGGCATACTACCTTCAGAGTGGGAGGAGAAGCGGAATGTCTGATTCAGATAAAAGAAGAGGAAGAATTAATAAAATTGGTGCCTTATCTTAATCAGATAGGACAGAAATATTTTATTCTCGGAAACGGAAGCAATCTTTTGGTAGGAGACAAGGGTTATCGTGGTATTGTCATTAGTCTTGGAGGCGGTATGAACAAGATCCGGGTAGATGGGAACCGGATTTATGTTCAGGCCGGAGCTCTTTTATCCCAGACGGCGATTAACGCAAGGGAGGCAGGTCTTTCCGGAATGGAATTTGCAGTAGGTATTCCGGGTAGCGTAGGCGGCGGTATAGTTATGAATGCGGGCGCTTATGACGGCGAAATGAAGCAGATAACAGAGTCCGTTAAGTTAATGGATGTTGAGGGAAGAATTCTCACATTGGATAATGATACTATGGAATTTGGTTACCGTACCAGCATTATTAAAAACAGACCATTTGTAGTGCTGGAAGTAGTGCTGAACCTGCAGACAGGGGAAAAAGAAAAGATTCAGCAGAAAATGGATGAGCTTATGGCTAAGCGCATAAGTAAACAGCCATTGAATTTTCCCAGCGCCGGAAGTACGTTTAAACGTCCGGAGGGATATTTTGCGGGAAAACTGATTATGGATGCCGGAATGAGAGGGTACAGCATAGGCGGCGCGAGGGTTTCAGATAAGCATTGCGGATTTATTGTTAATACGGGAACGGCAACGGCGGCAGATATTAAAGAAGTGATTGAAGAGGTTCAGGAAAGGGTTAAGGAACGTTTTCAGGTTACTTTAGAGCCGGAGGTTGTATTCCTCGGAGATTTTTAGAAGGGCAGGCTGCGGGATGAGATTTGTAGTAGTGACCGGAATGAGCGGAGGCGGTAAAAGTACGGCATTGAAGATGTTGGAGGATGCAGGCTTTTATTGCGTGGATAATCTGCCGGTTCCGTTAATTGAAAAATTCATGGAATTGATTATGACGCCGGGCACAGAAATTACAAAAGTGGCGCTGGGGCTTGATGTAAGGGCTGACCAGCCTTTTGAAGATGTGCGCAAGACTTTGGGAAAGCTCAGGGATGATGGTTACACGTTTGAAATTCTTTTTATGGATGCAAGTGATAATGTGCTTATTAAACGCTATAAGGAAACCAGAAGAATGCATCCGCTTTCTCCCAAAGGAAGGATAGAAGACGGAGTCGGTAAGGAAAGAGAAATTCTCGAAGGCATAAAGAAAAACTCGGATTATGTTATAGACACTTCCAATCTTCTGACAAGAGAACTAAGAGAGGAACTGGAACGTATTTTTGTCGGAAATGAGGGTTACAATTCCCTTATGGTAACCATTCTTTCCTTTGGTTTTAAAAACGGAATTCCGGCGGATGCAGATCTGGTATTTGATGTTCGGTTTTTGCCTAATCCTTTTTATATTGATGAGTTGAAACATAAGACCGGAAATGATAAGGAAGTGCAGGATTATGTCCTTAGCTTCATAGAAGCCTCGGATTTTATGGAAAAATTGGTGGACATGCTTAATTTTTTGATTCCTAATTATATAAAAGAAGGAAAATACCAACTTGTAGTAGGAATCGGCTGTACAGGCGGAAAGCATCGAAGCGTTACGCTCGCCAATGAATTGTATGCGCGAATGAAAAACCGTGGCAGTTATGGGATTAAATTGTATCATAGAGATATAGGATAAGAAGGTGACAGGTGTGTCGTTTTCCGGAGAGGTAAAAGAAGAGCTGACAACGTATATAAACTCCGCAAGGCATTGTCAATTAGCGGAGCTGGCGGCATTAATTCATTTTGCCGGACATCTTACAGAAGATGGGGAACATTTAAGGCTGGAAGATATGGAAAATGAAGCAGTTGTCAGAAAATGCTTTACATTATTAAAAAAAACATTTAATATAAATAATGTTATGCGGGAATCGGATGAGGAAAAAATTCTTCAGGCGATGCACCTGTATGACAGCGACCATCATATTATCTCACTGGATATGCCGGTAAATTCTCTCTTGATAAAAAATAATTGCTGTGCGAGAGCCTATTTGAGAGGTGCTTTTATTTGTATAGGATCTATGAGCGATCCGAATAAGAGCTATCATCTTGAATTTGTGTGTGCCAGACTTTCGCAGGCGGAACAGCTGAGAAGTATAATTAAGGACTTTCAAATAGAGGCTAAGATTATCAAACGCAAGAAATATTATGTTGTTTATTTGAAAGAGGGAGCCGGAATTGTAGATTTGCTTAATGTAATGGGGGCGCATGTTTCCCTGATGAATCTGGAAAATCTCAGGATTGTGAAGGAAATGCGTAATTCCATTAATCGTCGCGTGAATTGTGAGGCAGCTAATATTACCAAAACGGTCAATGCGGCAACTAAGCAGATAGAGGATATTTTATTGATCAAAGAGCAATACGGTTTTGAAAAACTTCCGGACAATCTGCGTCAGATGGCGGAGGTACGTCTGGAATATCCGGAAGCGCCTTTGAAGGAACTTGGCGGGTATCTGGAACCGGCAGTAGGTAAATCGGGAGTAAACCACCGACTTAGAAAATTAAGTGAGATTGCTGAACATATGCGGTTATAAAGGAGGAGTTATTATGATTCAAAAATCTGTCCAAATTAATTTAGAAGGCGGTTTGGAGGCGCGTCCGGTAGCTATGCTTGTACAGGTGGCAAGCCAATATGATAGTCAAGTGTACATCGAGTCGGCTAACAAAAAAGTTAATGCCAAAAGTATAATGGGCATGATGGGACTCGGGCTTAATCAGGGTGAGTCTGTTACTGTTATTGCAGACGGAGCAGATGAAGCTGACGCAGTTGCAGGAATTGAAAATTTTTTAAACGGCAAATAGTAAGGCATAAGATAAAAGAGATTTCCGGTATGGGAGTCTCTTTTTCGCAGGAGGAATATAGCATGGATAAAAGTATGCTTTTTGTTTATAATCCAAGAGCCGGCAAGGCACAGATCAGGAGCAACCTGCTGGATATTATCGACATTTTTGTTAAAGCGGGGTATGAAGTGACGGCGTATCCGACACAGGAACCCGGGGATGCAATTAAGGCGGTTAAAGAGAGAAGAGACGGCTATGATATCGTAGTGTGCAGCGGAGGCGACGGAACGCTTGATGAAGTTGTTACGGGAATGATGCAGTGTGAGGAGAAATTGCCCATAGGCTATGTTCCTGCAGGGAGTACCAATGATTTTGCCAACAGCCTGAAGATTCCAAGAAGCATGATCAAGGCAGCGGACGTGGTTGTAAACGGTAAAATGTTTAGCTGCGATATCGGTGCTTTTAACAATGACAGTTTTATTTACGTGGCGGCTTTTGGGATTTTTACAGATGTATCATACGAAACTAAACAGGATGTGAAAAACGTCCTTGGACATACTGCGTATCTTTTGGAAGGAATGAAAAGGCTTTCTTCGATTAAATCATATCATATGAAAATTACTTGTGATGATATGGAGCTTGAGGAAGAGTATATTTACGGTATGATTACCAATTCCAATTCCGTAGCCGGATTTAAAGGGATAACCGGTAAAGATGTGGAATTGAACGATGGTTTGTTCGAGGTGACATTGATAAGGAAACCCGCGATCTTAAAAGATATGAATGATATAATGGCGGCGCTTACGGATAAAAGAATTAATTCAGACGCTATCAAAATTTTTAAGGCTTCCAAAATAACAATAGAATCGGAGCAGGAAGTGGCATGGACGCTTGATGGGGAATATGGCGGCAGTCATAATAAGGTTGTGATTGAGAATAAGAAAGAAGCTTTGGAAATTAAAGTTCCTTTTGAATAAATTGAAAAATCAGAGATTTTTCAATTGCGAGTTTGTGCTGACGTTTGCAACGTCCGACACAAACATCGCAGGATATTGAAAGAATGGGGGTTAATATGATAGTACAAAAATACAAAGATATGTTAAAAGGGAAGTCCGTTATCAGACAGCTTTCGGAGTTTGCAACGGCAAGAGGTGAGGAAATCGGTTATGAAAATGTATTTGATTACAGCCTTGGAAATCCGTCGGTTCCGACGCCGCAGAAATTTACGGATGTAATGATAGATATGTTGACGAACCGCGACCCGATGGAGCTGCATGGTTACAGCCAGAGTTT
Organism: Lachnospiraceae bacterium; assembly: GCA_014804695.1. Taxonomy (GTDB): domain Bacteria; phylum Bacillota; class Clostridia; order Lachnospirales; family Lachnospiraceae; genus UBA3282. Next base: position 16,979 of record JAAUZJ010000007.1, read on the forward strand.
GGGAATACCTGCAGTGCGTGCTAAAATAGCAGAATCTTTAAATCAGCGTTTTGGAATGAACTATACGGGAAATCATATTTTTATGACTACGGGGGCGGCAGGGGCAATTGCACATGCTATTAGATGTGTTACCCAGCCTGGAGATGAAATCCTGACATTCGCACCATATTTTCCGGAGTATAATCCTTATATTAATTTAAGCGGTGCGGTGCTTAAAGTAGTTCCGGCAAATGTTGAGGACTTTCAGATTAATTTTGAGGCCTTTGAGGAAATGCTTACCGAAAAGGTTATGGCAGTGCTTATTAATACACCGAACAATCCGTCAGGAATTGTTTATACCACTGAAACCATACAAAAACTTGCAAAGGTGATGACTGATAAGTCCAAAGAATACGGACATGATATTTTCCTGATTTCAGATGAACCTTATAGGGAAATTGTATTTGAGTGCATAGATGCTCCTTATGTATCCAAGTTCTATGATAATTCCTTCTCGTGTTATTCATATTCCAAGTCCCTGTCGCTTCCGGGAGAAAGAATTGGTTACATAGCTGTTAATCCCGCGTGTACCGATGCGGAATACATTACAAATATGTGCGGACAGATTTCAAGAGGAACCGGACATAACTGCCCTCCGTCGATCATTCAGCTGGCAGTTGCCGAAGTTCTTGATCTGACTTCCGATTTATCGGTATATGAGAAAAATATGAACATATTATATAAAGAACTCACTTCCCTTGGATTTGAGTGCGTGAAGCCCGGGGGAACTTTCTATATGTTTCCTAAGGCGCTTGAGGATGATGCAGTTGCTTTTTGTGAAAAGGCAAAGAAGTATGATTTGATTCTGGTGCCCGGAGATACATTTGGCGCACCGGGATATTTCAGAATTGCATACTGCATTGACACGGAGAAGGTGGAACGTTCGTTGGAGGCATTTAATAAGTTCGTTAAAACAGAGTACCGGTAAGAGACATGGAGGTAATTTAATGATAGAAATTTTAAAAGCGGTATTGTTTGGAATTGTAGAGGGAATTACGGAATGGCTTCCTATAAGCAGTACCGGACATATGATTTTGTTGGATGAGTTTGTGTCTTTAAATGTATCGGAAGAGTTCTGGGAGATGTTTCTGGTTGTTATACAGCTGGGGGCAATTCTTGCAGTTGTGTTGCTTTTCTGGGATAAAATTTTTCCATTTGACTTAAAAAAGAAACCCTTCATTAAGAAGGATATATTTGATCTGTGGTTTAAAATTCTGGTGGCGTGCATACCGGCGGCAGTAATAGGCTTAGCGTTTGATGATGTGTTTGATGAATTGTTTTATAATCCGACCTGCGTGGCAATTGCGTTAATTGTGTTTGGTGTTGCGTTTATTGTAATTGAGAACCGTAATAAAAATATGTCGCCGCGCATAGAGAGCTTAGGACAGATTACATACAAAACGGCGTTGTTGATCGGAGTATTCCAGCTTATAGCTGCAATATTTCCGGGAACCTCGCGCTCGGGAGCTACAATAGTAGGTGCACTGCTTATAGGTGTGTCGAGAACCGTAGCGGCGGAGTTTACTTTTTTCTTAGCGATTCCGGTTATGTTAGGAGCAAGTCTGCTTAAGCTTGTTAAATTTGGATTTACTTTTACCGGAGGGGAGCTTACAATTCTGTTTGTCGGAATGGTGGTTGCCTTCCTTGTATCGGTTGTTGTTATAAGATTCCTGATGGGCTATATAAAGAAACATGATTTTAAAATTTTTGGCTGGTATCGTATTGTGTTGGGAGCACTTGTGTTATTGTATTTTATGATATAAAAAATAGAATACCGATAGTTTTTACAGCATTTCGCATATATAATGCATATAAATAACGATAGATTTGTGACAGTTTATTAGTTGACAACTCTTGGTGCTTGGGTTAAAATCTTTCTATAATCTCTTGATTGTATACATTTTCAAGGGATTATATGAATGTAATATGACTAGTTTATTATTGCTATAAAGTTTAATAGTTGTTACATGGGAGGAGATTATTCATGGCAGAAACAAGGAAGACGGCAGTTGCAAAGCCGGCAGCTAAAGCCGTAGCTGCTAAAGCAGCAGATACAAAGAAAGAAGAAGTTAAAGTAGAAGCAGCAGTAAAAGAGGCTCCTAAGACAGAAACTAAGAAAACATCAGTAAAAGAGGCACCTAAGGCAGAAGCTAAAAAGCCTGCAGCAAAGAAAGCACCTGCAAAAAAGACAACTGCTAAGAAAACTACTGAGAAGGCAGCAACTAAGAAAACAACAACCAAGACAACGGCAGCTAAAAAAACCGTTGCTAAAGCAGAGGTTGTATTACAGTTTTCGGGAAAAACATATTCTACAGAAGATCTTGTAAAGATTGCCAAAGATGTATGGCAGTATGATCTTAAGAGAGATCTTAAGGATTTCAAGACAGTTTCTATCTATGCAAAACCGGAAGAGAAGCTTGCTTATTATGTTGTTAACGGAGAAGTATCCGGAAGCTTTGCAATTTAAGAAATGAAATATTTGGCAAATTAGAGAAAACAGTTAGTTTGAGGTGATATACTCAGATTGGCTGTTTTTTTATTGTGTAGAATTATGAATGCCTTAAGACTTATCAATAATTTAACAATATGTGCTATAAATAACATTTTTTTTATACAATATCTTGTATATTAAAAAAGAAAGTGTTACAATATGAACAATTATAGGCAAAATTGCCGATTATTTCGGTGTATTAATAGTAAAAAGGTGGAGGTTAAGATGAAAAAGAGAAGAGTATTAGCACTATTTCTGGCATTGAGCATGGCACTTAGTTCCAACGGATTTACTGCTCTGGCAGCAGAACAAGATCCAGCTGCGGCAATAGAAGCCGGCTTGTCAGAAGGAACCGATGATACCGATGGAGAAAGCGTTGCATCAGATGCAAATGATGAAAACGAAAACAACGCGTCGGAAAATGAAGACGATGCACAGGATAATACCGGTGAGGACGGAGATGCTTCGGAAGGAGGAAATGACGTTTCAGAGGGCGGAAACGGCGAGACCGAAAGCGGGGATTCATCAGAGAATAATGACGGAACCGACGAAGCTGGAAACGGAAACGATGCGGCAGAAGGAAGTGATGTTTCCGATGGAACGGATAGGACAGGAAATGATGTCGATGCATCGGATGAAACTGACGGACCGGAAACCGATATAGAAGATGCTGAGTCTGCGGAAGATGTTCAAATCGATGACGAAGGTGTAGAAGCTGCTAACAGTACCGGTGTACGTATGTGTACATTTACTGACGAGACCGGTATGGTGGTTACATATGATCTGAATGCATCGGAAGACTATATATATGAGGTTGATGATGAAACTGACCCCGCTAATCCTGTATTGACAGGGATTTTCGAGATGGTCAATGGAGTAGAGCAGCCTGTTGCACTGTCAGGAGTTGTTGAACTGAGACAGCCGAGAGAAGATGAAAAAAATTTTAATACGATTGCATCAAACGTTTTTCAAAATAAAACAGAGATAGAATATGTAATACTACCGGACAATGTTAAAATTATTGAACCGGGAGCTTTTTCAGGTTGTACTAAACTAAGGGGTATTAAACTGCCTTCAGGATTGGAGAAGATACAAGATAAGACATTTTTTGGTTGTACAAAACTGACACAACTGTCAATTCCTAAATGTGTTACAAGCATAGGCTCAGAAGCTTTCAGCGGCGATACAAGTTTATTTATGGTATATATTAAGGATTCTACTTACAGCAGTATGATCACCATTGGCAACTCTGCATTTGAAGGCTGTAAGAAGCTGGAAAAATTTGGTTCAGATACCGACTTTGTTTTACCGGGAAATTTGACAGAAATCGGTGACAAGGCATTTATGGACTGCTATGCAATTAAAAAGGTAACGCTGCCGGATAGTGTCAAAGAGCAATGGGTTGATGTAAAGGATCCTGTTACCGGTGAAGTGCAAAAAGATTCGAATGGCGAAAACATAAAAGAAAAAGTCGGAGGCGGTCTGGGTACAGGCGTATTCGAGAATTGTATAGGGTTGACAGACGTAACTCTCTCAGCCGTTTCTGATATTCCGGACAGGGCATTTTATAATTGTAGCAATTTACTTTCAGTGAATTTTGCCAATGGGAATAAGACAATCGGAGTAAGCGCTTTTGAAAAATGTATAAGATTGAGTCAAGTTATCTTTTCAAATAAAATCGATCAAGTTTGTGATAATGCATTTAATGGCTGCAGCAATCTGAGATATGTTGAAATTCCAAATGCAAATATGAAGGAGATTCCTTCCGCTACAAATGTATTTCCAAATAATAATGCTGATATCTTATGGATGAGAGGCTTTGCCGGAACTGAAGTAGAGAAATATGCAAAAGCGCATAATAATATGCGGTTTATCGCGTATACGGAAAGCTCAACAGAATTTTTCACATATACGTATCAGTGTTTGTCTGCCAATGTGTCAGGAACGGTTACATTTGCCTGTGATGATAAGGTAACCGATCCTAATGCCAAGAACGGTAAGAAGGGTGTTAGGGCAGGAGCGAAGATATATGTCTTCATCAAAAGCTCATCTTCGGTTAAGCTGACAGAGGGTTCACTTAGATGTAATGGAACACCCATTGGTAAAGATAGTGACGGTGAATATACATTTACGATGCCTGTAGGCGGAGCTTATGTAACGGCAGAATTTGAGCGTACAAGTCAGGATAATAAGAATACTCTCGGAAGCGCGAGCGACATTAAATATGAATTATCCAATGGCGGTTCTCCTAAAGTAGGGCAGACCACCCAACTTAAAGTAGGACAAACAACCAGACTGTTCCTGATAGATACGAGTGCGCAGGCAGGAGATAGCGTCATTGAATCTTCTAAGATTAAATTTACGAGCAAAAATACGTCAGTAGCATCTGTTTCGGATAATGGAACAATTAAAGCATTGAAAAAAGGAACTGCATATATAACGGCAGAAGTACTTGACTGCAATAATACGCGCGTTACCAGAGGCGTAGATATAGAAGTTGTAGATGCCGAGGTAAGAGCTCTGCTACTTAAGCCGTTTTCATATGATTCTGGGGTAATAGAAGATATTACAACGGACAGTATCGTTCTGAACAAAGTAAATGTAGAAAACAAGGAAACTACATTTACTCTTTTGGCAACTGCATATGATGATGAAGATGTGTCAGTTGCTGATAATATGTCCGTTGCACTCAAATGGACAACTAGCGATTCTAAGGTGGCAAAAATCGGTAAGAGCAGTACTACCAGCTCCGAATCACAGAATACAATTACCATTCCGAAGGGGGCAAGCGGAGAGGCAGTAATTACGGCAACCGCTACCAATGCTGACCCTACTGACTATAAGAAAGTTTCGGAGAAATTCATTGTCCGGGTACAAGATTTTACACCAAGACTCGCAGCTTCTACATTAACTCTCAATCCGTATCAGGAAAATGGAGCGGAGTTGGAAATCATAGGGGCATATAATACGCAAATTGATGTAGAGACAGTTGAGCTGCGGAAATATGATGATAAGGAGGCACCATCTGAAGAGTTTGTTTTATCCCGTCCTAGCGATGAGGAAACGAACGATACTGACAATTCTATAGTTAAATTAATTATTAAGCCTCGTAATGCGAGCAACATATCCGATGGCGTATATAGGGTAACTGTACTCGTGGAAGCAGATGGCAATTTTTACAATCTGCCGCTGAATATCAGGGTGAAGAGATTTATTCCGAAGCCTAAGGTAACGATAGCAAAGAACCAGCCTAAAATTAATCTGTTTTATGCGAACGGTGGCACACTGCAAAAGGATGGTAGTATAGAACCGGGCGAAGTAATACCTGTAATAAGCAATCTTGGAGATTTGGACGCTACAAAAATTACATATTCTCTGGAGCCTTTGTCAACTAGCGCTGATGACGCAAAGTTTCTTAACAACTTTGAAGTTGGCAAGTACGACGGTATTATTACACGTACGAATGAGGCGATGGGGTACACAAGTGGAAAGAAAGCGAAACCGGTAGTTACGGGTTATCTAGTGTTGACATTTGACGGATATATTGAGCCTTTCAATCAGCAGAGGTACAAAATCACGATTCCAACTAAGACAACCAAGCCTTCTTTAAAATTAGAGAGAACTTCGGATACATTTAAGTCTGGTATGAGCGATACGCTGGATGTTTACCTTGCCTTAAAAAATGGTAAGGAGATAATTGACTTAAGTGAAGGCGGCTGGGAGATATATAAAGATGCAGAAGGCAGTACGTCGTCGGCTGTAACCATTGATCCGGCTGACTACATTAGTGATGATGGCAGGATAAAATTAAGTGTAAATCCAAGAGGCAGTGCCGGAAAAGTAGTTATAGCGATTAAGAATGTTGAATGGGATTATAATCAGGTTATTAAGTTGAACTATACGGCTAAGATATCATCCAAGAAAACGACATTTAAGCTGGATAAATCTTCAGTAACGCTGAACAAGTATTTTAGTAGTAATACGGCAACGGTTACCTTTAAATCAAACCAGTATGGCGTATTAGCTGAAAATATGGAATTTGAGTATCCAAGCAATCTCAGCGAGACTAAAGAGGAGGAATATCAAAAAGTAAACTTTACCTCCGATCCCGAAAGTCAACAGGTATCAGTAAGTGTAGATGATGATATTAAGAAAGGCACTTACCGTTTTACTTGTAAACCGCTTGGCGATAATGGCAACAAAGTAACTCTTACGGTAAAGGTCACAAATGTTTCTCCGACTGTTTCGTTAAAAGGCTCGGCAAAGCTTAATCTGAATGCAGGTGATGCAGATACGACTGAGTTGACTATGAATTTTAAGAATAAGCCGGCTGATATTGATCTGAACTGGGATGACACTACCATTGAGTATGTTACAAATAGGGAAGACGAGGATGATGTTAGTGGTTATTTCGCCTTCAATAGAGACGGAAATAAATTGAAGATTTCTCTTGCAGATGGTGTTACTTCTTCAGATCTATCCGCCAAGACGTATACTTTTAAAATGACACCTGCTTACGGTGATATTGGTGTCGATGAAGATACTGCAAGATCAGTTAGATTTAAGGTAAAGGTATACAGTAAAGAAATTTCAGTAACTCTTAAGGCTAAAGGAAAGCTGAATCTTCTTGATAGATATGATGACACATATTTTGACAATACGGATGTTCCCGCAACGGAAAGTCTTAGTATGGCAGGAGAGGATAGTTATGCTGCTGTAGTTGACAGTGAGGCGGTTCCTAGTTTTGTTGAGGGAGAGGATGAAACCGGAGATGGCAATGGTGACGAAACAGAGATACCGGAAACACCAGATACTCCAACGACGACCAAAGATCTTTCGGTGGAATATGACATTGATGATACGGCGCATGTTGCCGCAGTATTAAAAGAAGTTGTTGAAACAGAACCCGATGAAACAGGGGAAGGCACAACGGTCACTGCTATTACGGTAGACAAAACCACTAATAAGACGACGAAAGGATATGAACTTACCACAACTGTGGCTGATGGTTATGAAATTACATCAATAGCAGCATATGATAGTAGTGCGAAAGATGAAGTGAATAACAGTTGGGATGATGCAGAACCTATAATTCTAGGAAATGCAGATAACGAAACATTTACAATTGATAAGGATACTGTCATTAGTGATACAGTAGAAGGCATCACTTTTGTTATAAAATCAAAGGTAAGTACAACGACGTCTCCGGACACTGAAGGTCCGGATGATCCAAATCCGGACACAACATATAAGCTCACATTGACCAAACCTGAGAAAGGAGTAGCTGATTTAGGATATTATGTAATTGATAATGATAATGAGTTGAATGGAAGTGAAGAGTATATACCGGTAGAAGATTCATCAGCAGACATAGGATCAATTACATCAGAGCAGATAGTTGCAGTTAAGGTTACTCCGAGTAACGGATATGAAGTCGATGAAGATTCATTTACTATGACTGTAGAGGAAGGTGAGGATTTACCTACGATAGAGGAAGATACAGATCTCGCGGATGCTACTTCAAAGGTATATATTATTAAAGAAATAGCAGCAAATACAGATGTTACTATCAAGGCAAATTATATTGCCGGTAAGCCGATAAAATTTGTGACGAATATCGGAAAGGGTACCGGGATAAAGAAGCTGATAGACGGTAACGATGAGGCTGATATATCCAGTGAGGAGAAGACAACCGACGAAGACTATACTTTTGTTGTACAGAAGGCTGCCGGCAAAGCATCTGAGATTAGCGTAGCAGTATATGCGACCGGGGAAGATGATGACAGCAGCAGCGATTTGACGGATATAACTCCTATAAAAGAACAACTTGTTGGTGAGAATGCATTAAAATATACGATTGCGTTCAAGGATATCAAGGATGTTTCTGCTGATGTTATTACTATTGTAGTAACTGAAAGCTATACGGTAACGATTACGGATAATACTGCTGGTGATGACGGCGAAAGTAAATTAACGGCGGCAAGCTTGAAGTACAAGATTACCAGTGACAGTGTTTTAGATGATGCGACAGGGTATATTGATTATGATAAGGATGATAAGCCAAAGGTTACCACTACTGAAAGCTTCTCGCTTCAATTTGCATTGTCGGCAGCTGATGTGCAGCCAAATGAAGTAATAGTTGTAAAAGCTGTTGATAGTCAAGGCATTGCTAAAGCTATAGAAGTATTAACTTCTACTGAGGATAATGGTGATGTTATTTATACTGCTAATAATATTGAAATAGATGAAAATACAGAAATCACTATTTCAATAGAAAACGTGAAGACGGTTACATTGCCGAAACTTTCTGAGCTTACTGGAAAAGTAACAGACATAAAATATGCTTTGGTAGATAGTTTGGATAGTGTAAATACTTTAACTGCTAATGATTTTAACCCTAATCCTGCAGATGATGATGTGACATTTTCTGGTGATAAATATTTGGCGTTTATGGTAACTTTAAACCAGGGATATACAGTTAAATCATTTATGAAGGAAGTTACCTCAGAGGATGATATTTCTAGTCAGGAGACACTGGAATTTAAGAAGGTACCGGTGACAGGTTTAGGTGATATTTATCAACTGACGGATAAAATAGCAGATGGTATGATTGTTTCTATTCAGATAGCAACGAGTTATACAATTACCTTCGATAAAGTAGGTCCTACTGACGGCGGCGCCACGATAATGAAGTCTGATGGTACGACGGTAACGTCAGGAGGTACTGACAGTGTTGCAGAAGGCGAGGACTACAAATTTATAACCGATAAAGTTGTAGATGTAGTAGCAAGTTATATAAATGCAGAAGGAGAAAAGGAATCAGTACATGTAGAAGACAAAGTGCTTGGCGAAAATGGATGGGAATATGTAATTCAGGGGAAAAATATCAAGGGCGATATTAAGATTGTAGTGACTGATACTTATGGAATCACAATCAGCAATAATTCCCCTAGTGTTGTCACAAGCTATAGCTATACAGTTGGAAGTACGAAGTATGATCCTTATACTGGTACTAATGACTTGGTAGTGTATGTTCCATATCAAGGAAGTATGTCAATTAACATTCCATCGGTGGCAGACAAGACAGTGCTCCTCATTGAAGGTCCGCTTGACGGTGAAAATAAGATACTTGAGGCAGATAAGGCGAATACGGATAGTACCAGCACAGACTCTGTTTATACTATTGATAATGTTATAGCTGAAAGGGAACTCACTATTGCGGCAGCATACAATATTGACCATGTAATCCAATCAACTGATAATAGAAGTAATACCGCTACAGTTGAGTACACTAAGGCTATAAAGGATGATTCCGGTCAAATCTTTGTTTTGGATGGCGAGGCTTTAGAGTTTAAGGTTACACCCAATCCGGGATATACGCTTACAGTTGGCTATAAGCTGCCTGGCGAAACTGCAGAAAATACACTGGAGGAAAGCAATACGGCAACTGCAGAGACTGACGGATACTATGCATATCGTATAGCTAATATTACCGGAGATATTACTATTACAGTAGCCACAGCGCGGAAAAATGCAGAATATAATATTGTTAAATTTAATGTAATAGGAGCAACGGTACAGCTTGATGGCGAGACAGGAAATATTACACCTGCAGATTGGAAGCTCGAAATACCTGTTACAAACCCTACGGCAGAACAAAAAACCTTTAAGTTTAAAGTAAATGCAGATTCAGACAAAATACTTAGGTACGTCGGAACGGATAAAGCTCTTAAGGCCCAAAGCCCAGAAATAAGCGGTCCTGACAGTGACGGAGTTTATACATTTACATTACCTGAGGATCCGGATCCCGAAACGATTATTTATATAAAGGCATCGGAACCGGGAACTGCTAATGTAAATATAACATTCACCGGACTAACAACCAGTGAATCACAGCCGATGGCTGATATATATCAAGTAACAAAAGATTCTGACTTTGCTACTAATAAGAAGATTACAACTGAACTTATATCCGTAAGCAGCGTAACCGGAGTAGAGGGTGACAGTGAATTTTACTTTATTGTAAGAGCGAAGGATGGATATACATTATCCGGTGTAACAGTGGATGGTGCAGATGTTCCTTATACGGAATCTGAAGTATTTGTAAATGAAGCTACCACTACAAGCAATGAACGTATATATAAACTTGATTTGCAGGATCAAGATGTAACAGTTAAACTTACATTATCAGCATCGGGCAGTGTAGATCCTAGTCCGGATGATCCTGATGAACCTGAAGTATCGAAGTATCCATATGATCCAAAGAGTTGCATTATATATACTCCGGTAGTATCTAATCTAAAGGATACTGTAGATGATGCAAAGATATATGATGCTTCAGGAAGAGTTCCTGACTTTGATGATGTAAGCGACAAGTTCGATATACACGTGGTAGATGGTCTTCTCTATGTTATGCCTAAGAAGGATGCAGAGCTGGATAATAATAAAGTATATCCGGTAAAAATATGGATTCATTTTTCAAAATATGATTCAGGAATAGATGAAGGCGGTATTTGGGTAAAAAATACAATTAAGATTAAAACTGCACAGGTTCTTCCGAAAGTAACCGCAAGTACAAACACGATTAATCTTTATCAGTCAAATACTGGCTATACGGCAACATTTATATTAAGAACTAAAGAAAACAGCATTGGAACATTTAAACATGAAGATGAAGCTGATGAAACTACAAAAGCTATTGTTTTCGGCGAGAAAGATGAAAAGGCAAAGAGCTCTTTAGATGTTAAAACTGAAGTAAGAGGAGATGGTTCTTTGATGGTTACCGTACAGCTTAAGGATGGCGCACTTTATGCGGCGAACTCCACTAATAAGGTTAAAATGTATGTGAAGTTTGAAAATCAAGCGGAGAATACATTAGGAACAGCCATCACCATGAATGTAAAAGTCAATAAGTAAAAAATAGCCTCTTTAAGACCACCCGAACAGGTTTACAGACCTCTTCGGGTGGTCTTTTTTTATGTTTTATAAAAAATATTTTTTATTTTTATACTTTTTTCATAAATTTTTTTCCACATATATGTTGACAATTAAATAGTGAAGTGATAACTTATCACTAGAAGATGTTAGCACTCTAATCGGTCGAGTGCTAACAGATTGGGAGGAAATGGTATGCAGTTGAATGAGAGAAAATATAAAATATTGCAAGCCATCATTCGTAACTACTTAGAAACCGGAGAGCCGGTAGGAAGTAGGACCATTTCCAAATACACTGATTTGAATTTAAGTTCAGCAACTATCCGTAACGAAATGGCTGATTTGGAAGAATTGGGTTATATATTGCAGCCCCACACTTCTGCCGGACGTATTCCTTCGGATAAAGGTTATCGGTTATATGTAGATAAGATGATGGAGGAGAAGGAACGCGAAGTAGCGGAGATGAAAGAGCTGCTGCTTGAAAAGGAAGAGAAAACGGATCGTCTTTTGAAGCANGCGGCGCGCCTTCTTGCNAACAATACCGAATATGCGGCAATGATTTCAGCTCCCCAGTATCACCGNAATAAATTAAAATTTATTCAATTGTCNCGGGTAGATGCAAACCAGCTGCTTGNNGTTATNGTAGTAGAAGGTAATGTGATNAAGAACTCAATNCTGAATCTGTCGGAAGAGTTGAATGATGANACGCTGCTTAANNTAAATATTCTTCTNAATACACATTTAAANGGTTTGTCNNTGGATGANATTAATCTGGGAATGATNGCAGCCATGAANCAGCAGGCNGGAATTCACAGTGAAATNGTGGCAGGCGTNATTGATGCGGTTGCAGANGCNATTAAAGCTGATGAGGATTTNGAAATATACACAAGCGGCGCCAAGAANTTTTTNAAATATCCTGAATTGTCTGATAATCAGAGNGCCAGCGAGCTTATTACTACTTTTGAAGAAAAACAGGTTTTGAATGANCTTGTNCTGGATAAATTAGAGAATGAGAATACAGGAATTCAAATTTACATNGGAGATGAAATGCCGATTCAGTCTATGAAAGACTGTAGTGTTGTCACAGCCACTTACGAGCTTGGNGANGGTATGAAGGGTACGATAGGTATAGTCGGACCNAANAGNATGGATTATGAGAGAGTTGTNAATAATCTNAAGGTGTTNAANAATCAANTGGATGAATTATATAAGAAATAGATNNCTTAATTAATATTNAAANTTTCNNTNANCAGAANTTATAANATNTNGNNATTATNTAAATATAATTACAATATGAAAGGGATGATAACAGTGGCAGAGAATGAAAATTATATGGACAATGATAAGGAGTTAGNAAAAGAAACGGAANCCGAAGTNGANTCCATGATGNTCAAGAGNCGGACGCNGCTTTTGACAACGAAGAAAACGCTGNCGNGGATAANGANTCTGTTGAGGATAAAGAGACAGCTAAAAATNCTAAGAAGGAAAAGAAGAAAAAAGAAAAGACAGATAAGAAGCAGGATGCGTTAAAAGAAAAAATTGACGAGCTTGAAGACAGGGTAAAACGTCAGATGGCTGAGTTTGATAATTTCCGCAAGCGNACCGATAANGAGAAGACNGCAATGTTTGAGACCGGNGCAAGGAGTGTAATTGAAAAAATCCTNCCGGTTGTTGATAATTTTGAAAGAGGTCTTGCATCGGTTTCAGAAGAGGAAAAGANCGGCGCATTTGCGCAGGGAATGGAAATGATTTATAAGCAGCTTATGACANGANCTTGNNAATCTGNATGTGAAGCCTATAGCTGCCGTAGGAGAGGAATTTAATCCNGATTTCCATAACGCNGTGATGCAGGTAGAGAGTGANGAATACGAATCNGGNGTNATTGCACAGGANNTGCAAAAAGGTTATACCTATCGTGATACGGTGGTAAGACATAGTATGGTAGCAGTTGTAAGTTAATCCGTATAATGGATTAGTTGATATATAAATTAAAGGTATATAATTATAGGAGGATTTAGANATGAGTAAAATTATTGGTATCGATTTAGGAACAACAAATAGTTGTGTAGCAGTTATGGAAGGTGGTAAACCGGCGGTTATNGCCAATACGGAAGGAGCAAGAACCACACCTTCAGTAGTAGCATTTACNAAGACNGGAGAGAGACTTGTNGGAGAACCNGCAAANCGTCAGGCNGTAACCAATGCNGATAAGACAATTGCATCTATCAANAGAGATATGGGTACTGACAGAGGACGTACTATTGANGATAANAAGTATTCTCCNCAGCAGATTTCNGCAATGATATTGCAGAANNTGAAAGCAGACGCTGAAAANTATNTGGGNGAAAAGGTANCTGAGGCTGTAATTACGGTTCCGGCTTACTTTAATGATGCNCAGAGACAGGCAACCAAGGATGCAGGAAAAATTGCAGGTCTGGATGTTAAACGTATAATTAACGAGCCTACTGCAGCAGCTCTTGCATATGGTCTTGATAATGAAAAAGAGCAGAAGATCATGGTATANGATNTGGGCGGNGGTACTTTTGACGTATCNCTGATTGAAATCGGTGACGGTGTTATTGAGGTTCTGGCTACAAATGGTGATACNCATTTGGGCGGTGATGATTTTGANCAGAAAATTATTGATTGGATGTTAGCTGAATTTAAGGCACAGGANGGNGTTGACTTATCAAGTGATAAGATGGCGCTCCAGAGATTGAAAGAGGCTGCAGAGAAGGCAAAGAAAGAATTGTCTTCNGCAACAACTACCAATATCAATCTGCCTTTCATTACGGCAACNGCAGANGGACCTAAGCACTTTGANATGAATTTAACAAGGGCTAANTTTGANGAGCTTACACATGATTTAGTTGAAAGAACAGCTATTCCGGTTCAGAATGCAATGAANGANGCCGGACTTACNAATGCTGATTTAGGAAAAGTATTNTTAGTAGGNGGTTCTACACGTATACCTGCAGTACAGGAGAAGGTAAAACAGCTTACNGGTCATGANCCGAACAAGAGCCTGAATCCTGATGAATGTGTTGCNCTTGGNGCATCTATTCAGGGNGGTAAGTTAGCAGGCGATGCCGGTGCAGGCGANATCTTATTGCTTGACGTAACTCCGCTTTCNCTTTCAATCGANACTATGGGNGGNGTTGCTACAAGNCTTATTGAAAGAAATACAACTATTCCTACCAANAAGAGNCAGGTTTTCTCTACGGCAGCAGATAACCAGACAGCAGTTGATATCAANGTAGTACAGGGTGAAAGACAGTTNGCNAANGATAANAAATCACTCGGACAGTTCAGACTGGATGGNATTCCGCCGGCAATGCGNGGAGTTCCGCAGATTGAGGTTACNTTTGATATTGATGCCAACGGTATCGTAAACGTATCCGCTAAGGATCTGGGAACAGGTAAGGAACAGCATATTACAATTACGGCAGGCTCTAATATGTCCGATGATGAAATTGACAGAGCAGTTAAGGAAGCAGCCGAGTATGAAGCTCAGGATAAGAAGAGAAAAGAAGCAATAGATACAAGAAATGATGCAGATTCATTTGTATTTCAGACAGAGAAGGCTTTGTCAGAAGTAGGCGATAAGATTGACGCTTCCGAGAAGGCAGGAGTTGAAGCTGATTTACAGGCTGTTAAGGATATTCTGGAGAATACTAAAGATCAGGAAATGACTGACAGTCAGATTGACGAACTTAAAGCTGCAAAAGAAAAATTGACAAATTCCGCACAGGCTTTATTTACTAAGATGTATGAAAATATGCAGCAGGCACAGGGTTCACCTGATATGGGCAACGCAGACGCACAGGAAGCTTCGGATATGGGCGGTGCGGATGATGTTGTAGACGGTGACTACAGAGAGGTCTAGTGTGAAAAGGCATGGTTATTAAGATGACTTGTAGGGGCTTGGAGGAAGTATAATGGCAGAGCAGAAAAGAGATTATTATGAGGTCCTTGGCGTAGATAAAAGCGCCGATGACGCAGCACTCAAGAAAGCATACAGAGTTCTTGCTAAGAAATATCATCCCGATATGAATCCCGGAGATGCTGAAGCCGAGAAGAAATTTAAAGAAGCATCTGAAGCATATGCCGTTTTAAGTGATCCGGAAAAGAGAAGACAGTATGACCAGTATGGTCATGCTGCCTTTGAGCCGGGAGCAGGCGGCGGTTTTGGCGGTTTCGACTTCAACAGTATGGATTTCGGGGATATTTTTGGAGATATTTTCGGAGATTTCTTTGGAGGAGGGCGTCGCGGAGGCAGAAATAATGGTCCGATGAAGGGCGCTAATATACGCACAAGTGTCCGAATAACTTTTGAAGAAGCAGTATTTGGCGTTGAGAAAGAAATAGAGCTGACCTTAAAAGATGAATGTACTACATGTCATGGAAGCGGCGCTAAGCCCGGAACCAGTCCTGAGACTTGTCCTAAGTGTGGCGGAAAAGGGCAGGTTGTGTTCACACAGCAATCATTTTTTGGAACAGTCAGAAATGTGCAGACTTGCCCGGACTGTCATGGAACAGGCAAAATTGTTAAAGAAAAATGTGTGGACTGCCGCGGAACAGGTTATATTGCCAATAAGAAAAAAATCCAGGTGTCCATTCCGGCAGGTATTGATAATGGACAGAGCGTAAGAATCCGTGATAAAGGTGAGCCGGGAACAAACGGCGGACCAAGAGGCGATCTGCTTGTAGAAGTTATAGTAGGACGTCATCCGATTTTCCAGAGACAGGATACCAATATTTATTCTACGGTTCCACTCTCTTTTGCAGTCGCTGCACTAGGCGGCGAGGTCATGGTCGATACAGTTGACGGTAAGGTTATCTATGACGTTAAACCGGGAACACAGACGGATACCAAAGTCAGACTTAAGGGCAAGGGTGTACCGTCTCTTAGAAATAAGGATGTGCGCGGAGACCATTATGTTACATTGGTGGTTCAGGTTCCGGATAAACTTTCACGAGAGGCCAAGGATTTGCTTAAGCAGTTTGACGAGATAACCGGAAATACTTTGAATGCGACTAAGCAGCAGGCGTCTTCGGGTAATGAAGAGCCGAAGGGAAAGAAAAGATTTAGAAAATAACATACGTTATTAAAACTGCCAAAGCAAATTTTGGCAGTTTTTTTTATATAAGGGCGGTTTATTAAGTATGATGGGCGCTGTTTTTGACAAATAAACAAACAATTTCCACTAATTCCACGATTTATCTGTGTACAGAACATAGTTTTTAAGTTATAATAAAAAAGAATATCGCAAAAATAACGAGGGGGAGAAATATGCACAGAAAAAAAATAATTGTAATAATGACTACTTTCCTTCTTGCTTTTTCTATTTTGGCAGGCTGTGGAAAAAAAGAGGAGCCAGAAGTTCCGGAAGAACCTGTAGTTGAAACACCTGTAGAAGAGGAGGAACCTCAGGTAGAGGAAGAAGAAAAAGAGCCGGAAATAGTGAGAGCTTATCCGGTTATTGAAGAGAGGGAAATTGTAAGTGGCAAAATGCAAAGTTATCTGACCGGAGAGTGGACAGATAAAGATGTCGCTACCAGAAGACCTATTGCAGTCATGATTCCTAATAATAAGCCTGCAATGCCGCAGTATGGACTTTCCCAGGCAGGAATAATTTATGAAGCGCCTGTTGAAGGACGTATAACAAGGCTTATGGCAGTTTTTGAAAATTTTGATGACTTGGAGAGAATCGGACCTGTAAGAAGCAGTCGTGACTACTTCGTCTATGTGGCAACGGGCTATGAAGCTATTTATTGTAACTGGGGACTTGCAAGACCTTATGTTGAGGAACTTATAAACCGTCCTAACGTATATAATGTCAGTGCGGCTGTTGAGGGAATTCATAATCCGGCCGATGAGGCATACTACAGAGTGAGCCGCCCGGGTTATGCAACAGAGTTTACCGGATATCTTAAGATTTCCGGCTTGCTGAAGGCTGTTGACAGGCTTGGATATGACTGGGAATATGATGCAGACTATGTTCCGCCGTTTCTGTTTGCTGCGGATGATGTAGTTGCTGACTATAAGGATAATGACGACGCGACGCTTATATATCCCGGTGGAAAGTCGGGCGGCAATTCAGGCGGATATGGTTCATATCATCCTTATTTTGAATATAACGAAGATGACCATCTGTACTACCGTTATCAGGATGGCTCAAAGCAGATCGATGAATACAACGGCGACCAGCTGACAGTTTCTAATGTAATATTCCAGTATTGTCATGGCGAGGTCAGGGATGCAAAAGACTATCTTGCTTTTGGCGTACATGGAGAAGGCGATGCCATTGTATTTACAAACGGAAAAGTGATTAAGGGAACATGGTCACGTTATGACGGTGACTTTACACCAGCCAAGTTCTTTGATGAAAACGGAGATGAAATTATTTTCAATCAGGGTAAGACTTGGGTTTGCAATATATGGAAAGAGTATAGTGAGTTTGTAGAGTATGAGTAAGTATAAAAATGTCTTCCGGGATTTCTGCCGGAGGACATTTTTTTGAGATTGATTGCAAGTTAAATATAAAAATGATAAAATTTTATTTAATATTGAAAAAGGCAAAGGTGCAATTATGAAATGGATTAAATTTAAAATAAAAACATTGACGGAAGCAGAAGATATAATTATAAGCACGTTGTATGATATCGGCTTAGAAGGCGCACAGATAGAGGATAAAGTGCCGCTGAGCGCATGGGAAAAAGAACAAATGTTCGTAGATATTCCGCCTGTCGGTGCAGAAGATGACGGCATTGCTTATCTTAGTTTTTTTGTGGAAAAGAAAGAAGACGGCAGTCTTGAAATAAACGGTGAATCTACGGATAAAGAGACTATTCTTGGCCAGATAGGCAGCGAACTTGACGACCTCAGAGCGTTTATGGATATCGGGGAAGGAACGATAAGCGTCGAAGAAACTGAGGATATTGACTGGATCAATAACTGGAAAGAATTTTTCCATCAGTTTTATATTGATGACTTATTAGTGATTCCATCATGGGAAGAAGTAAAGGACGAGGACAAGGATAAGAAGATTCTGCATATTGATCCCGGGACTGCGTTTGGAACCGGTATGCATGAAACGACGCAGCTTTGTATACGACAGATTAAGAAGTTTCTGACGCCTGAGACAGTGCTTTTAGACGTGGGCTGTGGTAGCGGGATTCTTGCAATTGTGTCACTTATGTACGGCGCAAAAAAAGCTGTAGGAACAGACTTGGATCCATGCGCGATTGAGGCTGTAAGACAAAATATGGAAGATAATGGAATTCCGGAAGATGATTTTCATATGATGATTGGAAACATCATTACGGAAAAAGAAATACAGGACAAAGTCGGCTACATGTGCTATGATATCGTAGTGGCAAATATTCTTGCTGATGTATTGGTAGAACTTACGCCTGTTATTACCAAGCATATTAAAAAAGGCGGTATTTACATTACATCCGGAATAATTCAGGGAAAAGAAGAGATGGTTGAGAAGGCTGTCAGAGAGGCAGGGCTTAGCGTGCTCGAAGTCACACATCAAGGTGAATGGGCGTCGGTAACGGCCCGTATGGAATAATGATAAAAAGAAGTACGATTGCAGGTCTGCTGGCAATAGTCTGGATGTGTATAATTTTTGCGTTTTCATCGCAGCCTGCGGATGAGTCCAGCGAAGTAAGCATAGGTTTTAGTTATCGCATGGTAAGTTCGGCAGGAAATTTTTTCCATCTGCCTTGGGACGAGGAAGAGTTTCGCAGGATTTCCGCTGCGATTGAAGGCTATGTTAGAAAAGCGGCACATATGACGGAATATGCGATTCTGGCGGTTTTATTATATTTATGGCTGGAAAACTGGCAGCTTACATTGGTTAAAAAAAGCGTTATTGCTGTTTTTATGGCGATGATTTACGCTGCAAGCGATGAGTTTCATCAACTATTTGTGCAGGGAAGGTCAGGAAGTGTTCGCGATGTAATAATAGACAGTGCGGGCGCGATACTTGGTATATTGATTTTTGTAGGAGTGAAGGAATGTATCAGTTTTTTGTGGAACCGTCGCAAATCCAGGGAAGTCGGATTGTCATAACAGGCAGTGACGTAAATCATATAAAAAATGTACTGCGGATGAAAATCGGAGAAGAAATTGCAGTAAGCAACGGTATTGACGATAAGGAATACCGCTGTGGGATCGAGCAGTTTACAGATGATGAAGTTATATGCACACTGCATTTTATCAGGGAGGAAGGCGTAGAGCTTCCATCTAAGATATATCTTTTTCAAAGTCTGCCTAAGGCGGATAAGATGGAACTGATCATACAGAAAGCTGTAGAGCTTGGCGTATATGAAATAATTCCGGTATCGGCAGCGCGTTCCATTGTCAGACTGGATGATAAAAAGGCAAAAAATAAAATAAGCCGCTGGCAGGGTATTTCGGAAGCGGCGGCGAAACAGAGTAAGCGCGGTGTTATACCCGAAATTAAACCAATTATGAGCATGAAAGAGGCTGTTGACTACGCAAGTCAATTTGGTGTTAAATTAATACCATATGAATTAGCGCAGGATATGTCTAAGACTAAAGCGATTATGGATAATATAAGCGCTGGTGAATCGGTGGGTATTTTTATCGGGCCGGAGGGCGGTTTTGAGGAAAAAGAGATTACATATGCCATTGAAAAAGGCGTTGTGCCCATTACTCTGGGCAAGCGTATTCTAAGAACGGAG
Organism: Lachnospiraceae bacterium; assembly: GCA_014804695.1. GTDB lineage: Bacteria > Bacillota > Clostridia > Lachnospirales > Lachnospiraceae > UBA3282. The sequence goes on from JAAUZJ010000007.1 coordinate 37,161, forward strand.
ACGGCGTCGCTTACGGTATTATCATGGTTGATGTATCATTTTGAAGAATAAATTGTCAAAGGCAGTAGAAGTGTCATATATTAAATTATGAGATTTTAACACAAAATATGATAAAAATAGGAGCTGTTTATGGAAGTATATTTGGATAATTCGGCTACGACCAGATGCTTTGATGAAGTAACGCAGCTTATGACGAAGATTATGTGTGAGGATTATGGAAATCCTTCCAGTATGCATCATAAAGGCGTAGAAGCAGAGCAGTATTTACGGTATTCAAGAGAAACACTGGCTAAAATACTTAAGGTAAACGAAAAAGAAATTCTTTTTACATCAGGCGGAACCGAGTCGGATAATATTGCCATAATCGGTACGGCGATGGCTAATCATAGAACCGGACGTCATCTGATCACGACACAGATAGAGCATCCGGCTGTACTGCAGCCAATGAGATATCTTGAAGAGCAGGGATTTAGTGTAACGTATCTGCCGGTGGATAAACAGGGAAGAATACATTTAGAAGATTTGCAAAATGCAATACGCAGAGATACCATTCTGGTGTCGATTATGCACACTAATAATGAAATAGGCACGTTGGAACCGATTGCAGAGGCAGGAGAGCTTATTAAAAGAACAAATCCAAGAACTCTTTTTCATGTAGATGCGGTACAGGGATTCGGTAAATTCCGTATTTATCCCGTCAGAATGAATATTGATCTGCTATCAGTCAGCGCGCATAAGATTCACGGACCTAAAGGCGTAGGCTTTTTATATATCAATAGCAGGGCCAAAATAAGTCCTATTATTTACGGTGGCGGTCAGCAGAGAGGTATGCGCTCTGGCACAGAAAATGTTCCCGGAATTGCAGGGCTTGCCAAGGCTTCGGAAATAATGTATGCAAACCTTGACAGGGATATGGAGCACCTATACGAACTGAGAGACATGTTCATCCGCGGAGTATCAGATCTGGAAGATGTCAAAATAAACGGCTGCATGGGCACAGACAGCGCTGCACACATTGTCAGCCTTTCGGTAAAAGGCATCAGAAGCGAAGTCCTGCTTCATGCCATGGAAGAGCGAGGAATCTACGTTTCCGCAGGAAGCGCATGCTCATCCCATAAGCCGCAGCCTTCAGCCACGCTAAAAGCCATTGGCGTAGACAAAGACCTGCTTGGCTCAACAATACGGTTCAGCTTTTCCGTTTTTACCACGAAGGAAGAGATTAATTACACGTTGCAGGCGTTGTATGATATCGTTCCGGAACTGAGACGATATACGCGCCATTAAATAGAATGCTTGGAGGGCGTTATTCCAGAGCCACGAACTTCGACAATGTAAACAAAAAACGGGGTTCGACCGCGGGAGCGAACTCACCCCGCCTTTTTGTTTACATTGTCGAAGTTCTGGTAATCGAAATAATGCGCCACAATTATTTAATAGAATATGTCTGGGTAATTGCAAGCTCAACTTTCCAAAACCTAGTTGTGCAATATAGACAAATCAAAAGCAGGGTGCTAGGGAGCCGTCGGTACTTAGCGAGGTCCTTTCGAGCTTAGTACCGCTACGAGCGACATGCAGCGAGAGCGTGCCCTGCGTTGATTTGTCTATATTGTACAACGGTCGGCTGGAACCCCATTTGGCTTGCCAATTACTTGGAGCACTAACATAGAAAGGAAGCAGATTATGTTTAAAGCTTTTTTGATAAAATACGCGGAGATCGGCGTCAAAGGAAAGAACCGCTATATGTTTGAAGACGCTCTTGTGAAGCAGATTCGCCATACTCTTAAAAGATGCGACGGAGAATATGCGGTACGTAAAAGTGACGGAAGAATTTATGTGGATGCGGTTTCGGATTTTGATTATGATGAGACGGTGGCTGCGCTCCAAAAAGTATTCGGTATCGCCGGAATCTGTCCTATGGTGTATGTAGAAGATGAAGGCTTTGAGAAGCTGAGTGAAAGGGTTGTCAGGTATATAGACGAGGTTTATCCGGACAAGCATAAGAGTTTTAAGGTTGCCGCAAGAAGGGCAAGAAAGAACTATCCGCTTAATTCCATGGAGATTAATATGGAACTTGGGGGAGTGATTCTGGATGCGTATCCGGAGATGTCGGTGGATGTGCATAAGCCGGACATTATGCTTCATGTTGAAATAAGGGATAAGATTTATATATATTCTGAAATAATTCCCGGGCCCGGCGGAATGCCTGTCGGAACTGGTGGAAAGGCAATGCTTTTGTTATCAGGGGGAATTGATTCTCCGGTAGCGGGCTATATGATCGCAAAGAGAGGCGTTAAGATTGATGCCGTGTATTTTCACGCACCGCCGTACACAAGTGAGCGTGCAAAGCAGAAGGTCATAGATTTGGCAAAGAAGGTTGCGCAGTATACAGGGCCGATTTATCTTCATATTATTAATTTTACGGATATTCAGCTCTATATTTACGATAAGTGTCCCCATGATGAATTGACGATTATTATGCGTCGTTATATGATGCGCATAGCTGAACATATTGCTAAGGAAACTGAATGCCTTGGCCTTATTACCGGAGAAAGTATCGGACAGGTTGCGTCGCAGACTATGCAGAGCCTTATGGCTACCAACGAGGTCTGTACTATTCCGGTTTACCGCCCGCTGATTGGTTTTGATAAGATGGAGATTGTTGATATTTCGGAGAAAATAGATACTTACGAGACGTCGATTCTGCCTTATGAGGACTGCTGCACTATATTTGTCGCAAAGCATCCGGTTACAAAACCTAACTTGAAATTTATACAGAAACATGAGGAAAATTTGGTGGAAAAAATTGATGAGTTAGTGAAGACGGCGTTAGATACAGATGAGGTTGTGGTGGTGTCCTGACAATTGATGGGACACCACCGTCCTCTCACCTATATTTGATTTACATAATGTACGGTTTTAATGCTTCCATGATTTCATCGGCGCTGTCTTCCGTGTGGATATTCAGGTCGATGGGCTTAGATAAGTCGAGGCTGAATATTCCCATTATGGATTTTGCGTCAATTACATATCTACCTGATACTAAGTCAAAGTCATAATCAAATTTTGAAATATCATTTACGAAAGATTTTACTTTATCGATAGAATTTAAAGAAATTTGAACTGTTTTCATAAAATTACCTCCTTTACTTCATGCCTACAGCTATTATACTAAATGTTGGCAAGGTAAAAGTCAATGAAAAAACAACACAAAAAATCGGAGAATAAAATGAAAAGAATAGCATTACATAACCTTGGATGCAAAGTTAACGGATACGAAATGGACGTAATGCAACAAAAATTGAAAGAAAAAGGCTATGAAATTGTTCAATTTGATGAACGCGCAGATATATATATCATAAATACATGCACCGTTACCAACATTGCAGACCAGAAAAGCAGACAGATGCTTCATCGCGCCAAGAAGCAGAATCCGGAGTCAGTAGTAGTGGCTGTAGGCTGTTATGTACAGACCGGGGAGGATGTAATAAATAAGGATGCGGCAATTGATTTGGTGATAGGCAACAATCGTAAAAAAGATATTGTAGAAATATTGGATGAGTATCTTGCTGCAAAAGAGAATGATACTTTATCCCCGGCGGATAAAACGCTTAAGAATAAAACGGTTATAGACATTAACCATACTGATGAATATGAGGAGATGCAGCTTAAGTCAACGAGGGAGAATACAAGAGCCTATGTAAAGATACAGGACGGCTGTAACCAGTTCTGTTCGTATTGCATTATTCCCTATGCAAGGGGGAGGGCGCGCAGCCGCAGGGAGGAAGATATTATGACAGAAGTGTCAGGGATTGCGGCTAAAGGATATAAGGAGATTGTTCTTACCGGAATTCATATAAGCTCGTATGGTATTGACAGGGGCGGCAGAGAGCTTTTGCAGCTGCTTAAAAAGTTAAATGAAATAGAGGGTATAGAGCGGATACGTTTAGGCTCCTTAGAGCCCGGAATTATTACAGAGGATTTTGCCAGTGAAATCAGCGGACTTTCCCGGGTATGTCCGCATTTTCATCTTTCGCTGCAAAGTGGATGTGATGAGACGCTTCGCCGCATGAATAGACATTACTCTACGCGGGAATACTTGGAAAAAGTGGAAATATTGCGGAAACATTTTGATAATCCTGCCATAACAACCGACGTAATAGTAGGTTTTCCGGACGAAAACGAAGAAGAATTTGCATATACGCAGGATTTTTTACAAAAAGTGAATTTTTATGAGATGCACGTTTTTAAATATTCCAAACGCCAGGGTACAAGAGCGGCAGACATGGAAAATCAAGTGCCGGACACCGTTAAGGCGCAGCGCAGCAACAGGCTTATACAGCTTTCTGACCATATGTCCAAGGAATACAGAAAGAGTATGCTTGGCAGGGATGTGGAAATTTTGTTTGAAGACTCTAAGGTAATAGAGGGACGCAAATTTCAGATCGGTCACACCAGAGAGTATATTAAGATAGCCAAAGAAACCCACGAGGACTTAAACAATAGTATAATAGTGGGAACCATTGCAGATTTTTTGACTGAAGATATAATGATCATAAATTAACGGTATGATTACGGATTAATAGACCGGTAATTAATTAAATTTATCTTAATACTTGAAATGAAAGATTGAATTTTATTTCCGGATAGAGTATTATAGCTATAATAGAGTAACTATATTTAAAACTATAGATAAGGTAAAAGGTCGGAGGAACAGACTCTTTCAACTTTTGGGAAAGGGGCAGCATTATACTATGAATGATTTGGGAAATACACAATATTTTAGAGTAGAGACAGAGCCGGAGACTGGCGTAAAGCTTGTCTTATCGACTGTTTATGAAGCACTGACAGAGAAGGGCTATAACCCCGTAAATCAGATCGTGGGATATATCATGTCCGGAGATCCAACTTATATTACCAGCCATAAAAGTGCGAGAAGCCTTATTATGAAAGTTGACAGGGACGAGCTGGTAGAAGAGATGCTGAAAGAGTATATCAAAAATTCAATAAGTAAATAGAAAGATAAAAGATACGTATTATGAGAATCATGGGGTTGGACTTTGGATCAAAGACTGTAGGCGTAGCTATCAGTGATCCGCTTTTGATTACGGCTCAAGGCATTGAGATTATCAGAAGAAAAGATGAAAATAAATTACGGCGTACACTTGCGCGTATCGAAGAGTTGATCGTTGAGTACGAAGTTGAAGAAATTGTTCTTGGATTTCCCAAGAATATGAACGATACCATAGGTGAAAGGGCGGAAATATCTCTGGAGTTTCAGGAGAAGCTGGAACGCAGGACGGGACTGCCTGTGGTCATGTGGGATGAGAGACTGACAACGGTAGCGGCGGATAAGACGATGATTGAAGCCGGAGTCAGACGAGAGAAACGTAAAGAATATGTAGATAAGATAGCGGCGGTATTGATCTTGCAGGGATATCTTGACTATCGTGCAAGTAAGGAGAACGTTTAGAGGTTTAAAGAAGACGTTAAGATTTAAGGAGAAGCTTAAATTGGACAAGATACTTTTTATGGCGGAAGACGGAGAACAGGTAGAGTTTTATGTTTTGGAACAGACAAGAATAGGCGGTTTGGATTATATTCTTGTGACCGATACAGAAGAAGATGACGGAGAAGCGTTAATTTTAAAGGATATTTCAAATTCCGACGATGCAGAAGCTCTGTATGAAATCGTAGAGGACGACAAAGAGATTGAAGCGGTTGCAGCAGTTTTCGGCAATATGTTAGAGGATGTTGATTTGTCCTAAAGAATGTGGAGGAAAATTTCTTGAAAAAAAATGAACAGGGAAAGGCTTCCGGACTGAAGATTATTCCTTTGGGCGGTCTGGAGCAGATTGGACTCAATATTACTGTCTTTGAGTACGAGGACAGTATTATTGTTGTGGATTGTGGTCTGTCCTTTCCGGAGGATGGGATGCTGGGAATAGATTTAGTTATTCCTGATATTACTTATTTAAAAGAAAATATTAATAAGGTCAAGGGCTTTGTGATTACGCATGGCCATGAAGACCATATAGGCGCTCTGCCTTATGTATTAAAAGAGGTTAATGTACCTGTATATGCGACAAAGCTTACTATGGGTATTATTGAGAACAAGTTAAAAGAACACGAACTTTTAAATAACACGAAGCGAAAGGTGGTAAAATTCGGACAGTCCATTAATCTTGGACAGTTTAGGATTGAATTTATTAAAACCAATCATAGTATTGTTGATGCGGCAGCACTTGCTATTTATTCGCAGGCAGGGGTTGTTGTGCATACCGGAGATTTTAAGGTGGATTACACGCCGGTGTTCGGGGATGCGATAGATTTACAGCGTTTTGCGGAAATCGGTAAAAAAGGCGTACTGGCTCTTATGTGTGACAGTACGAATGCAGAGAGACCGGGCTTTACGCCGTCTGAGAAAACAGTTGGCAAGACTTTTGACAGTCTTTTTTCCGAGCATAGGGATACAAGGATTATTATTGCAACCTTTGCATCCAATGTTGACAGGGTGCAGCAGATTATTAATTCGGCGTATAAGTTTGGCAGAAAAGTTGTTGTAGAAGGCCGCAGCATGGTCAACATAATAGAGACGGCATCCACGCTGGGGTATCTTAATATTCCCGATCAGACTTTGGTTGATGTGGAAATGCTAAAGAACTATCCGAATGAAAAGACGGTTATAATCACAACAGGAAGCCAGGGCGAAAGCATGGCGGCACTTAGCCGTATGGCAAGCGGTATGCATAGGAAGATTTCAATCGTACCCGGAGATACGGTTATCTTTTCTTCCAACCCCATACCGGGAAATGAAAAAGCAGTTACCAATGTAATAAATGAGCTTTTGGTCAAGGGTGCAGATGTAATTTTTCAGGATGTTCATGTTTCGGGGCATGCCTGTCAGGAGGAAATTAAATTACTATATACATTACTTCATCCTAAGTATGCAATTCCGGTACATGGTGAGTACAAACACTTGAAAGCGCAGGCTAAAATTGCGAAGGAACTTGGAATAGATAAGGAGAATATTTTTATTTTACATTCGGGAGATGTTTTGGAAATTGATGACGAAAACGCCGAAGTTAAAGGAAAGGTTCCGGTGGGAGCAATCCTGGTTGACGGACTTGGTGTTGGCGATGTCGGAAATGTTGTGTTAAGAGATAGACAACATCTTGCTGAAGACGGTATTATGATAGTAGTAATGGCGCTTGACTCATACGGAAGTCAGCTTGTATCAGGACCTGATATAGTTTCGAGAGGCTTTGTTTATGTCAGGGAATCAGATGAGTTGTTAGACGAGGCCAGACATTTGGTTGATGAGGCAGTATTTGGCTGCTTAAGCAAAGGGCAGACCGACTGGGGTAAGCTTAAGTCAACGATTAAGGATGTGCTTAGCGAGTTTGTGTGGAAAAAGACTCAGAGACGCCCTATGATACTTCCGATTATCATGGAGGTATAAACTACAATAAGGAGAATACAGGCTGGCATGATGGAACAATTTGTAGTTAAAGCAACATATGATTTTATTGATGAGATAAGGAAGTCAGATATTTTCAAAGAATATACTATTCAGAAGAAAAAACTTAAAAAGCATCCGGATTTGTTTGCAAAAGTGTGTGAGTTCAGAGAGAAGAATTTTACGATGCAATCCGACGCACAACCGGACGAACTGTTTGATAAGATAGATGCCTTTGAAAAGGAATACGAGAAATTTCGTGAGAATCCATTGGTGGATGACTTTTTAAATGCGGAACTGGCGTTCTGTCGTATGATGCAGGAAATAAACGGACGGATAATGTCTAAACTTGATTTTGAATAAAACCCTGAAATTATTATTCGGGGAGGAGGTTTTAGATGGATGTAAAACAGTTTGTGATGTCGCTCATAGAAACTGTTATCAAAATAGCGGCTGCCGTTTTTATAATCATGTTTGTTTACGATACTGCGGTAAAGGCTTATGATTACGGATATCGGGTATTTGCGGAAGAACCAATGACACTGGGAGAGGGCAGGATAATAAGTATATATGTCAAAGAGGAAGATTCCGTTAAGGATATCGGTAATACCCTGGAAGAAAAGGGGCTGATCCGCGATGCCAATCTTTTTATAGTACAGGAACTTGTTTCGGAATATCATGGTAAGATCCAGCCGGGCATCTATGACCTTAACACTTCGATGAGTACGGAAGAGATGTTGGAAATTATGGCGGCAAGTGCAGAAGAAGAGGATGAGACGGATGATAGTTGACGAGCGTACAGTTGCATTTATCAATTCTCTTGACTCAGGCAATACACCTTTTTTGAACGAAATAGAGAAGGAAGCGAAGAAAACCAATGTGCCGATTATCCGGACGGAAACGCAGAGCCTTATTAAACTGCTTTTGGCAATGAAGAGGCCGATGTCTGTTTTGGAGGTTGGATGTGCCATTGGTTTTTCTACACTGCTTATGAGCGAATATGCACCTGATGGGTGCAGGATTACCACTATAGAGAAATATGAGAAGCGTATTCCCATAGCGAAAGATAACTTTAAGCGGGCGGGAAAAGAGGAGCAGATTACCCTGCTTGAGGGTGATGCGCAGGAAATTTTAAAAATGTTAAGCGGTGAATATGATTTTATTTTTATGGATGCGGCTAAGGGACAGTATATTCATTTTCTGCCTGAGGTATTAAGGCTTATGGCGAAGGGCGGAATCCTTCTGTCGGATAATGTACTGCAGGACGGAGACGTTATTCAGTCCCGCTATGCGGTGACACGCAGGAACCGCACGATACATACGCGGATGAGGGACTATTTGTATGAGCTTAAACACCATCCTGATCTTACTACGGCGATCTTGCCGATAGGAGATGGAGTGACACTTAGCGTAAAAAATAATTGAATTATCTGGAGTGACATTCATTATGAGAAAACCTGAGTTACTGGTTCCGGCAAGCAGCCTTGAGGTATTAAAGACTGCGGTGATATTCGGGGCGGATGCGGTATATATTGGCGGAGAAGCTTTTGGTCTGCGCGCCAAGGCGAAAAATTTTTCGGGGCAGGAGATGGAGGAGGGTATTGCCTTTGCACACGAACACGGCGTGCGTGTTCATGTGACGGCTAATATTCTGGCGCATAATTATGATTTGGAGGGGGCAAGGAAATATTTCTTTGAATTAAAAGAAATGAAACCTGATGCCCTTATTATTGCCGATCCCGGAATGTTCATGTTAGCAAGGGAAATTTGTCCTGAGATTGATATCCATGTCTCTACGCAGGCTAATAATACTAATTATATGACCTATCGTTTCTGGCATGAACAGGGCGCTAAGAGGGTTGTATCGGCAAGAGAACTTTCTTTGGCGGAAATTAAGGAAATCAGGGAAAAGATACCTCAGGATCTGGAGATTGAAAGTTTTATACATGGGGCGATGTGTATTTCTTATTCGGGCCGCTGCCTGCTAAGCAGTTATTTTACGGGAAGGGATGCAAATCATGGTGCATGTACACACCCCTGCCGGTGGAAGTATGCGGTAGTAGAGGAAAAAAGACCGGGGGAGTATCTTCCTGTCTATGAAAATGAAAGAGGCACTTATATTTTTAATTCTAAGGATTTATGTATGATTGAGCATATTCCTGAGCTTATAGACGCCGGAATAGACAGCTTCAAGATTGAAGGAAGGATGAAAACTGCCCTGTATGTGGCGACTGTTGCACGTACATACCGCAGGGCGATAGATGATTATCTTGAATCTGAAGAGAAATACCGTACCGATATGGAATGGTATCAGGAAGAAATAGCTAAGTGTACCTACCGTCAGTTTACGACAGGATTTTACTTCGGTAAACCGGATGAAAACACACAGATTTACGATAACAATACTTACGTGAACGAATATATTTATCTTGGAATAGTAAGTTCCGTTGACGATGCAGGGCGTGCGCGGTTTGAGCAGCGCAATAAGTTTAGCGTGGGAGATGAGATAGAAATTATGAAGCCGGACGGAAGCAATATTCCGGTTAAGACGCTTGCTATGTATAATGAGGATGGGGATGAGGTGGAAAGTTGTCCGCATTCTAAGCAGCTTATTGATGTGGCATTGTCACAGAGTCCGCAGCCGTATGATATACTGCGTGTAAGGAATGTGCAGCAGTCTGAGGAAACGCCATAGTGATCTATTTGGAATTATTCTTTGTGTAATATGAACAGTACCGCCGTAAAAAATGCAGACATTTTTGCTTTTTTTACAAAATTTTAATCAAGGTATTGCATTTTTTGTGATTTAATAGTATTTTAATAAAAGAGGTCAACAAAATGGTTTGATGACCGTATAATAAGGTATCTAGAACGAAGATGTTCCAAAAATTTTTTTGGAGCATTTTTTTACTATATGGGACTTGTTCGGATATCCTGAGAAAAGGGAAGGGAGTATTAGAGATGAGCGAAATTTTTAACGTTGAAGAGATTTTTGGACAGAACCTTTTTACACTTGATAAGATGAAAGTACGTCTGCCCAGAAATACGTACAAAGAGGTGGTTAAGGTTATGGAGCAGGGCGGCGAGCTTTCGATGGATGCCGCTAATATTGTTGCAAAGGCAATGAAAGACTGGGCAGTTGAGCATGGCGCAACACATTATACGCACTGGTTCCAGCCGCTTACCGGAATTACGGCGGAGAAGCATGATGCATTTGTGACACATCCTGACGAGTCAGGCAAGATGCTTACTGAGTTTTCCGGAAAAGAATTGATCAAAGGTGAACCTGATGCTTCATCATTCCCTTCAGGCGGTCTTCGCGCCACATTTGAAGCGAGAGGATATACGGCATGGGATATTACATCTCCGGCATTTTTGAAAGAGTCAGGCTGCGGAACGATTCTCTGTATTCCTACGGCCTTCTGCTCATATACGGGTGAAGCGTTGGATAAGAAGACACCGCTTCTACGTTCTATGGAAGCGCTTAGCCAGCAGGCGCTTAGAATTGTACGCCTGTTTGGAAATACGGAGGCTTCCAAGGTTGTTGCAAGTGTAGGACCTGAACAGGAGTACTTCCTTGTGGATGAAAATCTGTTTATGAAGAGAACCGACTTAATGTTTGCCGGCCGTACTCTTTTCGGAGCTCCGGCGCCGAAAGGTCAGGAAATGGAAGATCATTACTTCGGTGTTATCAGAGAGCGTGTAGGCGCATACATGAAAGACTTGAATGAAGAGCTTTGGAAACTTGGAGTTACCGCCAAGACACAGCATAACGAGGTGGCGCCTGCACAGCACGAGTTGGCTCCGATTTATGAGACTGCCAATATTGCGGTAGACCATAACCAGATAGTTATGGAGACAATGAAAAGAGTGGCTATTAATCATGGCATGAGATGTCTTTTGCACGAAAAACCATATGCCGGCGTCAATGGTTCGGGTAAGCATAATAACTGGTCTATTACGACCGATAACGGCGTTAACCTTTTAGATCCGGGTGATACACCGAATGAAAATATCCAGTTCTTACTGGTGCTTGCATGTATTATGAAAGCAGTGGACACTCATGCAGATCTGCTCCGTCAGTCGGCATCCGATGTCGGTAACGACCACAGACTTGGAGCTAACGAGGCGCCTCCGGCTATAATTTCCATTTTCCTTGGCGAGCAGCTTGAGGATGTTGTAAGCCAGCTCATCGAAACAGGATCTGCTACATCTGTTAAGGAGGGCGGTAAACTTTTAACAGGAGTATCTACACTGCCTGATTTCCAGAAGGATGCTACCGACAGAAACAGAACTTCGCCGTTTGCTTTTACCGGAAATAAATTTGAATTCCGTATGGTTGGCTCTGCGGACTCTATTGCAAGCCCGAATACGACGCTTAATGCAATTGTAGCTGAGACATTTTGTGAGGCTGCGGACAGACTGGAAAAAGCAGATGATCTTGAAATGGCAATTCATGACCTTATTAAGGAATACATGACTAAACACCAGAGAATAATTTTTAACGGCAACGGTTATGCCGATGAATGGGTAGCAGAGGCAGAAAAGAGAGGACTTCCGAATATCAAATCCATGATTGAGGCTGCGGACACCATTACAACAGATAAGGCAGTTAAGCTGTTTGAGAAGTTTGGCATTTTCACCAAGATAGAGTTGGAATCCCGTGAAGAAATTATCTATGAAACGTATGCTAAATCTATCAACATTGAAGCCCTGACTATGATTGACATGGCCGGCAAGCAGATCATTCCGGCAGTTATAAGATACACAAAGGCACTTGCCGATACCGCAAACTCTGTTAAAGCAGCAGGTGCGGATGCATCCATGCAGATTGAGCTTTTAAAAACAGTCAGTGAAAAATTGGCGGCTATGCAGGCAGCTCTTACCAAGCTTAAAAAACTTGAGGCGCAGGCATCTGCAATGGATGATGTGAAGGCACAGGCTTTCTTCTATAAAGACACCGTTAAGGAAGCAATGGATGAATTGCGCAGACCGGCTGATGAGCTTGAGATGATAGTGGATAAGGATATCTGGCCGATTCCTACTTATGGAGAATTGATGTTTGAGATTTAATATGTGAGTTTTGGATTATCTTATAGAAAGCGGGCGTATTCGTAGATGGATGCGCCCGCTTTTTATTATGAGATTTTAAAGCCTCTCTTATATACCAGTAAAAATATGATCAGGATCAATACCGCATTGCATATCATTATGATTCCGCTTTCAAGTGTAATATGTATTTCCGATAAGTCATTTATGAAAACGAACAATTGTTCGGAGAAGACGAATTTTGAAAACTTTTTAATTGTTTCATTAAACATAGACAGCATAGGCAGAAAGGCAAGAATTATCATTACCGGTACGGTTATGGATGTTGCCGACATCTGACTTTTACTGACCGTTCCTATAGCTGCACCCAAAAGAAAAGAGCATATGTGTCCGACAAGCATTACGAGTAAGAATTTAAGTAATACCGTCCCTGTGTATCCGGTCGAGCATCCGATTACAAGTGACCCCAGCATACAGATAGATATTATGTAGGCGGCGTTTCCTATTAAAAATTCGGCAGCATGTACGTTGCACATCTGCAATACGCGCAGAGTATTCTTTTCTTTTTCCTCGGAAATAATTGCAGCCGCACTTGTGAGCGGGGCCATACCGATATACATAACGGCAAATAAGTTTGCAAAAAAGTGTTCCGGCATATCCGGAAGGCTTATGGATTTTTCCATAATGATAGTCATAATAGGGAACATTATAAACTGAATAAGAATAGCTTTGTTTTTGAGGGTGTCTTTAATCTGTTTCCATAAAATTGCCTTAATGTGGGATGTCATACTTCAAATCTCCTTCCGGTTAATTCCATAAAGATAGTTTCCAAATTGGGTTCTGTTGAATGTATGGTTTCTACTTCGCCGTTTGAAAAATAGGTCTGGATTTGTACGCCGCTCTCCTTATTGTGTTCCAGAGTAATGTCGCTGCCGTTTTTTAAGTGGATATTGATTTTTTTCTGATGGTTGTACCGGCGGCAGATATCCTGTGGAGAGCCATATTCAACGATTTTTCCTTTATTTAAAAGTGCAATATTATCACAGAGTTTTTCTGCTTCGTACATATTATGTGTTGTTAAGAAAACTGTAGTTCCACGAGCTTTTTCAGCCAAGATCATTTCGTGTATGGCTTCAACGGTTGTGGGATCCAGACCGCTTGTCGGTTCATCAAGAAATAAAATCTTGGGAGTTCTTAGTATCGCCCTTGCGAATGCAAGGCGGTTCTTCATGCCCTTGGATAAATTCATTACAGGAGTTTTCTTTGCTGCCAATAAATGAATATCTTCTAACACCAGTTCAATGTTTATATTCCTGTTGTTGTCAATCATTTGATAAAATTTAAGATTATCATAGCAGCTCATTCTTTCGTACAGGCCGAAGTTATCCATCATAATTCCTATTTGCTTATAATGTTCACCGGTCATGTCCGTTGGGGATGTACCCATGATGTGACAGCTCCCGCCGGAGGCTTTTAGTTGGCCTGTTAGAATATTGATTAAAGTAGTCTTTCCGGCACCCGACGGACCGAGCAGACCGAATATCTCACCTTCGGTTATATTTAGATTGATGTCTTTCAAAACATTGTTGTCGCCAAAATGATGATTTAAATTCTTTATTTCGATTGCCGTATTCATTTTAATAACCATTCCTTTCATTTTTTAAACGCTCCAGAGCATCCTGTATTTTCTTGTTGTCACACTTTTCCTTTTGGACGGATACAAACACGCTGGCACCGGCACAGATAAAGAAGCATATAAAGAACATAACCCAAGGCATCGCTTGATTTACGGGAAACCATTTAAATATTGCCGCAAAAATCCCCACGGCCAGAATAACGCATGTAAACATCATAATGCTTCTGAACATAATACTTAGTTCTTTAATCAGAATGTCTGTAAAAAAAAGTTGGCGCAGGCTGGTGATAATAATTGCCATAAAGAAGAACTGCATTAATGTCGAAATTGAAATACCGGTACTGCCCAATTCAAAAACCGAAGAAATCAAAGAAATCTCAGGATCAATATTTCCGAACAGCTTACAAAACAGGCAGAGGAATAATGTGGATACGCCCCATACGACCATGATCTGTGCGAGATAGTCGAATATTGAATTCTTTTTTAACATTTAAATCACCCCCAGTCTTTTCTTGATTTCATCTGCATATTGTCTGGAAACCATTATTTGTTCTCCGTTTGTCAAAGTCAGACGCAGTTTCCTGTCAATATCCTTTTTAATTGACTTGATAAACTTCAGGTGAACCAAACAGGATTTACTGATCCTAAAGAAACCGCTTTTACACAGACGTTCTTCCATTTCGTATAATTTTAATTTGGATTCGTATATGGAGTCCTGTGTGTATACAAACGTTTTGCGTTCCAACGCCTCGATGTATGAGATTGTACTGACATCCAGTAAATAATTTGTATCATCTTTTGTTACAAGCAGCTGTTGGTTCATTATCCGCAGCGTTGCTATAATGTTTTCAATATCGGGAGTTAACTGGCTGCATCTGATATTGATTTCTGTTTCGTTTATGTCTTCACCGACATTTATCGTTATTTTCAAGCTTAATGTCTCCTATTCATTCTGATTCCTGATTTGAGCGTTTCTTTGGTTATTAGTCTATCATAAACCGTCTTTTAAACAAGTATTCGCAGCGCAGCCTGCCGTTTGGGATGCATAAGCTGCCGTTTTATTAGGAATAATGTTAAGAAATAAAACAAGAAATAGAAAAATAAAGATAAAAATTTTAATTTAGGGCTTGCAAACTTATCCAAGATGCTGTATAATTCCAAGTTGTAACGTTAATGGGCTATCGCCAAACGGTAAGGCAACGGACTCTGACTCCGTCATTTCAAGGTTCGAATCCTTGTAGCCCAGCTATCGACCCGGTGAAAAGAGTTTCGCCGGGTTTTTTGCTACGGAGGAAGCGGTTATTATGTATACATTTCAAAGCAGAATACGCTACAGCGAAACCGGGACGGACGGCAAGCTGACATTGGAATCATTGTTGGATTATTTTCAGGACAGCTCCACGTTTCATTCGGAAGATATTGGACTTGGAATCAAATATTTAGAAGAGAGAAATCTGGCATGGGTATTATCTTCGTGGCAGATTGTGATAGAGCGGTATCCCAATGTGTGTGAGAACGTTGTGATTGGTACGGCGCCTTATGACTTTAAAGGTTTTATTGGATATAGAAATTTTTGGATGGATACGGAGTCGGGAGAGCGTCTGGCTTATGCCAATTCGATCTGGAGTCTGATGGATATGGTTAAGATGGCGCCGGCGAAACCGCCTGTAGAGATGATAGAGGGATATGTGTTGTCCGATAAACTGCAGATGGATTATGCACCCAGAAAAATTGCGGTGCCTTTAGGCGGAAACTTACATGAAAAGATTGAAGTCAGACCGCATCACTTGGACACAAACGGTCATGTGAACAATGGACAACATGTGAGAATCGCTATGGAATATATACCAAAGGATTTCCATATCGGGCAGCTGCGGGCAGAGTATAAGAAGCAGGCGGTGCTTGGAGATATAATGATGCCTGTAGCAGCAGTAAACGAAGATAAAACAATTTATACGATTTCGTTAAACACAGAAGATGGGGCACCATACAGCATTATAGAACTGACAGGAGTGTCATAAAGATGAGGCATTTGTCACCAAATCCGTAAGTTCATATATTATACATTATAGGAGATAAAATGATAGAATTAGGTAAAATACAATTACTAAAAATTGTGAAAAAAGTAGATTTCGGAGTTTACTTAGCCGATGAAGAAAATCCTTCTGATAAGGTGCTATTGCCGAGTAAGCAGGTGCCTTCGGGCGCAGGGATTGGCGATGAGATAGAGGTATTTATTTACCGCGATTCTAAGGACCGCATGATTGCTACAACAAACAAGCCTAAACTTACGTTAGGCGAGGTGGCAAGGCTTAAAGTAGCGCAGAATGTAAGAATCGGCGTGTTTTTAGACTGGGGGTTGGAAAAAGATTTATTGCTGCCGTTTAGGGAGCAGACTAAGAAATTGCGGGAGGGCGAGGAATGCCTTGTCGCGCTTTATATAGACAAAAGCGACAGACTGTGTGCCACAATGAAAGTTTATCCGTATTTGAGGCAGGATCCGGCTTATAATAAGGATGACAGGGTAAGCGGATATGTTTACGAGATCAGTGATAATTTTGGAGCATTTGTTGCGGTTGATGATATTTATTCCGGACTCATCCCAAAGAAAGAATTGTATGGAAATATTAATGTGGGAGACCGTATTAGCGCAAGAGTAACAGAGGTCAAGGAAGACGGTAAGCTGAGCCTTAGCGTTCGTGAGAAGGCTTATTTACAAATTAATCAGGATGCCGAGAAAATTTTGCGGATAATAGATAGTTATGATGGCGTGCTTCCTTTTTCCGATAAGGCGTCTCCGGAGACGATAAAAAGAGAGACACAGATGAGTAAGAATGAGTTTAAGAGGGCGGTAGGTCATCTTTTGAAGGAGAGAAAGATTTCTATCGGGGAAAAATCAATTCGCAGAATATAGAAGAAAGGGAAATACGGTATAGAATGAATAGCAAAAAGGTTAATTGGCTTTTTTTAAGCATAATACTTGTTGAATTTGGCATTGTAGGGTTTATCATTGTTTTAAACGGATATTTCAGAGTGGGATTTACGCTTAGCATTGCGGAGAATTTGATTCTCAGCGAGATGATACTGTTTATGCCTGCGCTTATTTTTGTGCTGGCATCGTTAATAAAAGGAAGGGGAGCGCAGGGCTTAAATGATATGCTCGGCTTTCATAAAATTAAAATCTCCTCTTTTTTTATGGTAATTCTTTTTACCTTGCTTATAATGCCGATGACAACTGCAATTAATGCAATTTCCATGATTTTTGTAGATAATGCTGTTACTGCGATCAGCGGCGATGTGCTGAGGATGCCATTTCCGATTATGTTATTATTGATGGGAGTTTATGGGCCGTTTTGCGAGGAATTTGTTTTCCGCGGCGTTATATACAGAGGATATAAAAATTCAGGAGCGGTGTTCTGGTCTATATTCTGGTCGTCCCTGCTTTTTGGGCTGATGCATTTGAATTTTAATCAGGCAGCATATGCGATCGCAATCGGAATAATGTTTGCATTACTGGTAGAGGCAACAGGCAGTCTGTGGTCATCTGCAATCGCGCATATGTTTTTTAACTCGGAACAGGTCTGTACGATGTATATTGTAAATCATTTTATGCCGGAAACTTATTTTGATAATAATGTGAATAATACTTTGACAAACGATGCGCTGCTTGCGGTAATAGGTCCATATCTCATTATAGCGGTAGTGGCGACTTCTCTTGCGGTATGCGTGTTGGTGTGGCTTGCCAAGAATGAGGGCAGAGAGAATGTATTAAGAAATATATGGATTTTACGCAAAAGAAAAGGCACATACTTAGTAAGCGTGCCTCTTCTCGTTGCTATTGTATTGTGTCTTGCTTATATGAGCCTGAACGTGATTCTTGGAATGATATGATTAAACGTACATATCAAAGTTAGAACCGACTGCCGGATTGACAGAACGCTCCATTGCAGCAGAATCTATCATCTCTACAAGCTGATTTCCGGTGGCTGAAGCTGTGTCCAAAGATTTGCTGAGCATCGCTACGCCATAAGCGGAACTGGTATTAATTGATGACATAGATAAATTTGCGATATCCATATGCCACACCCACCTTTCTGTTTGAATTATAATATATTGTTACCTTTATAATAACATATAGGGTGTTGATTTACAAGCGGTTAATATTCGGTTATTATTAAAATATATATTACATGAATTATGAGAAATGAGTTATGAAAAATATTAATTTATTAGGAATGAAACTGCAGGACCGATATGTAAGAGAATCTCTTATGCTGACGGACCGTTTCATAAAAAAAGGCACAGCCCATATAATTTTATATCTGACAACGGCCGTGCTCTTAGAAGCCGCCAAGAATGAGGATGAAAAAGAGTGGATAGAGGCAGCCGATGTAACCTTGTGGGGAGATACCGAAATACTTGAAGCGGCGGAAATTACCGCAAAAGGGAGGTATTATGAAGTCAAGGAGAAAGAGTTTCTGAACACTTTTCTCCGTAGAATGGCCAAAATCCATAAATCGATTCTTGTGCTTTCGGATACGGAAGAACATGCACAGGAGTTAAAGGCAGAGCTTATTGAAATGCAAAACGGTATTACGATAGTAGGAACCATGACTATTCAGGATATCGTAGGAAGTCAGGAGAAAGTCATAAATGAAATAAATATTATAGCCCCTACGGTCATAATGGTAAGGATGCCGTTTCCAATGCAGCAGAAGTGGCTTATTAATAGCAGGAAGTACATGAATGCCGGAATTTGGATCGGAATGCCTGAAGACTTTAGCTGCATCAGTAAGAAAGAAATGCCCGTTGAAAAGGTTGGTAAACGAATTCTGAACGTATTGTTTAGTAGAAAAGTTAATAAATATAAAAAATGAAGAGGCCGCTCCTCTTTATTTAGCATAAGGACAGCTCGCAATACGCGCTGTCCGTTGTTTATTTATGGAAATTGTCTAAGGCGTTTTTTTATCAAAAAATGTCAAAATAATCAAAAATACACAAAAAAATAATGATTTAAGGTAGATTTTATTGTTAAAATATATTAAAATATAAGACGAATGTGGTATTTTGCAGAATAAAGCTGTTAGAAATCTTGTACAAATGTTATAACAGTATTTATTGGGGAAAGTATTGAACTAGTGACAAGGGGTGAAATTAGTATGATTTCAAATCAGATTTTACAGAACACTATTGATGGATTAAAAGCAATTGCGCGTGTGGAGCTTTGCGTTATGGATATCGACGGAAAGCCGGTGGCTATGACTTCAGATGAGATGGAGAAATGCGAGAAGCCCGCGGCAGATTTCGCGAAGTCGCCGGCAGATGCGCAGGAAATACAGGGCTATCAGTATTTTAAAATATTTGACGAGCAGCAGCTTGAGTATATACTTATAGCACAGGGAATCGGTGAGGACATTTATATGATCGGAAAGATGTCCGTTTTCCAGATTCAAAATCTTTTGGTCGCATATAAAGAAAGGTTTGACAAGGATAATTTTATTAAAAATCTTTTATTGGATAATCTGCTGTTGGTAGATATATACAGCCGTGCCAAGAAACTGCATATTCAGACGGACGATAGACGTATAGCAATGATCATCGAGACGGATAACGCCAAGGACAGCAATGTTTTAGAGCTTATGAGGTCTTATGTCGGAAGCAACAGCCATGATTTTGTTACGGCAGTAGATGAGAAAAATGTAATCATTGTTAAAAGTTTGTCAGACGCAGACGGAAGAAAAGAAATTGAGAAAGCCGCAGTAGGAATGACAACCTATTTGGAAAAAGAGCATTTGAAAAATGTAAGGATAGCATACGGCACCGTTGTAAGTGAAATTAAAGAAGTGAGCCGTTCTTATAAAGAAGCGAAGATGGCGCTTGACGTCGGCAAGATATTCTTTGCGGAGAGGAATGTAGTCGCTTACAGTGAGCTTGGTATCGGAAGGCTTATATACCAGCTGCCTATTCCGCTTTGTAAGATGTTTATTAAAGAAATTTTTGACGGCAAAAATCCGGATGAATTTGACGAAGAGACTTTAGTGACCATTAACAAGTTCTTTGAAAACAGCCTGAACGTGTCAGAGACTTCCAGACAGCTTTTTATACATAGGAATACATTGGTATATCGTCTGGATAAACTTGAAAAAAGCACTGGTTTGGATCTTAGGGTTTTTGAAGACGCAATTACGTTTAAAATTGCACTTATGGTAGTTAAATATATGAAGTATATGGAACATTTTGATTATTAAAATTATAAATATTAAATTTAAGCAACATAACTGCGAAAGGAGTAGGAATTATAAATGGATGTGTCTGCAAATAGGAGAACTAAAAGGACCGCGTCAGACAATAAAGAAATTATTTCCTTAAACAATGTCAGTAAGGCATATTCAACGGGCGCACCGGCGCTTAAGGACGTTGATCTTCATATTAACAGAGGGGAATTTGTTTTTATAGTAGGCGATAGCGGTTCCGGCAAATCTACCCTTATCAAGCTTTTGCTCAGAGAGTTGACAATAACCAGTGGTGATATCAATGTAATGGGTTATGACCTTGCCAGAATAAAACACCGGAAGATTCCTAAATTCAGGCGCAATATAGGAATTGTATTTCAGGACTTCAGACTGCTCAAGGATAGAAATGTGTATGAGAATGTAGCCTTTGCGCAGAGGATTGTACAAAAGTCCAATAAGGAAATCAGAAAGAATGTGCCTAGCATACTTGCGATTGTGGGACTTGCCGGTAAGTACAAGGCCAGACCCAGGCAGCTTTCCGGTGGTGAGCAGCAGAGAGTGGCGCTGGCAAGGGCGTTAGTTAATAATCCTACAATCCTTCTGGCGGATGAACCTACGGGTAACCTTGACCCTAAGAATTCATGGGAAATTATGAAACTCCTTGAACAGATTAACGAAAACGGAACTACGGTACTTGTCGTTACGCATAACAGGGAAATCGTAAACGCTATGCAGAAGAGGGTAGTTACGCTTAAAAAAGGAGTTATAGTAAGCGATGAGGAAAAAGGAGGATATATAGATGAGGATTAGCACGTTATTCTATACAATCCGTCAGGGCTTTCGTAATCTTTTTAGAAATAAATCGTTTACGCTTGCTTCCATTGCAACTATAAGTTCATGTTTATTTTTGTTTGGATTGTTCTATGCGGTTATTACTAATTTCCAACATATTGTAAGAAATGCCGAGCAGGTGCTTGGGGTAAGCGTGTTCTTTGATGAAGGGCTTGAGGATTCCAGGATAGAGGAAATCGGTCAATTGATAGCTAAGAGGCCGGAGGTAGCAAGTATCCACTTTGTTTCGGCAGATGAAGCATGGGAGAGCTTTAAGACGGATTATCTTCGTGAATATGCAGACGGTTTTACGGAAAATCCCATTCCGCAGTCCGCAAACTATCAGATTAATTTAAACGATGTTTCCATGCAGTCGGCTCTTGTAACTTACCTTAAATCCATATCCGGAGTCAGGGAGGTTAACTATTCTGAAATAGCCGCCACTACCTTGACCGGCATAAATGCTTTAATAGCTTATGTTTCGATTGGAATTATCGCTATTTTGCTTGCAGTTTCAATTTTCCTTATAAGTAATACTGTTACTATTGGTATTTCAGTAAGAAAAGAAGAAATTAATATTATGAAATATATAGGCGCAACAGATTTCTTTGTCAGATCGCCGTTTGTAATTGAGGGTATGATCATAGGACTGATTGGTGCGGGTATTCCGCTTGTAATAATCTATTTTTTGTATAATACGGTAATGGATTATATAGTAGAGAGATTTCCTGCGCTTATAAATTTCTTGAGTTTTCTGACGGTACAGGAGGTTTTCAATGTACTTACCCCGGTTTCACTTGGAATCGGAGTGGGAATAGGTTTCCTTGGAAGTATTGTTACGGTAAGAAAGCATCTTAGAGTGTAGCATTTTGTAAATGGCTGGCGAAAGGCAGTGGGCTTAGATGAAATATTTAAAGAAGGCATTATTAATATTAATATGTATCGCTATAGCGTTTGTTTTTCCTTCTAATATCGCTGCTGCGGATGATAATGACAGCATTAAGGAAAAAGAGGCTGAAATAGCAGCGGCAAGGAAAGAGGTTGAGAAGCTTAAGAGTGGCTTGAGCGATATAGAAGCAATTAAGAAAGGCCTTGAGAAGTCCAAAAATGATCTTGTCACATATGTTACCAATCTGGATACGGAACTTAATAACATTCAGGAGAGAATTGTTGAATATAATGAATTAATTGATAAAAAAACCCTGGAAATTGAAGTGACGACCGAAGAATTAAATGATGCTATTTTACAGCAGGAGGAACAGTATGCAGCTATGAAGAAGCGCATCCAGTTCATGTATGAGCAGGGTAATACGCTTTATATGAATCTGTTCTTTTCATCGGAAAGCGTTACCGATATGATGAATAAGGCTGACTACATTGAGGCGTTAGTTGCCTATGACGCCAATCAGCTGGATGAATATGTAAAGACTGCTGAGCTTATTGCAGTGTGCAAAGAAGAGCTTGAGGCACAGAAAGAAGTGCTTGAGGAAGCAAGGATTAATGTCAAAGAAGAAGAAAAAAATATAAATACTTTAATTGATGAGAAGGAAGCACAGCTTCTCTCCTTATCATCGGATATTTCCACCAAAGAAGCTGCAATTAAGGAGTATGAAGATGAGATTGCTGCCCAGAATGCGGAAATAGCCGCATTGGAAAAGGCAGTTGCGGAAGAAAAGGCAAGACTTGCTGCGGCAAATGTTGCGGCAAGAACCTATGACGGTGGTATGTTTGCGTGGCCATGTCCTTCATATACAAGGATTTCGGACGAATATGGAAACCGTATGCATCCGACGCTTGGAGTTGAGAAATTTCACAATGGTCTTGATATGGCGGCGCCGTATGGTTCTTCAATTCTGGCGGCATATGATGGGGATGTTGTAGCTGCTGCGTACAGTTCTTCTATGGGCAATTACATAATGATAGACCATGGAGACGGATTGTATACAATATACATGCATGCCTCCGCGCTGCATGTATCTAGTGGTCAGACGGTTACTAAAGGGCAGAAAATTGCATCTGTAGGAAGTACCGGACGTTCAACCGGTAATCATTTGCATTTCGGCGTGCGTCTTAACGGGAGCTACGTGAGTCCATGGAATTATATAAGTTAAAGCTTTATAAGTTGAAATAGATGTCAATGGAGATGAATGATTTTGGATAATTATGGATATAGTAGTAATAATAGTGAAATGAATCAGGGAGCTGAAAATAATTTGTATCCAGATAGCTCGAAACAGGAACAGCATCGGACTAAAGGAATGTTTCTTGTCGGTATGCTTACCGGAATTGTAATCAGTGTACTTGTGGCAGGCAGTGTTTATGCCGGTGTCAAAGTCGCTGATATTTTGCATTTGAGAGGAAGTAAACAGACCAGTGCAGAGGGAGCATCCGCGCAGAGCGTAGTCAATGATGATTCGATTACTAAGTTAGAATCAATAGAGAAGGTTATTGACGAGTATTATTATAACGAAGAAGATATTGATACTGATAGTATGATAGAAGGAATGTACGCCGGTATGGTTGATTCATTAGGCGATCCATATTCCGTATATTATACGCAGGAAGAATGGGAAGAATTGATGCGGGATACGGAGGGCGTATATTACGGCATCGGTGCGTATGTGAGTATTGACAGCAAAACCGGCTGCGGTAAAATCAGCGGAGTTATAGAGAATACTCCTGCACAGGAAGCAGGATTAAGGGAGAATGACCTTATTTATCTGGTAGATGGTGAACCTGCCCAAGGGTTGGAATTATCAGAGATAGTCGCAATGATTAAGGGAGAAGAAGGAACAACCGTACATCTTACGATTTACAGAGAGGGCGAAGAGGACTATCTGGAAATGGATGTTGTCAGAAAGCAGATAGAATCCCCTACTGTCAAATATGAAATGAAGGACAATGGAATCGCTTATATTCAGATAACAGAGTTTGATGAGGTGACCTATGACCAGTTTGTGGAAGCACTGTCGGTTATAAAAGGAAACGAGGCCAAAGGCCTGATACTTGATCTGCGCAGTAATCCGGGTGGAAGCCTTTCCGTAGTAGTAGATATTGCAAGACAGATTCTTCCGGAGGGACTTATAGTATATACCGAAGACCGCTCCGGCAAGCGGACAGAATATAGCTGTGACGGCGACAATGAATTAAAGATACCGTTAGTTGTATTGGTAAACGGTAATTCTGCCAGTGCATCTGAAATTCTCGCCGGCGCCGTTAAGGATTACGGTAAAGGAACGCTGATCGGAACCAAGACTTTTGGAAAAGGCATAGTACAGCGCGTCTTGCCGCTTACTGACGGAACCGCCCTTAAACTGACAGTCAGCGCATATTATACACCTAAGGGAAATAATATTCATAATATTGGAATTGAACCGGATATTGAATGTGAGTTCGATGCAGATGCGTATTATGATGAGGGTGTGGATAATCAGTTGGAGCGTGCAGTGGAAGAAGTGAAGAGGATGATGACAAAGCAGTAAAAATGAAATGTCGGCAATGCCACTCTATGCTAGCCTAACGTCAGCGCATCCTTCGCTTCTCTGATAACTGTGGTAAGTGATGCAAACTCGCTTTGGTACTCCTTAAGTTCGTCCTCCGTCATCCCGGTAAAATCAATATCGGCAAGTTCGGTGATACGTTCTCCATATTGTTCCGCAACCTCTTTGGCAAGTTTTTTTCCGGAATCATAGGATTCGTCATCTTGTGCAAGTTCTTGCACTTGCTGGTAGAAATTAACTATATAGTCACGAAAATCAGCAGTTTGATCTGTCAATTCCTCAAGAGTGTATTCTTTCGGAGCGGGGCGTTGAACTGATTCGAATTGTTCGCTATCTTCTTTGAGTGAGGAATTGGAGACTGTATTAGCACCGCAGGCACAGCAGACTGTACCTATCAATAGAAAAAGTAATACATATAAATATTTCACAATACCAATCCTCCTTATTTTTACTAAAAAATTTTCTAAAATAATATCAAAAAGATATCTTAATGTCAATTATATTATAAATAAATTGTAAAATTCTCTTGTAAAAAGTTTAAAAAAGTTTATAATATTTACTTACAATAGGTATTAATATATTGATCAGATTCTATATATTAATATCTGGAAACTGTATATTGTTTTTATTAATTTAGGAGGGAAAACAGTGAAGAAAAAAATTGTATCTATGATACTTTCGCTTTCATTGGTGATTTCAGGATTGCCATTGACAGTTGCAAATGCCGCAGAGCTGGGTGAAAACGAGCTTTTGCAAGAGGAAGAATCAAATCTTGATGAGGCAGACGAGGCTGCCGAAACAGACGAGGTTGCTGGAACGGATGAGGCTGCCGGGACAGACAACAATACTAATGATGAAACGGAAACTGCCGATGTAAATCAGACAGTTACTTTTGACGAGAAGGTTAATGCTGTTGCTTTAGCAGCAGATTACAGTAATTTTAATGTAAATAGCGAAGGAAAAGTAGTCGGAAGTGACGGCGTTACATATGATGATATAGCATATCTGTCGGCGAATACTGTAGCAGCATTTGATACTGAAGCACAGGAAGAATATATTGATTTTTGTGATACTGCTGCAGAATGGTTAGCAGATGGAATAGAGAATATAGTTATTGCTGTAGATGAAGACGGACTTTTGAACTTCTCATATCAGATTCCGGGAATTATGCTTGCTGAAGCACAGGAAGAACTCGTAGAAGAAGCATTGGCATCTGAAACAGAGGAAAGTGCGGAAGCTGAAGATACATCTGAGGATAGTGCTGATGTTGACAGTACAGAAATTACAAATTCAGAAAATACCGATGCAGAAGAGAATGAAACAAATGAATCAGAAACAATAATTGATGAAACAACATCTGATGAGAGCTCAGAAACAGAATCAGGTACAGAAGAAGTAACAGAAAATGAATCTGAAGAAGTTACAGTTGACGATTCAACAGAAGAAATCCCTAATGATGATTTGGAAAATGGCGACTTAGTAACAGATGACCAAACAGGGGATGACTTAACTGTAGAAGAGGCGGAAACTGATGACTCAGCTGCAGAAGAACCGTCAGAGGATGCACCTGCTGAACTCAAAGCAGAAAATATGGAATTAATCCCTGTTATAGAGAATGAACAGGTAGAACTTGCTGATGAGCTGAATTTAGATGTAATTGACTTAGGATATGGTATGAATTATACCATCAATGCCACATTGCCAACAGAATCATATTTTAGCAAACAGTTAAACGCTAATGCATTAAAAGTATATAATGCAGCAAAGAAAAGTCTCACTACAGGAAACACTAAATTTAATTTACCATCAAATGTATTTAATGCAAAAGGTAGTGGTAAGACTGCCATGAATAATGCAATAATGAGTGCTATATCAGCTGTAGAACTTACTTATCCAGAGAAAGTAGATTGGATGGCAACCGGAGGCACAACTAATGTAGAAAGTAAATATGATTTGTTATCCGGAAAAGTTTTATCAGGTACTGTTACAATTGAGAAGTCAAACTATTATTCAGTAGCGCTTGATGAACAGGCAAATGCAAAAGTTAACACATTAGTTGCAGCAGCACAGAAGTATGCTATAGACAACTACTCTACACTACCGGCATATGGCGTAGTAGAATATTTTGATAAGTGGATCTGTGAGAATAATTATTATAATACACCCGGCGGTGTAAATAATACCCAAGGGGTCGATGTATACTATTATTGTCATTCCGCATATGGTGCATTATTAAAAGGATATGCAGTATGTGAGAGCTACGCAAAGGCAATGTCGAGACTTCTGGATGCTGTAGGAATTCCCAATATGTATGTCACTGGTGTTGCAACTGATGGTGCAACTTCCGGAGGACATGCATGGAATTATGTGCAGATGCCCGATTTAAACTGGTACTTATTGGATTCTACATGGAACAATCCGTCTGAAAGTGCATCTGATGCATCTAAGTCTTCAACGAAAAACTATTTGTTATCCGCAGGAGATCCGTATCATTTGCCGGACGGCAAAAAATATGCAGGACAGGCAAATGGTTTTAAATTCCCTGATCTGAGTACTACAAAATATCAGGCTATAAAAGAAGCAATAAAACTTAACGAAACAAATGTGGATTTAGCAGTAAAACAGAAGATTAAGCTTTCATGTGATAATAAAGAAATTAATAATACATATTCAACATGGACCAGCAGCAATACAAGTGTTGCCAAAGTCGATAAAAAGGGTAATGTTACCGCAGTCGCACCGGGTACGGCAATTATTAGGCTGTCAACATTAGCTACAGCCGGAATTGAACTGAGTGCACAGTGTACGGTAAAAGTATATCAGGTAAAGAATATCCTTTCAGCCAGAACAGGAAAAGCAACTGATAATTTATCATTGGCTTTGCCTACCGCTACCGATAATAATTCAAAAACATTATCATTCATTGTTGATGTGGGGACACAATCGCCTTATACAGCACAACAGATGGTGGCAAATGCACTTCCGATAAGCAGTGCTAAAAAAGCAGCAGCATTTAGCAATGTTAAAGCTAAATCATCTAAAGAGGATATCGCAGGTGTAACAGCAACATTGACAGGTAATACGATTACGGCTGTAATTACTCCTAAGAAAGCCGGTTCGTCAGTTATCACTTTAGAATTTGGCGGTAAAAAAGCTACTGTTAAGGTAAACGTAGGCGATATAATAACAGGCGATATGTTTGAAGTTGACTGGGCAAAAGCTGGCGTAGATACGACAAATTATTCCATTGCTTACACAGGAAAAGCAGTTGCACCAAAAGTTACTAAGAAGTCAACTGCAGATAAAGCTGTAAAGTTTAAAACCACCTATTTGAATAATAAAAATGCCGGTACAGCATCTGTTATCATATCAGGTACAGGAAAATACGGCGGAGAGGTTCAATATGATTTTACGATTAAGCCGTTGGCAATAGACAGCAGCCATATTGAATTTAAGCTTAATAAGGCATCAAATGTATATAGTGCTGTAGGCAATCCCGCAAAAACCACAGTGAAATATGTTAATGACACCAAGAAGAAAACAGGATTAAAGGTAAATACAGATTACCAAATTGTATATAAAACAGGAAGTACAACAACAACTAATCCTGTAAATGCGGGAGAGTATACATTGGCGGTTCGGGGTATAGGTAACTACACTGGCGAATACGCAGTGCCTGATACTAAGTATACAATTAGTCAATGCGAGATTAACAAAGCAAAAGTTACGCTGGCACTAAGTAATAAGCCGCTGACACCTAAGGTTAAGGAAACAGTAAAGCTTGGTAAAAATGATTTGACTAAAGCCGAGTACACAATAACGTATTATTCTGATAAGGACTGCACAAAGGAAGTATCATTTTTGGCGTTAAAGGCAAAGACAAAGTATTATGCATTAATTACGGCTAAAGGTAGTAATATGACGAATAATGCTTCCAAGAAATTTATCAAAGCTTTCACTGCAAAATAGAAGTAAAATAAAAGCTAATTAATATTGAATTATAAAATAGGCGATATATCCCTGGCAGGTGGATATATCGCCTGTTTTTCTCATTACCAGCGTTTTTCCAATTTATGTTTTAAGTGCGAAATCTGTAGCGAAACAAATTTCTTTGTGTTATCATAAAATTATCTCTAACTCAAATTTTCGTTCGGAAAGGAGACATTTATATTAAAGTGAAAAAAAGTATAGTTTTGATCGGCATTCTTGCTGTTGTTGTAGTGGCAGGTCTTGGTGCGGCCTTTTGGATAAAACCTATAAGAAGAGATGCTCAACTTGATTCCGTTCCTATACAGCAGGACAAACTGGAATTGATTGGTATGGCTGATTCAAAAGAAGAAGCTGAAAAACTGGCTGAGGATTATGAAATTGATTTAATAAGCTATAGTGAAAAAATTGCCGTTTTTCAAACTGACAAATCATATGATGAAATCCTTGAAATAGGAAAAAATAAAAAACTGACAGAGCTGTCAATTAATAACACACTAAAAGCATTTTAGATTTATAAATGAAAAGGAAAGATACGATGGGAAAATTAAGTAAAAGAGCGCTTGCCTTGCTTTTAGCAGGTGCAATGGCATTTATGCCTACAGCAGACATACTTGCAGCGGATAACGCCGACAATATTGATCTCACTGTTATGGAAACAGAAGATATCACGCAGGAATCAGATGCCACAGAAACAGATGACAGCACTGTAGAAACCGAAAACAATACAGATTCTTCTTCGGTAGAAGGGGAGGAGAATACAGATTCTGAAACAGGAGATAAAAAAGATGATAACAGCACCGGTTTAGAGTCAGGAAATATTGATAATTCAGACATAGAAAATGACAGTGGTTTGGCTTTCCAAGATAATGACAATTCAGATTCTGATACGGATACAGAAACTGATGATGGTATGGAAGATAATAATGCTGATATTCAGGATTCAGGTATTGAAAGCAATTCAGAAACTGACGACTTGGATTCAGAAGAAGTTGATTCGGAGCAGGCTTCAGATACCGAGTCCGAAGAAGAATTCCCCGGATTGGTTAACTCTGCTTTGAGCGCGAAACAGCTTGAGGACAGAAATGATCTGGCGGCTCATCTTGATGAAATTAACAGTGGAATTGAGGGAACAGACTATGTAAACAGAGAATTGTTATTTGCTGCAAATACATTGGCAGAAGCAGAGAAAATTGCTGCCGCTTATGGCGCCGAACTCAAAGATTTTGTTGAAGGTATCGGTGTTTTGATACTTCCGGAAGACATAAGTGTATCCCATGCTTTAACTGTAGCAGCTAAGTCAACGGATGTTGTCCTTCCTCCGGCATGGCCCAATTATATATATAAGATATGCGGTGACATAGATGAAGATATAGATATTGATGATGCTGCTGATGTTGATGTACCCGATGAAGTTTATGCAAATGATGATGCTTATGAGGAAGCAGTTAAAGCTTACAGCGATCCATATCTCGATCCTACAAGCGCAAATTATCAGTACCAGCATGCGATGGTAGGTTCCACTTATGCATGGAATGCCGGTTATAAAGGACAGGGAATCAAAATTGCTATTCTGGACACAGGTGTTAATTCTTCGCATTCGGATTTAAATGTTGTTTACAATTATAATTTCACATCATCTCAAACGACAGATGCAGGCGACGGTCATGGCCATGGTACGCATGTGGCAGGTTTGGCTGCTGCTAAAATCGACGGAAAGGGAGGCGCAGGTATTGCACCCGAAGCATCAATATATAATATCAGGGTTCTTGCCTCCAACGGCGCGGGCACGGCGGCTGCTATAATCAGAGGAATCAATCATGCTGTAGCACAACAAGTAGATATAATCAACATGAGTCTTGGCGGTCCCGGCTATTTAAAAGAATATGACGAGGCTATCAATAAAGCATACAATGCAGGTATTATCGTAATTTCTGCAGCCGGCAATGACGGAAGTAAAGTAAAATGTTATCCTGCATGTTACAAAAATTCGCTTTGCGTGGGCGCCGTAGATGAAAATAAGGGAAGAACCTATTTTTCAAATTATGGTTCATGGGTAAACCTAAGCGCGCCCGGTTTGTCTCTTTTTTCAACATCTAAATCTGGTGGTTATGAAAAAATGAGCGGTACTTCGCAGGCAACTCCGGTTGTCAGCGGTACGGCAGCAGTAATTTTATCAGCTGATGAGAGTATCCGCAACAAAACCGGTAAGGCAAGAGTCAATGCCCTTATTAGCAAAATGAACAAAGGTAAAATTTCAGGAAGCGGCGGAGCCGCAGGCATTGTATCGCTTGCAAAAGCCCTTAATATTCCTGTGTCCACAGCAGCGCCAAAAGCGCCTGCATTTGTGCAGACTGATAAAACTGTCAACGGCGCCAGCTTAAGTGTATCTATTAAACCTGCATCAACGACAGATGTTATTTATTATAGTACTGACGGAAAAAATCCTACATATAAAAACGGCATCTTAAGCGATAACGCCCAAAAATATGAAAAAGCTTTCTCCATAAGCGGAAGCGCTAAAATAACTGTTAAAGCAATTGCAGTAAATGCATGCGGAATGGTAAGTAAGCCTGCGTCTATCACCTATACCTTTAAACCGCATGCAACGGCAATCACTATTACGGGCCAGAATGTATTATTAAAGGGTAAAAGTATGACGCTTAAAGCGGAAGTAGAGCCGTCTTATGCCGTTAATAAGAAAGTCACATGGACATCTTCAGCGCCAAGTGAAGTTTCAGTAACCACAAGCGGAAAGGTAACCGCAACTAAATCTGCCGTAGTTGGCAGTACTTATACTATAACCGCAAAGTCTGCAGATCAAGAAAGCAAAGCAACAGAAGTTGCTTTTAAAATTACAGTCAAAGATACTGCTACGATAAGCTCTGTTGCTTTTAAAAACGAAGCTGGCAAAGTACAGAAAAGCGCAGTAATAACTAATGCTGTAACAGATTACGATTTAGCTCCTTTGTTGAAAGTTACCGGCACAGATAATAAGGAAAATCAAAGCCTTGTTAATGAAGTTGTTTTTTCCAGCAGCAATACGCAGGTAGCGAAAATTGATGGGACTAAGCATGGTAATATAAAAATAGTAGGAGTCGGTAAAGCCGTTATTACTGCAGCCGCCAACGACGGAAGCGGTAAAAAAGCTACTTTTACATTGACAGTAGGGAAAAAATTAACAAAGTTGAGCATAGATGGTTTGTCTCTTCTTGCTCAAGGAAAGTCTATCAAATTGACTGTATTAGTCAATAGAGATGCCGCTAATAAGAAGCTCGACTGGTCCGTATCACCTGCAGATAAAGGGGTAACTGTAAGTAATGGAACAGTAAAAGCTGCAAAAAATGCGACCTCTGGCGCTTATACAATTACCGCCATGGCCAAAGATGGAAGCGGGCTTAAAGCAACGAAAAACATAAAGATTTCCGAAGTTAAAATTACCAAAATTCAGTTAGATAATAAATCAGGTACTATATTCAGAGTAGCCGGAAATTATAGCTCCACGACATCAATTAATATTTCAGCAACTATTACAGGAGGGCAGGGCTCAGACGTTGAATTTATCAGCAGCAATACGAGTGTTGCAACCGTAACACAAAACGGAGCTGCAGCTACAATTAAAGCGGGTAAGATTACGGGCACTGCTAAAATTACCTGTAAAGCCGCTAACGGAAAGAGCGCCTCATGTACAATAAAGGTTGTTAATCCGCCTTCGCGTCTGGCAATAACTTCAAAGGCTGGTTTTAGTAATTCTGTTGCTATAGGTAAAAAAACAAAGTTATCGGCTGTATTTGAAGAAGGATTCGGTCCTGTATCATCTAAAAAAGTGGCATGGACGTCTTTGAATCCGACTGTTGCAACTGTTGATAAGAGCGGTAATGTAAAAGGAGTCAAAATCGGAAAAGCAACTATTAAAGCTGTAGCAAATGACGGCAGCGGATTAAGCGCACAATATGTCGTATATGTTTACAATCCGATTAAAACCTTAAAACTTTATGGTTTTTGGGAGAGCAGTTTGATTAGTACTAGATTTTATGTAAATCGCAAATATGATGATGTTACTGTACTATACAATGAATCTCCGTATCCATATGATAATGCTGAGTCGGTTTGTCCTGAAGTTGCTATTGAAGTTGGAAATCCGGACATTGTGTCTTTAGTATACGTGGCTCCCGGTTACTATGATTTATACACGTTAAAGAGAGGTCAAACTACAATTACCGTTAAAGCTTTAGACGGAAGCGGAGTGAAGAAAACTTATAAGATTATTGTGGTATAAGATAATATGGAGATTTGATATGATGCTGCCGGAGTTTTCATCACAGAGAGAAAAAGCAAAATTTTTCCGTACGTTGAATGGCGAGCAGAAAATAGATGCGTTGAACGAGATTATAGAAGAATCGAAACATATCGTTTTTCTTGGCGGAGCAGGTGTCTCTACAGAGAGCGGGATACCGGATTTCCGGAGCAAGAACGGGCTATATAATAAGAAGGGCGGCAAGTTTCGGAATTATAAACCTGAATATCTACTCAGCTATGATTGCCTTGATAAGAAGCCGGAGATATTTTTCGCCTATTTCCGAAGAAATCTGGATTGTCGGAATGTAGCGCCCAATGATGCCCATAAGAAATTGGCTGAAATGGAGCTAAAGGGAAAGCTGGATGGAATTATTACCCAGAATATTGATGGATTACATCAGAAAGCAGGAAGTAATAAGGTATGGGAGATTCATGGAAGTGCGCTCCGCTGTTATTGTGTAAGCTGCCATGTAGAATATGGGATGGAGTTTATTTTTGAGAATACAGAGGATATACCACACTGTCCAAAATGTGGCAGGATGATACGTCCTGATGTGACTTTGTACGGAGAGT
Organism: Lachnospiraceae bacterium; assembly: GCA_014804695.1. Taxonomy (GTDB): domain Bacteria; phylum Bacillota; class Clostridia; order Lachnospirales; family Lachnospiraceae; genus UBA3282. The sequence goes on from JAAUZJ010000007.1 coordinate 70,725, forward strand.
TCCTGCCACAAAGAGCATACGAAGAAGCTGTCGCACTCATAAGGTATGCGGATTGTCTGATAATTGGCGGCACATCACTGGAGGTAGGAAGCGCAGCGCAGCTTGCGCATATGTATCATGGGAAGTATCTTGTGATCATCAATAAAGGCAAAACAAAGATGGAAGGTAAGGCAGATCTTGTATTCCATGATGGCATTGGTAAAGTGATGAATCAGATAGAGGTTTGAAAAGACAGGATATTGAAAAGAACAAAAGTTCGATTTTTGTATGTACTTTTGTTCTTTTCTTTGGTATAATGGACGAAAACACAGTATGGGAAGACTATTATGGATCATTTTAAATTAGTTTCAGAATACGCCCCTACCGGCGACCAGCCGCAGGCAATTGAAGCTTTGGTGGAGGGTTTCAAAAAAGGTAACCAATTCCAGACTTTGCTGGGCGTCACCGGCTCCGGTAAGACCTTTACCATGGCGAACATCATACAGGCGCTCAACAAGCCTACTTTGGTCATTGCCCATAATAAGACGCTGGCGGCACAGCTTTACGGTGAGTTCAAGGAATTTTTCCCTGAAAATGCGGTAGAATACTTCGTTTCCTACTATGATTATTACCAACCGGAAGCATATGTGCCTTCCACCGATACCTATATTGCCAAGGACTCCTCGGTTAATGACGAAATTGATAAATTGAGGCTTTCTGCTACGGCATCTCTTACAGAACGTAAAGATGTAGTCGTAATTGCGAGCGTTTCCTGTATTTACGGACTTGGAAGTCCGGATGACTATGAGGAGATGATAGTGTCGCTGCGTCCGGGAATGATTAAGGACAGGGATCAGGTAATCCGAGGGTTGATTGATATACAATATACAAGGAATGATATGGACTTGGATCGCGGATGTTTTCGCGTGAGAGGTGACGTGCTGGAAATATATCCGGCAGAGGGCGGCGACTATCTGATAAGAGTTGAATTTTTCGGAGATGAGATTGATCGCATTGCGCAGACCGATCCTTTAACCGGACAAGTTCATGCTACACTGGAGCATATTGCGATTTTTCCTGCATCTCACTATGTTGTGCCACAGGAGAAGATTAATCTTGCTTGTAAAAATATTGAAAAAGAAATGGAAGAACGTGTAAAATATTTTAAGGGTGAGGATAAGCTGCTAGAGGCACAGAGGATAGCGGAGCGGACGAATTTTGATATTGAGATGCTGCGTGAAACCGGTTTTTGTTCGGGAATTGAGAATTATTCAAGGCATCTTAACAATATGCCTCAGGGGGCAACGCCTTTTACCTTAATGGATTACTTTAAGGGTGAGTATCTGATAATAATAGATGAATCTCATATGACGATTCCGCAGGTACGTGGTATGTATGCAGGAGATCGTTCAAGAAAGACAACGCTTGTAGATTATGGTTTCCGCCTGCCTTCGGCGTTGGATAACAGACCGCTTAATTTTGAAGAGTTTGAACAGCATATAGACCAGATGCTATTCGTATCGGCAACTCCCTCCGATTATGAGGCTGAACATGAATTGTTCCGTACCGAGCAGATCATCCGTCCGACGGGACTGTTGGATCCGAAAGTGGATGTGCGTCCGGTAGAGGGGCAGATTGACGATCTGATATCGGAAATTAATAAAGAAGTAGAGAATAAGAATAAAGTTCTGGTTACAACGCTTACAAAGCGTATGGCAGAGGATTTGACACAGTACATGAATGATGTAGGAATTCGTGTGAAGTATCTCCATTCGGATATTGATACGTTGGAGCGTGCGGAAATCATCAGGGATATGCGTCTGGATGTTTTTGATGTGCTCGTGGGAATTAATCTTCTGAGAGAGGGTCTGGATATTCCGGAGATTTCACTGGTGGCTATTCTGGATGCTGATAAAGAGGGCTTCCTTCGTTCGGAAACGTCGCTTATACAGACAATAGGACGTGCCGCGAGAAATTCTGACGGTCATGTCATAATGTACGCAGACCAGATGACGGATTCGATGAAAAACGCTATATCCGAGACCAACAGACGACGTGAATTGCAACAGAAATATAATGAAGAACATGGAATAACGCCACAGACAATTAAGAAAGCTGTCAGGGATCTGATCAGTATTTCCAAGGTGATTGCCAAGGAAGAGCTGCGCTTTGAGAAAGATCCTGAATCTATGGACAGGAAAGAATTAGAGAAACTTATTAAGGATGTGGAAAAGAAGATGAAGAAAGCCGCCGCAGACTTAAACTTCGAAGCTGCTGCTGAACTTCGTGATAAGATGGTGGACTTGAAGAAACTGTTACGCGATATTGATGGTCAATGATCAGCGTGGGTTTGTGAATTTTGACAATAATTTAACAAACATATATTGATGGCAAAGATAAATGAAAGGCATGGTAATTACAAAATGGCAGAGTCGATAAAAATGCGCCCCAAAGAATACATTAAAATCAGGGGCGCAAATGAACATAATCTTAAGAACATTAATGTGGATATACCGAGAAATGAATTTGTGGTCTTGACGGGACTTTCGGGTTCGGGAAAATCTTCACTTGCATTTGATACTATTTACGCGGAAGGCCAGAGAAGGTACATGGAGTCGCTGTCATCATACGCAAGGCAGTTCCTTGGGCAGATGGAGAAGCCTAATGTTGAAAAGATTGAAGGACTTTCTCCGGCGATATCCATAGACCAGAAATCCACTAATCGTAACCCGCGTTCTACGGTAGGTACGGTTACGGAAATTTATGATTATTTTCGTCTGCTTTATGCCAGAATAGGTATTCCGCATTGTCCTAACTGCGGTAAGGAAATTAAGAGGCAGACAGTAGATCAGATGGTGGATCAGATTCTTGCCCTGCCTCAGGGAACGAAGATTCAGCTTCTTGCACCGGTAGTCAGGGGACGCAAAGGCGAGCATGCCAAGGTATTTGACAGAGCTAAGAAAAGCGGTTATGTAAGAGTTCGGGTAGATGGTAATTTATATGAATTATCGGAAGAGATCAAGTTAGAAAAAAACATTAAGCATAATATAGAAATAGTTGTGGACAGGCTTGTTGTAAAGGAGGGCATAGAGAGACGTTTAACTGATTCCATAGAAAATGTACTCAGTCTTGCAAATGGATTGATGATCCTGGATGTAATAGACGGGGAACCGATTACTTTCAGTGAGAGCTTTTCCTGTCCGGACTGCGGAGTCAGTGTGGGTGAGATAGAACCGAGGAGTTTCTCTTTTAATAATCCTTTTGGCGCCTGTCCGGAATGTTTCGGTCTGGGATACAAGATGGAATTCGATGTGGATTTGATGATTCCGGATAAGAGTGTGAGTATAAAGGATGGTGCGATTATTGTTCTGGGATGGCAGTCGAGCGGAAGCGAAGGAAGTTTTACCAATGCCATTTTGCAGGCGCTGGCCAAGGAATACAAATTCTCTCTTGAGACACCGTTTGGCGAGCTTTCTGAGGACATACAGAAGATGCTCATTTACGGAACTGACGGAAAGAAGGTAAATGTACATTATAAGGGACAGCGCGGAGAAGGCGTATATCCGATTGCATTTGAAGGCTTGATTAAGAATGTAGAGAGAAGATATAGGGAAACTGCGTCCGAAATCACTAAGCAGGAGTATGAGTCTTTTATGAGGATAACACCCTGCAGGGAGTGTAAGGGGATGCGTCTTAAGAAAGAGTCGTTAGCTGTAACTGTCTGTGATAAGAATATTTATGAAGTGACATCCATGTCGATTAAGGTTTTACATGAATTTATAGGAAACATGAATCTGACTAAACAGCAGGAATTGATTGGTAAACAGATTTTAAAAGAAATAAGAGCGAGAGTGGGATTTTTAATAGAGGTGGGGCTTGATTACCTTGCGCTGTCAAGAGCTACGGCTTCATTATCCGGAGGTGAGGCGCAGCGAATACGCCTTGCAACCCAGATCGGCTCAGGGCTTGTCGGAGTCTGTTATATTCTGGACGAGCCTAGTATAGGTTTGCACCAGAGGGATAACAGCAAACTGATAGCGGCGCTTAAGAATTTAAAGGATATGGGGAATACACTTGTTGTGGTAGAGCATGACGAGGATACTATGTTTGCGGCGGATCATATTGTGGATATAGGTCCGGGAGCGGGTTCGCATGGCGGAGAAGTAGTTGCGCAAGGAACAGCAGAGGAAATCATGCAGACAGATGCATCCATAACAGGTCAGTATCTAAGCGGTAAGCTGCAGATACCGGTGCCTGACTCAAGAAGAAAACCCAATGGATTTTTGACAATTAAAGGCGCAGAAGAGAATAATCTGAAAAAAGTTAATGTCAAGATTCCTTTGAGCGTATTTACCTGCATCACGGGCGTATCAGGTTCGGGTAAGAGTTCATTAATAAACGAAATACTGTACAAACGCCTGGCGAGGGATTTGAACAGGGCAAGAACCATACCGGGGAAGCATCAGAATATTTTAGGGATAGAGCAGCTTGATAAAGTAATCAATATAGACCAGTCGCCTATAGGCAGGACGCCGCGCTCCAATCCGGCCACTTATACGGGAGTATTTGACCAGATAAGGGATTTGTTTGCATCTACGGCCGATGCCAAAGCAAGGGGCTATGGAAAAGGAAGATTCAGTTTTAATGTAAAGGGCGGAAGATGCGAGGCGTGCAGTGGCGACGGTATAATTAAGATTGAAATGCACTTTTTGCCGGATGTGTATGTACCATGCGAAGTTTGCGGCGGCAAGCGCTACAATAGGGAGACGTTGGAAGTTAAATATAAGGGAAAGAATATATATGACGTGTTGGATATGACTGTTGAAGAGGCGGTGCCTTTCTTTGAAAATCTTCCTTCTATACGCAGAAAGATTGAAACGCTGTATGATGTGGGACTTTCTTATGTGAAGCTGGGGCAGCCGTCTACCACCTTGTCAGGCGGTGAAGCGCAGCGTATTAAGCTGGCAACCGAGCTTAGCAGACGCAGCACCGGTAAAACGATTTATATTCTGGATGAGCCGACAACGGGGCTTCATTTTGCAGATGTCCATAAATTGGTTAATATTCTCCATAAACTTTCCGACGGCGGTAATACGGTAGTGGTAATCGAGCATAACCTGGATGTGATCAAGACAGCGGACTATATTATTGATCTGGGGCCTGAGGGCGGCGATGGCGGCGGAACCGTTATTGCGGAGGGTACGCCTGAACAGATAGCGGAAAATCCGAACTCTTATACGGGAATATATGTTAAAAAGATGTTGGAGAAAGCAAGAAAATCAGTTTTTTATAAATAGGGGTTAAGAAAATCATAAGACATGCCGATAAATATTACAGGCATGGAAGCCGGAACCAGAACGGAAGGAACCGTTCTGGTTTTTGCACCTTTTTATAAAAAAATTATTAAATCTATTTGAAAAACTCTTTCTTTAGGTTATAATGTATGCAGCGAACTTCGCATTTTTATCTAATTAGTAAGTTTAAATGTTTAGTTTGATAGCAATTGGAAATTCTTTAATATAGATACCGGGAGAAAGGGGATCACAGAAAATGCAGTATACGGATATCGGAATTGATTTGGGAACAGCCAGTATTTTGGTTTATATCAGAGGTAAAGGCGTTGTGCTTAAAGAACCCTCTGTCGTAGCTTTTGACAGGGATACTAATAAAATTAAAGCGATTGGTGAAGATGCAAGACTTATGCTGGGTAGGACGCCCGGCAATATCGTAGCAGTCAGACCGCTGCGTCAGGGTGTTATTTCTGATTATCAGGTAACAGAGAAAATGATGAAATATTTCATCCAGAAAGCCCTTGGTAAGAAGTCTTTCAGAAAACCGCGTATTGCGGTGTGCGTACCAAGCGGAGTTACCGAGGTAGAGAAGAAGGCTGTAGAGGATGCTACTTATCAGGCAGGAGCCAGAGAAGTATCTATTATAGAAGAGCCGATTGCGGCAGCAATTGGGGCAGGTATAGATATTTCCAAACCATGTGGAAATATGATAGTCGACATCGGAGGAGGTACATCCGATATTGCCGTCATTTCTTTGGGAGGCACTGTTGTCAGCGCTTCAATAAAAATTGCCGGTGATGATTTTGATGAGGCAATTGTACGATACATGCGTAAGAAACATAATCTGCTGATTGGTGAAAGAACGGCAGAGGATTTGAAAATAAGGATTGGTTCGGCATATAAGAGGGCGGAAGTTGATTATATGGACGTCAGAGGACGTAATCTTGTAACGGGGCTTCCGAGAACCGTAAAAGTATCTTCTGAAGAAACCGAGGAAGCGCTTCATGAAACAACGGTGCAGATCGTTGAGACAATCCACAGCGTTTTGGAGAAGACGCCTCCGGAGCTTGCAGCAGATATTGCTGACAGGGGAATTGTCCTGACAGGAGGAGGAAGCCTACTGCGTGGTTTAGAAGATTTGATTGCCGCTAAGACCGGAATTAATACTATGACCGCAGAGGACCCTATGACAGCCGTTGCGATCGGAACCGGTAAATACGTTGAGTTCCTTGCGGGATATCGCGAAGACTAATATAAGGAGAGAACGATAAGATGCTTAAAGGATTATACACTGCCTATACAGGCATGATTAATGAGCAGCACAGAATGGATACCATGACTAACAATTTGGCTAATGCTACTACTAACGGTTTTAAGAAGGAAGGTGCAACAAGCCAGTCATTTGACAGGGTACTTGCATACAAGATAAAAGATACTTCGGAAGCGGGTAATCTGTCAAAGAGATTAGGAAGCATGAGCATGGGTGTTAAGATCGGAGAGAATTATGTGGATTATTCGGTCGGTTCCTTTAAAGAAACGGGGAATACATTGGATCTGGCACTGTCCGGAAGCGGATTTTTCACAATATCGTTTACAAATAAAGCCGGAGAGACATCAGTTAAGTATACCAGAGATGGTAACTTTACAATGAATACTCAGGGGTATCTGATGACTCAGGAAGGTGACTATGTGCTTAATGACAGTGGAAGAACAATTCGTCTTGACCCTAACGAAACGATTACAATAGATCGTTTTGGAGATATATATCAGGACGGTGCCTATGTTGATACCATAGGGATAACAGATTTTGAGAACTATGATTATTTAGAGCGTTACGGAGAAAATTATTTCCAACCTGTGCAGGGTGCAAGGACAACTGAAGCAGATACTAATGTGTATTCGGGATATCTGGAAATGTCAAATATATCGGTTGTAACGGAAATGGTTAACATGATTACTATTCAGAGGCAGTATGAAGCCAATCAGAAGGTAATTACTACATATGATTCTACATTGGACAATGCAGTAAATCAGACGGGTAGGTTATAAGACGGAAAGAAGTAATGTATAACAGGGAGGAATAACAAATGGTTAGAAGTTTATGGACTGCAGCAACCGGAATGAACGCACAGCAGACAAACGTAGATACGATTGCAAATAATCTTGCAAATGTTAACTCGGCAGGATATAAAGCACAGAATGCGCAGTTTAAATCTTTGCTTTATCAAACCTTACAGACAAAGACAACGACGGCTAACGGAGATACCAAGCCTACAACTTCACAGGTTGGACTTGGCGTACGTACATCTTCTATTAATAGTATTTTTACTCAGGGCAGTCTGCTTGCATCTGAAAGCGATACCGCATTTGCAATTTCAGGAGACGGTTTCTTTGCAGTAAGAGGAGAAGACGGACTGACATATTATACCAGAAACGGTGATTTTACATGGGCAATTGGCACAAACGGCGGAATGATGCTGACTAATCAGGACGGGCTTCCGGTGATCAATACCGAAGGAAGAGCAATAACATTAGATCGTTCATATGTTGCCAGTAGATTATCGGTTTCACAGGATGGCGAGATTTGCTATCCGGATGAAAATAATGTTGCGCAGCCCATAGGAATTACAATTGGTCTTTTCCAGTTCAATAATCCGGGCGGTCTTGAGAGAGTTGGTGACACATTATTTGCCAGAACTGATGCGAGTGGTGCGGCACTCAATGAAGCAACTGCGGATGTTCAGCCAAGTAAGGTTATTCAGGGCTATTTGGAAGGTTCCAATGTCTCCGTTGCGGATGAGATGGTAAATCTGATTGTGGCGCAGCGTGCTTATGAGATGAACTCCAAAGCGATTACAACGTCGGATTCCATGATGGATACCGCAAACAATCTTAAACGATAATTGATTGGGAACAGGGAGAATTATTATGGATATTTCAGGACTTTCAGGTTATACAGATTATTTGGTACAGGCTAACAATGCCTCTGCTGAAGCTTTAAAAAATAAATTGAATCAGACAGCCAATTCGGATGATACAGATGATGAAGAACTTTTAGAAGTCTGTAAGCAGTTTGAGGCATATCTCTGGGAGCAGGTTCTAAACAGCATGGAGAAAACTGCTAAGATATTCAGCGATGATGACGATGAAGACAGTTATGCAAGCAACATGGTAGATGTTTTTAAAGATACGGCAATTCAGGAGATTGCATCGCAGATGACCTCGGAAACACAGGGAGCTAATTCCCTTGCGCAGATGCTGTATGAACAGCTGAAAAGGAATATTAACCCGGTTACATTGGAGGAGATATAATTAAACGCCTTTGTAATTGTGAAAATGGATTACTTATTAGGATACTATTAATAGGCTGCTGATTCTGGCAGCCTATTTGCGTTAAGTAGGATTGATATGGATAAAATAAAAGGTTATATTGAGCATATTATATATCGTAATAGCGACAATGGGTATACGGTTTGCAATTTAATTTCCGATGGCGAAGAAATAACCTGCGTTGGGAATTTCAGAGCTATAGATCAGGGAGAAACAATAGAGGCATCAGGAAATTATGTGGCACATCCGGTCTATGGCGAACAATTTAAAATAGCAGAGTATGAGATTGTGGCGCCTGATGATGTGGTAAGTATGGAGCGTTATCTTGGTTCGGGAGCTGTCAAAGGCGTAGGAGAGGCGCTCGCAGCAAGGATAGTCAAGCGCTTTGGCAGCGATACATTCCGTATTATTGAAGAAGAACCGGAGCGCCTTGCAGAAATAAAAGGAATAAGCGAGCGTAAGGCGAAAGAAATTGCAATACAGGTATATGAAAAAAGAGATGCAAGGGAAGCGATGACTTTTCTTCAGAAATATGGCATTTCTAATACACTTGCAATACGTATTTATGAAACATACGGCATGAATCTGTATGGTATTATGAAAGAAAATCCGTATCAGCTTGCGGAGGATATCGACGGAATCGGTTTTAAAATTGCAGATGGGATAGCGGCCAGAATAGGAATTCATACGGACTGCGATTATCGTATCAGAAGCGGCTTGCTCTATACGTTGATGCAGGCCGGAGCTGAGGGACACTGTTATCTGCCTAAGAATATCCTTTTAAACAAAGCGGGAGAGTTACTTGAGCTTGATCCGGCGCTTATGGAACCGCAGCTTCAAAATCTTGCAATGGACAAGAAGATAGTAATGAAAATGCCCACAGAGGGAGAAACAGACCAGAAGGTCTATGGAATGACATATTATTACGCCGAGTTAAACTGTGCCAAAATGCTTCATGATCTGAATGTTTCGGTTAAGGAAGATGAGGGGCAATATGCAGGCCAGGAGAGGGCACTGAAAAAGATTGAGTCTTTAGAAAAAGAGCTTAAAATAGAATTGGACGAGCTTCAGAAAAAGGCAGTTTTAGAGTGCATAAGAAATGGTATCATGATACTCACCGGGGGCCCCGGAACCGGTAAGACAACTACAATAAATATGATCATCCGTTATTTCTTGTCAGAAGAAATGGATATTTTTCTGGCGGCGCCTACAGGCCGTGCGGCCAAGAGAATGACGGAAACAACCGGGTATGAAGCAAGGACGATCCATAGACTTTTAGAGCTTAACGGAGTAGTTTCCGAAGGCTCCAGATCGGCACGTTTTGAAAAAAATGAGGAGAATCCTTTAGAGGCCGATGTAGTTATAATAGATGAAATGTCGATGGTGGATATTTTTCTTTTTCAGTCTCTTTTAAAAGCGGTTTCGGTGGGAACGAGGTTGGTAATGGTTGGCGATGTCAATCAACTCCCGTCGGTCGGGGCCGGTCAGATTTTACATGATTTGTTAAAAAGCGAGCGTTTTCAGGTTGTCAATCTGGAGAAAATTTTCAGACAGGCCAAGGAAAGCGATATAGTACTCAATGCCCATAGGATAAAAAACGGGGAAGAAATTGTGCTGGATAACAAAAGCAGGGATTTTTTCTTTTTGGAGAGAAATGACACTAATGTCATGTACAAGCATATGATTCAGCTGATCTTAGAGAAGCTTCCGCCGTATGTAGGGGCGCAGCCCTATGATATTCAGGTACTTACACCGATGCGCAAAGGAAAACTTGGTGTAGAGACGCTCAACTCCATTTTACAAAGATACCTAAATCCGCCTTCCGAAAATAAACATGAGTACATAAACGGCGATACTTTATTTCGTGAAAAAGACAAAGTAATGCAGATTAAAAATAATTACCAGCTGGAGTGGGAAGTTGTAAGTAAATATGGAATCCCTATAGATAAGGGCTTAGGTATTTTTAACGGAGATATTGGAATTATTATAGAGATAAATGAATATACTCGCAGTGTGGTAGTGGAGTATGATGAACACCGCAGGGTGACATATCCGTTTGCACAGCTTGACGAAATAGAGCTTGCCTATGCGATTACCATACACAAATCCCAGGGAAGCGAATATCCGGCGGTTATTATGCCGCTGTTATCAGGACCGCGGATGCTTTTTAACAGAAATCTGCTTTATACGGGGGTGACAAGAGCCAGAAGCTGTGTTACCATTTTAGGGAGCAGTGCAACCATTGACGAAATGATAAATAATAACTATCAGAACAGGCGCTACACCGGCCTGTCTGAACGAATCAGGGAATTAATTGAAGCATGAGAGAAAATCTATTTAAAGTATTCTTTGGGATGCTTCTGGATCTTGTATATCCAAGAAGGTGTCCTGTCTGTGACAAGGCTGTCAAGCCTTTCGGAAACCTCATCTGTGAGGAATGTAAAAAGAAAATAAAGTATATAAAGGCTCCGTATTGTCAAAAATGCGGGAAAGAGCTTAAGGACAAAAGAGCTGTCTTTTGCCATGACTGCGGATGTAAGGAACATAGCTATGACAGCGGTATGGCGCTTTTTGCGTATACAAGTGTGTCAGATTCTATATACCGTTTTAAATATTGTGGCAGGCAGGAATATGCTGCATATTATGGTGATAGGATTGCCGCGGTGCTGGGGGAGAGGATTCTTGCGCTTAAACCGGATGCTTTGGTGCCGGTTCCGATCCATGCATCCAAGAAAAGGGTTCGTGGATACAATCAGGCTAAGCTGATTGCCGATGAAGTTGGAAAGCGTCTTGGCATACCTGTAGAGAGTAATTTGGTCGAAAGAATAAAAAAGACCGTACCAATGAAAGATTTATCTGCACAGGAAAGACAAAATAATTTGAAAAGGGCTTTTAAAATCCGCTATAATGATGTAAAATTAAATACAGTTATAATAGTTGATGATATTTATACAACAGGAAGTACTATTGATGCTATTGCGGGGGAGCTGCATCATATAGGAGTAAAGCATATTTATTTTATTGCGCTTGCAATAGGAAATGGAATGTGATTGGAGGAAATAATATGAATGTACGTAATTGTAGAAAGTGCGGAAGAATTTTTAACTATGTATCGGGACCGCCGATATGTATGCAGTGCAAGGAAGCATTGGAAGAAAAATTCCAGGAAGTAAAGAAATATATTTATGAAAACAGGCATGCATCGATTCCACAGGTATCGGAGGCTTGCGATGTATCCCCGAACCAGATTCAGCAGTGGCTTCGTGAGGAGCGTCTGGAGTTGGCGGAAGGTTCCGGCATTACTCTGTTTTGTGAGAATTGTGAAGCGCCGATCATGTCCGGACGTTTCTGCGATAAGTGCAAAAATTCGATGGCTGATCAGTTAAATAGCAGTATTAGGAAACCGGAAGCGCCGAAACCCAAACCGAAGAAGGATACCAAAGAAAATCCCAAGATGCGTTTCCTGAACTAATTTAAGATGGGAGATTTTCATGCTGAATGAAGAACGCGTGATTCTGATGACCAAACTTGCATCTTATGAGGCAGGCGAGGGAAAGAAAAATGTTGCGATTGGCAGTTACTTTCGCAGCGATTATATAGGATGGCAGGTGTTAAAATCCATTATAAGTGCAAGTATAGCATTTGTAGTGGTTTTTGCCATGTACATTTTTTATGATTTTGAAGTCTTTATGATGGATATTTATAAGATGGATTTACTGGAATTTTGCAAAAATGTCCTGCTTTGGTACGCTGCTGTGGTAGGAACGTATGCGGTGGTATCTTATATTGTATATACTTACCGCTATAGCAAGGCGCGTAAAAGCCTGCGGCTGTATTACAAGAATTTGAGAAAACTGGCTAATATGTACGAAAATAGATGAACATTTGAAAGGATGAATGATGACAACCTTACTTGTTGCAAAACAGTATTTAAAGCTGTTTTACAGTAAATATGAGATTTATATTACTCCTTTGATGAAATTTATGTTGGCGTTAATATCATTGCTGCTTATTAATGCAAATCTGGGTTATATGAATAGCATTAATAAATTAGCAATTGTCTTGATCGCAGCGCTGATGTGTTCTTTTATGCCGACAAATTTCATCGTAATTATGGCTGCGCTTTTTGCTCTTTTGCATATGTATGCATTCAGTCTGGAGTGTGCGGTTGTAGTTGGCGGAGTTTTCTTACTCATGTTTTTGCTGTATTTTAGATTTTCCCCAAAGGATACGGCAGTGGTAGTATTGACTCCCCTCTGCTTTCTCCTTAAAATACCATATGTTATCCCGATTTCTATGGGGCTTATCGGAACACCGGCATCGGCAGTTTCCGTTGCCTGCGGTGTAATATCGTATTACATGATTAGTTATGTAAACAAAAATGCAACTGTGATCAGCAGTGCGGCAGCTGAAGAAACGGCGGCGAAATTCAAACTGATCATAGACGGTATTCTGGGAAATAAGGAAATGATTGTGACGATAGTGGCGTTCGCGGTTACTATTGTACTGGTTTATATGATTCGGAGAATGAGTGTTGATTATGCTTGGACTATTGCAATGGTAGTGGGTGCAATTGTCAATATTATGGTTCTTCTGATCGGTGATTTAATGTTTGATATAAATGTATCACTGTTATCTGCAATTGTGGGAACCATATTTTCATTCTTATTAACGCTTATATTACAATTTTTTGTATTCCATGTGGACTATATGAGGGCTGAAAAAGTACAATTTGAGGATGATGAGTATTATTATTATGTCAAAGCAGTACCCAAGGTAACTGTTACCAGACCTGAGAAGAAGGTAACGCATATTGCCGGGCAGAATAAAATAAGGAAAAGTTAAATGGAAGTGTTATGCAGCAGATCAATATCTTAATTGAAAACTACTTATCTAAACTTTATATACCGTCAATGCGTTGGTCAGATGTTGCGGAAATTTTGATTATCGCCTTTTTGATGTATTATATCCTGCTTTGGGTTAAAAATACCAGGGCGTGGGCATTACTAAAAGGTGTTTTAGTTATAGCGGTATTTGTTTTGGTTGCAGTTATATTTAATATGAACACAATTCTGTGGATCGTTTCTAATCTTTTCAGTATAGCGGCGATAGCGATTGTTGTCGTATTACAGCCGGAACTCAGGAAAGCGATAGAGGAGCTTGGACGAAAAAATTTCTTTTCGTCTATTATTACATTTGACTCTTCCAAGTCGGATAACGATAGTTTTTCGGATAGGACAATAAATGAAATCGTCAAGGCTTCCGTTGAAATGGGAAAAGTAAAAACAGGCGCGCTGATCGTGATACAGAATGAGCAGCCGCTTAATGAATATGAGCGGACGGGAATCGATGTGGATGGTATTGTTTCCAGCCAACTCCTTATAAATATTTTTGAACACAATACACCTCTGCATGACGGGGCAGTTATAGTAAAGAATAATCGCATTACGGCGGCGACATGTTATCTGCCGCTTTCGGATAATATGGAACTTAGTAAGGAACTTGGAACGAGACACCGTGCAGGGGTTGGTATTTCTGAGGTGACGGATTCCATGACTGTCATTGTTTCAGAAGAGACCGGTAAGATAAGCGTAGCTTATGGCGGAAAGTTAGAGAGCAGTCTGGATGCGGAACATCTGCGTGGAACCTTAAAGAGTATCCAGAATAAACCGGCAGAGGAGAAAAAACGGAAATTGTGGAAGGGGAAAGGCAGGTTAAAAAATGAGGAATAAATTAACCCGCAATTGGGTGCTTAAACTGAGTTCTTTCCTATTTGCGTTGATAATATGGCTGGTTGTTACGAATATTAACGATCCAATCGGAACATATACTGCCAGTAACGTAAAAGTCAGTATTCAAAACGATGATCTGATAACTGATAGTGGTCAGGTCTATGAGATATTGGATAATAGCGATTCAATCGCTACGGTTGTAATAACAGCCAAACGTTCCGTACTTGATTCTATCGATGAAAAAAACGTGGTTGCTGTTGCGGATGTGAACGATTTGACGAGCATCAATACAATTCCGATTCGTCTTTCAACGGATAAATATAATGATAGACTGGAAAGTATTAGAGGAAGTATCGATAAAGTCAAATTAAATATTGAAGAAAAAACATCTAAGACTTTACAGATAAGAACCTCTACTACAGGTACGGTAAGAGAGGGCTATGTACTTGGGGAAAGCTCATTAGCTCAGAACCTTATAGAGGTATCCGGACCGGAATCAATTATTTCACAGGTTAAACGTGCGGCAGTAACGGTGAATGTTTCAGGTTTTACCAACAGCATCGACACTGACTCGGAGATAAGATTGTATGATGAAGAAGACAGGGTGCTTTCGTCTTCAAGTATTAATAAGAGTATTAGCAAAGTACATGTAACGGTTGAAATCTTAGAGACCAAAACAGTGCCTATTAACTGGAATGTGAGCGGAACTCCGGCAAGAGGCTATCAGGCAACAGGAGAAATTACTGCGACCAGGGATAATGTCCTTATTGCAGGAAAAAGTAAAACTATTGCAAACATAGAGTCTATAGATATTCCGGAAACAAAGCTGGATATTACCGGAGCGACAGAGAGCGTAGAGCAGTTTATTAATTTACGGGATCATCTTCCTGACGGTGTGATTATTGCCGAAGAAGATTTTCAGGGTGTTGTCCGGGTGGAAGTTGCGGTGGAACAGAATACAGAACGTGTAGTTACGTTGCACACGAACCGGATTCAGATTATTAATATGCCTGAAGGTTTTGAGGGTGAGATAATAGAAGATGAAAACACTTATCAGATTACCCTTGTAGGATTGACAAGCGTTTTGGAAGCAGTGGATGTCAATTCGATTCAGGCAACCGTTGATGTGGCGGAATATATGGATAATAACGATATGGAGGAGATGCATATCGGATATTATATGGCGGAGCTGAATTATAATCTTGATAATAATATAAATGTAAAAGAAAAAATAAGAGTAGGACTTAATATAACGGAGGCAGAGTAAAATGGGTAGATTGTTTGGTACTGATGGCGTCAGGGGCGTTGCAAACGAAGAGCTGACTCCGCAGCTTGCAATGCAGCTTGGTCAGGCGGGTGCGTATGTGCTTTCAAGGGAGAATAAGCATAAGCCGACAATAATGGTGGGCTGCGATACCAGAATTTCAGGCGATATGCTGGCAAATGCACTTATGGCCGGAGCTTGCTCTGTGGGTGCAAATGCAGTTTATGTGGGAATTGTTCCAACGCCGGCAGTTGCATATCTTACAAGAAAGTATAAGGTGGATGCAGGAGTTGTAATTTCTGCTTCCCACAATACGGTGGAATTTAACGGAATAAAGTTTTTTGACGGAAGCGGTTATAAACTTCCGGACTCTTTGGAAGATGAGATAGAAGCGCTTATTCGTAACGGTCTTCCGGGAATTAAATTTCCTATTGGCGCGGGAGTTGGAAAGATTAAATACCGTACCGATGCAAGAGAGGAATATATCAATCACGCAATTCAGGCCGTCAGAGTCGATTTGAGCGGTATGAAAATAGTAGTTGACTGTGCGGAAGGAGCTGCTTTTTATACATCTGTAGAAGCGCTTAAAGAACTGGGTGCAGAGGTGGTGGCAATCCATAATAATCCGGATGGAACCAATATCAATGCCAACTGCGGTTCTACCCACATGGGTGAATTACAGGCAAGGGTTGTTTATGAAAAGGCTAATTTAGGTCTTGCTTTTGACGGAGATGCAGACCGTCTGCTTGCGGTGGACGAGAACGGCCAGATGGTGGATGGCGACCAGATAATGGCGATCGTAGGTCTTCATATGAAGAATAAGGGCATACTCAACCATGACACGATCGTTGCTACAGTTATGAGTAATCTGGGATTTTTCATTATGGGAGAAAAACAGGGAATTAATATAGAACAGACCAAGGTCGGAGACAGATATGTGCTTGAGAGAATGCGTGAGATTGGCGCAAGCCTTGGCGGCGAACAGTCAGGTCATGTTATTTTCTTAGATGAAAATACGACGGGCGATGGACTTTTGAGTGCCCTGCATCTGCTGCAGGTTGTTGTAGAGACTAACAAGCCTCTCTCCGAGCTTGCAAAAATTATGGAGGTTATGCCGCAGGCTCTTGTAAATGCGAAGGTTCCAAATCATAAGAAAGAAAATTATATGGATTATCCGGAGATTGCGGATGCAATTAATACGCTCAATAACAAGTTTGCCGGAGAAGGACGTGTCCTGATCAGGCCGTCCGGAACAGAGCCATTAGTCCGCGTTATGATTGAAGGAAAAGATCAGAAGATGATTGAGACAGAGGCTGGGAAGCTGGCGGAACTTATACAAAACATTATGTTATAGCTTAGCAAATACTGTTGAAAGTTTAGGGCGAGAATGATATAATTAAAAAGTGAGTTATAATAGGGTGAAAATAAATTTTCACCCGCGAGTTTGCGCTTACGCCCAAACATCGCAGATTTTTTAGGGGTTAATTTAGAAGTACATTAAAGTTAAGAAGGTAAATTGGAGGAATGAGGGTATGGTAAGCCAAAAGGTAGTTATTAAAAACCCAACAGGGCTGCATCTAAGACCAGCAGGCATCCTATGTAAGGAAGCGATGAAATTTAAATCATTGATAACATTTTCGTTTAAGGAAAATACAGCGAATGCAAAAAGCGTGTTAAGTGTGCTGGGAGCATGTGTTAAGTGCGGCGATGAGATTGAATTTGTATGTGATGGTGAAGACGAACAGGAAGCGCTCACGGCGCTTGTCGGAGCCGTTGAAAGTGGTCTTGGTGAATAACGCTATTTGATAAGTCCGTTGTATCAACGGACTTTTTTTATAAGAAATATTTTTATTAAGAAATAATTAATGCATAGCAAAATGGAGGATGGAAGTATGTTGAACTATCAAAGATATCGCAAAAATCCTGTGGTACATTATCCCGAAAGAGAATGGCCTAATAAGGAAATTGTAAAAGCGCCCATATGGTGCAGCGTAGATTTGCGTGACGGTAATCAAGCGCTGATCGATCCAATGGTGGTACATGAAAAAATAGAATTTTTTAATTATCTGCTTAAATTAGGTTTTAAAGAAATTGAAATCGGATTTCCGGCTGCGAGCCAGATAGAATTTGATTTTCTGCGCCAGCTTATAGACCGCAAGATGATACCGGATGATGTTGTTGTACAGGTGCTTACGCAATGCCGTGAAGAATTGGTCGATAGAACGTTTGAGTCGATTAAAGGTTGTAAGCAGGCTATTGTTCATATTTATAATTCTACATCGACTCTTCAAAGAGACGTTGTATTCCATATGAATAAAGATGAGATTACCAATATTGCAGTAGAAGGAACTAAAATGGTAAAAGAGCGGGCTAAAAACTTCCCTGGGAAGATTATTCTGGAATATTCACCTGAGAGCTTTACAGGAACAGAGCTTGATTATGCGTTGGAAATCTGTACGGCAGTTCAGGAAACGTGGGGAGCAACCAAGGAAGATCCGATCATCATAAATCTTCCGTCTACCGTGGAGATGAATACGCCGAATGTTTATGCAGACCAGATTGAGTGGATGAATAAGCATTTTAAGAATAGAGAGAGTATTATTTTGAGCGTTCATCCGCATAATGACAGGGGAACCGGTGTTGCAAGTTCAGAGCTCGCACTGCTGGCAGGCGCGGACCGTATAGAGGGCACACTGTTTGGAAACGGTGAAAGAACAGGAAATGTGGATATTATGAATATTGCATACAATATGTTTTCACAGGGAATCGATCCGGGGCTTCATATTGAGCATATTAACGAAAGCATAGAAATATATGAGAGATGCTGTAAGATTCCGATTCACCCAAGACACCCTTATGCAGGAAAACTTGTATTTACTGCATTTTCCGGTTCACATCAGGATGCTATCAATAAGGGCGTTAAGGCAATGAAGGAGCGCGGCAGCGAAATCTGGCAGGTACCGTATCTGCCTATTGATCCATCGGATATAGGAAGGGAATATGAACCTATAGTAAGAATAAATTCGCAGTCAGGTAAGGGCGGAGTTGCCTTTATTATGGATACTTATTTTGGATTTAAACTTCCTAAGGGCATGCATAGGGAATTTGCCAATGTAATACAGAAAGTCTCCGAAGCGCAAGGCGAGGTTTCCCCGGATGAGATTATGGAAAACTTCCGTAATGAATATTTGAATCAGAAGGAGCCTATTCATTTCAGAAAGCTCCGCGTAGATGATCTGAGCGGTGAAACTAAGTCTGAATTTGACACCAAGGTATTTGTAACCTATACAAACAACGGCGTTGAGAAACAGTTTGAAGCAGTTGGCAACGGACCTATTGATGCGGTAAAACGAGGCTTACAGGAAGAATTGTCAGTTGATATGAAGATTTTGGATTATGAAGAACATGCACTGCAGAGCGGTTCCAATTCCCAAGCGGCAGCATATATTCATTTGTTGGATGTGGATACGGGAGATGTTACTTACGGCGTCGGAGTAAGCTCGAATATCACAAGGGCTTCCGTCAGGGCAATTTTCTCGGCTGTTAACAGACTTAAGCTGGGGTAAAAGTTAGTGAGGAGGTATTATTATGGAAAATGCAATTGAAAAACTGTCAGAGATAATACGAAATAGCGACAATATTGTATTCTTTGGCGGAGCGGGGGTTTCTACGGAGAGCGGGATACCGGATTTCCGCAGCGTGGATGGTCTGTATAATCAGAAATATGATTATCCTCCCGAGACTATTCTTAGCCATACTTTTTATAGAAATAATACGGAAGAGTTTTATAAGTTTTATCGTGACAAGATGCTTTGTCTGGATGCCAAGCCTAATGCTGCGCATATTAAGCTTGCCCAGTGGGAAAAAGAGGGTAAACTTAAGGCAGTGATCACGCAGAATATTGATGGACTGCATCAGGCGGCAGGCAGTAAGGAAGTAATGGAACTGCATGGTTCGGTAATGCGAAATTATTGTGAAAAATGCGGAAAACTGTACGATGCCGAATATATGCTTAATTCAAAAGGCGTGCCGGAGTGTTCGTGCGGAGGCGGTATTAAGCCCGATGTAGTTCTTTATGAGGAAGGTCTGGATCAGGAAATTTTGCAGAAATCCGTTCGCTATATAAGTGAAGCTGATGTGCTTATTATAGGGGGAACTTCCCTTGCGGTATATCCTGCGGCAGGACTTATTGATTATTATAGAGGCAATAAACTGGTGCTTATTAATAAAACTCCGACTCCGAGAGACGGCGTGGCGGATCTGGTGGTTCAGGGAAGTATAGGCGAGATTTTCTCCAAGCTGCCTTAAGTGCGTAATTGCAGGATTTATAGCCATGGTATACTTGCTTGGCAGGAGAAAGACAGGAGATTAGCATGGATATTCAGGTAGGGGATGTACTTAAATTAAAGAAGCAGCATCCTTGCGGATCAAAGGAGTGGGAAGTGCTTCGGATTGGTGCAGATTTTCGTTTAAAGTGTGCAGGCTGTGGGCATCAGATAATGATTGCCCGCAGACAGCTTGAAAAAAATGTAAAAGAAATTTTGCCAAAGACTTGAAATTCACATATATTTATGATATTATATTAGTCCGTAGTGTTATTTTATAACAAACAGTCAAAATTCCTTGCTCCCGTAAAAGGGGGCCAGAGACCAAAAGGAGGTAACAGGCATGAACAAATATGAATTAGCCGTTGTTGTTAGTGCGAAAATCGAAGACGAAGACAGAGCCGCAACATTAGAAAAATGCAAAGGGCTTATCGAGAGATTCGGTGGACAAGTTACGAACGTTGATGACTGGGGTAAAAAGAGATTAGCTTATGAAGTACAGAAAATGAAAGAAGCTTTCTATTACTTTATCCAGTTCGACGCTGAGAGCACTGTTCCGGCTGAAATTGAGAGCCGTATTCGTATTATGGACAATGTGATCAGATACTTGTGCATAAGACAAGACGAGAAATAGTAGAAAGAGGTACTTAATGAATAAAGTTATTCTTATGGGACGTTTGACCCGTGATCCTGAAGTAAGATACTCTCAGGGTGAAAATGCAATGGCGATTGCCAGATATACATTAGCTGTTGACCGTAGATTTAATCGTAATGGAGATGAGAATACCGCAGATTTTATTAACTGTGTAGCATTTGGAAGAGCAGGAGAGTTTGCGGAGAAGTATTTCCATAAGGGAATTAAGATTGCAGTGACAGGACGCATCCAGACAGGCAGTTATACCAATAAGGACGGCGTCAGAGTATATACTACAGATGTAGTCGTAGAGGATCAAGAATTTGCAGAGAGCAAGAACAGCGCTCCTGCAGGAGACGGGGGATACGCCTCAGCAGGCAGCCGGCCTGAGCCGATGGCAGCCGGTGATGGTTTCATGAATATTCCGGATGGAATAGACGAGGAACTGCCATTCAATTAATTATAATAGGAGGTAATTAAGATGGCTTATAATAAGACAGAGAAGCCTGATTTCCCTGCAAAGAGAAAAGGCGGAATCCGTAGAAGAAAAAAAGTTTGTGTATTCTGCGGTAAAGATAACGTAATTGATTACAAAGACGTAAATAAATTAAAAAGATATATCTCTGAAAGAGGTAAGATTCTTCCCAGAAGAATCACAGGAAACTGTGCTAAGCATCAGAGAGCTCTTACCGTAGCGATCAAACGTGCAAGACACATCGCAATTATGCCTTACGTACAAGACTAAATTGAAAAATCAGAGATTTTTCAATTGCGAGTTTGAGCTGACGCAGGTGGCGTCAGGCTCAAACGTCGCGGATTTAATATAATAATTTAAAGACGGAGTGTATATGCTCCGTCTTTATTTATTGATTGTACAATATGTGTCATATAATATCAAAAAAGCACAATATATTGATGTGGCACTTATTGCCAAAAAATGATATACTTAATGTTGTTATGTAATCATAAAACTGGGATAGTGTGTATAGTGTTAAGACATACAACAAGAGGTTATGATGAAAAATAGTGTAAAATTGAAAGGAAGATTGAAGTCATATTTACAGTCTTCTCTATACCTGGGGTTTTTATTAATAGCGTTAGATTTACTTATTTATTTGATTGATTATCATGCAGGAATGATACTGACCTGCTTTCTTGTATTTTATTTTGCAATTATTATTTCTTTAATGTTTTATAATAAGCCTATTATTATTAATGAGCTGATCAGTTTTGCAACGCAGTATGGTCAGATACAGAGGCGGCTTCTGCGTGATCTGGACCTGCCTCATGCACTGTTGGATGATGCGGGTAAGATTATCTGGACTAATATTGCATTCGAGAAAGCAGTTGATAAAGAAAAAGGTTATAGGAAATCTATCACCTCTCTTTTTCCATCCATTACGAAAGAAAGGCTTCCGGGAGTGAATGGAGAAGATGAAGTTGAGTTTAGCGTGGAGTATGGACCATGTAATTACACTGCTAAGCTTAAGAAAATTTCCTTAAAGGAAATGGCTCAGAACAGTGATATTATAGAAGCCAAAGACTATGAAGGCTATTTGATCGCGCTGTATTTGTTTGATGAAACCGCGCTTAAGATAGCCCTTCAGGAAGTGGACGACCAGAGTCTTGCAGTTGCACTGATTTACTTAGATAACTATGAAGAAGCGTTAGAAAGCGTAGAAGAAGTCAGAAGGTCTTTGCTGATTGCTTTAATAGACAGAAAAGTAAATAAGTATATTGCGGCACTGGATGGCATCTGTAAGAAGCTGGAGAAAGATAAATATCTGGTTGTTATGAGGAAAAAAGCGGTTTCGCTTCTTCAGGAAAGCCGTTTTGATATATTAGAAGATGTTAAGACCGTTAATATAGGTAATGAGATGGCGGTTACAATCAGCGTAGGCGTTGGTCTGAGCGGTCTTACTTATGCACAGAATTATGAATTTGCAAGAAATGCAATAGATTTAGCACTAGGACGCGGCGGTGATCAGGCGGTTGTCAAAATGCCTGAAAATATTATTTATTATGGCGGAAAGAGCCAGCAGGTTGAGAAGAGCACTCGTGTTAAAGCCAGAGTAAAGGCGCATGCCCTTAGGGAAATTATTTCTGTTAAGGATGAGATTTATGTTATGGGGCATCATTTGGGAGATACCGACAGCTTTGGAGCATCGGTCGGAATTTACCGAATTGCTGTTGCACTTGGCAAACGGGCGCATATTGTACTGAATGATGTTACTGCTTCCATGCAGCCTATGGTGGATATGTTCAGGAACAATGATAATTATGAGGACGATATGATCATAAGCGGCGTTCAGGCGATGGATATGATTGGAAATAATGCTGTTTTGGTTGTTGTGGACGTTAATAAACCCAGCATTACTGAATGTCCGGATTTACTTAAGCGCTGCAACTCGATTGTGGTGTTAGATCACCATAGACAGGGTACCGAAGTTATTGAAAATGCAACATTGTCTTATGTGGAGGCGTATGCATCTTCTACCTGTGAAATGGTTTCCGAAATCTTACAGTATATAAATGACGGAACAAAACTTAAATCAGAAGAGGCGGCCTGTCTATATGCAGGTATTATGATCGATACCAATAACTTTATGACTAAGACGGGTGTACGAACGTTTGAGGCAGCGGCATATCTTAGAAGAAACGGTGCTGACGTGACTTGGATACGTAAGCTTTTTAGGGATGATGCGGCGGAATATAAGGCTAAAGCTGATGCTGTCAGCCAGGCTGAGATTTACAGGCAATCATATGCTATTTCCGTCTGTCATGGAGAGCATGTACAGAGTCCTACCGTTGTGGGGGCGCAGGCAGCAAATGAGCTGTTGAATATCAAAGGCGTCAAGGCAAGTTTTGTGCTTACCGAATATGACGGAATGATATACATTTCTGCACGGTCTATCGACGAGGTTAACGTACAGGTGATCATGGAGCGTATGGGTGGCGGCGGTCATATGACTATGGCTGGATGTCAGCTAAGGGATAGCAGTGTGGAAGGTGGAATCATAGTGATCAAAAATACGCTGGATACCATGATTGAAGATGGAGAATTAGGTTAGTATTATACGTAAATGTATGAATGATATCCTATGAGAAAGGTGTGACGATACAATGAAGATTATTTTATTACAGGATGTTAAATCATTGGGCAAGCAGGGTGAAATCGTAGATGTAAGCGATGGTTATGCAAGAAATTTTATTCTGCCTAAGAAAGTTGGCTTAGAAGCAAATTCTAAGAATCTGAATGATTTAAAACTGCAAAAGGCTAATGAAGAGAAAAGAGCCCAGGAACTGCTGGAGGAAGCAAAAGAGCTTGCTAAGGTTTTAGAAACCAAAGAAGTAGTGGTTAAAATGAAATCAGGTGAAGGTGGTAAAACTTTTGGTTCTATTTCTTCTAAGGAAATTGCAGTTGAAGCAAAGAAACAATGCGATTTAGAGTTGGATAAAAAGAAAATTCAATTACCGGAACCAATCAAGGCATTAGGGGCATATGAAGTTACCGTTAAACTTCATCCTAAGGTAAGCGCTAAACTTAAGGTAAAGGTTATTGAAGAATAGTAGAAGGTGGGATTAGATATGCCGCAGCCAATGGAAGAGGCATTATTGAAAAGAATACTGCCACACAGCATTGAGGCGGAGCAGTCAGTCATAGGTTCTATGATCATGGACAGGGAAGCGATCATAGTAGCTTCCGAGATTATTGTGGGCGATGACTTTTACAGTAAACAGTATGGCATCCTTTTTGAGACTATGGTAGAGTTAAATGATGAGGGTAAGCCGGTGGATCTTGTAACTTTGCAGGACAGGCTTAAGGAAAAGGATGTGCCGCCGGAGGTAAGCAGTCTGGAATTTGTAAGAGACCTGATTACCGCAGTACCCACATCTGCCAATATTAAATATTATGCTAATATAGTGGCGGAGAAGTCCACTCTGCGTAAACTTATTAAACTGAATGAAGAGATTGCGAATACCTGTTATGTAGGACGTGAGAGCCTTGAAAATATTCTTGAAAATACGGAAAAAAGGGTATTTGATTTAGTACAGCGCAGAAATACCGATGAATTTGTCCCAATCAGGCAAATTGTTATGAACGCTATGGACCGAATCGAACGGGCCTCCCATAATAAGGGTAATGTAACAGGCGTTGCAACAGGTTTTATAGATTTGGATTACAGAACGGCCGGAATGCAGCCCTCAGATTTGATTCTGGTAGCGGCAAGACCTTCTATGGGTAAAACGGCGTTTGTACTTAATATTGCCGAATATGTGGCATTTAAACAAAATCAGACAGTAGCAATATTTAGCCTGGAGATGTCTAAAGAGCAGCTGGTGAACCGACTTTTTTCTATGGAATCCAAAGTTGATTCGCAGCATATCAGGACGGGGAACCTTTCAGATGAAGAGTGGGAGAAACTTATTGAGAGCGCCGGTTTGATCGGTAAATCTAACCTGATAATTGACGATACGCCGGGTATAAGTATTTCGGAACTGCGTTCTAAATGCCGTAAGTATAAGCTGGAACATGGGTTGGAAATGATCATAATCGATTATCTTCAGTTGATGACCGGCAGCGGCCGTACAGATTCAAGACAGCAGGAAATTTCCGATATATCGCGTTCACTGAAAGCGCTGGCAAGGGAGCTGAATGTGCCTGTGATCGCGTTATCCCAGCTCAGCCGTGCAGTAGAACAGAGACCGGATCACAGACCTATGCTTTCGGATCTGCGTGAATCCGGAGCGATAGAGCAGGATGCCGATGTGGTAATGTTTATTTACAGAGACGATTATTATAATAAGGATACGGAGAAAAAAAATATTGCCGAAATTATTATTGCCAAGCAGAGAAACGGCCCAATCGGAACCATAGAATTAGTCTGGCTGCCTGACTTTACGAAGTTCGGAAATCTACAAAAATAGAAGTGTATTAAGAAAAGTTATTATAAGTACAAAAGAGACAAGCCATAGCCGGTTTGTCTCTTTTGCGTTTTGCAGAAAGGGGAATGAAAAATGAATCAAGAAACCTTATTAATTTCAGAAGCAGCGAAGCAGGTACAGGTAGAGACGCATGTTCTTAGATACTGGGAAGAGGAATTGCAGCTCCCGATCAAAAGAAATGAAATGGGACATAGGTATTATACAATGGAGGATGTGAAGCAGTTTAGGGAAATTAAGCTGTTAAAGGAACAAGGGCTGCAATTGAAAGCGATTAGGAGTATTCTGCAAAAAGACGATTTGATTACCAAAACTGAAGATAAAGATTCAGAGACAGTCCAAGCGGAGGAGAAAGCAGCAGATTATATGCTTGGTAAGCGGCAGAAATTTATTGTTTCTCTATCGGATGATAATGTTAAAGAAGAAAAAGCTAAACGCTTACAGTATCTGCTTCAGCATATGATAACGGAAAGTGTAAAAAGCGCAAATAGGGATATGTGTGCCGAGATAAAAGAAAGTGTCCTAAAAGAGTTAGACTATCAGTTCCGCGCCAGGGATGAGCGTGAGGAAGAGCATTGGAAGAATGAAGAGGAACATTACCGTAAAATTGATGAAATGCTTAGGCAGCACTATAAAATTAAGGAAAAACCGCCTAAAAAGGAACGCAAAAGAAGAAATAAGAAAGGCTTTATTGGTAATCAGAGTTAACAGATTTATACTGCTATACTAAAAAGGCCTTCATCCATTGTTTGTTGGATGAAGACCTTTTGTAATTATCTGTGGTTAATTATGCCTGAGAAATAGCACCTGTTGGGCATGTTCCTGCGCAAGAACCACAATCGATACACTTATCAGCATCGATTTCAAATTTGCCATCTCCCATGCTGATAGCTCCTACCGGGCACTGAGCTTCACAAGCACCGCATGCTACACAAGCATCGCCAATTACGTATGCCATAATCATATCCTCCTTATAGTTGTATAAGCATAGTGATAAAAATTTATCACTTATATTCTAATATAAAAATGAAGAATATACAAGCTTAATTCTCGTCATCTTTTTTCTTTTTCATCTTAATAAGGTTGCCGATAATAGCGATTCCTGCAACTACTACAAAAGCGATGGTTACAATTGTTTCCATAATGTATTCTACCTCCCCTGAAATATATTTTTATCTTAACAGAATCCTTGCAGAGCGTGGATTCTATTGTTGTTCAGCGCGGCGTTTACGTATGCCTTCAAGAATTACTTCTTTTTTCTCAAGTAACAGTTTCTTCTCCATTGCGGGAACGCCCTTTAGTTTATATTCAATGCCTAACTTCTGATACTTATTTTCGCCCATTGTATGATATGGAAGTGCATCTAAGGCTTTCAGGTTTTTAAACTGGCCGATAAAATATCCAAGTTTATACAGATACTCATCGTCATCGGTAAGTCCCGGAACAATGACATGGCGGATCCACATATCGACATTTTTTTCATTCAGATATGCGGCAAAAGCAAGGATGCCTTCGTTGGGCTGGCTGGTAAGTTCCTTATGCTTTTCAGGATCAATGTGCTTGATATCGAGCATAACAAGGTCTGTCAGCGTCATTAATTTATCCAGTTTAGCAAGCCATTCGGGATTGCCGTTTGGTTTATAAGCGATTCCGGAAGAGTCGATGCAGGTGTGAATTCCTTTTTTCTTGGCAAGTGTAAAAAGGTCAATGAGAAAGTCAACCTGCATAAGCGGTTCACCGCCCGTTACAGTGATTCCGCCACCTTTATAGAAACTTACATTCCGCTCATACTGCTCGATTATATATTCCGGCTCCATTAAAGTACCGCCGTTCATCTCCCATGTATCAGGATTGTGGCAGTAGGCGCATCGCATGGGACAGCCCTGAACGAATACAACAAAGCGGACTCCCGGACCGTCCACCGTACCAAAACTTTCTAACGAGTGAATTCTTCCTTGCATAGTTTATAGCCTTCTTTCTGTTTATTTTGATTATATTTATGATATTATTTTGTATTAATATTTACATTCTATGTAATAAGTATTGTCAAGCTAGATATAGTATACCCTGTCATGGATAAAAAAACCAGTCTTTTATATTATAAATGCAGTTATAAATCACATATAAAAAGCTGCACACCGTTAAACATAACGGATGTGCAGCTCTTAGAATTTCAGTAATTCAATCAGCCATCTTGCGACTAATTAGATACTCTCATGGAATGTACGAGAGATAACGTCAGCCTGCTGTTCAGGTGTTAATTTAATGAAATTAACAGCATATCCGGAAACGCGGATTGTAAGCTGAGGATAGTTCTCGGGATGTTTCTGAGCGTCTAATAAAGTATCTCTGTTGAGAACGTTTACATTAAGATGATGACCGCCTTTTGTTGCATAACCATCTAATAATGATACCAGGTTATCTACCTGAGCTGTGTTTGTTTCTGCCATTTTAATTTCCTCCTCTAATATTCATATAGTCATAATTCGATAGCATGCGCTAACTTAAGGGTTTTAACGAAAATCATCAAGACCTTGTTCCAGAGTTGGAACACTGCATGCTAATGGTGTTCTGGAACAGTCAGTACATCCCATAGTCTGTACTTCTTTAGAATTATTGGATTCGGCATCTACATCGACATTAACATGACCGACACCCTGTGCCATTCCTGAATCCATCATTTTGATAAAATCATCAATCATCTGTTTATCGTCCATAACAACCACCTTTATCTGTTTTTACTATTTATTTAAGTCTAATTCAATATCACCAGCAAATACCTGATCTTCTTTACCAAGTGCACCAGGGATAATGGTAAATGTATTAGAAATACCATCCTGAGCATCCTTGAACGGAAGTTTGGATACTGAAGATAAGGAAGCTACTGCACCATGAGTATCACGTCCGTGCATCGGGTTAGCACCGGGAGCAAACGGCTGGCCTTTCTTACGTCCGTCAGGTGTATTACCTGTAGCCTTACCATATGTTACATTAGAAGTAATAGTAAGGATAGAAGTTGTAGGAACACCGTTTCTGTAGGTGTGGTGTCTTCTGATCGCGGTCATGAATTTATGAACGATCTCCTGTGCAATAAGGTCAACACGGTCATCGTCATTACCATATTTCGGGAAGTCGCCTGTTGTCTTGAAGTCAACGATAACGCCGTCTTCATCTCTAATAGGCTCAACCTTTGCATATTTGATTGCTGATAAAGAGTCAGCTACGATAGACAGACCGGCAACACCTGTTGCGAAGTAACGTTTTACGTCTCTGTCATGAAGAGCCATCTCTGCTCTCTCATAGCAGTATTTATCATGCATATAGTGAATGATATTCAAAGTATTTACATATACGTCGGCCTGCCATTCCATCATATCCATGAATTTAGCATATACATCATCATAATCAAGAACATCACCCTCTACAGGACGATATTTAGGTCCAACCTGTTTCTTGGTAACTTCGTCAACACCGCCGTTTAATGCGTAAAGCAGACATTTAGCGAGGTTTGCACGAGCGCCGAAGAACTGCATTTCTTTACCGATAACCATAGAAGATACGCAGCATGCGATACCGTAGTCATCGCCATGGGTAACTCTCATAAGGTCGTCGTTCTCATACTGGATTGAAGAAGTCTGGATAGACATCTTAGCACAGTATTTCTTCCAGTTCTCAGGAAGTCTGGTAGACCAGAGAACTGTTAAGTTCGGCTCCGGAGAAGGTCCTAAGTTTGTTAAAGTATGCAGATAACGGAAGCTCATCTTAGATACTAACGGACGTCCGTCAACACCAACACCACCAAGAGATTCGGTTACCCATACCGGATCGCCTGCGAAAATCTGGTTGTATTCAGGTGTACGAGCAAATTTGATCAAACGTAATTTCATAATGAAGTGGTCAACGAATTCCTGAATCTGCTCTTCAGTGAATGTTCCGTTAGCCAAATCTCTTTCTGCATAGCAGTCAAGGAATGTAGAAGTACGTCCAAGAGACATAGCAGCACCGTTCTGCTCTTTAACTGCGCAAAGATAACCAAAGTAAGTAGCCTGGATAGCTTCCTGTACGTTAGTAGCAGGTTTAGAAATATCGCAGCCATAGGAAGCAGCCATTTCTTTCATGAGCTTAAGAGCTACCATCTGCTCTGAAAGCTCTTCACGAAGACGGATTACATCGTCTGTCATAACACGTCCTGTAGAATCTTTCTGAGCCTGTTTGTCTTCAATAAGATAATCGATACCATACAGAGCAACACGTCTGTAGTCGCCGATGATACGTCCACGTCCATAAGCATCCGGAAGACCTGTGATGATATGTGATGAACGGCAAGCTCTCATTTCCTGATTGTAAGCATCGAAGCAGCCTGCATTGTGTGTTTTTCTGTGTGTGGAGAAGAACTCGCTGATCTCAGGGTCAACTTCATAACCGTTGTCGGAGCAAGCCTTTTCTGCCATTCTGATACCGCCGTAAGGCTGAAGAGAACGCTTGAAGGGCTTATCTGTCTGGAAACCAACGATTGTTTCTTTGCTCTTGTCCAGATATCCGGGACCGTGGGATGTAATTGTGGAAATTACCTTAGTATCCATGTCAAGTACACCGCCGGCTTCACGTTCCTGTTTCTGTAAATCAAGAACCTGTGCCCATAAGTCTTTTGTGTTCTGTGTAGGAGCAGCTAAGAAAGAGTCATCGCCTTCATAAAGGTGATAGTTCCTCTGAATGAAGTCACGTACGTTTACTTCATTCTCCCACTTGCCGCCTACAAAATCTTTCCATTCTGGTCTCATTTTGAATAGCCTCCTGTTTTAATATATTTTTGATATGTTTAGCATGTCATATAAATTAAGAAAACATGCTTAAAATCCTGTATATTTATTATATTTAAATAATAAGGTTACGTCAAGTCGGGCAATTGTACTTTTTCTCATACAAAGCATGAATTTTAATGTAATTTTTTGTGAAAAATGTATGATGTGGCTTGCAGTAATTGTGATTTGCGACTATACTGTATAGCAGAAAACTTACTCAAACAAAATCGGAGGTATAAAAATATGGCAGAAATAACGAAAGAGATGACAATTGGAGAGATTTTAAGGACAAACCCTGATGTGGCGCCTATACTTATGAATGCGGGTATGCATTGTCTGGGCTGTCCTTCGGCACAGGGCGAATCATTAGAAGAAGCCGCTATGGTGCATGGTATGAATATTGATGATTTAATGGCACAGATTGAGGCACTGTAGAAACAACGTTTGGTATATTTTGCAAACTGTCTTTATGTTAAAAAAGGAATCTGAAATTGCTCAGATTCCTTTTTACGTTCTTATGATATTTAAATATTTGCCAAAGACGGTATGGCCTTATCTTTGATGACCGGTTCAAAGTGCTCTTCCAGATAGGATTCTGCTGCGGATGAAAAAGGTTCCGGTTTGCCGTATTCGCTCAGAATGTTACAAATTCGGTTAAAGTCCGCGGTCTTAAGTCCCAGAGGACTTATGAGCAGAAGATATGAACCATCATTGTCGTTTTTGTATAATGAACTTGCGCCTTTGTATATTGGCGCGGCAATATGCGCAAGCTTTATTACGTCAGAAAGAGATACAAAGGAAAACATACGCTCAGTATGCGGAACGGAAAGCGCATCCTTATTCTGTGTGGAAGGTGTATTAACGGTATCGGAAGACGGCGTTGTCCGGCTCTGCTGATCCATCTTGCGCAGCATATCTATCACCTCATCGGCATTGTCCGAAAATGCTTCAATAAGGTCATCGTCATCATCATAAACCTCGTCATGAACCGAAGGCGCAAATTTGGAAAAACGTGTATCGAGTTCTTCGGGGTCTTCCACTTTAGTTATAATAAGAACTATACATTCCGCGTTAAGGGGAATTGCTTCTATCATAAGCGGAATATCTTCTGCTTCAAATCCGCATTCATAAGCGGCTAACTGCATCATATCACGAAACAGGGTTTTAGCCTTGTCGGTACCGTATGCCAGTTCGCTTATTTTTAATTCCCTGTCCGCTAAATCTTCTCTTGTGAGCGTGCAGCGAATCTGATGTTCGTTTACTTTTTCGATTTTCATAATATCACATCCCTTACTATTAAGATACTGATACTGTTAATTTATGTGAATTATTTAAATAAAATAATGATAAGTCATCAAAATTTTATTTATGATAAAAGTATCTTATACTTTGTGTTGGTTTAAGTCAATAGTATGACAAAACTCTTTAAAAAAATTTAATATTTTTAGAAATAACTTGCTTTTTTGTCACATTATGGTTATAATAACAACAAGATGTCTCCTGATAATCTGCACAGGAAGGAGGCAATGCGTAAATATAAATATAATATGAAAATTCTATTCCTTATACTGCATATAGTTATATATATTATTATTATTTTATAATTATATTCATATAATTATCACAAATATGGTATAGGGAAGTCTTACAGGCTACAGTGCCTGATCGTAGAATAATTATTTTCTTTCGTTATTTTCACAATTATAATTCACAAGGATTGAAAAGGTTATACAACTATTTTTATTTTTTAGGCATGTCGGGAACATCTTACGGATTATTGCGATTTACAATTTGCTTATCGTCATTTATTGTTTTTACTAATTTTTTTATAGTTTTATTACACTGCGGAAATCCTTTTGGAAAGTTTTGGCTATAAAATGCTTAAACGCTGATTTCGCGGATATAATAGGTTTTAGGAATCCCCATTTTTAAGCGTCGTATTTTGCGAAATCAGTCAAAAAAAGTAAAAAATGATAATGACGGTAAGGCAATAGTCTGTTATAATTAAGAACGGTTAGAAAGGAGCTGGATAAATGAAAAAGATAATTCCGGTGCTTATTGCAATCGTTCTGATTATAATTATTGCGGCAGTAGGATTTGGTGCAAAAATAATTGAAAAGTATTCCTATTCCAAAGAATATGCAGATTTAGATGAATATTTTGGAATTGAGGGAGAGGATGACGTGGCGATCATTCTTCAGGATGAACAGATTGAAGAATATGCCAAAATATGGGATAACACATGTTATTTCAGCCTTGCTGTTGTACATCAGTATCTGAATGACAGATTTTATGAAGATAAGATAGAAAGTCTTCTTTTATATACACTTCCGGATTCGGTCATACGTACCGAAATCGGAACTTCGGATTATTGGACAAGTAATGACGAGATAAATAACGCGGGATATGTTATTGCCAGATATGAAGGAGATGTTCTTTATATAGCGGCAGATTTTGTTAAAATGTATACAAATTTTTCTTATGAACTTTTTACGGAGCCTTATCATATGCAGGTTTATACCGAATGGAATGAGAGGCAGGCGGCCACGATCGGTAAAGATACCCAGGTGCGGTATCAGGGCGGCATAAAGAGCGATATACTTACCGATGTATCTGAAGGAGATAGTGTGATCGTTCTGGATGAGATGGAAACCTGGAGTAAAGTCAAAACTAAAGACTCTTATATAGGATATGTGGAAAACAAGAAACTTACAGATGTGCATAGTGAAGAACCGATTCCTGTAACAGATTATGAAGAACCGGAATACACAAGCATATCTAAGAATTATAAGATTAATCTTGCATGGCATGCCGTTTACAGCGTTGGAGGAAATGATACGCTTACGGAGGTGCTTGCCGGTACGAAGAATATAAATGTAATTTCTCCGACATGGTTTGTGCTGACCGGCGATGCGGGAGAGTTTACCAGCTTTGCATCCAAAGATTACGTAAGCAGGGCTCATGATATGGGCATGGAGGTATGGGCATTAATAAGCAATATTACGGATACCGAGACGCTTGATATGTATGAGTTGCTTTCTAAGACAACTACAAGAACCAATATTATAAACAACCTGATCAATACGGCGATAGAATATGATCTGGACGGAATTAATATTGACTTTGAAGATATCGGAGTGGATACCGGAGAG
Organism: Lachnospiraceae bacterium; assembly: GCA_014804695.1. GTDB lineage: Bacteria > Bacillota > Clostridia > Lachnospirales > Lachnospiraceae > UBA3282. The sequence goes on from JAAUZJ010000007.1 coordinate 104,178, forward strand.
GGCTTTATAGAATTTATCAGGGAACTTTCAATTCCGTGCAGGGCAAACGGCATAGTGCTTTCGGTGGATAATTATGTGCCCATGGGATATAACGATTATTACCGCAGGGACGAACAGGGGGTAGTGGCCGACTATGTAATAATAATGGGCTATGATGAACATCACGGGAACAGCAAGGAAGCCGGCTCGGTGGCGTCAATTGATTTTGTGGAAGATGGAATTGCCAAGACAATTGAGGAAGTTCCTGCCGGAAAAGTTATAAATGCAGTTCCTTTTTATACAAGAATATGGGAAACTAACGGCGATTCGGTGAGCAGTCAGGTAGTCGGAATGGATATGGCGGATGAATATGTTGCTAATCATTCCATAGATATAAGATGGGATGAAGAAACCTGTCAAAATTACGGAGAATATCAGTCGGGCAACAGTTTATATCAGGTCTGGTTAGAAGACGATGAATCCATCAGAGTAAAGCTGAATGTTATGGATAATTATAAAATAGCGGGTGTTGCGGAATGGAGGCTGGGATTGGAGAAGCCTTCCGTATGGACTGCGATTGAAGAGTATATTAATAGATAACAAGCGATATTGAGCCGGGGATAAACACTCCGGCTTTTTATATTTTGGAGTAATTTCGGAAAATAAGAGGTTTATTTATTATAAAATTGGTATTATAATGGTATTCATACAGAAATACTATGCTTTAGAGAAAGGTATGGAGGATTTATATGAAAATATCTACAAAGGGAAGGTATGCATTAAGATTGATGCTGGATTTGGCTACGTATAGTGCAGGAGGGCCGGTGAGCCTTAAGGATGTGTCAAAAAGGCAGGAAATATCGGATAAATATTTAGAGCAGATCATTGCGGTCTTAAACCGGGCAGGTTATGTCAGAAGCATCAGAGGGGCGCAGGGTGGATATGTCTTGAAAAAAGCGCCGTCGGAATATACGGTTGGCATGATCCTGCGGCTGACTGAAGGAGATCTTGCGCCGGTAAGCTGTGTCGGAAATGAAAAAGAAGAATGTGAGCGTGAAGCGCAGTGTGTTACCGTAAGAATCTGGCAGCAGATCAATGATGCCGTTAATAATATAGTGGACAATATTACATTGGAAGATATGCTGGAATGGCAGGCAGAATTATCAGACCAGTATACAATATAGGATAGGAAACGGGCAGATTCCGATTACTGTTTTGCTTATGATATTTTACTCATTTGATGCATAAAGTATAACAATACATTGTATTGGGAATGAGTAAATGAAACGAGCAGAAAATTTTAAAGCATTAATAAGGGTAACGGCGGCTCTTCTTATTATGACGTCTGTTTATTTTCTGATGTATCAGAAAACAGAGCAGACTAATTCAGGAGGAGTTGTCAGCAATAATAAAAAAACATGCGTTATTGTTGATGCCGGTCATGGAGGCGCCGATCCTGGGAAAGTAGGAATTAACGGAGCGTTAGAGAAGGATATCAACCTGGAAATAGCCATGAAGTTAAAGAGTTTTCTTGAAATGGAGGATGTGGAAGTAATATTGACAAGGGACTCCGATGCGGGACTGTATGATGAAGATGCTTCTAATAAGAAAGTACAGGATATGAAGAGGCGTGTAGAGATCATTGAGGCTGCCAAGCCCGATGTTACTGTCAGCATTCATCAGAACAGTTATCATGAAGAATATGTACATGGCGCACAGACTTTTTATTATGAAGGAAGTGAGAGAAGCAAGGCTCTTGCGGAGAAAATACAACAGGTGTTATTGAATGAAGTGGATAAAGATAATAAACGTGTCGCAAAGTCTAACGATAGTTATTATCTTCTTAAAAAAACGTCTGTACCTATTGTTATTGTGGAATGTGGATTCCTGTCTAACAGTGAGGAGGCGCAGAAACTTAATTCCGAATATTATCAGGAGAAACTGGCATGGGCGGTGCATCTTGGAATACTTCAGTACATAAATGATTTGAAATAAAAGAGTATCAGGAATTCTAAATTAATAATTAAGAAAATTGTTAAAATTTTATCAAATTGAGGAATATAGTAGACATTGTGATAGAAAACATATTATAATAATCACATCATGGAGCAGTCTGCCGATATGGGAAAAGCGCAGATTGGTAAGGCACAAATATCGCAGATTGAGAAAGGAGCATTGTTATTGATATGGCTAAAACAATTTTAGTAGTTGATGATGACCCAATGAATCTGAAAATGGCAGACTTTATTCTGAAAAAAGCATCTTATGAGGTTATATTGGCAGCTTCCGGTTCGGAGTGTCTGGATAAACTTAAAGAAAATAGTGTAGATTTAGTTCTCTTGGATATTGAAATGCCGCAGATGAGCGGAATCCAGACTTTGGAACAGATTCGTGCAGAAGGCAGTTTTGCGGATCTTCGGGTTGTATTTTTGTCGGCGTCCGGAGAAGCAAGCGATATGCAAAAAGCTGATTCCTTAGGAGCAATGGATTATGTGAAAAAGCCGTTTCTTCCGCCGGCTTTACTGGAATGTGTAGAGAAGGCGCTGAATAAATAGCGCATACATAAGAAGGGGAGCTACTTATATGCAGATGAAATATAACATATACATAGAACTTACCACTATTGTATTTGCTGCGATTCTGTGTATTTATCAGGAGGTTCAGTACGCTGATACTGACAAGACCGATGTAAATACATCATTTAGACGAATGGCATGGACAGTATTTCTTGCGGTTACTATGGATGTACTTACGGCCATTACAATAAGTTATTCGCCTTTAGTACCTAAATGGCTCAATTACCTTTTAAATACAATTTATTTTGAACTGGATGCTTTAATTGCATTTTTCTTTGTCCAGTATGTTGCAAGCTATATTTATACAAAAGAAGAACGCCGTAAATTAATGTGGGCCAATAAAGCGGCTAGTGCTGTCTATACCGCTATACTTCTGATCAATCTGATAAACGGATGGGTATTCTATTTTGATAATATGGGTGTATACACGCATGGCACAATCTATATTATTACCTACATCATGCCGCTTTACCATTTTATTTTCTCATCAACGGTGCTTATTAGGCATTGGGACAGATTTAAAAAGAAACAGCAGTTATCTATTATAGGTTTCTTGATCTGTGTAGCGCTCGGACCGGTGCTTCAGTTTCTTTTTTGTCCCGATGTACTTCTTGGAATATTTACTGTTACAATAGGGCTGGTAATTATTCATTACTCATTGGAAACCCCGGATTATGTGCTTCTTATGAAGACGATGGATGAACTGAATATCGCCAAGGAAGAGGCACTTGAAGCAAACCGTGTCAAGGGGGAATTTCTGGCAAATATGTCTCATGAGCTGAGAACGCCTATGAATGCTATGCTGGGTTTTAACGAGGTGCTGATGAATGAAACCCAGGAAAGCCATACAGCTGAGTATGCAATGAAGGTGCAGTCGGCCGGGCGTGTCCTGGTTTCGATGGTCAATGACGTAATTGATTTTACAAGTATTGACAGAGGAGATTTGAATCTGGATATAAAACCATACGATACAACGTCGTTATTGCAGGATGTGGCTTCATATGCGGAGTATTTTTCACAGGTAAAAAATCTGGAATGCCGGCTTTCTATTGACGAGAGAATTCCGCAGCAGCTTTCGGGTGATGTTATAAGGCTGACGCAGATCATTAACAATCTGCTTTCTAATGCAATTAAATTCACCAAGGAAGGATACATAGAATTTAAGGCTGTATGGTCAAAAGTGGATGATGCGCATGGCAGGCTTTGTATCAGCGTAAAAGATACAGGTATAGGTATGCGGTCGGAGGATGTTGAAAAGCTGAAAAAGCTGGGAGCGGCAGAGAGAGGTTTTCAACGTTTTGATAACCGTAACACAAGGAATATCCAGGGAATCGGTCTTGGACTTACAATAGTAAACAGGCTGATCGTCCTTATGAATGGTTTTTTAAATATCACAAGTGAATATGGGGAAGGAAGCGAGTTCTATTTTGAGGTACAACAGGCTGTTGTAAAAGCAGAACCTATTGGCAAATTGGAGCGCGGGATCAAAAACAGGGAAAACTCTGCGGATCCGCTAAAACTGTTAGCGCCGGATGCAAGGATATTAGTTGCAGACGATAATGCAATGAATCTGGATATGTTTAAAGGACTGCTGAAACAGACCAGGATGCATATTGATACTGCCGTAAACGGAGAGGAAGCTCTGAAGCTGCTTGAAAAGAATAAATATCACTTGATATTTTTAGACCATATGATGCCGGTGTTAGACGGCATGGAAACGCTTCGCGAGATGAAAAAAAGAAATCTTTGTCCGGATACGCCGGTAATCATACTCACCGCAAATGCCGTAGCGGGCGCACGTGAATCCTATCTCGAAGAGGGTTTTGAAGATTATTTGTCCAAGCCCGTACAAAGGAATCAACTTGTAAAAATGGTGCATAAATACCTGCCCGAAGATTTGTGCGTCGAAAATGCAGGCACGGATAAGCAGGATGCAGAAGATGTAGAAAGCAAGACGGAAAATATAACCCAGCCGGTGCAGCAGGATGATGCTGCAGGGCAGGGGCTGCTATCTAAACTCACTTTCTTAGACACGGAAGTGGGTATGACATATTGTTGCGAAAGTGAGGAGTTTTATCAGGAAATGCTTGCGTCTTATCTGGATAATAAAAGGGATGCAGAGCTTGAAGATTATTATAAACAAGAGGATTGGGAGAATTACAGGATTGCGGTGCATGCCCTAAAGAGCACTTCGCTTTCGATCGGAGCCGTAAATGTATCAGAGAAAGCAAAAGCTATGGAAACAGCGGCGAAGGAAAATGATACGTCCTATCTTACTGCCAATCACGAAGATTTAATGAAGGATTATTCAGGACTTTTGTCACAGATAGACGGTGTGCTTAACGGTGAGAAAGATTTGCCACAGCAGGTTAAGGCAGGTCCGAATGGCGATATGCCGAGCATTTTCGCAGTAGATGATGACTTGATGAATCTGCGTATTATAGAGAGAATGTTGGAAGGACAGTTTTCAGTCACCAGCTTTGATGAGGGTAAGAAACTGTTGGAGGCGCTTGAGACGGAGCTGCCCGATATTATCCTTTTGGATGTCCGTATGCCGGAAATGGATGGTTTCGAGGTGTTGAGACGGCTTAAGGGCAATGAAAGATACAAGGAAGTTCCCGTTATTTTCCTGACCGCAGATGAGGAACGCGATACAGAGGTAGAAGGATTTAAGGCCGGAGTGCTTGATTTTATTCGTAAACCGTTTGTGTTGGAAATTATGATACAGCGTGTTAAACGTATTATACAGATGGACAGACTGCAAAAGAATTTACAGTCGGAGGTAGAAAAGCAGACCCGCGAGATTGTGGAACAGAGGAATCAGGTCGAGCGTATTAATGAGGAAATCATACTTACGCTGGCCGGCGTGATTGATGCAAAGGACAAGTATACAAACGGCCATTCTAACAGGGTGGCAGAGTATGCAAGAGCTATAGCAGAGCGCCTTGGGAAGCCTGCTGAAGAGATTAATAATATTTATGTGGCAGGTCTTTTGCATGACGTTGGTAAGATCGGTATTTCTGACAACATCATCAATAAGCCTGGTAAACTTACCGATGAGGAATATGCGACAATTAAAACCCATCCTACCATTGGTGCTAATATATTAAGCAATATTTCCGCTATACAGGATATTGCAACCGGAGCGCACTGGCATCATGAACGATACGATGGCAGGGGATATCCGGACGGTCTGGCGGGAGAAGCGATTCCTGAGATGGCAAGGATCATCGGCGTGGCGGATACATATGACGCGATGACTTCAAAGCGCAGCTATCGTGATGTACTGCCTCAGAATGTGGTGCGTGAAGAACTTATAAAGGGGCGTGGTACCCAGTTTGACCCTATATTTACAGATGTTATGCTCTCAATGATGGATGAAGATACGCAGTATCATATGAGAGAACATTAATAGACGAGAGGAAATCCTTATAAAATGGAAGAAAAAAGAAACAAAGGCGCGATATTGCCGGAATTTGATGAATCAAAGACGGACATACATTTGATTATGGTGCTTGTCGTTACCGTGTTCAATATACTGCTTATGGCTATAATATGCATAATGTCATGGGAGATGTGGATGCTTCCGCTTATTGCAATAGCCCTTATTGCGGCATGGGTAATGCATATTGTGAAGTTTTTTTCTGGCGAAGCATTTGAATACCTGTGTATTGGATTAATGGTTGTGGAGTTCTTTTTCTATGGCGCTCATGAAAGCAGTCTTTATGACATGCCTGTTGTTATAGGTGTGCTTCTTTTTGCGCTTTTTATGCTGGATAAAAAGTATGCCATGCATCTGGCGGCGGCTACATATGCGCTGGCGCTTATGTATCACTGTGTGTTTCTTCATACGATCAGCATAAATATGCCGAGACTTGAAATGGCACGTCTTGCGCTTGATATAATCGGAGTTACCATTGAAATGCTTATTGCCAGACATATGGCAAACCGGCGCAGGTCGGAAACTGTATATATGCGTAATATGAGAGTCAAACTTAATGAGGCAAAAGACCGGAATGCTAATTTTTTGGCAAATATATCGCATGAGCTGCGTACACCTATTAATATGGTAACGGGAATCAGTGAAGTTGCACTGGGAAGAAAACTTTCTCCGGAATTAAAAAATGAAATGAATTCAATACAGATGGCTGGACTTCGTCTGTCGGGTCAGATTAAGGATATTCTGGATTATACGGAAATTGTGGGTAAGACGCTTGTTCCGGTAGAGGATCATTATATGGTGTCATCCGTTATTGGAGATGTGATTGCCATGACTTCGGTGCAGAATAGAAACCTTGACATAGAGCTGGTGTTTGATATGGATGTATCAATTCCTGCAGTTTTGGTCGGAGACGGTGAGAAACTTTGCAGGGTTATTAAACTCATGCTGGATAATGCCATTAAATTCACCAGAGAAGGCGGAGTCTGTGTGCGCGTAAGCTATAGAGAGGAAAGCTATGGAATAAATCTGGATATTGATATATGTGATACCGGAATAGGTATTAAACCCTCCGAACTTTCCCAGATATATGATGAGTTTTATCAGATCGATTCAGGAAGAAGCCGGGGAGCAGGAGGACTTGGATTGGGAATCCCGATTGCGCATGGGCTTTTGCAGGCAATGGGCGGCTTTATGTATATTGAAAGTAAAGAAGAACAGGGAACACAGATACACATATCCGTTCCGCAGAAAGTTGTGGATAATAGTCCCAGTATGACGGTTAATGATCCGGAGAAATTATGTATCGCATGTTATTTTAAAGCAGATAAATACGACCGCAAGGAAGTAAGAGAATATTATGATGCCATGATCTACAGAATGGCAACGCGCCTTGGGGTTGAGGGGCATCGCATATATCATTTTGAAGAATTTGAGAAGCTGAATAATTCGCATAGAATTACCCATCTTTTTATTGCAAGGGAAGAGTACGAAGAAAGAGCATCTTACTTTGAAGATTTAGGAAAAACCATGTGTCTGGTAGTTATTGCCGATGACAGGTTTACGCTTCCTGCTGACAGCAGCCTTATATTTTTCCGTAAGCCATTTAATCCGATTCCGATTGTGAATCTGCTTAACGGAGAGACGCATGGAAAAGATGCTATGGGCGGAATGATAGTAGACCAGCCGTTTACATGCGAAAACGTAAAGGCGCTTGTGGTAGATGATGAAGAAATGAATCTGGTTGTTGCAAGAGGAATTTTGGGCAACTACGGAATGAATGTTGATACTGCTTCTGGAGGAGAAGAAGCGGTAGAAAAGTGTGTAAATACTGAGTATGATATTGTATTCCTCGATCATATGATGCCGAAGTTTGACGGTGTGGAGACTCTCAAACGTATTCGAGTGCTAAAGGGTGGAGCTTATCAGAATACTCCGATCATTGCGCTTACGGCCAATGCTGTCAGCGGCGCAAGGGAAATGTTCAAAAACGAAGGGTTTACGGAGTTTGTACCTAAGCCTATAGAACGGATGGTGCTTGAGCGTGCGCTGCGCAGGGTATTGCCGGAACAGTGTATACATTATATAGAGTGTGATGAAACTGAGACCGCAGTGCCATATACAGAGGCTGATGCGGAATCTGATGCGGAACCTGTCGCAGAACCCGACACACCTATGAATAAGCTTAAAAAGGCCGGAATAAACACAGAGCTTGGTCTTCAATACTGCAGCGAATCCGAAGAATTTTATATAGAAATGCTTAAAATGTTTTATGAGCAGGGCAAAGATAAAAAAGATGCGATATCCGCGTTATATGACGAAGAAAACTGGGACGAGTATGCGGTTAAAGTCCATGCGCTAAAAAGTACTTCTTTAACGATTGGTGCAGAGCAGCTTTCTGATAAAGCCAAAGTTATGGAACAGGCAGGAAAGAATGGTGACGCTTCGTATATACGGGAAAATCATTCGGATTTAATGGAGTCATATGATGCCTTCTGTGAGCTTATCGCTTCAAGCTTTGGAATGGAAGATGGGCAGGAAGGAGGAGAGAAACTATGATTAAGAGATGGTTGAGACCATTATTGGACCAAGATGCCAACATTAGAGAGCGTACGTTTCGTCTCCTTACGGGAATCGGTATGGCAGCGATCCTTCTTATGCTGATATGCGGGGCGGTTTTTGGAGACAGCAAACTGGATCAGGCGATGATGGCGGGCGCAATTGTATATATGGGCGTGATATTAAAACTTAGTATGAAAACACATCGCATTAATGCAGGAGCTACCTGGATTGCTTTGTTATTAATTGTTGTTTTTCCTATCAACTTTTTTATGTCGGACGGAGTGTATGGCGGTGCGCCGATATGGTTTATCTTCAGTTTTGTATATATAAGCGTTACTATTTGGGGAAAGAGAAAGGTAATATTTCTTGCTTTGAATACGGCTGTGACGATTTTAAGCTATTATCTGGCTTATCATTATCCTAAATATGTAAGACCGTATACGATTCGCAACGCTTATATCAATTCGGTAACAACTGTTATTATGATTGGCGCTTTGATCAGTTCCATGATTGTGTTTCAGAATCTTATATATGAAGAGGAAAATAAGATTTCGGAGCAGCAGAAAAAAGAGATTGAGAAACTGAATCAGTCGGAAAAGCGCTTTTTTGCAAGCATGAGCCATGAAATCAGGACGCCGATCAACACGATCATCGGACTAAACGAAATGATACTACGCAGTGATGTTTCCGATGAGGTTGCTGAAAATGCGAGAAATATCCAGGGCGCAAGTAAAATGCTGCTTACCCTGATCAATGATATACTGGATGTGTCCAAAATGGAATCCGGTAAAATGGATATTGTGAATGTCTCTTATGAGACAGGAGTGTTTTTCTCGGATATTATTAATATAATATGGGTTAAGGCTAAAGAAAAAGGGCTTGAATTTCATTTAAATATTGACTCCTCAATTCCAAGTATGCTATGTGGGGATGAAGTACGCATTAAGCAGGTTTTGATCAATATATTGAATAATTCAATTAAGTATACAAGCAAAGGTTCGGTTACCCTTTCGGTTAAATGCGAGCGCATTTCAGTTAACAGAGTGCGGGTGTACTATAATATTACAGATACCGGAATGGGAATTAAGAAGGAAAGCATACCGCATCTTTTTGATGCATTCCAGCGTGTTGACGAGGAAAAGAACCGCTACATAGAAGGAACGGGGCTTGGACTTAGCATTGTTAAGCAGTTAGTTGATCTGATGGAGGGCGAGATTACCGTTAACAGTGTATATACGCAGGGAACTACCTTCCTTGTTACTATAGAGCAGGATATTATTGATGAGAAAATGCTTGGTCAGTTTTCATTGGAATCCCACGTAAATACTGGAGACAGACCTCGTTACAAGCAGAGTTTTGAAGCTCCGGAAGCGCATATTCTGATTGTCGATGACAATGAAATGAACCTAATGGTTGCAACCAAACTTTTATCTGATACCAAAATACAGATTGATACTGCAATGAGCGGCGAAGAATGTCTCAGACTGACTCAGACGAAGCGCTATGATGGGATATTGATGGATCATCTAATGCCCGGAATGGACGGGATTGAGTGTCTTCACGCCCTGCGCGAACAAACAAGCGGAAAGAGTAATGATGTGCCGGTAATAGCGCTTACAGCCAATGCGGGAAGCGAGAGCCAGCTTCTTTATAAGAAAGAGGGCTTTAGCGGGTATCTTGCTAAACCGGTTAACGGTATGCTGCTTGAGGCGGCGGTTATGAATATGCTGCCCAAGGAACTTGTAGTTACGAGTGAAGACAAGCCGATGACCGAAATAGGTAAAGATGTTCTTATATTCGACCAGCAACAGCGTATGCCCATCGCCATTACAACAGACAGTATGAGTGACATTCCGAAAGAACTTCTTGAAAAATACGGAATTTCCATACAGCCTTATTATATATGCACGGAAGAAGGCAGATTTTTAGACGGAAAAGAGTTAGAGGCTGATGATTTGATCTCATATATAATGAGTGGAAAAAAAGGTTATTCAAGTTGGCCGGAGGCCACGGATTATGAAAAATTCTTTGCAGAGAAGCTGACAAAAGCCCAGAACGTCATTCATATCACTATGGCGAAAAAAGTCAGCGAAGCATACCGTACCGCAAGCGAAGCGGCTAAATCTTTTGAAAATGTTACAATAATTGATTCCGGACAGATTTCCAGCGGTATCGGTCTGCTGGTACTTACTGCTGCATATATGGCAAAGAATAATGCAGGCAAAGCAGAAATTATCCAGAAGATAGAAGATATGCGAAAACGTGTAACTTCAGATTTTATAGTAAGGGATACTGCGATGCTTACCTATGCGGGTAAATTTCCAAAGGGCATGCACACATTGTGCGATGCACTTATGATTCATCCCATTATAGGTATGCGCGGGGAAAAAATGACTGCCGGTGGTGTCCAGATCGGTGACTTCGAACATATTACCCGTAAATATATCAGCAAGATATTAAAAAACACACAAAGTATAGATAAGAGGCTGCTTATTATTGTATATGCGGGCATGGACATCGAGACGCTGGAGAACATTAAGGAATATGCGGCTAAGTGTTGTCCTTTTGAGAAAATATATTTGCAAAAGGCATCTTGTGGTATTACAATAAATGCCGGCCCCGGAGCATTCGGACTTATGTTTATAAAAAAAGAGAGTAAAGACGAGACGACGTAAGATTAAGAAATAAAAAATAAATATAGTAATAAAAAAAGAGAATCAGAAAGGAAGGATCAATATGTCTTTAAACATGTTTTCATTAAAAGGAAAAACCGCACTTGTAACCGGTGCGAATACAGGACTTGGACAAGGTATCTGTGTAGCTTATGCGCAGGCGGGTGCAAATGTTATCGGTGTGGCGCGAAGAAGTTGTCAGGAAACCGCAGATAAAATTGCAGCTGTTTCGGGAAGCTTTACTGAAATTATTGCGGATTTATCAGACGTGTCCGTAATTCCGTACATAGTAGAGGAAGCCCATAAGGCTCATGAAAGAGTAGATATTGTTGTGAATAATGCAGGCATTATTAAAAGGTGCGATGCTATTGATGTTACAATGGAAGATTGGGACAGCGTAATAAATATTAATGAGAAAGTGGTATTTTTCCTCTCACAGGCGTTTGCAAAGCGTTGGCATGAGGACGGCAAGGGCGGCAAGATCATAAATATAGCTTCAATGCTTAGTTATCAGGGCGGTATCAGAGTGCCTGCATATGCCGCAAGTAAAAGCGCCGTGATGGGGATCACCAAAGCTCTTGCTAATGAGTGGGCAAGCCACAACATCAATATAAATGCGATCGCTCCCGGATATATGGCAACCAATAATACGGCGAATCTTAGAAGCGACGATCAGAGAAGCGATGAAATTTTGTCACGTATTCCCGCAGGACGCTGGGGTACGCCGGATGATATTATGGGCGCGGCTATTTTCCTGGCTTCGGATGCTTCCGCATATGTAAACGGTTTTACGATCGCTGTTGACGGCGGATGGCTTGCAAGGTAATTAAATGCTGTGAGAACACAAATTATACAGATTAATGAACAAAATATAAATCAGGAATTAATTAACCAGGCCGGCGATATAATTAAATCAGGCGGTCTGGTTGCTTTTCCGACAGAAACGGTATATGGGTTGGGGGGAGACGCACTCTCACCCGAATCTTCAAAGAAGATATATGCGGCCAAAGGAAGACCTTCTGATAATCCGCTCATAGTGCATATTTGCCGTATGGAGGATTTGGCTCACATTGTCAGAGAGATACCGGAAGCTGCCTATAAACTTGCCAAAGCTTTCTGGCCGGGACCGCTTACCATGATCTTTAACAAATCAGAGCTTGTGCCTTATGAGACTACCGGAGGTCTGGATACGGTGGCGGTAAGATTTCCGTCACATCCTGTAGCAAGGGCTTTTATTGAAGCATCCGGCGGTTATGTGGCAGCGCCAAGCGCTAATATCTCAGGCAGACCGAGTCCGACTCTTGCCAAATATGTGACGGAGGATATGAATGGCAGGATCGATATGATTCTGGACGGCGGAGATGTGGAGATTGGTCTTGAATCCACTATAATTGATATGACGGCCGAAGAACCTATGATACTGCGCCCGGGATATATTACAAGGGAAATGCTGGAAGATATTCTATCATCGGTGGATGAAGACAGCACTATAATGAATGATGACAGTAAACAGGCGCCTAAGGCTCCCGGTATGAAGTACCGCCACTATGCACCGAAGGCTGAACTGACGATTGTTGACGGGAAAGCGGATAGTGTGGTAGATTATATTAATGGAGAGTTATGCCGTTTAAAACAAGAAGGGCATAAAACCGGGGTTATTGCGGCAAATGATACAATTGCAAGGTATAAGGCCGATATTTGTAAAAATATCGGGAACCGCAATGATGAAAAAGCTATTGCCAGGGAGTTATACCGGATTCTCAGGGAATTTGATGATGAAAAAACGACCGTTATTTATTCGGAAGCATTTGATGCGTCAGGCGTTGGGCAGGCGGTAATGAACAGACTGCTTAAGGCTGCGGGACATAAGATCATATATTTAAAATAGGGGGATTTATTATGATAGGAATCGGAAGTGACCACGGTGGATTTGATCTTAAACAATCAGTCATCGGATATTTGAAGGAACAGGGAATTGAATATAAAGATTTCGGATGTATGGATAAATCTTCATGCGATTATCCGGTCTATGGCAGGGCGGTAGCCGAGGCAGTAGCCAAGGGCGAGTGCGAGAAGGGAATTGTGGTCTGCACTACGGGAATAGGCATTTCCATGACTGCAAATAAGGTACCCGGTGTACGCTGTGCCTTGTGTGCGGATACTGTTTCCGCCAAGCTTACAAGGCTTCATAATGATGCCAATGTACTTGCAATGGGAGGCGGCATAATCGGAGAAAATCTGGCGCTTAGCATTGTAGATACTTTCCTGCATACGGATTTTTCAGGAGAAGAAAGGCATCAGAGAAGGGTCAATTTAATAGAAAAAATTGATTAAATATATATAATTGTGAGGGTGTTTGATGAAGTTAAAACAGAATATGGCGGCTGCAATGTTCCTCATTCTGCTTGCTGGTGCGCTACCTATTTCTGTTTATGCGACAGATGAGACGAGAAAGCAGCTTGAAGAGGCAGAGCAGGAACGGGATAAGACAAAGGACCAGCTTGATAAGACCAAGGATGATCTAAGTAACCTGAATGAGCAGAAGGATTCCCTTGAAGGCACATTGTCCGATCTTAATACTGAATTATCACAGATAAGCAATAATTTAAGTGAGCTTGAAACTAAGATTGCGGATACTGAAACTGAGATAGAGGAAACCAACCATAAGATTGAGGTTGCATATCAGGATCTTGAAGCCGCTAAGAAAGTAAAAGAAGATTTGTATGAGACCATGAAGAAACAGATACAGTTCATGTATGAGAAAAGTGAGTATCTGTATTTGGAAATGGTCTTTTCGAGTAAAAATCTCGGAGATTTATTAAACCGTAACGAATACATTGAACAACTGTCGGCATATGAGTCTAAGAAACTTAAGGAATATGCAGATACACAGGCTCAGATCGAAGAAATAGCCGCGCAGCTGGAAGTGGATAAAGCTGCCCTGGAAAAGGATATGGAAGAGCTGGATAGCTATAAAGCGCAGGTGATTGCGGAACAGAGTCAGGTTTCCGGTCTGGTGAGTAAGGCTAATAAATCTCTTGCGGATACCGCTAATCAGATTTCAGATGCTGAAGCAAAGGCACTTGCTTATGAGCAGGAAATCAAGGATCAGGAAAAAAACATATCAACTCTTCAAGCCAAACTGGAAGAAGAAATGCGTATGGCAGAGTTGGCGCAGCAGTCAAGCTGGCGTGATATTTCAGAGGTTAGTTTTGCGGAGGGAGACAGGTATCTGCTTGCAAATTTAATTTATTGTGAAGCAGGTGCGGAACCGTATAATGGACAGGTGGCTGTAGGCTCTGTAGTTATGAACAGGGTTCTCAGTTCGGTTTACCCGAATACAATAGTGGGTGTTATTTATCAATCGGGACAATTTTCGCCTGTAGCAAGCGGAAGACTTGCACTTGCCCTTACAGAAGGAAGGGCGACTAAGAGTTGTTATGATGCAGCGGATGAAGTTATGTCCGGAACAACCAATGTCGGTAACTGTGTTTATTTCAGGACACCGGTAGATGGGATTACGCCCAAGTATAGAATAGGCGGTCATATCTTCTATTAAAGCTTTTCAATAGGCTCCGTAAGTTTGTCAAAGGTGCCGGAATAAATAATTTCAAGCAGACTGTTTAAGTTGAGTAGGGATTTTTTCAGAGTGTCTTCAGAAATAAGCTTTTCATTAAGCGCAGTAACAAGTTCGTCAATGTCAACAACTTTGACAAAGCCGTCCGGATATATTATGACGTCGGCAAGCAGATCCGTTACGATATAGGTATCGGTATCCGGATGGTAATCATATTCTACGATATCGCAGTACCAGTATAACAGGGAGTTGTCTTCCCTATAGAATTTACTTACCTTATATCCTTCTTTTAAGAAATAGCATGAATAACCATGATGAAGATCCTTGCGGGGTTTGAGTGTATTCCAGCCGGTAACGATTATTTGTTCGTCCCGGTGCAGGATCTTGTCGTCTTTTAACAGTACACACTCATCGGGAATGATTCTTTTGCGGTATAATATGGGTGTTGGCATAGTGCCTCCTAAAATATGTATTTACATACAATATATATAATAATTTGTAGATAGTGTATATAATAAAACGTACACTCTCAAGGGGAAAAAGTCAACGGAAATTTAATCTATTTTAACATCTGCTTTAATTTCAAATCGGTTTTTTGTGTTTTTTCATTATTTTTTATCCATATTGAAAGTTTATACTGTACATTTTTACAAAAAATGGTTATAATTTTATTGTTAGACAGTTGATTTATATTAGGTTGTGTATGGCGGCTTAATTTAGGAAAGGGAATGGCAGTGAAATATAATAGAAATGTTTATCATGCACTAATGATGATAAGCCAGTTCGGTATAAATATGCTTGTTCCTATTTTTATATGTTCTTTTATAGGGTTAGTCATTGACAGAAGATTCGGCACCTCTTTTTGGGTGATCATTATGTTTTTTGTAGGGGCCTTTGCCGGATTCACAAACGTATTTAAGTTTGCAAAGAAAATATATGAAACTCCTGCGCAGACACGCAAACGCAGGACGGATATTCAGGAAGTAGATAAAAATGGAGAAAAACTGGAAGAAAAAAATTGACGAAACTCTATTTGATTTATGTTTTGGTATTTTTCTCTACGGCATTGTTTGCCAGATTGTAATTCTTTTTTTCTCACGTGAACCAAGCTACAGTATAGGACTGTGGATAGGGATACTTCTTGGAATACTGGGTTCCATACATATGTGGTGGTCGCTTAACCGAGGGCTTGATATGGCGTCTAAGGATGCGATGAAAACGGTAGGGGCCAATAGCATTGTACGGTATTTTGTTTTAGTTGCTGCAATGGCCCTGCTTGCAGTGAGCGGCTTTGCCAATCCGTTGCTTGCTTTTTTAGGTTATATGGGGATGAAGGTTTCGGCATATATGCAGCCATTTACACGCAAGATTAGTTTTAAATTTTTTAAAATTTAAAATAATTTTAAGATTATAACGAAAGGAGGAGGTGAGAATATGGGGCAAGGGGTTTTATTGTCTGAAAGTGCTGATATAGACTTTATGGTACATGGTGTATTTCCATACAGCTTTTTTGGGCATACGGTCTGGATTACAACAACACATGTCTGTGTTCTTATTGTCATGCTGGTAATTATCGGCTTTTGCTTTGCGGCAAACAGAGCTGTCAAACACGCGTCTGAAGTACCCGGAACGTTCCAGAATATTGTAGAGCTGATCGTTGATATGTTGGATAATATGATCGGCGGCGTTATGGGTAAGTTTTCGCCCAAGTTCCGTAATTATATCGGAACCATATTTATCTTTATTCTTTTAAGCAATATTTCAGGTCTGTTCGGTCTTCGTCCGCCTACAGCCGATTATGGAGTGACTTTGCCACTCGGTATCATGACGTTTGTGTTGATTCATTTCAATAAATTCAGATACCAGAAAGTAAAAGGTGTTGTTGCCGGATTATGTGACCCGTGGCCGTTCTGGGCGCCGATCAATATTATAGGTGATGTAGCAGTACCTATTTCATTGTCGCTGCGTCTATTTGCCAATGTTTTGTCCGGTACGGTAATGCTTGCCTTGGTTTATGGATTATTATCCAAGATAGCAATCATATGGCCGGCAGTGCTTCATGTTTATTTTGATTTGTTCTCCGGAGCAATTCAGACCTATGTATTCTGTATGCTGACGATGACATATATAACAGATGCATGTACTACAGACGGTTAGGTCGCAATCATATCATTACATCAACAAGTTAATTAAAGGAGGAAACAAAAATGGAATTTAACACTAATTTTATCTTAGGATGTTCGGCAATCGGAGCAGGACTTGCAGTTATCGCAGGTATTGGTCCTGGTGTTGGACAGGGTATTGCAGCAGGACATGCGGCAGCAGCTGTTGGTAGAAACCCCGGAGCTAAGTCTGATGTTACATCTACGATGCTTTTAGGTCAGGCGGTAGCCGAGACAACAGGTTTGTATGGTCTGCTTATTGCAATGTTGCTTTTATTCGTAAAACCTCTTGTATAATAAGAGCCTCTGAGAAAAAAAGGAGAAAGGAGGCTTAGGGCTTGAATACAATAGTAAATGCAAATCTGGTGCTTGCAGCGGCCGAAATGGAACCAAGACTTTTTGATTTGGATTTTCAGCTTCTTGCAGATGCGTCATTGATGATAATAGCTGTAATTGCGTTATTCTTAATTGCATCACATCTGTTATTTAATCCTGTAAGGGATATGCTTCAGAAGAGGCAGGATAAGATTAAGTCCGAACTTGATAATGCGGCTAAGGATATGGCGGATGCAAAAGCGCTTAAGGCTGATTATGAAGCCAGATTGAAAGATATTGATAAGGAAGCGGAAAACATCCTCAGCGAAGCTAGAAAGAAAGCATTGGCTAATGAAAATAAGATTGTGGCACAGGCAAAGGAAGAAGCTGCCAGAATTATTGAGAGAGCTAATGTAGAAGCCGAACTTGAGAAGAAGAAAGCGGCTGATGAAGTGAAGCGGGAGATGGTGGTATTGGCATCTTTGATGGCAGGAAAGGTTGTAAACGCGGCAATCGATACGACCGTACAGGACAGTCTTATCGAGGAAACGCTGAATGAAATGGGTGATAGCACATGGCTAAGCTAATTTCAAAAACATATGGAGATGCATTGTTTGAGCTTGCAATAGAAGAAAATAAGGTAGACGATTTACTGGGTGAAATCGGAGAACTTAAAGAGATTCTTGAAAAAAATGATGATTTTGGGAAACTGATGACACATCCCAAGATCAACAAAGAAGAAAAACTTAAAGTTGTTACCGAGGTTTTCAAAGGAAGAGTTTCCGATGAACTGTTAGGATTTCTTACAATTGTAATCTCTAAGGACCGTTATCAGGACATAGATGATATTCTGGATTATTTTCTTACCGAGGTTAAGAAATATAAAGGAATAGGCGTAGCTACAGTAACAACAGCGGTGCCTTTAAAAGAAGAACAATGTAAAAAAATTGAAAAGAAGCTGCTTGACACAACAGACTATAAGTCTATGGAAATGCATTATAAACAGGATGAAACACTGATCGGCGGTATGGTGATCCGTATTGGCGACAGAGTTGTAGACAGCAGCATCAGTACAAAATTAAACGAACTGCAGAAGGAATTGCTGCGGGTTCAAATTTAACTATTTTTAGTTACCAAATATTAAAGAAAGGTGCGTACGTTCCATGAATTTAAGACCAGAAGAGATAAGTTCAGTCATTAAGGAACAAATTAAAAGGTATGCTTCCGCACTTGAAGTATCGGATGTCGGTACAGTTATTCAGGTAGCGGATGGTATTGCCAGGGTGCATGGACTTGAAAATGCAATGCAGGGTGAATTGCTAGAGTTTCCCGGCGATGTTTACGGCATGGTACTTAACCTTGAGGAAGATAATGTCGGCGCCGTACTTCTTGGAAGCCAGCACAATATCAACGAAGGCGATATTGTTAAGACCACCGGCAGGGTTGTTGAGGTACCGGTAGGAGACTGCATGCTTGGACGTGTCGTAAATGCATTGGGAATTCCTATTGACGGCAAAGGCCCGATTCAGACTGACAAGTATCGTAAGATTGAAAGAGTTGCATCAGGTGTTATCACAAGAAAATCAGTTGATACACCTTTGCAGACAGGTATTAAGGCGATTGATTCCATGGTTCCTATCGGAAGGGGACAAAGAGAGTTGATCATCGGTGACAGACAGACCGGTAAGACTGCGATTGCCATTGATACGATCATTAACCAGAAGGGACAGGGAGTTAAGTGTATTTATGTAGCTATCGGACAGAAAGCTTCTACTGTTGCTTCTATCGTTAAGACATTAAATGAATTTGGTGCAATGAGCTATACAACCGTAGTTGCTGCTTCGGCAAGTGAGCTTGCACCGTTACAGTATATTGCACCGTATTCAGGCTGTGCAATCGGTGAGGAATGGATGGAGAATGGAGAGGACGTTCTTGTTGTATATGACGACCTTAGTAAACATGCTGTTGCATACCGTACACTGTCCTTACTGCTTAAGAGACCGCCGGGACGTGAAGCATATCCTGGTGATGTTTTCTACTTGCATTCAAGACTGCTTGAACGTGCAGCCAGAATGAGTGATGAATATGGCGGAGGTTCACTGACAGCGCTTCCTATAATCGAGACGCAGGCAGGCGACGTATCAGCTTATATTCCGACAAATGTTATTTCAATCACTGACGGACAGATTTATCTTGAGACCGAGATGTTTAATTCAGGCTTCAGACCTGCGGTAAATGCCGGACTTTCCGTATCCCGTGTAGGTGGTGCGGCACAGATTAAGGCTATGAAGAAGATTGCAGCTCCTATTCGTGTTGAATTGGCACAGTACCGTGAGCTTGCCGCTTTCTCACAGTTCGGTTCAGAACTGGATGCAGACACCAAGGAGAAGCTGGCACAGGGTGAAAGAATCAAGGAAATCTTAAAGCAGCCTCAGTATAAACCGATGCCTGTTCAATATCAGGTAATCATTATCTTTGCAGCAACCAATAAGTATCTTTTGGATGTTCCGGTAGAGGATATAACCAGATTTGAGACAGAGTTCTTTGAATTTTTGGATACAAAATATCCTGAGATTCCAAGTTCGATTGCATCAGAGAAGGTGATTTCCGATGAAACGGAAGGCAAGCTTAAGAAAGCTATTGAAGAGTTCAAGGCGCAGTTTAAATAAATAGTAGGAAGTAGAAGGTGATGCTATGGCCTCAATGAGAGATATTAAAAGGCGTAAGGGTAGTATTCAAAGTACTCAGCAGATTACTAAAGCCATGAAACTTGTTTCTACTGTAAAACTGCAAAGGGCTAAACAGCGTGCAGAACAGTCAAAGGCATATTTTAACTGTATGTATGAGACAGTAACGTCAATGCTGGCTAAGGCAGGGAATCTGAATCATCCTTATCTTCGCGGCGGAGAGTCTGACAAGAAGGCAGTAATTGTCATAACCTCTAACAGAGGACTTGCGGGCGGATATAACTCTAATATCGTGAAGTTAATTACACAAGGTGGTTTCAAGAAAGAAGACTTGCGTATATATGCTATAGGTAAAAAGGGAAAGGATGCGCTGCATCGACATGGTTATGAGATAGTGGAGGAGGATTCCGGCATTATTGAAGAACCGCTGTATGTAGATGCAATGGCATTAAGTTCCAGAATACTGGAGGCATATACCAAAGGAGAGTTCGGAGAAATTTATCTCGCCTACACCAGTTTTAAGAATACGGTGGTACATGAGCCTACGCTGCTGAAACTTCTTCCGGTAGAGCCGGATAATAAGGAAGAGAAGGCACAGGAAAAAGAAAGCAAGGCGCTTATGAATTTTGAGCCGGAGGATGACGAAGCATTAGAGCTTATTATTCCGAAGTATGTTACCAGTCTTATATATGGAGGGCTTATAGAAGCGGTTGCCAGTGAGAATGGCGCGAGAATGCAGGCGATGGATTCCGCAACAAGCAATGCTGAGGAAATGATAGATCACTTATCGCTGATGTATAACAGAGCAAGACAAGGCTCTATTACGCAGGAATTAACAGAAATTATTGCAGGAGCAAATGCTATTTCATAGTGCTTCTGATAAATAACAATGAGTGAAAGGAAAAAAAGATGGCAGAAGTGAAAAATGGCGAAAGTCGTGGAAAACTCACTCAGATTATCGGTGCTGTATTGGATATCAAGTTTTTTGAAGGAAACTTACCCGAGATTAACGATGCAATCAAAATTCCGATGAAAGACGGAAGCGAACTGGTTGTAGAAGTATCCCAACATCTGGGTGATGATACTGTTAGATGTATTGCCATGGGTTCTACCGATGGACTGGTAAGAGGTATGGAGGCGATTTCGACAGGCGCTCCGATTACCGTTCCTGTTGGCGAGAATACATTAGGACGTATATTTAATGTTTTAGGGCAGCCGATTGATAATATACCTGCTCCTACAGAGGTATCTTATGAACCGATTCACAGAGCTGCACCGAAGTTTGATGAGCAGGCTACTGAAACAGAGATGCTTGAGACCGGTATTAAAGTCGTTGACCTTTTGTGCCCTTACCAGAAGGGTGGTAAAATCGGTCTGTTCGGCGGTGCCGGTGTAGGTAAGACAGTACTTATTCAGGAGCTGATCAGAAATATTGCAACTGAACATGGCGGATATTCCGTATTTACCGGTGTTGGTGAGAGAACAAGAGAAGGTAACGACCTGTATTATGAAATGAAAGAATCAGGCGTTATTGATAAGACAACAATGGTATTCGGACAGATGAATGAGCCGCCGGGAGCCAGAATGAGAGTTGGTCTGACCGGTCTTACGATGGCAGAATATTTCCGTGATAAGGGCGGAAAGGACGTATTGTTATTCATTGACAATATCTTCCGTTTTACACAGGCAGGTTCCGAGGTTTCGGCGCTGCTTGGACGTATGCCCTCTGCCGTAGGTTATCAGCCTACACTGCAGACAGAGATGGGAGCTCTTCAGGAGAGAATTACATCTACCAAGAACGGTTCAATTACATCAGTTCAGGCTGTATATGTGCCTGCGGACGACTTAACAGACCCGGCGCCGGCAACAACATTTGCGCATCTGGATGCAACAACAGTTTTGTCCAGAGCAATTGTAGAGCTTGGTATTTATCCGGCTGTTGATCCGCTTGAGTCTACATCCAGAATTCTGGATCCAAGAGTAGTTGGAGAGGAACATTATCAAGTGGCAAGAGGTGTGCAGGAAATCCTGCAGAAGTACAAAGAATTGCAGGATATTATTGCAATTCTTGGTATGGATGAACTTTCTGAGGAAGATAAACTGGTTGTTTCCCGCGCAAGAAAGATTCAGAGATTCTTATCTCAGCCATTCTTCGTAGCAGGACAGTTTACCGGACTCGAAGGTAAATACGTACCGATTGCAGAAACCATCAGAGGGTTTAAGGAAATCCTTGAAGGCAAGCATGATGAACTTCCGGAGAGCTATTTCCTGAATGCAGGAAGCATTGATGACGTACTTGCCCGCGCGAAATAAGGGGGACTTGTATGGCTGAAAATGATAATAAGTTTACATTAAAAATTATTACACCGGATAGAACTTTTTATGAAGATCGGGTGTCGATGGTAGAATTTAATACCGTAGAAGGCGAAGTTGGTATTTTCAGACAGCATATACCGATGACAATGATTGTTGCTCCCGGTATTTTAACGATCACTCAGGATAATGAGGTGAAGGAAGCTGCTTTACATGCAGGCTTTGCGGAAGTTTTACCGGAGCAAGTTACAATTCTTGCAGAAATAATTGAATGGCCGACAGAAATTGATGTAGACCGTGCGCAGGAAGCTAAAGAACGTGCCGAAGGCCGAATTAGGGAAAATGCACCCGGAACGGACATGAAACGTGCCGAGATGTCACTCAAGCGTGCCGTTGCAAGAATTAATGCTGTTAAATAGTAAGATAAGCTATCAATGAGTATATTAGAAGGACAGGTAGATTAAAACCTGTCCTTTTAATAACATTATTGTTTACTCCGCATATGATAAAATAAAATAGAAGTAGAAGTTGAAATAAGATGAATCAATCAAGAATTCTCCCTTTTTATATGGCATATCCGCTTCCGTTGTATTATCAGGAAGAGGATACCGTAACACGTGATTTGGAATATTTACAGCAGATGTATCCGGCCGAAGCCAAAAGATATCAAAAAATAATAGCTGATATTTTAAAAACTATGGATTATGAAGGCAGTTGCATATATGATGAATATCCGGATAAATGGCAGTTATACAAACTGACACAGGCTGTTATGAATAGAATTAAAAGAATGGAAAGTGAAAATGACATGTCGTGCAGTCAGGATAAAAATTGGGAAGGTATAGAAGAATTGGTGCAGGTGCTGCTATATTATGAGATATATAAGAAACGGCATGCAAATCATAAAGGAATATTAAAATTTTAGTTGAGGTTTTAGGGTATTCTGATTAAAATGGTAACATAGGGGAGTGGAGGGGGATGTTGTGGAGAAACTCCGTGCCGGGCTGGCGGCTGAAAAAAATTCCGCTTCAGGCGCGCTCTCGCTCCGTGAAAAACATAGCGGTACTAAGAATTTCCGTGTCGCAGGCTCCCGGAAATTCAAGTGCCGATGTTTTTCAAGGGCCTTTCAGCGGAAATTTTTTTCAGTCACCAGACCGACACGGAGTTTCCCAATCAACTATATCGTAGATGGAGAGAGGATATACTTATAAAAATGGACGAGAAACTTGCAGGTTTACTTGAAAGTACTTTAAATAAAGGGTTATATCAGATAATAATAAGCAATCCCAGAAGGAGTGGTGGGGATTCTAAGGTGAAGATTAGGCCTGTATTACTGAAAGATGAGTTAATGTTTCAGGAAACTATATATAATGGGACTAAGGTGTTTCATAGGAATTGTGAATGTAGAGAAATAACAAGTGATATTGAAAAATATTTACTTAATGATTTTAAACAGTGTGAAATAGAGCATACTGATATAAGAGGGATTGTTTTTTCAAGTAAGAAGGGTAAAATAACGGTTAAAACTAAGCGGTTGAGTGAGGAGAATAAAATAAATAACACTCAGAAATTTTCACTATCGCATAATAGAGTAAAAAATTATATTTTGAAAGAAGGAACTCCGATTCCGTTCTTAATTGAGTTAGGTGTGCAGAGTGAGGATGGAAAAATCATACATTCCAAGTATGATAAGTATAAGCAGATTAACAGATTTTTGGAGTTTATAGAGGATGTACTTCCGGCGCTTCCTAAGGATAGGGAGGTGCAGATCGTGGATTTTGGATGTGGGAAATCGTATCTGACTTTTGCGATATACTATTATCTTCATGAATTAATGGGATTGGATGTTGCAATTACAGGTCTTGATTTAAAAGAGGATGTAATAGCGCATTGTAATGAACTTAGCAGTAAATACGGATATGAGAAACTGAAATTTATAAGAGGGGATATTGCAGAGTATGAGGGTTTAACCCAGGCTGATATGGTAGTGACATTGCACGCCTGTGATACTGCTACCGACTATGCATTGGAGAAGGCGGTCAGATGGCAGAGTAAGGTTATTCTTTCGGTGCCCTGTTGCCAGCATGAAATAAATAAGCAGATTGATTGTGAGCAGATGCAGCCTCTTTTGCAATATGGAATAATTAAAGAGAGGATCTCAGCATTAATAACAGATGCTATGCGTGCTAATCTGCTTAAGGCGGAGGGGTATGATACCGATCTGCTTGAGTTTATAGATATGGAGCATACGCCCAAAAATATTTTAATCCGAGCCGTAAAAAAGGACAAGGCTGATGAATCAGAAAGAAAAGAGGAAGAACTTAGGAAAATATCTGAGTTGATGGAATTTATGAATATAGAGCCGACTTTAGGAAAGTTATTAGGCAGATAGATTTGCTAATATAGTAGGATTATTATGAATCATGATTACAAATAACTGTTGTTATTAAATTGGAAAATTAATTATAATTGATTATATAGAAGGAACATTAATATATGAAAAAAACAATCCTGACAGGCATATATCTGGTGGTAGTTTTTATTGCCGCCTTATTTGGAATCAGTGCTGTTATGAATAACGGAAATACAGATATGACAATGGAAATGGGAGAGGCAACCCTTCCAATTGTTACTATGAAAATCGATGAGTATCAGGTGGACAGGCTGCATGGTTATCTGGGCAGCATGGATACCAGTTATTTGCGCGACACGATTCTGCCAATCGGTGAAGACAGGAATATTTCGTTTACTGTTGATACTTATGAAAAAGAGATTGATACGATTGCATTTGAGGTAAGGAGTATTAATGGGGAGCGTCTGGTAGAAAGTACCGAAGTTGAAAATTATAATGAAATTAACAATAAAATACAATGTAAGATCACGCTCAAGGATCTAATAAGTGCAAATGAAGAATATATGTTTGTACTTATGCTCACGCCAACGGATGAAAATATCATCCGTTATTATACGAGAATTATACAGTCGGAAGAAATGTATATAAGGGAAAAGTTAGAGTATGTGCTGGATTTTCACAACAGGACTTTTGACAAGGAAAAGGCTGCCGAGATTACTAAGTATCTGGAATCCAATTCAGAGGGCGACAATTCGACTTTTAGCAAAGTAACTATACACAGCAGCTTCAAGCAGGTAACATGGGGAGATTTGAAGGTAGAACGTATAACTGAGCCTATAATAGATATTAAGGAATTAGAAGAGAGGACCGGCTCTTTTGTATTGGAATATATGGTAATCACACGCTCGGGAAAGGATAAGACGTACTATCAGGTTAGGGAGTATTATCGGATCCGTTATACGCCGGAGCGTATGTACCTGTTGGATTTTGAAAGAAAAATGACACAGGTTTTTGATGATACGGCATTGGAAAACGATAAAATAATGCTTGGAATCGTAGATAAAAAAGTAGAATTTGAGGAGAGTGACGGAGGGAATGTCTTTGCATTTGTCAGTTCCGATAAGCTATATAGTTATAACGTGACGGACCAGAAGTTAGCGCGTATCTTTTCTTTTTATAATGAAGGCGATGATATTACCGATGTAAGAAGCAGCTATACCCGTCATAATATCAAAATACTGAATGTGGACGAGGCGGGAAACGTAGAATTTATAGTATATGGCTATATGAATAGAGGGCGGCACGAAGGAAGAGTAGGCGTTTCCGTATATTTTTATAACAGTATGACTAATACGGTGGAGGAGCAGATATATATTCCTTACGACAGGGCCTATGAACTACTGGAAAATGATATAGAGAATCTGGCATATATTAACAATTCAGGAATATGTTATCTGATGTTAGAAGGCTCGGTTTATGCGATCAATCTTGCAAGCAGAGAATATTCGATTGTAGTTTCGGGGCTGACGGAAGATGATTATAAAGTATCTAAGTCCAACAAAATGCTTGTATGGCAGGAAGGCGGCAATAAGTATAACTGCACTTTGTTAAAACTATTGAATCTCAGCACGGGTGCAGAGACGGAAATTTCAGCCGGAAGAGGGGAATATATTTCGCTGATTGG
This sequence comes from Lachnospiraceae bacterium, assembly GCA_014804695.1. Classification (GTDB taxonomy): domain Bacteria; phylum Bacillota; class Clostridia; order Lachnospirales; family Lachnospiraceae; genus UBA3282. Next base: position 130,497 of record JAAUZJ010000007.1, read on the forward strand.
CTTTATGGAAGAAGATTTGATTTACGGACTTGCCAAACAGACGGATATTGTGAATAGCCGTTCCAACACTGTGGTTTTTCCGATGTATTGTTTGAAAATACAGGGGGATAGCGGAAAAGTGTTAAAAACATATCGTGAAAACGATATTTATGTGGTTGACAGCTCTATTTCTGATAATCAGATTACACTCTCAAGAGTAGTTTGGGATGAAAATGCCGAAGAATATCAGGCTACAAGCGATGACCAGATTATGAGCACCGAAAAGGCATCTGACAGTATCAACAGTGTGATCAGCGTGGTAACAGAGCTGTACGAAACAGTGGTAGAAATCGCCGTTAAAAACGAAATTGATACCAAGGCGTTGAAGAAGCTGACTCCCAAAGAAGTGATTTTTGAAGGAGAACGTGAAATTGCCATGCGCGAAAGTGAGATAACAGATGGACGTTTTTACGTATATGGCAAAAACGGCATTGACGGAATCTTTTCGGAGGCGGGTAAGGCTGTGCTCTATGCTTATGAAAATGCCGGAGTTGTGATTGACGATGGAGGGGAATATATTTGGAGAAGGAGCGCCAGAAATACCAGAAATCAGATAATGGCGATTACAGGGGAAGAAGTGACAGAAAATAGGAGCAGTCTTGCAGTATGTCTGGATACGATTCTTAAATATGAGGGAGTTTCCAGACGCACGGAATATCTGCTTGAACAGGGCAATTCGGTCACTTCAATTCTGGAGGCCAGTCTAAAGGATGTACAGGTATTGAACTTAAAAGGCTGTAGTCTGGATGCAATTCTATATTATGTAAACATGGATATTCCGGTGCTTGCAACGCTGCAGGACGGAAACGCGGTACTTGTAGTTGGCTTTAATGAGCTTAACATCGTTGTTATGGATCCGCTTACCGGAACCGTATATAAAAAGGGAATGAATGATTCGACGCAGTGGCTTGAGGAAAACGGAAATAATTTTATTACTTATGTGAGGAAGAAGCAGGATTAGGGATGCAGTATCATAATATACCGCCATTGTATAATGAGGGCTCTAAAATACTTATTCTGGGTTCGTTTCCCAGCGTGAAGTCCAGAGAGGGGCAGTTTTTTTATCATCATCCGCAGAACCGTTACTGGAAAGTGATGGCGGCAGTGCTTGGCTGTCCAGTGCCGGAGACGATAGAAGAGAAAAAGAAAATGATATTGGATAATCATGTCGCTATGTGGGATGTAATTGCAAGCTGTGAGATTACCGGTTCGAGTGACAGCAGTATCAAAAATGTGGTGCCGAATGATATAGGCGGACTTCTTAAAGAAACTTCCATAGAGAGAATATATACTAATGGCAATACAGCGCATAAAAATTATCAAAAATACATAAAGACCAATATTGGAATTGAGGATACCGTACTGCCCTCTACAAGTCCTGCGAATGCGGCATGGTCGCTGGAGAGACTGATTGAGGTATGGAAAAAGGAACTTATGGGGGATTGATAAATGAATATTGTTACAGGATATTTTAGGAAAATAGGTTGGAAACGTTTTGTCATAATGATCATCGGCAATATTTTTCTGGGTATGGGAATCAGTATTTTTAAATTTGCAAAGTTGGGGAATGATCCATATAGCGGTATGATTATGGGATTCTCAGACGTGATTGGAATAGCGTATGCAAATCTTCTGATAATAGTTAATATTTTCATTTTTATTGTAGAATTTATTTTTGGAAGAGAATATATTGGTGCCGGAACGATAATGAATGCGTTCTTTTTGGGATATATAACAACTTTCTTTTATAATCTGTTATTACATATTTTTGCAGATCCCGATAGTATTGTAATACAGGTACTTATCATGCTTATTGGAACAGTAGTTACGGGTTTTGGTGTTTCTATGTATCAGACGCCTAATGTCGGTGCGTCGCCATATGACAGCCTGTCCATTATTATGGCAAAAAGAATCCCGAAAATCCCTTATTTCTGGCATAGAATTTTTACGGACTTTGTCTGTGCGGTTCTTTGTTTTCTGGCAGGCGGCATTGTAGGGTTAGGTACGTTTGTTTCCGCCTTAGGGATGGGACCTGTCATTAGATTTTTTGATGTACATTTTACGCGTAAGCTGTTTAAGGAAGATGAAGATATTTTATAAGGGAAAAGGCAGTATTATAGAGCTGTATAATGAGAAAACAAGCGTGCGGCAACCAATAGTTGCGGCTTTGAAAACCAGAATAGATAGCGCAACCGATGTATTTTTATTAACATGAAGGCAGATAGACAGCCCGGACTCATTGCATGGGTATGGCAACTATCTGTATAAGAAAACTCATAAAGGAGAACAGGTGTTATGAATATTGAAATTGCGAACAGGCTGGTTGAGCTTAGAAAGGCGAATAATTTATCTCAGGAAGCGTTGGCAGAGAAACTTGGTATAAGCAGGCAGGCGGTCAGTAAATGGGAGCGGGCGGAAGCCTCACCGGATACGGATAATTTGATTTTGCTTGCGCGGTTGTATAATATATCGTTGGATGAATTGCTTAAGACGGATGAAGAAATTATTCCTGAGGCTGCCCGGAATGAAAGTGACAGAACCGAAGACAATAGTACTGAGGATGACATAATCGAAGCCGATAATAGAGAGTGTGATAAGACCGAAGCGGCTGATTCTGAAACTGACAAAGGAGGAGGCAATAAGAGGCAGAACGATGAAGAGTATGTTCATGTTGGCTTTGAAGGCATTCATGTAAAAGATAAAGACGGTGAAGTCCATGTAGGCTGGCGGGGCATACATGTAATGGATAAAAATGACGAGGTACATATAGGTAAAGACGGGATTCGTGTAAATGGAGAAGATTTAAGGGATCATATTTTTACCAGAGGACGTAAGACGGATTTTCCATTGGGATTAATAGCAATTGTTATTTATATAACTATAGGCTTCATGTATGATCTGTGGCATCCGGGCTGGCTGATTTTTTTCCTTGTACCAGTTATCAGCAGTGCCATTTATGCTATAAAAGAAAAGCGTGCGGATTATTTTGCTTATCCGGTGCTTGTGGTTTGGATATTTCTTTGTTCGGGGCTTGTGAAAAATATCTGGCATCCGACGTGGGTTCTGTTTTTGACGATTCCGGTTTACTATGAAATGATAGACTTTTTTAGGGATAGAAAAAATAACGAATGATATACAAATAATTACGTCTTTCTTTTTCCGTTTATCCATTGGCTTTATCTCATGTTTGTGGTATATTTAAGTTAAATTGTTAAATGCATAAAGATTCTATGCCCAAAGTTTGGATATAAACAAATAACAACTGTAAATCTGGTATATAATAATTACAGGAGGTACTTTTTATGGAATACGTCATTCACTTAACATGGGATAATGAGGCTAACGTATGGATTGCTACAAGCGATGATATACCCGGTCTTGTATTAGAATCAGGTTCCTTTGATGCGTTATTAGAACGCTCACGCATTGCCATCCCGGAATTGCTTGCGCTTAACTCTTCTACCCCAAGCCCTCTTTCTCTGTCTTTTATATCAGAGCGGCGTGAAAGGATGGTTCTGTAATGGCTGAGTATGAAAAGAAAGTACGCGAAATCCTCACCCAAAACAGCTGCTATTTTAAACGCAGGGGAAAAGGCGACCACGACATATGGTTCAGCCCGATAACGAATCATCATGTCACAGTAGATACCAAAATAAAATCGCGTCACACCGCAAATGCAATTCTAAAACAATGCGGTATTGATTTTAGATTCAGATAACAATGTTAAAATAGTAATCTCCCATAGAAAACCAAGTCATAAAAAGTACTGGATTCTATGGGAGATTTCGATTTTTATTCTTTTGAAGCAAATATTCTTCCTGCATGCTTTTCCAATGCAAAAAGTAATGCCATACCTAAGACACCGCATGAAATGATTTCTCCGATGCCTACGGTTAAAGCATAATATCCATAGCAATATGCAACAGATACTCCTTCTAATAAGAAACCGTAACCATATATTAAAACAAGCGGAACAATAATAGTGTTAGCGAGAATAGGAGTAATTGGTGCGCACCATTTCCATCGTCTTAGTAAATATGTTCCAAATGCGCCAATCAGGGTAGCGATGCTTCCAAAAATAATATCAGGAAGTATGCAGCCTGTCAGAATATTGCTAAGCAGGCATCCTGCGACGAGTCCGGGAATTGCAGCCGGGGTAAAATAGGGTAAAATGGTAAGTGCTTCAGAAATACGGACCTGTATCGCATGATTGGCAAGTCCAAAGGCGTTGGCTATAAAAGTCAGCACAACGTAGAGCGCGGCAATCATAGCCGCCTGAGCTAAAAAGATTGGTTTTTTCATATTCATTTGTCTCCTTTAGTTTTGTTTTAGGTGAGGAAGGTCTCGAACTCACCGGTTGATATTAAGAAAGCCTTGATTTTATAGGTTTTCCCAGAGATTAATTATAAGGGAAATGGGAAAAAAGTCAAGGGATGACTATTATTTCAGATGCAATCTATATTTTAAGTTCCAGAAAATCCATGCTGTTTTGCAGTCTGATTTATAGTGACAGCTTAACCTTAAATGTGTTAAACTTATCTAAAGCTAGCCTGGTAATGGGACGTGACAGCATAATGGATATGTATATAAATTATATCATAAAAAGACTCAATGCATAAACTAAATAAAAGGTAAATGTCATTGAACTGAAAATTGATGCATTTATCCTATATAAGTAATATTTACCTCTTGCATAAAAGTTGGCATATGTGTTATAATATTTTTTAATTAATTTTATATATATTTTTTGTTAAATTTAGATATATTTTTTACAGCAAAATATATATAAATGAGCAAAAAAAGCAAGAAAAGTGCAATTTTTTGCAAATTTAGACGGTATACTTTAGCTGTAATTATAGTATAATATAAGAGGGAGATATGAATCTCCATATTTTTTGTCATGCGCTGTGAGTTGCAGGATATATAGGCATTGGTTCATAGCGGTCGTCAGAATGGCAGTTATGATGGTATGACAAGATGGTGATTCTAAAAGTGGAAAGCTTATGAGAAATATTAGTAAAGAAATGTGTGATATAATGATTCAAAATAATTTCTGTGATTCTACAGATGTTAGAGAACATGGTGGGAGACAGGATTCCAAGTTCCTTAATGTAGAGGCAGTGATACAACCGATTATTCCAATGTACAATTTCTTTAATCAATGTGGCGATGATTATAAACCAGATAAGGATTTTGTAGATCGACCATATACGTAAGCGAATTTAGAAATGGATTTGTTTAAAACGAAGTTGACATAGGTTTACTTCGTTTTTTTGTTTATTCGCCTGACGTGGGCGTAATCTTATTGGTGTAAGTTTGTAATAGTATATATTATTAAGATAAAATAGGTGTGTTGCACATGCGAAGCATAAAATACATAGGCATGATAATTCGCAGAGAATCGTGAAGCACACCTTTGTTAATGTATTTAGCAATGCATGCAGCGAAAAAGTAGGTGGTGTAATGGGTAATTGGAAATGGAAAATAAAACTGGCGGAAATTAAAAGCAACATAAAAATAAAGGATAGAAAATATATTATAACCTTTTTATTTGTTTGCGTTTTATCATATTTTACACATAAAATAGCTTCGTTTAGCATTAGTAATGACCTGGATGCCATTATAACACTTTTGTTGATTATCATAAATGTCTTTATTATAGACTATATCAATAAAATGATGGAAGAGCTAAAAGATAAAGTTCCCATTCCATATCTGTACTTGCCGGATAAATACCGGGAATTATTATATATTAATGCCTGGCTTCTTATTTCTATTTTACTGATTCTAGTATTTGTTTGTTTAGAGTGGTTTAGTAGTATTTTAGTGGTAGCGGTATATTGGGCTTTAGATTTTTGGATAAGAGTGAATAAAATTAAAAAGGAACAAGCTCTATATTTTGAAGATAGAAGAGAAAAAATAGTGAATATTTATGCTGAACTCTCTGAAAAGGATAAATTTGTAGATTTGACTCAATTGCTTAGAAATGCTAACGGATCTTGCAGACCTCAGGATTATGAATCTATAATAGATTTGTCTTGTGAATTTTTTTTGTATTATTTAGATAATGAAATAAAAAATGAAGCAGGTAATGGAAAAGAATTTGGTTTAGAATACGAATCACTTTACAAGAAGACTTACGAATATATAAGCAATACATATGGAGAACTTGATACCGATGCTTCTTTACCTGATTTTATATTTCATATGAGCGAGTTGCTTGGAACCGTGTATTATAAGAAATATCTATCGGAAACAATATTGGCGACAATTATTGCTTTTTCTTTTTTTGAAAAAAATGAGGATGAACGACAGGATTTTATAAAACAAATAAATAATAAGTTAAAATCGAATAGTAATTCAAAAATTGATGGAAATTTTATTAGAAATATATTGTTTCTATGTTTGGAATTTTCATTTCAAAATAATAAAAATAAGGGTAGTATGAAATTAAATATAAACAATGACATTACTAAAATGTATGAGTCTGAGTTTAAACATGATGTAGATGTCAGGTTATATTATTTTCTGTGGCTAATGTGGACGAATGATAATAAAAAGAAATTGTCGGAAAATATCATAAATTTTTATGAATTTATAGAATATTGTAAAGATAACAAAAAATACAATCTAATTACGGATGAACAAAGAATTTGTAAAACACAAAGTCTATATATACTGATTAAAGAAGTTCAACCAGAACAGGAGATACGGTTATAATGAATAACAATACTGAATATAGTGCATTATTATTGACCTTGTATAAAGGGAAATATGGCATGGGAAGACATAAAGAAAATGTACGAGGATATCGAGTAATTGGAGAATTTGATTATTTAATGATACAGAGCCTTCCGTCTGATGTGTCAACGGAGAAACAGTATCGGGAAATGTGGGTTAAAACAGATGAGATTTCAAGAAAATTGAACATTGGTGAATCCTGCCATAATCTATATGCCATTGGAGAGGATGACAAAGTGTTTTGGGAAGCGGATTACCCCTTTCTTTTTGTGTCCATGATACAATTGCGTATGGAGGACGAAGTTGAACAAAACATAGCATATAATAAATTTAAAGACTTTCTTACTCAAAAAATAAATGATAATAATCATGATATTAAGTTCTCAATTTATCATTCGCTTGATTCATGTGATTTAATTCTTTTTTTGAAGACTAAATTATATGAACTGGGTTCAAAGCTGATTCAAGAGATGCCTTCAATTCCTTATCAGGATAAACAGACATTAAATTACTATTGTTATTCTTTGTGTGGAATAGATATTGAGAGCTTTAAGAAAACAGATATTTCCCAGGACATAAATAAGATTATGATTTGCTTTGTTATTAGAAATTTTGCGCTGTTTAATCAATGGCTGGGTGAGTTAGAAAAGAAATTTCCATGCATAGAAGAGGATCAAAGTTATAGAAACAATATAAACAGACAAATTATTTATAGCAGATTGGGAAATGAGGATGTCTGTATCAATATTATGAAATGTGATCTTGGACGGTTTTTAAAAGAGTTGTCTGAAGAAGGCGGTCTGTTGAATGAGTCCAATGAACTGTTTGCTAAAGGGCTGATGAAACTGAGGCTGCATTTTGATACATCATTATATCCTGGCAATTCTTTAGTGAATTGCTCTAAAGAAACATACTTTCAAACTTTAGTAGATAAATTTAATCAAAAAATTGTTAAAGTTGATGAGATTTTATATCCGGCAACAAGAAAAGCCTTGATTGAGGTTTTGAATTCCTGTAGTTATTTTGAACAAGAGCATTTTGTCAAAGATATACAGGTTTGTATCCAGAATAGCTTTGATATTTTTCTTAGCAAATTTGATGAATATATTGCCTGGGAAGCTGAAAAGAATGAAAAAGATAATTATTCTAAGATTTATACGAAAATTTCTTTTAATGATTCCGTTATAGAATTTATAAATGGTATTATGTCTGTGATAAATGGAGCTTTACATACAGACAGAATGTTTTTTCAGGCACCGGGATTTAATGCAGTATTGTATGATATTCCGGCAAAACTGCTTGCCTTTTATACGGCTTATGTAATGAAAATAGTTGAAATATTAAATGATAGTGAGGAGAAAGAGTTTGCTTATTTGCTTTGCCCGGATTTGTACTTGGAAATTGTTATTAGTAAGTTATTTGATAATCCGTTAAAATGCCCGACGAAGCGATTGCTTAAAGGTAATATTCCTGTTAAATCTATTTTTGCGCCCAAACAGTTAATGATGGAGCTTGCCCACGAAGTTGCACATTGCGTAAGTGATGATGTTCGCAGAAGAGATATACGAATGAAGATAACAGAAGTTATGCTTGCCGATATTATAACAAACCAGCTTTTTAAGTATTCAGGAGTAAATAAACAAAAAGATAAAGAAATTCTTTCAATACTGTTTTCTCAAAATGGTAACTTGGCACAGATAAGAAATACAGAGGTTGCAGATTTTGAAAGAGAAATATCAGGATACATTAGTAATTGGTTTGATACAGAATTTATAAGAGACTGTGATGTGCGTGATGAATTTACGTTTTATCAAGTGAAAACAAAAAAGTTTTTTAAATATAAATTGAAAGAATTGCTTCAAAATCCCAATGGTCTATTTTCGTTTATAGAAGACAAATATATTGAAAAATTTATATTTAATGATGATCTTGCTGAAAAAGTTGAAAAGATTTATGCTCTTAATACCATAATGGAGAGCAACCTTCAAACACTTCAAACAGACAGCGATTATATGTATAGAATAATTGAAGTGGTACATTCATTGACCAGCGAGAGTTATTCAGATTTGATTATGTGTAAAATGTTGGGGCTTAGTGGAAAAGAATATATTTTTCAATTTTTTGAAATTAATCAGGAACTTCTCGATAGTAAAGGGTTTGAATTCTTGTATGCTAACGCAACTGGCGAAAGAATAGTATCTGTATTGGAAGCATTGGGGGAAGATATAAATAGTATTTCTGCGGATGGTGATTATTTATATAGTTGTTATTTGGACAGGATTAAAAATTTTAACGAGTCCGATGAGTCTAAGAGGAACAAGAGTATTCTTTTACCCAAAAAGGTAATAAAAGATAATGTGTATTACTTGAAAAAATGCTTAGAGAAAATACAGGAAAAGGGGTTAGATAACAAATTTACAGAGATGAGAAATATATATAATGACGTAACCAGGAATGATATGTTTACTTCAACTCAGACGATTTTTAAATCGGTGCATGAAATGAGAATTAAAGTTGATGAAGGGTTGTTGCCGAATCCTTAATAGTATAAGGCTAATGCAGATTGTATAAGCGATGCATTAGCCTTTTAAAAATGTCCTTTTTCATACCCAAAATTCATATTGAAATAATCCCAGCAATTTGATATCATGAAGTATATAAAATTCCAATAATAATCTGGTAAAAAATAAAGGAAGTTAACAGATGGACAAGATAATAAGTATTGCCAAAAAAGTCAATTTAGAGTTACCGGGGGGGGGTAAAATGGGTATGTCATAAAATCGCCTCTCTTTTAGCAATTTCTAATATTCTTTATGATAATAATCCGGCTATTTCTAATAGCATAGTTTTTTCTGATATTGCATCCGCAAACGTTCAGGATGTCTCACACAACAATCAATCCACAACTAAACAACAGGTTAATAACCTACTCTCTAATTTATACGGTGGCGGCTCTCTTAAAAGTTTAGCAGCTTGTATTGAGAATAAAAGAGGGGATGGTTATTTATATATTTTAAACCAATACTCATTTTGGTTTCCTTTTCATGCCGCCACTCGGCAACAATCAGGCAATTCTGTTTTACAGTATGCCTTTGATAATAGCTGTGAGGGGGTGTGCGGATAAGAAATAGTAAGAGGACGTAGTGAAATCAGTAGATTTTACAAAATTAAAATTTAGAAAAATAATAATAGGAGGAAAAAATGAGCAAATTAGCAAAAAAACTAAGCAGGCAGATTATGGCATTTGCACTCTCAGTTGCTATGATCATGCCTAATATGGCAGTTTATGCAAGCGAAGTTTCGGATCCGGATTCAATACTTCCGGCAAGTAAAGTAGTAGAAGCTAATGATACAGTTGATGGAACTGATGCGGAAGAAAACATCGTAGCTGGCGCACAACTGTCAGACACGGAAGATGAAACTATAAAAGAAGGAGAGGATGGCACTTCGGGAAAAGCTGATGAGAATGATGACTCGGAATTGGAAGCTGAGAAGCCGAGTATGGATCAATCAGCAAGAGCTGGCGCACATACTATAACGGTGAATACTGAAGTAGAGGATGGCGAAGCAGGCGAAAACGGAGGCACTGCTGTGGCCGATGAAGGAAGCGCTGATGCCGGAGAAACCATAACTTTGACAGCAACTCCTAAAGATGGATACATGCTTAAGGAGTGGAAAGTTGATACTGGAAGTACGGCGATTCCCCAATTTGGCATTAAGAGCTCGGAGGCAGATGCTACCCGTACTGATGCAGATATGTTTACAATGCCCGAAGGTGATGTATCCATAACGGCAGTTTTTAAGAAGTTTGGAGAAGATGCTATTACATGGGATTTAGCGAAGATAACAACTGATTCAGACTTGACAATTCAGGGAAAAACCGGTTATATAGACGGACTGCGTGTTGATGCTACCAAGGGTAAAGTGGGCCCAAATGGTTCCTGGCCGCAGGCGAATCTCGGAACTATAATCAAAGTACCGGTTCAGGGCGCCAGTAAGGTGACTGTAACAGGGTATAATCAAGGAAGCTATAAGGTAGATGGAGAGACCGCTACCGTAGCTGATCAGCAGCCGCAGACCTTTTTATGTACTGGTGAGAATGGTTGGGCTGAAATCGAGATGTTGTCAAATTCTTACCTTAGCACTATTAAAATGGAACCTGTAGTTGTTGACAATACCTTTAAACCGGTAGCAGAAGCCGCTGATAATCTGGATATTGCGTTTAAACCCATTGCCCAAACAAAGACTGACGGTGCTGCAATAGATACTTCAGCGACTACGGCGAATGAGGATTTAAAGAGTATTGCAGTCAAAAATATAGTTTGGCATAATCCTTCTAATGGTTCTCATGGAATTGTGACAAATGATGCTGATAATGCTATGGCAATTACAATTCCTACAGGTAAAAAGGCAGATATAACTATATTAGGATGTCAATGGGGTTCAAAAGCTGTGCCAACAGCTATCGGGGCTGACGGAAGTGCATTAAAAGTAGCCGAGACAACTGCACCGGAAAATTATGGAAATGGTGACCCTGTAGCGCCTGAGTATACTGTATTAGGAGCTGAAGGTACGGTTACAGTATCATTTGTAAATAATATGTATATTCATAATCTCAAAGTCAACTATTGGGCTGCAGGCGTTACTGATAAGTATACCATAAAAGTAAACGCAGGTGAGCATGGCAGCGCAAGTGCAGATAAAGCGTATGCGGCAGAAACTGATGAGGTAACCCTTACTGTAACACCGGATGAGGGATATGAGTCGTCAATAAAGCTGACAGATAAAGACTGTGTTGAACTTGATGTAACGGTTGATGGGGACAATAAATTCGAAATGCCCGGAGAAGATGTAATAGTAGAAGTTACTTTTACAGCAGCCGGCGAACCACATGGCATAACCGTTATAACATCTGTTGAGCACGGCAGTGCAGAAGCAGGAACCCAGAGAACAGCTGTAGCAAAAACGCTTGTTGATATGGATGATGTTGCAATTGCAACTCCGGCTACAGGTTATGAGCTTAAAGAATGGAAAGTAACATATACAGATGAAGAAGGAAATACGGCAGAAGTTGAAGTTACTAAGACAGGCAAAAAGTATTCATTTACAATGCCGGATGCAGATATAACAATAACACCTGTTTTCCAGGAAGCGGTTGCTAAATATTTTCAAACCACTTACTTTAATAAACAATTTACAGATGGGAACCATGGATCAAATTCAGATAAATCTGTAGACGATGTCGATGGTCTTGAAGTTTTAAATGGTAGATTTTTGTATAATGATGCTCAACATGGAATAAATGTAAATGGTGCTGAAATAAAACTAACCCTAGATCCTAGCAAGAAATATGATATAGTCGTATGGGAGTGTTCGGAGGGCAATAAGACTGGGACTATAACAGCCTCTTCTGCCGGAACCGCTGTTGAAGTGGTTACGGAAACTAAAAATAATGATGAAGATCCGGTAAAAACAGAAAGTGGAGTTAAAAAGTTTACAATGTTAAATGTTGAGAACGAAGTAACTCTGATATTTAGCGCTAATCAGGAATATGTTCACAGCATTATCCTTACAGAAAGCAGCGGCGTAGCAAAATATACCGTAACCGTAAGCGGCGGCGAAAACGGAACCGCCCAAACTGACAAGGCTATTGCTGAAGCAAACGACGACATCACATTAACCGCAAAGCCAAATCCCGGCTTTAAGTTCAAGGAGTGGAAAGTGGTAAGTCCGGAAGAAAATGGGCCTGAAATTACTCCGGATCCTGATAATGAGAATGTAGCCACATTTAAAATGCCTGCAAGTGATGTGACTATTCAGGCAGTTTTTGAGTCAACCGGAGAAAACCCGGCCGATATTCAGGATAAAGATGGATTTTATAATGGTTTGCTGGCGGATGAGCCCATAGACGGCAGAAAATATTATTTTGATTTTTCTGAGCAGTTGACAGAAGACGCGACTTTGCCGGATACATATACGGAAGGTATATTCTCTTACAGTAAGGGAACCGGTCCAAATAATGCAAAGTATCATGGTACAACATATGGTATTGAATTTAAGGCTTATAATACACTAACATTCCAGGTAAGCGGAGACTGTACGATTGTTGTCGGAGGAGATAGCAATAGTAATTGTACGAAGTTAAAAGCAACAAGCGAGTCAGGAACGTTAAAACCGGATGAATTGAGTACAATAACAAGTGGGCATGGCACGCTTGCCAACTGTAAGACTCAAACTGGCGATGTGCTTGCTTATGAATATACCGGTGAAGAGGGAAGTGTAACCTTTACACTGGATGAAGCTGGTTCAAAAGCGTATATCGTAGCTGTATGTATTATACCTAAGAAAAAGGCAGATCCGTCTGCACCGACATATACCTACACGTTTAATCCGACCAATGAAAATATTGCGGGTGATAATTATGTCACGCCGGCCGGAAGCAAATTCGTTAATGATTATTTTGAAATTGTGGATGGAGATATAACCGGTAAGAATGGTAAGGTAGAATTACAGAATGATGCGAAAAGTGCTGTGAAGTTTGCAACAAAGGAAACCAGCACGGTTTCAATATTGGCGGAGAGTACGAGCGGATCGAACACATCAAATCTGGTTTTGTACAAATATAACAGTACTGACCAAAAATGGGATATTGTTGACGATATTAAGGAGGTTGTAGGAAATACCGCTGTAACCATCACATATGAAAACCTGGAAGCGGGAACATATAAGGTAGCGGTACCATCGGAGACACATCCCTATGGCAGAGGCGTAAGAATATCCAAAATTGAAGTTACCGAGAAGCTTACTCCGGAAACGGTTACGGTGAATGTAGATGCACCGGACGATGGCACGGCATTGACACTTGTATATACATGCCGTGAAACACAGGAAGTTATAAGAAAGCCCATCGAAAATGCAAAAAGCGTTGCAACGCTTAATGCATTGTACACTTATGATTTAATGATAGAGCCGACCAGATATGTTATTACGGAAGGCGCAGAACTTAAGTTAGGAGCAGCTAACGAAACTTTAACGGCTGAACATGATATTAAAGTAGAGGCTGTACTGCTTCGTACTTTATCCGGATCGATAAAGGGGCTTGACGAGGATTCGGAAGCGCTCTCGAAACTCAATATCAGCTTTGCGAAACCGTCAGACATGCTTTATATTCCTAATATTACCATTGATAGAGATAATAAAACTTATACGGCAGAGCTTGAGAGCGGTGTGGAATATACTATTATTACCGAAGGAATCAATGATTATGAGCTTGATTATAATGTGAGCAATAACAGTGACAAGATTAGGATTACTTCGGATACTGCGGGCAGGAATATTACCTATGTGAAGAAGCCTGTGTACAAGGTAACAATTGCACCGAAAGGCGCTACGCTTGATGATTTGGCAAATGCGACCTTTACCTTTACAAATCTGAATGAAGAAGGTTATGTATATGACTTTACCGGTACCGACAATATTGAACTAAGAGACGGCACATACAGCGTGAAAGTCTCTAACAGCGGTATCTATGTTCAGCAGCTTACTTCTAACCTTATAGTAGACGGTAAGCCGGTAACGAAGGAAATCTCTTTCAACTCGGATATTACGGAATGGGATTTCTCTGATCCGGAATGGACTGCGGAAGCAGCAGCGAGCGGCGCTTATCGAGGCTTAGAGCTTACCAGCGTAAGTAAGAATAAAACTTATGCTTTGATGGGTAACGGAAGTATAATAAAGATCCCTGCAAATAAAGCCTGCAATATCATTGTTACGTTCTGTTATCAGGCGGCGGCAGATATTAACGGAAAAACTATTTCTACTAATAGTAACAATACCGGTACTCATGAAACGGTAACATATGAATATAATGGAACCGGTGATGTAAAAATAACCGCCACAGGTACAACTTATATTGAAAAGATCAGTATGCTGGAACCAATTGAATATAAAGCTGAACTTATGGTAGGTACTGATGATGGCTGTGATTACACGACGATCAACGATGCACTTAATGCGGTTCGTAAGATGAGTAGAACCGCAGATCAGTCTGTTACGATCAGTATCAAGCCCGGCGACTATGAAGAAATGATCGTAGTCGATGTTGCCAATGTAACGCTTAAGAATGCAAGCGATACTCCAAGCATCGGTTTGAGGAATAAAGGCGTTGACATTGACCCGAATGCGGTCCGTATTACATCTTATTATGGAGTTGGTTATGATTACTACAGTATGGATAGTAATTATAAATGGAATGAAGAAATTCTGGAGAACAATAAAGCCAACGGATATGCAACCTGCAGTAATCCGACCGGTGGCGGTACAGCGAGCTATTGGAATGCAACAGCGGTAATTACAGCTTCCAATGTATCGGTAGAGGGAATTATTTTTGAGAATTCCTTTAACCAATACATATCGAAAAAAGCTGCGGAGGATGTTCTTGTAAAGCAGGGTGGTGCAAAAGAAGGTACAGTTCCAAGAGCATCTATGGCAGTCGGAGATACTACTGTACAGAATAAGGAATATGTAGAAAGAGCGGCAGCGCTCGCGATAGCAGACGGTTGTAATAAAGTTTCTTTTGATAATTGTAAGGTTATAGGCCGTCAGGATACGCTTTATGGCGGAACAGGCGCTAAGGTAGCGTTTTATAACTGCGCAATTTACGGCTCTACCGATTATATCATGGGTCCCATGACAGCAGTATTTGCAAAGTGCGACCTAGTATTTAATACGAATGACCAGACAGAAAAAGGACTGAAAGATGACATAGGATATATTACGGCAGCACAGCAGAAGAGCGGACGTGGCTACTTAATGTACAACTGTCATGTGACATCGACAGTACCGGGAGTAGATACAGCTTCCGAGCATACTTCAAAACCGGGTTACTTTGGACGCCCATGGGCAGCAAATACGGGTGAAGCAGTATTCTACAAGACGATCATTGATGAAGTTGATGCTTACTGGCAGAGCAGCGACAACTCATATATTAAAGATGAGCTGAAGGGTAAATCGCTCATTGCGCCTGCAGGATGGAATTCTTCTTTGCAGGGTGAGTCTGTATTGAGCAAAGAATTTGGTACATATGAAGTTGCAGCTGATGTTAATAACAAATCAAACAGAGTCACATGGGCGACTACACCTGATACGAATCCGTATGATAGCGATGAGGCAGCAGTAACAGAGTTCCTGTCTGACTGGAAAGACTGGGAAGTATTTAAAGGCAAAGACATGACTATTGTTCTGCCTAGTGATGAGAATATCGCAGTACCGGCAGCACCGACGGCCATCGTTACACCTGAACCGACTACAACAGGCGATGATGAGAATCCTGTTACAACGGTTATAAAAGGTGCAACCATTGTTCTTTCTGCAGAAGCAGGCGCTAAGGTTTATTACTTTGTAAATCCGGCTGAAGACGCTGAACTGAATGCGGAAAGCGGTACTCCTTACGCAGGGGCAATTAAAGTTGAAGACAGTAATATAAAGGATGATTCCATAACAATTAAGGCAATCGCAGTAAAATACAGTAAGACCAGTGATATTGCATCATTTACCTATACTGTTACTGAAGCGCCCGATACTAAAGCTCCTGTATTACCTGAAGAAGGCGATATTAAATTAGGTTCAAGAATTAAAATATCGGCAGATGCAGGCGCTGAGATTTATTACAATGTAAATTCCGATAAAGCTCCTGATAAGACAGCTATACTTTACACAGGAAAAGACGGAATTGAGATTACCACCGAATTAGTAAAAGAAGCGGATAGTACAGTAACAATTAAGGCAGTTGCAATACTGAATGGCAAGACCAGTACGGTTGCAAGCGCTACTTATGGTGTAATTGTAAATGCGCCGACAGCTAATCCTAAGAGCGGTTACCAGTTCCCGGATGGCGGCGGAAAGGTTGAGCTTACTGCTGATGAGGATGTAACCATACTCTATACTATGGGCAGCGAGCCTAAGGATCCTACAGCTGATGATGCAGAACCTGAGACTTATAATAAGGCAACCGGAATTCCGGTTAGTGCAGATACAACAATAAAGGCAGTTGCAAAACGAGGTACCAGGTATAGTGAGGTTGTAACTCTTAAATATACAGTACCGCTTAGTATGCCTACGGCAGATCATGAGAGCGGTTCCGAACTGCTTCCAAATGACAGGACTGTCAGATTAACGGCTGGTGAAGACGCAACTATCTATTATACTACAGGTACAGACGCAGCATTTGTGGCAGATCCTTCCAAAGCAGATAGCGGTCGTGAGACTTATAGTGATGGAATTACTGTTGATGCGGATACAACAGTCATAAAAGCAGTTGCAGCAAAGGGAGATCAATATAGTGTAGTTGCAGTATTTACATATACTTTATCAGATACTGTTGCAGCACTTACAGCTAAGGTGAACAACAGCCCTGTAAGAAATGGCGCTACAATGGCAGTAGATAAAGATTCTGATGTAACTGTTAAATTTGAAACTGCAACTAAGGATGCGGTTATATATTATACTTTAGATGAAACCGAGCCTAATGCGGAAAGTGAGCCGTATAATAATGCTACAGGAATTGTTATTTCCAATATTAGCGAAAGAAAAGTTGTTAAAGCAATTGCAACAAAGACGAATATGTCGAGCAGCCAAATATTTACTGTTACGCTCAATGTTACCAGCGGCGGTTCTCATGGCGGCGATGAATCAGGTCTTGTAATCGACTTTGTAGATGAAGGAGCTGGTACATACGAATATACCGGATCTGCAATCAAGCCTGAGATCGAAGTAAGAAATAACGGAAACCCTCTTGTTCCGGGTACAGATTACACTGTTAAGTATTCCAATAACATCAATGTTTCTACTACCGCTAAGAAACCTACAATTACGGTATCAGGTAAGGGAATCTTAACAGGAAAAGCTGTGAAAGAGTTTAACATTACTCCGAAGGCTATTGATGACGAAGATGTTATTGCAGGTAAAATATTAGTAGCTGTTGGCAAAAAAGTTTCTGCACCATCCGTATACTATGGAAATACCAAGCTGAAAGCGGGTA
>JAAUZJ010000008.1 GCA_014804695.1 Lachnospiraceae bacterium
GGGGACTGCATGGAACCAATGGTAAGAAAGACGGTTCCGGCAGGCGGTAAAAAATATGTGTATTATGTCTGCTCCGGCAATAAAAAGGATAAAACCTCATGTTCGCCGCACAGGATTTCAGAAGCAGACCTGACAGATTCCGTCCTTTATCTGTTACAGACGCATATTGAAAGCGTCCTGACACTGGAGGAGGCAATGCAGGTCATTGAGAAAGCCCCGAAGCTAAAGGCAGATGTGGCAAAGTTTGATGAACGCATTGTGAGGAAACGTGCGGAACTGGAAAAAGCGGAAAAAAGAAAGCTGAATCTGTATGAGGACTTAAAAGACGGCATTATTTCCAAAAAGGAATACTTACAGTTAAAGGCAGAGTATGACCGCAGGATCAGTGAGGCGGAAGCGGCAATCGGCTCTTATGAGAAGGAAATGAAGCTGATACTGGAAAACAAGAGCAGTATGCACGAATGGATCAATGAATTTAAGCGGCATGAGAATATCCAGTCTTTAGAACGAAGTGCGGCTGTAGTGATGATAAAGCGTGTCATGGTCTACAGTGCGGACAGGATAGAGATCACATACAACTTTGAAGATGAATTTGCAAGGTGCAGCGAATATGTGGCTGCATACGGGGAGTATAGCAGGAAGGAGGCAGTATAAATGGCTAGAAAGAGCAGAAAGCCCTCTGTTTCCGAACAGGGTATGCAGAATACGGGAGTACAGGCAAAAACGGAAATGAAGCTGTACCGGACGGCGGTATATGCAAGGCTGTCCGTGGAGGACAGCAAAAACCCTGACTGCGATACCATTGAGAACCAGTTATCATTAGTAAGGAATTATATAGAGAGCAAACCATACCTCAGACAGACGGCAGAATACATAGACAACGGGGTGTCAGGCACACGCTTTGACAGACCGGAGTTTATGAGGATGGTTGCAGACATGCGGGCAGGAGAGATTGACTGCATCGTGGTAAAAGACCTTTCAAGGCTTGGCAGGAACTATCTGGAAGCCGGGGACTACCTCGAAAAGATATTCCCTTTCTTTGGGGTACGCTTTATCGCAGTCACGGACGGCTATGACAGCATCAATCCGAACACGGCAGATGACGGTCTTATCGTACCGCTTAAAAACCTTATCAATGAGGCATATGCAAAGGATATGTCAAAGAAGATTTCCACTGCCATTGACATCAAGCAGCGGCAGGGGAAGTTCATAGGGTGCAGGGCGGCATACGGATATATGAAAAGCCCGGAAGATAAGAACCTGCTCATTGTTGACAGGGAAGTGAGCCATATCGTAGTGAGGATATTTGAGTGCAAGGCAGAGGGCATGGGCAATGGCAGCATTGCAAAAATGCTGAATGATGAAGGGATTGCGTCCCCGATGCGCTACAAATATGAAAAGGGGCTGACAAAGAACAAGCGGTATGCCGAAAGCCTTTGGAATGACGGCACAATCGCCACAATGATTGTCAATCCGGTCTACATTGGCGATATGGAGCAGGGAATACAAAAAGAAGCGATGCACATGGGAATAAAAAAGCACATCATAAAGAAAGAGGACAGGATATATGTGGCAGGAACCCATGAGCCTGTTGTGAGCCGTGAGCTTTTTGACAAAGTGCAGAAACTGATTGAGGAAAGAAAGCAGAAAGTGATCGCAAGCCGTGGCAAGTACGACAATGTAGAGAAAAAGGAAAACAAGTTTGACCGTATTCTTTTCTGCGGCGACTGCGGCGGCAGGCTGAAATTTTACCGGAGGGTGGATAACAGGAGCGGGATTGCAAAAGTTTACTATGCTTATCTCTGTCCTAATTCTGAAGCCTATGGCGAGAAGTTCTGCAAAAAGAAGAGAATCAAGATGCAGGACTTGGAGGAGGCGGTAGAAAATGCCCTGCGGATACACATGAAGCTGTTCCTCGACACAAAGGAAGTCCTGCAACGTCTGAACAGGACGGCGCAGGCAAAGCAGATAAAGACAGATTACAGGAGGCAGATAACAGACACAAAGAACAGGCTGGAACGTGCGCAGTCCATGAACAGCAACCTTTACAATGATTATGCGGACGGGCTGCTTAGTGAGAGGGATTACCTGTTTGCAAAGCAGAAATATGTTAAGGAAGCGGAAAACCTCGCACAGAAACTTTCCGAACTGGCAGCAATGCAGACTACCTATGAGGCAGAATATGCGGGCGGTCAGGACTTCGCAAAGGTCATGGAACGGTATGCAGGCTTTGAGGAACTCACATCGGATATAATCCACGCACTGATCAGCCGCATTGTTTACTTCGGGGAGGGCAGGATTGAAATAGAATATGCCTTTGCCGATGAACTGAAAGCATTTGTGGAACTGGCGGAAAGCAGGAAGGAGGAAATCTCATGTATGCAACAGGCAGTATGACAGCCAAAAAAGAATATGTGATCTGCCTGTATGTCCGGCTTTCCATAGAGGACGATGATGTGTCCGGCAGCGCTTTCAAGACGGAAAGCGGAAGTATCACGACACAGAGGGCATTGCTCCATGATTACATTAAGAACCGGAAAGAGTTTAAAGGCTGCAAGGTCATTGAGAAATGCGACGACGGCTTTTCCGGCACACACTTTGACAACAGACCGCAGTTCACGGAAATGATTGAACTTGCCAAAAAGGGAAAGATTGACTGTATCATCGTGAAAGACTTCTCAAGGTTCGGCAGGGACTATGTGGAACTGGGGAATTATCTGGAACAGTTATTCCCTTTCATGGGGGTACGGTTCATTTCCGTAAATGACAACTATGACAGTGCGGAACTTGCGGAAGGCACAACCGGGGGCTTGGACGTGGCATTTAAGAACCTGATCTATGACTATTACAGCAGGGAAATGTCAAGGAAACAGCGGATTGCATGGCAGCGCATGGCAGAACAGGGGCAGTACAATTCAACCTGCGCCCTGTACGGCTACAGGAAATCAAAGGAAGATAAGCACAAGCTGGTCATAGAGCCGGAAGAGGCAGAGGTAGTCCGTGAAATCTTCAATATGAAGATAGCGGGGACCGGAACGACACTGATTGCAAGGGCGCTGAATGACAGGGGTATCCCCTGCCCGTCGGAACTGTACCGTTCCAGGGGGGACACAAGAAAGTGGAAAAACAAAGGCAATCCGTGTTACTGGACGGCAAGCAAGATTGAAGCCATTATACGGGATGAAAAATATACCGGGACAATGGTACAGCTAAAGACAAAGCTGGATGGAGTCGGGGGAAAGCAGGTAAACCGTCCTCAAAAGGAATGGGTAAGGGTGGAAAACACCCATGAACCTATCATCACTTATCCCCAGTACATCAGGGCGGTATCCTCCCTGAAACAGCAGAAAGCGAAAGAAAGCAAGAACTTCAAAAACATCTATTACTGCGGGTGCTGTGGCAGGGCATTGTTCAATGCACACTACGGAACCGTCTTTTGCAAGCAGCGGTCATTCAAGACCGATTCCGATTGCAGGGACATTGAGATTAAAAAGCATGAAGCCGATATGTCGGTGCTTGAAGCTGTCAAAGAAGAGGCAGAGTTATTTCTTGACCGTGATAAGCTGTCAAGGCAGGTCATAAAGAGAAATTCTCCTTTATCCGTTAGTGACAGGATCAATTCCACAATGAGGTCGATTGAGGCAGCACAAAAAAGCTGGATTGCACTGTATGATAAATACGCTGACGGAAAACTGGAAAGAGAGTTTTTCCTGAATGAGAAGAAACAGTATGATGCCGATATGGAGAAGCTGGAACAAGAACTTACGGCACTCCGGCAGGCGCAGGAAGAAGAGGAAACCGAACAGGAAGGCTCCCAAAGGAAAGCAGATCAGGCTATGGCATTTCTGGAAGAGGAAGAACTGACAGAGGATATGAAAGAAAAACTGATTGAAAAGGTCATCGTCTATCCGGCAAGCAAGATTGAGATAGTCTGGAAGTATAAGGGACATTCTGTAAGGGAGTTGGTGTAAGGGAAATAAAGAGTTGAAATAAGGGCAGGACTGAATTGGTACTGAAAGCGGAAACACCGTTTGCACAAGCTGATCCAGTCCTGCCTTTGGTTCTGGATAGGAGTATGTAAAGATGGGCTTTACAAAGAGTGAGTTAGTTCAGTTCTTCGATGAACTGACAGGGTTAATCAGTGAAGAAAACCAGAGTGAAGCAAATCTCCTGATACGGGGATTTGTGCTTGACTTTGAGAAAAGCTACAAATATGAAGATGCTGCATTGCAGAAGAACGTGCCATATGTGCCGCCGTTCTATATTCCAGTAATGCCGCAGACCTTTCAGGAAGAGATCAGACTGAAGCTGACCGAGAAACTGACAGAACTGGGCGAGTACAGTCCAGAGAATGTAGAACAGGCGATGCACTCTAAAATCTATGACCTGAGAGAGCTGATTGACATTACAGAGTATGCGAAATGGGCAGATGAAGAAATATACAGGGACTTCGCAAAGAAGCTGGCAGCGAGCAGGTGGTAGTTTGAGGGAAAGCGGAATGTATTAGTTTTTCTTATCGGTTAGTATTGAATTTGAAATTGATACATTCAGTAGATAAGAGTAAAATATATGATAGCAGAGTGCGAAACTCGGTGCAGAATAAGACCTGCATGGGGTGTTCCAGAAAAGTTGAAAAAAATGAAATTTTTTTTAGTCCATACTTGACAGAAGAATACCCAATATGGTGGGGGCAGGCTCCGCATATTGTTTACACATTCTTTGAGAGTTATGATTTCTCAGGCAAGACTATCGTTCCATTCTGCACTTCTGGCGGTAGCGGTGTAGGCTCCAGTGCCACTAATCTGCATAGCTCCGCTTCAGATTCTGCCGTATGGCTGGATGGTACACGATTAGCCTCAAGTGCTTCTCAGAGTGATATTGAAGCCTGGCTTGGAGGCTTAGGTCTGGATATTTTTAAAAACTAATCAAGAAATACTTTGAAGGAGGTGAAGCACCATGAAAAAGAAAAATATCAGTAAGCATATCCTTGACTTGTGTATGTCCGTCAACCTGTTGTTTTTGATGGCTTATCAGGTGACCGGCGAAAAAGCACATGAGTGGCTTGGAATAGCAATGTTTGTATTGATCGTGGCGCACAACCTTCTGAATGTAAAATGGTATGCCTCGATATTTCGAGGAGAATATAATGTTCTCCGAGTAAGCAGATTGCTTGTAAACATCCTGCTGCTCACAGCGATGCTTGCAACGATGGTAAGCGGAATCCTGCTGAACAGCTTTGTTTATCCGTTAAACATCGTCGGTACGATGGCAACTGCACGGGTGCTGCATTTGGCTGGCGCATACTGGAGTTTTGTCCTTATGAGCATCCATTTAGGACTGCACTGGGGCGTTTTCATAGGATTTGCAGATATAAAGCTGAAGCAGAAAACCGTTAGGAACGTCATATTCCTCCTGTTGCGGTTGTTGGCGGTAGTGATAGCTGTCTATGGAGGATACTTATTTTTAAACGCTGACATTTTCGATTATATGACATTCCAAACTCATTTTGCTTTTCTCGATTATGACCGTCTGCCTGTGCTGGTTATCAGTGATCAGATTGTCATGATGTTTTTTTGGGTGTTTATGAGTTATTATTTCACAAGGATCGTGCAATATTTTTCAGGACTTCAAAATCGGAAAAAGGCACAGTGAGGAGGACAACAGTGAAACGTATATTTTTTTAATCATGGCAATGTCGGTTCATTATTCGGGAGGCAGTTCACTTCCGCAGGATGTTACAGACTGGTTGGAAACAAATCAAATAATTTAGGAGGAGAATGAAAATGTCAAGATACTATGAGTTTCTGAAAGATTGTGGCGTTTTTTTTCTGTTGACCGTGAATGCTGATGCTCCGGCGGGAAGACCGTTTGCGGCTGTCATGGAAAGAGACAATGCTCTATACATTACGGCAGCGGATACAAAGGCGGTCTACCGGCAGATGAAGGGTAACCCCAACATTCAGATTGTTGCGCTGAAAGCAGGAACACGGGAGTGGATTCGGATCAGCGGAACGGCGGAAGAATGTGCAGACATTCAGATGAAGCAGAAAATGTTGGATGACTGTCCGATCCTCTCAAAGCATTATTCTGCACCCACGGACGATCATTTCTGTATCTTCCGAGTGCAGATCAATGAGGCGTATATTACGACAGATGAAGGAAAAGAAATACTGGTTTAGGCTAAAACACAGGCAAAGAAAGCAGGTGCAGACCTGTATGAAATCAAGCCGGAAACACCTTATACAAGGGATGATCTGAACTGGATGGATAAAAAATCCCGTAGCTCGGTGGAGATGAACGATAAATCTTTCCAGTAATTCATTGAAAGAGTGGGTAGAATCATTATGAAAATAGTAGTCTTAGAAGGAAGTCCAAATAAGAATGGTTCCTCTAATTTGCTGGCAGAAAACTTCATTCGAGGGGCAGAGGAAGCCGGCCATAGCATCCAGATTATTGATGCGGCACATGTGAATGTGCATCCGTGTACTGGCTGTATCCACTGTGGTTATGAAGGACCATGTGTACAGAAAGATGATGTTGAAGGGATCAGAGCCAAAATACTTGATGCGGATATGCTTGTATTTGTTACTCCTCTTTATTATTTTGGGATGTCTGCGCAGCTTAAATTGCTGATTGACCGTTTTTGTGCTTTTAATGGCAGTATCCAAAGAAAGCGTATGAAATCAGCATTGCTTACAGTTGCCTGGAATAGTGATGATTGGACGTTTGATGCGTTGGAAGCACATTATCAAACATTGGTCAGATATCTTAATTTTAAGGATATGGGAATGATTCTTGGAACTGGATGCGGAACGCCTGAAATGACACAGCAGTCAAGATTTCCAAAGATGGCTTATGACTTGGGCACAAAGTTGAAGTGATGAGCAATATATCATCATGGCTTTCCGGCACGCGCTTGAATGGCGGAAGCTCCCATGAAACAATCGTAGATTGGGTTAATGGCCTCGGACTTAATATAAAAGCAGAGTAGTTTCCTAGGCATTTCTGCCCTTCCTATATTGTAAGGGAGAAATGCCTATACTCTTTTTAAAGGCGTCAGAAAAGTAGTTGCTGTTCGAATATCCACACTGACCGGCAATCTCTGCAATAGTCAATTTTGTATTCAAAAGCAATTCCATAGCATGGGAAATCTTTATTTCTGTGAGAAAACTAGAGTAAGTCGTATCTAACTGAGATGTAAATAATCTGGAAAGATACGCATCGGATATATGCACTGCTTTTGCGGTTTCCTTTAGTGAAGGATCGTCTGCATAATGACATTGTACATAATGGATTGCATCAATTAAGGACAAATGCTGTTTTTTCAAAATGGTATCTATTTGAGGAGATACTGACTGACCACGCAGTGCCGTAACAAAAAATTGCACAGTTAAACTTTCAATAATGGTATTGGAGTAAGTATCATAATTGTTCCACTCATATTCGATAAGTTTCATAATCTGATCAATATGTTCAGTAGCTTCAGTGGTGAGAGTAAAGCTTATCTGGTCATAAAGCATATCAAACTTTTCCTGTCCGATTATTTTAATAATATGTTCTGCCACAGACTCCCGAAATTTAATACCAATATTTTCATAGATTCCTTCTGAAATATAAGTTGTGTGGTGTATGAGATTTTTGTGCATGAATTGAATGGTACCGGGATGCACCATTACTGTTTTATCTGGGGTAATTATCATACGGTCTCCGGAAATCATGTAACCGATACCGTACATATTTCCGTATGATTCAGCGGCCCTCATAGAGTAATGGTTGTCCATTAGTTTATGGTTTACTTTGAAATTGTAATCAGGATGAATAGGTACTGTCATAGTGGTTCTCCTTATATTCAGTTAAATTGATACCATTTCTAAATTATATCAAAAAAACTGAAAAATCAAGCTATCTTTTAACATAAACAGAGGTTTTTCCATAAAAGATGATGTACAATATGAAAAATTAAATGCTGTTTATCACAGTGCTTATGCGAAGGAGAATGATTTATGCAGACTTGCTTAAAAACTAAGAATCCTAATCTTATGGAGCCTATCCGAAAATATTGGTATCTATGTTTTTTCTATATATTATGCTCTTATGCTTTGACGAGGATACTGGTGCTTGGCAGCAGCAAAATTGCGGATGCCACGGATAGTTTGTTTTCCGGAGAAGGAATTATTTTGCAGGAGTTTATAATTCCATTCATTATCCTTATGCTGCTGGGGGGCGTTGCTGCCTTTGGAAAGAGTTACTCCAAGAATACCTTCAGCATCTGTATGCAGACGGACATGCGTAACATGCTAGTGAATAAGCTGGTAAAGATTCGTATGCGGTATTTTGATGATGAGGGAACGGGAGTGCTTATGAATAAGCTTTTATCGGATATGTATCAGATAGAAGCATTGTTTGCGGAGTGTATTCCGGAGTTTCTGGTGGCGGTGATCACAATCATAACGGTTTGTGCTTATATAGGTATGCAGAGTGTGCGTCTGCTGTTGGTGACACTTATCTGTTATCCGCTACTTTTATGGATAGCCGCTAAACTGACTCGGATGGTTGGAAAGGTGGCGGTAGTACGTCGTCAGCTATATGATGATCTGGAAAAATCTGCTTATGATATTATTCAAGGTATTATAGTAGGCAAGACTTTTAATCTGTATGAGTTGCAAAAGAAGCGTATTTTTGATATATCAGATGAGATTGTGCGAAATGAGTCCAGGCGTACCAAGGTGCAGGCGATTAATTTTGTCATGGGCGATCTGGTGCGGTGGATACCAAAGCTTATCTGCTATCTTTTCTGTCTTTTCGAAGTAGGACAGGGACGGATGTCCATTGGAGCAATCTTTGCCTATGTAATGCTGTTAGACCAAATTGCAAGAGCTATGGGAAGCATTCCGGGACAGATTATGTCCATTCGGGAATATGGTATTTCCATAGGGCGGCTTCAGGAAATTCTTGATCAGGAGGAAGAAGTCTTTGGAAACGGTGATTTTGCACCGGATGGCGAGATTGTGATGGAGCTTGAGCAGGTAAATTTTGGTTATTCGGAAGAAAAGCAGGTTTTGAGCGATATTTCGTTAAGTGTCCGAAGGGGAAGCCATGTGGCGTTTATCGGAAATTCCGGCGGCGGTAAGTCAACAGTTATGAAAATTTTGTGTGGATTTTACTATCCTAAGCAGGGAAATTATCGTATTTATGGACATGATTTCAGGGAATGGGATATTGATGCGCTGCGAAAGTATATTGGTCTGGTGTCCCAGAATGTGTTTCTCTTTCCCGGTACAATCGTTCAAAATGTGGCTTTTGGTAAGCCGGGGGCTTCCAGAGAGGAAGTGATGGAGGCATGTAAAAAGGCAAATATCCATGATTTTATTATGCAGCTTCCTCAGGGCTATGATACAGAGGTAGGCGAGAGAGGAGCAAGACTTTCAGGTGGACAGAAGCAGCGGCTTTCTATTGCTAGGGCCTTTTTAAAGGATGCGCCTATTTTGCTTTTGGATGAGCCTACTTCCGCGGTAGATGTAGAAACAGAGCAGGAGATTCAGGTGGTTTTGCGGGAGATTTCACGCAACCGGACGGTAATCACTATTGCACACAGATTGAATACTATCGCGGATGCAGATGAGACTTATGTGTTTGAAAATGGTGAGATTGTGAGAAGGGAGGCGCGCAAAAATGGCGTTTAGTGATGCAGTCATCCAGCAGTGTGGTCCGGAGGATGCGGACAGTAACAATGATCTGCGCATTCTTTGGCGGATGCTGAAAATGATGAAGACAGGATTTATCAGATATCTTTTGGCTATCATATCTATGAGTGTGGTTTTATCCTTTTTTGATATGATAACTGCTCTTTTGCTCAAAAATATTATTTCCCGTGTGGAAAACTATGCGCAGGGAGATATTTTTGCAGGACTTTTGGAGGAAGTGGCGATATGTGTGGGACTGGGACTGTTAATGCTTCTTATTTATGCGGTATCCTTTTATGTATATACTATGGAGGCCAAAAAGGGCGGTGCAAATCTGCAGAAGGTTATGTATTCCAAATGTATGCGCCTGCCGTATTCCTATTATGAACAGGTGGGCAGCAGTGATTTTATGTCAAAGGTAATATATGACTGTGAAAGAGCCAGCGGTATCTATGGTTCCAGGTTTCGGCGTGTATTGATGCCTTTTTTGATGATGAGCTTTTATCTGATTGCAATGTTTATGCTCAGCTGGCAGGTGACGATTTGTCTATTTGGCGCCAGTGCAGCGTTATTTGTGATAAACAGACTGTTTATTGAGCCGATGCAGAGGGTAAGCCGGAAAATGTCTGCCATCAATGTATCTGTTACGGAGAGTATTTCTAATATCATATCCGGTATGGAGCTGATTAAGATTTTCTCCCTAAAGTCTAAGATGGTGGAGCAATATATGGAAGATAATGAAAATTACCGTAAGGAGCAGAACAGGATGAATCTTATGTCTGCCGAGCTGGACGGACTGAACCAGCTCTTTGAACTTCTAGGCTCTCTGGTATTTATAGCACTGGGGATTGTCTTTGTAAGTCAGGGAATTACCACGGTTGACAAGCTGGCAGCGGTCTATTTGCTATATGGCTCTATGAGCTGGAATCTGCTGCAGGTGGGACTCTATATTCCTTCCATGGCAAGTTATCTTGCCAATGCAAAAAGGGTGTTTGCGTTTCTGGAACTTGCAGAGGAGCCGGAGAGATATGAGAGTAATTCAGATGTTACTGCTTTGACAGATGCGGAGATTGTCATTCGTGATGTGACTTTTTCCTATGATGGCAGGCAGGATGTTTTAAAAGATTTCAATCTGGATATTCCCAAAGGGAAATGTGTGGCTCTTAAGGGGGAATCAGGCAAGGGCAAGAGTACGGTTGCCAAGCTGATACTAGGTCTGTATCCTGTAAAATCAGGCAAAATTTTTATCAAAGGAAAGGCTTACGAGGACTATTCACTGGAAGAGGTACGGCAGCTGATAGGTTATGTGCCGCAGGAGCCGTATCTTTATGATATAAGTATTGAAGATAACATACGTTATGGAAAGCCGGAGGCAAATCATGAGGACATAGTCAGGGCGGCAAAGCTTGCCAATGCACATGACTTTATTTTGGAACTGGAAAATGGTTATGAGACTCGCGCCGGTGAGCGCGGCAATCTGTTATCCGGTGGTCAACGCCAGAGAATTGCCATTGCTAGGGCTATTTTGAAGGATGCACCTATACTTATTCTTGATGAGGCCACTTCGGCGTTGGATAATAAATCCGAAGCGCTGGTAAATGAGGCTTTGGACAGACTGATGAAGGGGCGTACTACTATCGTGATCGCCCACCGTGAGTCTACGCTGGCTCATGCCGACTTGGTAGTGGAGCTATAATGAGATATGCTTTTTAGGCATAGTTAAACGAAACATAATAAGTATTAGACATTATTTGATGGTAAAGG
Source organism: Lachnospiraceae bacterium (assembly GCA_014804695.1). Lineage (GTDB taxonomy): Bacteria > Bacillota > Clostridia > Lachnospirales > Lachnospiraceae > UBA3282. Next base: position 11,448 of record JAAUZJ010000008.1, read on the forward strand.
TAAAATGCAATTATAAAGTAGGTACTTGGGAGGTGGAGGCATGGAAGAAAAACAGATGCCTTTTTCAGGAAAAGACCTTCAGAAAATGATTATTCCGCTGTTTTTAGAGCAGCTTCTGGTAATGCTTGTAGGGATTGCGGATACGCTTGTGGTCAGTTATGCAGGTGAGGCGGCGGTATCGGGTGTTTCGCTGGTCAACCAGTTTAACACGATTTTTATCTACCTGTTCACGGCACTGGCATCCGGTGGAGCTGTTGTGATCAGCCAGTATATCGGCAGAAAGGACTCTGAGAGTGCAGGAAGGTCTGCAAGCCAGCTTTTGATGTTTGGAACGGTATTTTCTCTGCTGATCGCAGTAGTGGTACTGGTTGGTAATAAATGGATGCTCCGCATGCTTTTTGGAAAGGTGGAGGACTCTGTTATGGAAGCCTGCCTAACTTATCTGAAAATTTCAGCCTATTCTTACCCGGCGCTTGCAATTTATAATTCCGGTGCAGCGGTTTACCGGAGCCTTGGTAAGACCAATGTGACCATGTATGTATCTGTGCTGTCAAATATCATTAACGTGGTCGGCAACGTGATCGGCGTGTTTGTACTTCATGCGAGGGTGGCAGGTGTGGCATGGCCGTCCTTGATTGCTAGGACATTTTCTGCTGTCGTCATTACGGTTCTGTGCTTTAGGAAAAAGAATGATGTGGTTTACATAACTGATTGGATTTTCAAATGGGATTCCGGATGTTTGAAACGGATATTGAATGTTGCCATACCAAACGGGGTGGAAAACGGGATTTTTCAATTAGTTAAGGTAGCGCTCAGCAGCATTGTCGCGCTATTTGGTACTTATCAGATTGCGGCAAACGGCGTGGCGCAGAGCATATGGTCTCTGGCGGCGTTAGCGGGTGTGGCAATGGGGCCTGCATTTATCACTGTGATCGGACAATGCATGGGAAATAGGGATACGGAGGCGGCAGACTATTATTTTACAAAATTATCAAAGATAACGCTTTTGCTCTCCTCCGGATGGAACCTTTTGATTCTCATTTTTACGCCATTGTTCCTGCGGTTTTATGCACTGGAACCACAGACAAAACGTCTTGTGATCTGGCTGGTGCTGATTCATAACATATTTAATGCAGTTGCCTTTCCTTTTTCCGGAGCGCTTAGTAATGGACTTCGAGCAGCAGGGGATGTGAAATTCACAATGTATGTTTCGGTTATATCCACGATTGCAGGACGGCTGTTTTTATCGTATCTGTTGGGGATTGTTTTCGACATGGGCGTGATAGGGATTGCCATTGCAATGGTTTGCGACTGGGTGATTCGTGCAGTTATTTTTATCTGGCGTCAGAAATCGGGGAAATGGAAAGAGTTCAGAGTTGTTTAAATTTTATTTGACTGACACCGATTCCGCTGATATGATGATACTGGAGGTGGATGTTATGTCAGACAATGTATCAAAGTTGAAACATCATATGAGGGAAATATCCGGCTATTTGATGCTGGTGATAGGTGCGGTGATTGCGGCATTTGCCATAGAGGAATTTTTGGTTCCATGCCTAATCCTGGATGGAGGGATTGTGGGAATCTCTATCATGATCAATAACTTGAGTGGGATTTCTCTTGGAATACTGACTCTGGTAATTAACATTCCGTTCCTGTTGGTTGGCATGCGGAAGCTGGGAACTAAATTTATTGTCAAATCTGCAGTTGCCATGGTGATATTTTCCACTTTTTTGGAAATTTTTGCGCCGATTGTGGATGTTACGCATGAATATTTGTTAGCCGTCTGTTTTGGAGGCGTATTTCTGGGAGTTGGAGTGGGTTTTGTTATCCGCGCCGGCGGCTGCCTCGACGGAACGGAGACAGTGGCAATCTTCCTTAATAAAAGGTTTAACCTACCGGTGGGACAGACGGTTCTCTTTATCAATGTTGTGATCTATACGATTGCCGGTTTTCTGTTTGGATTTGACAGGGCTATGTACAGTTTACTTACGTATTTCATTACATCGAAAGTGATTGATTTTGTAGAATCAGGCGTGGAACAGGCGAAAGCCGCTATGATCATCACGGATGACGGGCAGATGATCGCGGACGAAATCTACAAGAAAATGGGGCGTACGGTGACACTTATTGAAGGCGAGGGACTTATCAGCGGAAAAAAAGCTGTTCTTTACTGTGTATTGAACCGTCTTGAGATATATGAACTGAGGCGCTTGATCGATGAGGTGGATGCGAGTGCTTTTATAACGATCAGCGATGTGTCGGAGATCATTGGAAATCATATTAAGAAGAAGGCTGATGTAGAATAAGTAAAAATCAGAAAAGGGCTACAATTTTTGCCATCGACTGAGAATGGCAGGCCAGATAATATGTTACATTCGCATCCGAATCGGTCACAGGGATTTTTATTCTGTCTGTCAGAAGGTTTTGACTGTCTTTTGCGAGATTTGTAGTAAAACAGGGCAGTGAAGATTCACGGACCAGTTCTTCAAATTCAAATTGGTCTGTTTGTACTAAAAATCTTGAGGCAGGCATATTAACCCGGCACATTTCATCCCAAAATCCGATTTCTGAACCAAGAAGGAAATTAAACCCATTCAGATTGGAAAATGTTACGGAAGACCTTTTTGCCAGGTCATGAGTGGCTGGTACGCAGACAGACAGATTTTCTTCTAGGAATGGGATATTATTGTAATGGTCATACTTTGCATTATGAGGAAGTATAGCTAGTTGACATAATTCGGAATCAAGGTCTTCGTAGATGGCGGGCACGCTTTTTAGCGAGGAGGCTATTGTCATATCGGGATATGCAGAGGAAAGGGCAGGAAGCACATACCATAGAGGAGCAGGCGCACAGGAGCTGATTATAATGGTATGCAGGCTTTTATCAAATGCCCTTACAGTTTTTAAAGCGTTATCCGCTGTTGACAGAATCTGCCTTGCCTGTTCTACTGCTTTTATGCCTGTATCATTGAGAGTGATTTTGTTTTTACCCCTTACGAACAGCGATACCCCAAAAACCTCTTCAAGGTGCTGCATCGTTCGTGTGATCGTTGGCTGTGAAATATGAAGTTTTTCAGCAGCCAGAGATAAAGTTCCCATGTCTGCAAAGGTGATAAGCTGTTCCAATTCGTTTAAATCCATCATAATACTCCTTCGTATTCAGTATTCATTTTATGAAATGCAGATTCCGATATTCTTATTGTACATTTTCCAAAGAAAAAAGTAAAATACAATTATCAAAAGTGAAATAGAATTCAGAATATGAATATCAGGAGGAGTGAAAATGGAATATGTAAAATTGAATAACGGAGTAAAAATGCCTATACTTGGATACGGAGTCTATCAGACACCGCCGGAGGAGACAGAAAGGTGCGTACTGGATGCAATCCGTATAGGATACAGAAGCATTGATACCGCACAGGCATATGGCAATGAGGAAGGGGTAGGAAATGCCTTGGCAAAGTGCGGACTTCCAAGAGAAGAGTTCTTTATTACTACCAAGGTGTGGATAACCAATGCAGGCTACGAGAAAGCAAAAGCTTCTATTGAGGAATCTTTAAAGAAGTTACAGGTTTCCTATATTGACCTGCTGCTGATTCATCAGCCGTTTGGTGATTACTATGGAACTTACCGCGCAATGGAAGAGGCATATAAAGAAGGAAAGGTAAGGGCAATCGGCGTATCCAATTTTTATCCTGACAGATATATAGATATCAACCATTTCGCAGAGATCAAACCGGCTGTCAATCAGGTGGAGACTCATGTGTTCCAGCAACAGAAGATTGCGAAAGAATATATGGAGAAAAACGGGACACAGATTGAGTCATGGGGACCGTTTGCGGAGGGAAAAAATGATTACTTTAATAATCCCGTCCTGAAAGAAATCGGTGCAGTACACGGCAAGTCTACGGCACAAGTTGCCTTACGCTTTTTGATTCAGAGCGGTGTGGTTGTGATTCCAAAGTCTACACATGTGGAAAGGATGGAGGAGAATTTCAATGTGTTTGATTTTGAACTGACAGCGGATGAAATGGCAAAAGTGGAAGCGCTGGATGGAGGAGAAAGTCTGTTCTTTTCCCATCACGATCCCAAAACAGTAGAATGGTTTATGACTATTATATAAAAATGGAGGCCGTACCTGTAAAGTAAAGCAGATACGGTCTTTTCCGAATTAGGGAGGAAATATGCAGTATACAAAACTGGGAAATTCAGATTTAAACGTCTCCCGTATCTGTATGGGATGCATGGGTTTTGGAGATGCGGCAAAAGGGCAGCATTCGTGGACGATTGACGAGAAACAATCCCGTGAGATCATAAAGCGGGGACTTGAGCTCGGAGTTAATTTTTTTGATACGGCAATCGCATACCAGAGCGGCACCAGTGAGCAGTATGTAGGAAGGGCATTAAGGAATTTTGCAAAGCGGGACGAGGTAATTGTAGCAACAAAATTCCTGCCCCGTACACAGGAGGACATTGCGGCAGGAATCACAGGACAGCAGCATATTGAACGTATGATAAACAAAAGCCTTGAAAATCTCGGCATGGATCATGTGGATCTATACATTTATCATATGTGGGATTATCAGACGCCGCTTTATGACATTATGGAGGGATTGACTAATATAGTCAAGATGGGAAAAGCAAGGTATATCGGCATTTCCAACTGCTATGCATGGCAGCTTGCGAAGGCGAACGCATTGGCAGAAAAGGAAGGCTTTGCAAAATTTGTTTCTATTCAGGGGCATTATAATCTGATATTCCGTGAAGAAGAACGGGAGATGGCGCCATTCTGTTATGAGGAGAATATCGCCCTTACACCATACAGTGCGCTGGCAAGCGGAAGGCTTTCCCGGAAACCGGGGGAGGACAGCAAGCGGCTTTTGCAAGACAGCTATGCAAAATTCAAATATGATGCATCAAAAGAACAGGATGAGATTATTATCCATCGTGTACAGGAAATTGCGGAAAAGAGGGATGTCACCATGACAGAGGTTTCCCTTGCGTGGTTGCTTACAAAAGTGACATCTCCTGTGGTGGGTGCGACGAAATTCCACCATATCGAAGGGGCAGCAAAAGCAGTGGAACTAGAGCTGACAGAGGATGAAATCCGTTATCTGGAGGAGTCTTATGTGCCTCATGCACTGGTGGGAGTTATGGCACAGAACAAGCCTGAGAAGGTAAAGGAAAAGCATGTATGGTCTAGCGGGGAGCAGAAAATCTGATTATTGTAGAAAAAAGAAAATAAAGAGGAGGAAAAACAAATATGAGTGAAAAAATAGTACAGACTGCAGGACGGGATAGTCTTGGACAATTTGCACCGATGTTTGCACATCTGAATGATGACGTGTTGTTTGGTGAGGTATGGAATGAAGAAGTTCTTCCTGTAAAAATGAAATGTATCATTACAGTAGTGTCGCTGATGGCGTCAGGAATTACGGATTCTTCCCTGACATATCATTTACAGAATGCGAAGAACAATGGGGTGACGAGGGAGGAAATTGCCGCAATCATTACCCATGCAACCATGTATGTGGGCTGGCCAAAAGGCTGGGCAGTTTTTCGTCTGGCAAAGGAAGTATGGAATGAGGAGATCGTGGAAATGTCGGAAAAAGACAGATACCAGAATACTATCTTTTTCCCTATTGGAAAACCCAACGATGGGTTTGCGCAGTATTTCATAGGACAGAGTTACCTTGCGCCGGTATCTATGGAGCAGGTTCCGGTCTTTAACGTGACTTTTGAGCCGGGCTGTCGGAACAACTGGCATATCCATCATGCAAAAAGCGGTGGCGGGCAGATGCTTATTTGTGTAGGCGGCAGAGGATATTATCAGGAATGGGGCAAAGAGGCAGCGGAAATGACGCCTGGAAGCGTGATAAATATTCCTGCGGAAGTAAAGCACTGGCATGGAGCTGCACCGGATTCATGGTTTTCTCACCTTGCAGTGGAAGTTCCCGGAGATGAGAGCAGTAATGAGTGGTGCGAAGCTGTTTCGGATGAAGAGTACAGTAGATTGAAATGATAGAGGATTGTTGAAAAGGAGAATAGAAAATGGAGAACTATTTTGGAGAAGCAACACCAAAACTCGGATTTGGTCTTATGAGACTGCCGAAAATGTCATCTGGAAAAATTGACATCGAGCAGACCAAGAAAATGGTGGATATGTTCATGGATGCCGGACTTAATTATTTTGATACGGCGTATGTTTATGATGGCGGTGATTCGGAGCGGGCAGCAAAAGAAGCGTTGGTTGACCGGTATCCCCGTGAAAGCTATACGTTGGCAACGAAGTTGTGTGCATGGATGAGTGCGCATAACGAAGAGACGGCTAAGCAGCAGTTTTATACCAGTTTGGAACGCACAGGGGCAGGGTATTTTGATTACTATCTGCTACATGCATTGCAGGCGGGCAATTATAAGAAATATGACGAGTATCATCTTTGGGATTTCGTAAAAGAGCAAAAAGAGAAAGGACTTATCAAACACTGGGGCTTTTCATTTCATGCGACACCGGATATTTTGGATGAAATCCTGACAAACCACCCGGATGCAGAATTTGTACAGTTGCAGCTTAACTATGCAGACTGGGAAAATCCTGATGTGACCGCACGGGAGAACTATGAGGTTGCCAGAAGGCATGGAAAGTCTATCGTAGTTATGGAACCGGTCAAAGGCGGGGCTCTGGCAAATCCACCGGAAGCGGTCAGGAAAATTCTTAAAGAAGCAAATTCGGAGGCATCTTACGCATCATGGGCAATCCGTTATGCAGCCTCTCTGGAGGGAATCATTACTGTACTTTCCGGTATGTCCAATGTTGCGCAGATGGAAGATAATCTCTCTTACATGAAGAATTTCAGACAATTAAACGGGCAGGAACAGGCAGCAATCAGGAAAGCGCAGGAAACCATTAATGGAATTAAATCTATTCCCTGTACAGCCTGTCACTATTGTACGGCGGGATGTCCGAAAAAAATTCCAATCCCGGAGATCTTTGAAGCAAGGAATAAACAACTTATATGGGGACTGCTTGAAGAAGGCAGGACAGCGTATGCACAGGTAACTGTGGATGCAGGAGGCGCAACCGACTGTATTGCATGTGGGCAGTGCGAAAGAGCATGTCCACAGCAGATTAAAGTGATAGAAAGATTAAAGGATTGTGCGGGGATATTTGGGAAATAAATGGGGGATAAATTATGAACAAGTATCTTATATCACTTTTATGTATATGTATGGCGCTTTCTCTTGCTTCATGCGGCGGAAGGGAAAATGGGAAGGCCTTTGACAGCCAGGATCAGATAATAGAATCCGAACAGACAAATGATACGTATTCAGAGGACAGACAGCCTGTGCAGGACAGTGAAAATACAGAACAGGAAAACTCTGGTAATCTGCAGAATGAAGACGAGAACGTACCGGTTGTTTATATGACCGCAAACATCAGTTCGGATGGACTTATTGCAATCTATGAAGCTTTGGGAGCATCACCGGAAGGCAGTATTGCGGTAAAGCTGAGCACGGGAGAACCCGGAAGCAATTATCTGCGGACGGACCTGATCGGTGAACTGGTGCAATCCCTAAATGCAACCATAGTGGAGTGCAATACCGCTTATGGTGGTTCCCGCGCCAATACTGCTATGCACTATCAGGTGGCGAAGGATCATGGTTATACCGCCATTGCGAATGTAGACATAATGGATGAAAATGGTTCGATGACACTTAATGTGGAAGGTGGAGATAATCTTACGGAAAATTATGTGGGAAAGAATTTTGCCAACTATGATTATTATGTGATCTTATCCCATTTTAAAGGTCATGCAATGGCCGGGTTTGGAGGCGCAATTAAAAATATTTCTATCGGAATCGCTTCTTCTGAAGGAAAAGCGCATATTCACAGCGGCGGTACAGGCGGCAGTATGTGGAGCGGCGATCAGGATGCTTTTCTGGAATCCATGGCAGAAGCCGGAAAGTCCGTTGTGGATTATCTGGACGGGAATATTCTGTATATCAATGTAATGAACCGACTGTCTGTAGACTGCGATTGTGATGGAAGCCCATCAGAACCGGATATGCATGATATTGGAATTCTGGCTTCCTTTGATCCCGTAGCATTAGATCAGGCATGTGTTGACCTTGTATATAGGGCAGAGGACGGACAATCCCTGATAAGTCGTATTGAGTCCCGAAATGGACTGCATACGCTGGAACAGGCAGAAAAGATCGGGCTTGGCAGCAGGGAATACGAGTTGGTGAACATAGATGATTGAGATAGTAAGACGTGAGATGATTTATTTCTGGTACTATTTCAGTATCCAGTTTGATCAGATATTCCGGTATTGGATACTGGGAATGGTGCTGGGAAGCGTTGTGTCTGTGTTTTTTAAAGATTACATTCACAACGTTTTTCGCTCTATGGGGGAAAAGAAGCTCGGAATTGTGGGGATTTTTGCAGCAAGTGCCCTTGGCATTGCATCCCCGCTTTGTATGTATGGGACAATTCCCATTGCAGCTTCTTTTTCCAAAGGTGGGATGAAAGATGACTGGCTTGCTGCTTTTATGATGAGCTCTATCCTGTTAAATCCACAGCTCATTATTTACAGCGCTGCTTTAGGGAGGACAGCACTGGTTGTGCGCATTATATCCTGCTTTTTATGCGGAAGCCTTGCGGGATTGTTGGTGCGTGTTTTCTATCACAATAAATCTTTTTTTGATTTTAGTGTATTTGATGAACCGAAAAGCCGGGATAGCGATCCGAATCTTTTACTACGTTTTCTTAAGAATTTTGGGAGGAATGTGAAGGCAACAGGTCTGTACTTTTTTATTGGTATTGTATTGTCTGCACTTTTTCAAAGATATGTTCCGGCTGAAGTTGTCAGCCGTCTGTTTGGAAATAACAAAGGTTTCGGAGTATTGATGGCGGCGACGATCGGGGTTCCGTTATATGCCTGTGGCGGCGGTACAATTCCGCTTTTACAGGCATGGCTGTATGATGGAATGAGTATGGGAAGCGCCGCAGCATTTATGATAACCGGGCCTGCAACAAAGATTACAAATCTCGGTGCGGTAAAAATAATACTTGGCATTAAGCGGTTCTTATTGTACCTTGCATTTGTGATGGTGTTTTCTTTGGTGACGGGCTTTGGTGTGAACTTGACAATAAATTGAATTAAATCAAATTTATAAATTTATTCAATGCCGTACTTGTATTATTTTCATTATAAAATACGCCAAAAGAAAGAGGGATTTTCTCAGTAAGTGGTAATGTAACCGTAAGTTTGCTGGACCTAAGGCATAAAATCTCAGGAAGTATGACTAGGCCGATTCCCGCTGTCACCATGCGGTGAGTAATCTCAATTCTGTCAATGTAAAGAGTATTATGGGCGAAAGGATGAGCCAACAAATTTTGTTGATAATTGACGGCAGATATTGGGGCATTTAATGGGTCGCATGATATTGTAGTTGCATTTGACAAATCATCCGGAGAAAGGGCTTTTTTGGCAGCGAAGGGGTGACTGGCAGGTACCATACAGGCTAGATAGTCCTGTTTAAGTTCTATATAGTTGATTCCTTCCTTTTGGGGCATACTTTCCTTGTAATAGAAAAGGATATCCAGCTTGTTTTCCAGAAAAAGATTCAGTACAGCGTTATATCCAGGGAATTTTATATCTGGGTGTATATCAGGATATTTTCATGAAATTTGTTAAGGATTGGTGAAAGCTGGAAAAAAACCCCCCCATTGCTTAATCCTATCCGGATAGAGTCTGTATATACATTATCTATATTATCTATATTCATTTTATTATCTCCATTCAATAATTTATTGTTATATATAGCATGATTTTTACTCTTTGTATAAGCAAACCGGCCCTTGCTATTTTATAGCTTTTATGGTAGCTGTAGCACCCCATTCAGCCATTATCTTGACAAAGGAAAATCCTGATTTGTTCAAAGCCTGTAACTCGTGCGCCTTTGTAAGTGGTGTATCATAATGATAAAATTCATCATCACAAATTCCCTGTTCAGATTTTAACCGCAGCAATTCTTGTCTATAAAAACATTCCAGTTCATCTGTTTCTGCAAAATAATCAGTTAAAATCAAGTACCCTCCTTGTTTCAATGCTTGAAATACTTTTTTATAAAGAGAGGACTTTTGCTCTTTGGTAAAGTGATGCAGCGACTCAACAGAAACGATTGCGTCATAACATTCTTCACCAAGAGGAATATCAAAATAAGAGCCGCAAATTGTAGTGAGTTTTTTATCATAAAATTTATTTTTCACTACTTTAAGCATATTTTCTGCAAGGTCTATTCCCATTACGTTTGCAGTAGTATTGTGTTTAAAGTAAAAGTCAAGTTCTAAACCTGTTCCACATCCTAAATCCAACACTTCTGCATTCTCCTGCATAGGAAGACAGGCAGCAGAATAAGGATAAAATTCATGTGCGCCGTCTATCGCATTAAGTTGATGTTCTTCATAACCATCCACTCTTTTATTAAAAAACTCATTCATTTTTTCAAGCATATATAACCTCTCTGATAAATTTCGGTTTTTACAATATTTAAGAGTATAGCATAGGTAACTTGTCGAGATTGATTTATTCCTTGACATTTTAGGCAAAAACGATATACTTAAATTAAAAGAGCAACCGCCCACAAGGTGGGTTGACAAGTTTATGAGTAGAAAATCCACCCCGTCGCTCGCCAAAGTTTAGGGGTGGTTTTTCTATGTATGGCTACTTACAAAACGTAAAAACGAATGTAAGCAATGCCAAAAGGAAAAGCCCAAAGGTCATTATATCCTTAAAATCAAAATGATTTTTCATAGGCGTCACCTCCATTCCATAGGAATATCGGGTCAGCCCACCCTGCAACACGGTGCTCATATTCTTATTATAGCACATATGAAATTCGGGGGGCAAAGAAATTTGCAATATTTTGGAGATAAATATTCAAAATAAAGAAAAAATAGTCATATTTATAAGCCTATATTCTGTTTTCCTTTCCCCAATCGCATAGCTTATCAAGTACTTTCACAAGAGAGCGTCCCCGGCTGCTAAGAGAATATTCAACCTTCGGTGGTATTTGAGGGTAAACTATACGGACAATCAGACCATCGCTCTCTAATTCCTTTAGATTTTGGCTAAGCGTTTTATCAGCGACTTTTTTTAAATATCGTTGCATTTCGTTAAAACGTACCGGCTCATATTCCATTAGGCAATAGAGTATAATGGGCTTATATTTTCCGCTGATCAGAGAAAGGGTATAACTGTACCCTGTATCATAAAAATCTGCATTTTCTATTCTTTTTCCATTCATTACTTTCTCCTGAGTAAGTACCTAACATAAATGTATGTACTTGTATTTATTATGGTGTAGTGATAAAATTTTATCATGAACTGAATAACAATACAATAAAGCGAGGTAAAAAAATGAAAAAAGATTTAGGACTAGTACAAGCGGTATATCCAATGCCGGTATTAATGGTTGCTGCATATGACAAAAATGAAAAGGTTAATGTGATGAATGTTGCATGGGGGCAGATCTGCGATGATGATAAGATCATCCTTTTTATTGGTGAAGGCAAAAAGACATGGCTCAATATTAAAGAAAGTAAGGCATTTACCGTTTCGATTGCCGATGAAGAGCATGTCGATGTAGCGGACTTTTTCGGTATTGCATCGGGAAATAAAATGGAAGATAAATTTGAAAGAACAGGATATCATGCTGCGAAAAGTGACAAAGTCCATGCCCCTATAATTGAGGAATTTCCGGTTGTTATGGAGTGCGAGCTTCTTGAATTCCTTAAAACAGACTATGTTTCGGGAATTGTAGGAAAAATCGTCAATGTGAAAGCAGAGGAAAAAGTGCTTAGTGAAAATGGAAAAGTTGATCCTGTAAAATTGAAAGCACTTACATTCGATCAATTTCAGCATGGTTACTATACAACAGGTAATAAGATTGCACAAGCGTGGAATGCTGGCGCTGAATTAATGAAGAAATAATTAGATAGATGGTTGACATAATTGATGAAATAGAAATTCCACCCTGCCACTCAGTCAAAGTTTTGGGGTGGTTTTTCTATGTATGGTTTCTTAATTTGGCTTCTTTCTAAGATTTTGTATGATAACAAGAGGATCACCATAATAATCAATTCGTACTATTTCACTTTCCTTTATACGTATTTCCTCATCATAACCTTCAACGTCTCTGTTAACATATATCCAGCCTCCATTTTTCTTCATACTTCCTGCATATATACATTTTACTGTTTCGGCTCCATCTACATATATATCTGCATAAGGTTTATCTAGAATAAAAACCTTATCTGTACATTTAAATAAAAGTATACTCCATACAATTAGTGCAACACCATAAGCAATTAATAAGGCATACTGATATTTTGTAACTAATTCCATAAAAAACCCAATGCTGAAAATAAAACAAAGAATTCCCAATAACATTTGCTTAATTCGTTTATTTGTCCATAATTCTATTATTGTTTGGGGGCGCTTTGTTATGTAAAACATTATAATAATATTAATTACAACAAAAATAATTCCGAAAGATATATAAGAAAGCTTTTCATCAATCCAAAAAGAACATATATAGCTTATAAGTTGCATAATAAAAAAATTTATCATCATATATATATATGTTTTTATTGCAATATCATAAAACGAATATCCTCTCCTATATTTAATTTTCCAATATCCCATTTTTTTATTTTTGACTTTAATGTCATACCAATTTTTTATCCAGCCAAATATCGGTAGAATAATTGGTACAATTACATAGTACATTATTTCATTTTTCAATATCTTATGTATTATTTCTAACATTTATTAATTTTCCTTTATACAAGCTTCGTAAATATTTTAAATTAATATTTAAAATATGTTCAATGTAATTTATTTCAATTTAAACCCATAAATATATGCAATATCATACTATTCAATAATAAATTTGCTCAGTTTAGGGTGGTTTTTCTATGTAGCGTTACTTACAAAACGTAAACACGAATGTAAGCAATGTCAAAAGTAAAAGAGCAAAGGTCATGATATCCCTAAAATCAAAATAATTTTTTTTATGTCAAGTTTTGACCTTGGCATCCACCTCCATTCCATAGGAATATCGGGTCAGTCCACCCTGTTTTATAACTAAATATATGTTAAGTATTATATACCTTTAACCTCGCTACTTGCATCTTTTAATCTTTTTGAAGTCTGTTTGGTTGCAAGTATTACAACTCGCTTCTTATGCTCTCTAAGATACTTTACTAATGATGTAAAGTCGCCATCTCGTGAAACAATGCAAAAAATGTCAACTTGCTTATTTTGCTCGAGCATTTTTTTAGCATCTTTTATAATTTTGTTATCAATTTTATTTTTTTCTGGGGAACCAGACATTAATATAGGTTTGAATCCGTACTTTTTTGCCTCTTGCTTCCATGAACTTGTACTATTATCTTTCTGCATTGCATAATATCGTGCTTCAAATAGTTCCCCTATACGTTGGATTTGTCCATTAATTTTACCTGCATGAGAACTGCTTATATTTTCCGCATCTATGAATACTGCAAGATTTTTCTTTTTATGTACTCGATTAAATAAGCAATTATATTTGTATTCAACGTCATCATCGTCATAATAATCATCGTCATCATAACTGTGGTGATTATATTCTTCTACCCAATCCCAGAAATAAGGATCTTGCATTTCCATATAAAGTTCTGCATCGTCGCTCATATTCTACCTCCACCAATCAATATAAACTGTGTTTATTAGAGTGCTTTTTTATTCGTAAAATTAGGTTTGTAAATAGGGTTCTACCCTTGTTTTCTTGTATACGTTACATATGTGTAGGGAATTTCACCTTCAAATTTTTCGTTAATTTCTTTCACAAACTGTTCACTGTCAAAATGAGGAAAATATGTATCTCCTTCAATATTGCAATCTATTTCGGTAATATACATTTTTTCTACTAACAGTAAGGCTTCTTCATATAACTTTGCTCCACCGGAAATGTATATATCTTTGTTTCCCGCCAACCTAATTGCCTCATTTAACGATTTTGCGGTCAAACAATTTTCTCCATCAAAATTTGCTGTGTTAGATACAACAATAGTTGTCCTGTTTGGCAATGGCCTTCCTATTTCTTCATAAGAGCGTCTCCCCATAATAACGGCATTTTCTGTTGTCAATTCTTTAAAGCGTCTCTGTTCCCCTTTTATTTTCCAAGGAATGTGACCTTTATTTCCAATTACTTGATTTTTTAGCATAAGCTACGATTAAAGCAATCATACTTTTTCCTCCAGATTGATAATTTTGTTATTCATACTTTTCCTGCGTTATCATAATTTCTATTCCGTACGATATATAAACCATATATTCCTAATAATAAATACACTGTTAAACAGGTGACTAATGCGATTGTGGGATATTGATTGCCTTTAGAAAAGCAAAACGGTATACCACACAAATCTACAATGAAATGTAGAATAATCGGTATCCATAGATTTTGGGTTTTAACATAAACTGCGCCAAAATAAACACCTAGTGCAGTAGCCCAGACAGCTTTACATATAATTGTTGTAAGCGGTTGACCAAGCGCACCGAAAATATGTCCAAATCCGAACAATACAGATGAAATGATAATTGCGTATAATTCAGCATTGTTCCGCTTTCCAAGCCATTTTTCAATGATATTTTGCAATAATCCTCTCAAATAGAGTTCTTCCATTATTGCAACACCAATATAATATACAATACCCTCTATTACAACTCTAAGTATTGTCGGTTCATTATCAAATGGCGTAAGCCCTATGCAAAAGGAAACTCCAACTATAAGTGTAGCTACAACCGCAGATATACCATATTTTTTTAGCCCGCTCCAAATGTTTTGTAATTGCATTCCGAAATTCCATTCTTTTATAATCGTTTTTTTGCATACAAAACATAAAGCAAAGGCTATTATAAAATTTATCATTAAAGAAAAATATATGGGTTCTATATCCCTGATCTGTATATTACAGAATAATGCCGCAGGCAGTGCGGTCATCTCCATAAATGTCATTGTTATTGTCAATATAACTATACTGATTGATAAACGTTTGCTTATCATAACTTATCCTCACTGATTTTTATGTTACTTAAAATAATATCATAACTCTGGATTGGTTTTCAAATATATTGCATTATGAGTTTGATACATAAATATTTCTTGCTGGAATGATTTACTTTTATTGCTTCTGTGGCTGTGATATAATAAGGCAAATCAGAACTTAGGAAGGGTAATGAGTATGCTGAATATAGCAGTATTATCAGATATACATGGCAATTATGTTGCTTTACATAAATGTTTGGATTATGCGACAAATTTAGGAATAGATACTTTCATTTTTCTTGGAGATTATCTTGGTGAACTGGCATACCCCCAAAAAACAATGGATATCCTATATTCCGTAAATGAAAAGTATAAATGTTTTTTTATTAAAGGAAATAAGGAAGATTATTGGATAAATTATGAGAAATCTCCGAAAGGTTGGAATGAATATGATTCAACTACAGGCAGTCTTTATTATACATATCAGAACTTAAATGAAAAAGATTTACAATTTTTTAAATCTCTTTCGCATAAAGAAGAACTTGAATTTGAAAGTTTGTTGCCAATAACGATTTGCCATGGTTCACCCCGAAAGGTAAATGAAAAATTGTTGCCGTATAATGAAAATACATTTCTGATTATGGAAGATAATTCCAGTGATTATATTTTATGCGGACATACCCATATACAAGGTATAATAGAGCATAATAGAAAAATGGTGATTAACCCCGGCTCGGTAGGCGTTTCAATGCATAGTAATGGCAAGGCACAATTTATGATATTGAAAGGCATGCAAGATATGTGGGACTATGAGTTTGTCAGCTTGGAATATAATATAGAGGAAGTCATTGCAGATCTGCATTCTTCAGGATTAAGTAAAAAAGCCCCATATTGGTGTAAAATATCAGAAAACTTATTGAGAACAGGTAAAATATCGCATGGTACGGTCTTAGCAAGGGCGATGGCAATATGTAAGGATAAATTTGGAGAATGTAACTGGCCAAATGTACCGGAAGAATGTTGGAAACAAGCAGTGAAAGAAATTTTTGTTGACATTGCCTGAAATAAATTCTCATTAGACTTTGCATAAAGCCGTTTTGTATTGTGCGATTACTCTATATAAAGTAGAATAATATATTAAGAATTTAAATTTATAGAAGGAGATTAAAGATGCAGATTGTACCTACGCTAAATTTTGGAGGGAATTGCCGGGAAGCGATTCAAATGTATGCAAAGGCATTTAATGGAAAGATTAGCTGTCTGATTACATATGGAGAAGCGAATGACCCTGAATTCAATCCATTGCTTAAAGAAAATCAAATAGAATATATATACCATTCGGAACTTGTACTGGGCAATCAAAGAATCATTATGAGCGACCAGGTGGATATTGAATTTCAAACGTGTTATTCAAATTTCCTCACTGTTATGTATGATACTAAAGAAGAAGTGCAAAGAGCATATGAAATCATGAAAGAAGGAAGTAAGACAATATATCAACTTGAAGCCACACCATACAGTTCCTGCCGGGTTGTTTTTGTTGATAAGTTTGGAATTCGTTGGGGAATAATGACCGAGCAAACAGAGCAATGAAATCCAGTTTGCTGCAACAGTGTTTAAAAAATGGCACTTCAATGAGGTGATATTTTTAATTGTTTCTCAATAACGACCATGTACTCTTCATTATCTCCAATCATTTCTACAGATATTTTATCAACATAAGAAGCAAACAAACAATCCATATCTTTTATTTCTTCATAAGCCTGTTCTAGCTCAAAACTGTCTTTGAACTTTCCAACTGTCATGTGAGGCAAATAGGCTGAACTTGCATCAAATTTATGAAATTCGTTATCATATAGCAAATTATGTATTTTAATAATTTCATTCTGGCCTTTTATAACATTCAAAAACAAATAATTCCCAAAGATATCCTCGCATTTGCTAAAGCCTTGTAATTCTATTTTAAATGGCTCTATGCCAGTTAATCTCTCATTGAAACCCGTTCCAATGCTTATGAAAAGGCTATCAACAGTAAAATCAACAACGTGTTCAAGCGTGTTCAAAATATTTGAAAGCAAAAAAATGGGGAAACCTAGTAAAATCAAGGTTTCCCACACTTTAAACTACTGCGGAAGATGGGACTTGAACCCACACGACCTAACGGTCACAAGATCCTTAGTCTTGCTCGTCTGCCAGTTCCGACACTTCCGCATGTATTCACAACACAAGTTATATCTTACTATTGCATTGAAAAAAAGTCAATACATTTTTTTAAAATCATTTCATTTTGTTGACATTGCAATAAGGCTGTAGTAGTCTGTGGAAAGAGGGGACGTACCGGCAAAGCATATTGCTGATACATTTGCCAAAGAGTTGAGGTGAAGCGGTAAAAATGAAAAATAAATCTGATTCTGAAAGGAAAAAGCAATGAGTATAGAAATCGTTCAGGGCTATGAACACCCACAGGAAATAGGCATGTTATTTTCAGAATACACAAATATGTTAATAGAAAATGACAATATGATTCAAAAATACCTTAACATTCAACATTATGATGAAGAAATAAAACATTTGGAAACAAAATACGGTCTTCCTTACGGACGGTTGTATCTGGCTTATTATGATGGAGAAGCAGCAGGCTGTATCGGGCTGAGAAAAATTGATGAACAGAATTGCGAAATGAAGCGTTACTATGTAAGGCCTGAATTTAGAGGGAAAAAGATTGGAAATCAGCTTATTCAGCAAATTAT
This sequence comes from Lachnospiraceae bacterium, assembly GCA_014804695.1. Lineage (GTDB taxonomy): Bacteria > Bacillota > Clostridia > Lachnospirales > Lachnospiraceae > UBA3282. The sequence goes on from JAAUZJ010000008.1 coordinate 29,300, forward strand.
AACAGACGCAAAAGAAATTGGCTACTCTTATATGCTGTTGGACACACTTCCTTTTTTAGAGAATGCAATTTTTGTGTATAAAAAATTCGGATTTTATGAAATAGAATGTTATAACGACAGCCCAATGAGCACATCTATATACATGAAATTAGATTTATGATATCTTGTTGAAAATTAGATTTGCGATTTCCCTTTTGCTCTTCATTGTATTAGAAATTGACTTGTGATATAATTCTTATGTTAAAAAATGGCAATAAGAACGAATATTATGTGGCAGCAGGATGCAGAAATTAGTCGCAAAACCGTTTGGTTGGTTTAGGAGTGTAGATGAAAAAAGACAGTGGCAATAAGATGACTATATTAAGAGCAGCTGATAAGTGTGCGAATTTTTTGTACAAGTTTATCACACCTGCGAATCTGTTATTCTTTTTTATAATCCTATATGTGGCAAGTCTGATTCCGTTGCTTTGGATAGGGTGCTATAATTATCCGGTTGCGGATGATTATACATTCGGCGCAGCATGCAGAAATGTCTGGATGGAAAGTCACTCCGTAATAGCAGTGATTATGCGCGCCGCGACGCGGGCATGGGAGTATTATCTGAACTGGGCTGGCTGCATGTCATCGTCTTTTTTTATGGCTCTGCAGCCGGGGGTGTTTGGAGAAAGCCTGTATAAGATTACACCGTTTCTGATGATAGGAATTACAAGCATTAGCGTGGTATTTTTCATGCGGGCAGTATTTATCAAATTTTTAAAAGGAAATTCGTATCTCGTTTACAGTATTACCGTTTTTATGCTTTTTGTAATGATACAGTGTATGCCGGAACCGGCGGAAGGTCTGTTTTGGTACAATGGTTCATTACATTATACATTTATGAACGGAATTTCGTTGTTTTTATATGGTACACTTATATCGGCTTTGTTGGAAAAAAATGTACACAGAAAACGGAGAATTTTCATAATATCCGCAATTCTTGGCTTTATAGCCGGCATGGGTAATTTTATGACGGCACTAAACGTAGGAATTGTTTTGGCATTACTAATACTTGCCCTTGTTATCGGGAAAAAGTTCAAAGAACAGCGGTTTATTATAGTTCCGGCCGTAGTTTCCTACTTCGCATTTATAATCAACGTGACAGCTCCGGGAAATGCAGTGAGAGCGGCAACGTCAAACGGCATGAATCCGATTAAGGCAATCTTTGCCTCTTTTTATTATGTACTCGATTACTGCCTTGGAGATTGGTCCGGCTGGGTAGTGCTTATATTTGTCATTGTAACTGCGACTTTATTCTGGAATGTATCTAAAGGAGTGGAATTCAACTTCTCATATCCGTTATTTGTAGTAGCATTGAATTACTGCATCCTTGCCGCAATGATTACACCGCCTCTATACGGAAGCGGTAACATAGAGGCCGGAAGGATTAAGTCATTGATTTATATTATGTATATACTCTTGCTGACGCTTACGGTATGCTACGTAACCGGATGGGCACAGAAAAGACTGGAAGGGGCAGGGATTGCTGCAGTCAAAGCATCAAAGGAAGTTGCCCTATCCCCTAATTCCAAAGCAGCAGTGGCAGCCTGCATAGCGTTCTTGTTTGTCGGTTCCGTTCTTTGCGTAATTCCAAACCCGGAATACTATACTTTCAGCATGGCAGCGGTTGACATAATAAACGGAAATGCCAAAACGTATGCCGAAGCAATGCAGGAGCGAATAGAAATATATAATAATTCAGCCGGTATGGATGTAGAAGTTGAGCCATTGCCCGTAAAACCTAGACTTCTATGCACATCGGACATTTCCGATGACAGTGAAGACTGGATAAATTTAGGGGTTTGCCGATTTTATGGCCTTAATTCGGTGAGCCTCTCGCAATCGTCTGCAACAAATACACAGTGAGGAGTGACCAAAAATGTCAATTGAAAGAGTAAGAACCTATTTTAAACAATACGATATGGAGAACCGCATACAAGAATTCGACGTATCCAGCGCAACAGTAGAACTTGCAGCCAAAGCGCTAAACTGCGAGCCGAAAAGAATCGCCAAAACGCTGTCTTTTATGCTGAACGGACAAGCAATTTTGATCGTTACTGCAGGTGACGCCAAAATCGATAATCACAAGTATAAGGAAAAATTTTGCGCCAAAGCGAAGATGCTTTCCGCTGATGAGGTGGAAACACTTGTGGGCCATGCGGTGGGCGGCGTATGTCCTTTTGGGATAAACGAGGGAATAGAGGTATATCTTGATGAGTCGCTCAAGCGTTTTGACACGGTTTTTCCGGCATGTGGGAGCAGCAATAGTGCAATTGAACTTTCTCCTCAGGAATTGGAAAAGTATTCCGGTTTCAGTGAGTGGGTTGATGTATGTAAGGAATGGTTTACATAATTAACCATAAATTGTCAATTTTTGTCCTATAAATTAGTAAAAAGATATTTAAAAAATTGTCTATAAGTACTATAATTATTATATTGTAAAAAGCTGGTAAGGGGCAATAAAAATGAGTAATGAAAATGTTGTAAATGAAGCAGAAAATGAAGTGACTTCGAAACGTTCAACAAGTATTGCATTTGTTATTGTGGCAATTGTTTTTTCAATGGTTGCGATAACTGTAATAGTTCTTGGGGCTCTGGGTATTTCTTTTTTGAAAAAATCCATGAACGAAGATATTGCTACATATGAGGAAACCATGTACGATGGCTACAAAATGGAAATTAAGTCGGAAATTCAGGCAGCGATTTCCATTGTACAGTCATATTATGATCTTGGGCAATCAGGAGAATTGCCTGAGGAAGAGGCAAAACATGCGGCTGCGGAATCAATCCGTAATATGCGTTATCGTGACGACGGTTCAGGTTATATGTGGATTGACGATACCGATTATAATCTGGTCATGCATCCGATCCTTCCGGAGCAGGAAGGGAATAACCGCTATGACCTTACAGATCAGAATGGTATTAAAATCATTCAGAATATAATGGCCTCTGCAAATGCAGGCGGCGGCTATAATGAGTTTTATTTTACCAAAGCAGACGGTGTGACAGTAGCGCTTAAGCTTGCTTATTCCGAGAAGTTTGAGCCTTGGAACTGGGTAATAACAACAGGTAATTATATAGATGATATGAGTGTGGAAATAGATGCAAAGAAGGCAGATATTCAGAAGCAGTTTTCACAGATGCTGATTGCGTATGCAGTGAGTATTGTTATAATTATAATTGTAGTTCTTGTAATAGCGATTTTTATGGCAGGACGGCTTGCAAGAGGAATTCGCAGGGTAGAGCTGGATTTACATAAAATAGAGAACGGAGATCTGTCATTTGAAATCGATCCAAGATTGCTCAACCGTACAGACGAAATAGGTAAAATTGCCAACTCTCTTGATATGGTTAAGCAGTCATTAATGGGTATTATCGGAGATATCAGCCGTTCCAGTGAAGAACTTACGAGAAGCAGTGAAGATTTCTCTGAAAAATTCAGCAGTATTACAATAAGTATCCAGGACACCAATCAGGCAATTGAAGATATGGCAAAAGGTACTACAAGTCTTGCGCAGGAAACCGAAGTTGTTAATGAGAAGGTTCAGGAACTTGGTGATGTTATTGATATAGAAAAAGACGAGATGGATAAGTTGGAAAGTTCAGTTGATACGATGATGAAGTATTCTGACGGAGCTTCTAAGAGTATTGATAAGCTTTATGAAATTACCGAAATTACGACTAATGCCATTCAGGTGGTATCTGAACAGACTAAGCAAACCAGTGAATCAGCGGTAAATATTAATAATATGGTAGAGATTATTAAGAGCATGGCTTCACAGACTAATCTTCTATCCCTGAATGCAAGTATTGAATCTGCCCGCGCAGGGGAAGCAGGAAAGGGATTTGCGGTAGTTGCGGGAGAGATTCGTGCTCTGGCTGAAAAATCTGCAGAAAGCGCAGCTGAAATTGAAAGCGTTGTAAGAGGGCTTACGACGAATGTTGAGACTTCTACCAATAGGATGGAAGAAGTAATTAATAACGTAATGGAGCAGCAAAGACAGCTTGAGGAAACAAGGGATGCATTCGATAATTTATACAAAGAAATCAATGTGGTTGATGATGTTGCTAAGATTATCGGAAGTCAGACGGATGTACTGAATAAACTCAAGGTTGTTGTGGCAGATTCCGTATCTAACCTTGGAAGTGTTGCTGAAGAAAATTCAGCCTCTGCACAGGAGACAAGTGCAAGTATGCAGCTTGTTGCAGACTCTATTCAGGATTGCAATAATGATACGCAGAAACTGCTGGAGCTTAGCGACGAACAGAGCGAGAAGACACATAGATTTAAGCTTTAATCTCAACTTTATTTGAAAAGGGACTTGACATAAGCGTCTAAAGAAGTTACAATATCATTTGTTCGCAGGAATGGCGGAATTGGCAGACGCGCACGGTTCAGGTCCGTGTGATAGCAATATCATGAGGGTTCAAGTCCCTTTTCCTGCACGTGGATATAGTCTTTTTCTGTTAGGTTTAATAACAAGAAGAAGGCTATATTTTTTATGGAAAAATATGAAAGAAGTTTAAACAATAAAAACCACCAATGATATAATTGCTTTTTAAATACAAGTGTGATAAAATAGAACACAATTCAAATTTATCTCGAAACCAAGAAGTTCCGGAGGGTGAATTATGAACAAAAAGAAGCTTGCGGCATTGATATCAGTGCTTGTAGTGGCAACATTGGCGGCATGCGGCATGAACCAAGGGGTAACTAATGTGGATGAAAGCGAAGGTTATAGTGAATCTTCGGCAGAGTTACTGGTGGGTACATTGGAATATCTGTTAAATGAAGATAAGACAGATAGCGATATGGATGCAGATGATACGGGTATACTTCAGATAAAAGATGATGAGACAAAACAGGCGGAGCAAGAGGAAGACATTAATAAGATAGATGTAGTAATTTATTATGGAAATGGAGCGTCAGATAAGTTAAATACCGAAGTATCGGCTATGGAACAGCTTACTGCGGAGAATTTGATCAGTGCGCTTGCCGGTCATAATATTGTTCCGATTGGTACGAAAGTAAATGCTTTTGAAGAGGAAGAAAAGGATAAAGGTAAGGCGCTGCAGCTTGATTTGGATAAGGCATTTCGCGAGTATTTAAAGACGATGAATAATGAAAGCGAGAAAATCATCTTAGCTTCTATAACCGCTACTTTTTTAGAAGCATATGATGCCGAAAGCATTATGATCACGGTGGATGGTAAAGTCCTGGAAACCAATCATGCGGTGTACGAAGAACCGTTTAGTAATGCACGTGAATACATAGAAAGTCCACAGCAGAATATAGGCGGCAAATAAGCATAGTAAAAACTACATATCCGGTTTTAAAAATGAAGACGTCTGTTCACCTCGTTGCGCAGGCGTTTTTTTGTTAAAATAGTAACCAGAGTAATATCGATGATCAAGCATACCGTAAGGACTACTGCCGACCAGATGATGCGGTACGAGTCGTTGTTAAAATGCCTTATCAACAATTCAAGAAAAATACATAGTATGGGAACCTCTGTAAAAATATAGAGAGATCCGGATAGTATATTAAATGGAAATTTTCGCGCAAGCAGGGTGAATAATTCAATTAACGCTGTTACCATAGCAATGATCGGAAGGCCAAGCTGCCAGAACCATCTTGAATCGGAAGTAAGGTACGTAATAAGGTACAGATATACCCCGACTGCTGCACCATCGGCAAGCAGAGAGAGGTAAATCGGGCTTTTGGTGTAAATTACCGCCGGAAACACAAAGAAGAACAGGCATATGCATATGCCTATGACCATAAAAGACCACAGCGAGCTTTTAAATACTAGCAGGTTTAAAAGCAGGCAGGTAATTGAGGTGGCGGATAAAACAACAGATAAAAGAATACCAAGGTCTTTTCTTTTAACTACCTCCACCTGTCCCTTTGACTCCGGATATGAAGCTTCCGAAACCGATAAGTCAGCGTTATTTGGGTTGATTACCGGCGTGTTGCACAAAGGACATTCCTTTAAAGAAGGATCCAGCTCCACACCACAGTTTACACAATATGACATAATAATATTTCCTTTTATTTAATAATCTTGTTATCTCTGTTACTTTCAATTTTTACATGAATCCCATCCTGCACAAGTTTTTTGAAAAAAAGCCGTTCAACATCACTCTCTGCAATGCTCGAAGCAAAATTTACGGTAAGCGTATCTTCAAAACTTATGATTGCGCAGTTGGTACGCGATGAAAAGGGTTGTCCCATGTAGATATCAAAACGCTCAATATGCTCTTTCATATCCGCAGGCACCTTCATTGCCCCCATATTAGTCAGACCGGCCGAGGAATTCTTGTCCTGGACCTTTGTGTAAAAAGTTCTGACAACGAAATCTTTAATAAAAAGAGGCACAACGCGGATGACCGGATTACGCTGCGTTGCGGCATTGGTTGTAATGTCCCCCCGAAGGAACTTTTCATTAATATAGTAGCGCATATAATTGTGAACCTGTGTTACAATTTCTTCAAAAGTATAATCACCAAGCCGCGGATCTATGGATGGATACACCATTGTAATGAAATTGCGTAAAGTTTTAGACGGAAAAAAGCGCCTTAAATTAACCGGCATTGCAATTTTTACAGGCCGGAGCTTTATATGAAAATCGTGTTCCTGTTTTTGCAGCAGGGCATATAACAACACCGAATTAAGATATTCTGTTAAAGTGGCGTTGTATTTGCCTGCAACAGCCATGATTTCTTTGACTGACATTATTCCGTCTATAATATTTAAAGTATAAAAAGGTTCCTTGGTTCCATGAACGCGGTAGGTTTTTTCGCTGGGACGGGGCGGACGTACCCTAGCGTTAGCATAGCGCATGTACGCGTCCTCTAATTCTTCAGGATCAGCTGCATCATCAATATTGAGAACAAAACCTGACGGCGTAACGTTATGTCCCTTGAGCCCCAAATATACCGCTGTCAGTGTCTGAAGCACACACATACCGCCGGTACCGTCGCCAAGACAGTGGTGCGCTTCAAGTGAAATGCGCCTGCCGTAATAATATACCCTTACAAGATATCTGTTATTTGCCTTAAATGGCATAGGCATACAGGGATTTTTGATATCCGGCATAACAAATGGTCCGGGACGGTTATTGGGCTCTAAATACCGCCAGAAAACTCCTTTTCTGATTGCAACCTTATACGTGGGGAAGCGCGGCAAGGTTATATCTAACGCTTTTTGTAAAAGTAAAGGATCAATCTCTTCTTTCATAAGCACAGACAAACGATATACCGATGAAAAATCCTTCCTCTGCAAAGTTGGATAAACAATCGCCGACAAATCCAGCTTATACCATATTTCTTTCTTATTTTTTGCCACCGAAGGTTTTCTGCGCATAATGAGATTCCTTTATAAAATAACTTTTCATAAAATTATTCAGCCCGGACTTAGCATGTCGGATTTAATAATTTCAATTTATTATATCATATAACATGGAAATTATGGTAAAATAAGAGTTAGTTTACGAAATGTTTATATTTGTTTTCATATCAACAGAACGAATAATGGAGATATTTTATGCCAAATACAGAAAAGAAAACCCAAGGATTAATGAATCTGATCAAAAAAGTGCATGGCACTGTAGAAAATGTAGACATAGAAAAGCATAGGCAGTCGCAGGACTATTTTGGGATACTGCTTGGAAGTAATAAGGAAGTAAGTATAAAGGAGATTGAACTTGAAGGAATTCATGGGGAATGGATTTCTGTCAATAGGGCGCATATGAAAAAGTATATAATTTTATACTGTCATGGCGGCGGATATTCTACAGGGAGCAGTTTATATGCACGCACGTTGACAACTAAGTTAGCGACGTCTACCTCTATGGATGTGCTGTGCTTTGATTACAGACTTGCGCCGGAGCATCCATATCCTGCGGCGACAGAGGATGCGATGAAAATCTGGAATTATCTTATGCTTCTTGGATACGGCGCGAGAGATATAATTGTGGCGGGGGATTCGGCGGGAGGAAATATGGCGCTTTCCCTGGTTATGAAACTTAAAATGGAAAACAGGCTTTTGCCAAGGGGGATTATGCTTATGTCGCCTTGGACGGATCTGACATCGTCGGGTAAGTCGCATATTACCAAGGCCGATATTGATCCGGTACTGAACGCTAATTATATTAATGAAATGATTGAAAATTATGCTAAGGGTGAAAATTTGAAAAATCCGCTTATTTCACCTTTGTTTGGCAGTTATGAGGGATTTCCGCCTACCTATATACAGGTTGGGAGCAATGAGATCCTTTTAAACGATTCGACCATGCTCCATAAGAAGATGGTAAAGGAAAATGTGTCTGTTAAAATAGACGTATTCAAAGGGATGTGGCATGTATTCCAGATGTCTCCGTTTAAGACCGCATATGAGGCTATGGATAAGAATGCGGAGTTTATCTATGATATCTGCCGCTAATAAAATACTTTTACTTAAGTCATAAATATTTTATGTAAGCTAAAAAGGATTTTTGGAAAAAAAACAGAATATTATAAACAGAGTTGTTGTTTTTTAGGAAAGGCGAAAGGCATTTCTATGAATATACGGGAAAGTTTGGAGCAGTGGGAAAAAGAATATCTAAGTCCCTATGCGATGCTTAGCATGAACTCCAAAGGTCGGCAAAGACCGGAAGAACAGTGTGATATCAGACCGGTATTCCAACGCGACAGAGACCGGATTATACATAGTAAGTCCTTTAGAAGACTGAAGGATAAGACGCAGGTTTTTTTGACTCCGGAGGGTGACCATTACAGGACACGTCTGACACATACATTGGAGGTCAGTCAGAATGCGCGTACAATAGCTAAGGCATTGCAGTTAAATGAGGATTTGGTTGAGGCGATTGCGCTTGGGCATGACTTGGGGCATACCCCTTTTGGACATGCCGGGGAACGTGCGCTTAACCGTGTGTGTCCGTACGGTTTTTCACACAATGAGCAAAGCGTCAGAACCGTTGATATTTTAGAAAAAAACGGCATCGGAATCAACCTGACTTATGAGGTAAGGGATGGAATCAGAAATCATCAGACCTCAGGTATGCCAAGCACCTTAGAAGGCAGGGTGGTGAGGTTTTCTGATAAAATTGCTTATATTCATCATGATATGGATGATGCAATAAGAGGCGGTATTTTGAAAGAATCTGATGTTCCTAAGGAAATCGGGGATGTGATCGGTTATAGCTGCGGAGCGCGGCTGGATTTTTTTATCCATGATATTGTAACGACAAGCAGAGGACAGAACGATATCCGTATGTCGCCCGATGTAGAGACCGCCATGAAGAAACTCAGGCAGTTTATGTTTGAGAGCGTGTACCAGAATCCGGTTGCCAAGAGCGAAGAGGGTAAGGCGGAGGCATTGATCGAAACATTGTACGAATACTATCTTGAACATATAGATAAACTTCCGGGCTTTTTAAAACGTTTACTGGACAAGGGAGAGGAGCCGGAGCGGTTAGTCTGCGATTTTATAGGTGCAATGACAGATCGATTTGCGATTGCCACTTATAATGATATATTCATTCCTAAGACATGGCATGGTTAAGGTAAGGAGTACGTGAAGTTATTATGTATTATCCTGATGAACTGATAGAGGAAGTAAGGGTTAACAATGATATAGTAGATGTGATTTCCGGATATGTCCGTATNCAGAAAAAGGGCAGCAGNTATTTCGGGCTTTGTCCTTTTCATAGTGAAAAGTCACCGTCNTTTTCNGTATCCCCGNCTAAACAGATGTATTATTGTTTCGGATGCGGNGCNGGCGGAAATGTATTCACATTTATGATGNCATATGAGAACTATACATTTCCGGAGGCTGTTAANCAGCTTGCAGAGCGCGCAGGAATAGCGCTGCCTGAGGTGGAATACTCTGATGANGTNAAGAAGCGTGAGGGCAAAAGAGCNAAGCTGTTAGAGGTAAATAAGGAAGCNGCGAANTATTTTTATTATGTGCTNCGNTCACCTAAGGGAGCTGTCGGATATAAGTATTTATCGGGCAGGGAACTAAGCGATGAGACGATGAAGCATTTCGGATTAGGTTTNGCTAATGTGACAAGNAATGATCTGACNAAATATTTGAATTCCAAGGGATATAGNGACGAGCTGATCAGAGANGCAGGACTTGGCGATTTTGATGAGAAGTACGGTATGCATGATAAATTCTGGAACCGCGTCATGTTTCCGATTCAGGATATAAATCACAGGGTNATAGGTTTTGGCGGAAGGGTTATGGGAGANGGAAANCCNAAGTATCTTAACTCACCGGAAACCATGATTTTTGATAAAAGCAGGAATNTGTACGGGCTTAATTTCGCAAGNACTTCCCGGAAAAACAATATTATTTTGTGTGAAGGCTATATGGATGTAATAGCCATGCANCAGGCGGGNTTTACACAGGCGGCNGCTTCNCTTGGAACTTCATTTACNCTTGGACAAGCCAATNTGCTNAAGCGCTANACNCAGGAAGTNCTGCTTGCCTATGANAGCGACGGCGCGGGNATNAATGCNGCGCTTAGGGCAATAGGNATTTTGAAAGAGNCCGGANTANGTGGGAAGAGTTATAGATATGTCACCGGCTAAAGATCCCGANGAATTTATGAAAGCNAACGGNGCAGAGGCTTTTANGGAGCGNATAGATAAAGCAGAAAACAGNTTCTTTTTTGANATCAGGATTCTTGANAGGGATTATGATCTNNGNGAGCCTGATTCCAANACNAGNTTTTANCGNGAGATAGCCAAGAANCTNTGNNGTTTNGAGGAAGAGGTTGAGCGGGAGAATTATATAGANGCTNTAGCCGGTAAGTATAATATAGGCTTTGANAATTTGCGTAAAATGGTTGCCTCTTATGCGGCNCAGACAGGNTTTGTCAANCCGGTGGAAAGACCNAAACCCACAATTNCGCAGAAGAATACTCCGCAGGAGAANGCCAAAAAATCCCAAAGNCTTCTTCTTACATGGATAACNGAAGANCCTAAATTGTACCAAAAGATTAAAAAGTATATCCANGTGGAAGACTTTACACANGAATTATACCGGAAGGTTGCAGANAAGTTTTTTGANGATTTAGAGCAGGGNAATTTTAATCCGGCATCAATTATAAGTATGTTTCAGGATGAGGAAGAGCAAAGAGAGGTAGCGTCACTTTTTAATACTAAACTTAATGAGGTTACNTCCGATGCNGAGCGTGANAANGCATTTAANGATATAGTGTACGGCGTCAANAAGAACAGCTTTGANTACTACTCAAGNCGTACGGGNNCGGATATAAATGCGATAAATCANGTGATTTCGGGCAAAAAAGCACTGGAAGAACTTAGCAAAACGCATATTTCCTTGAATTAAAGGCAAAAATAATCGCAATANAGGATAAAAGTATATATTTTAACNCCCAAAAGGAAGGATGGGCCAAGTAATGGACGANAATGTACAGGCAAAGTTTGAAGAGCGTTTAAAAGAACTCTTAAATATTGCTAAGAAGAAAAAGAATGTTCTGGAATATCAGGAGATTAATGACTTTTTCCNTGATTTATCATTGGAGGAGGAGCAGTTTGACAAAATTCTGGANGCATTGGAGCAAAACGGTGTGGATGTTCTGCGTATTACNGAAGGTGATGANGACGTAGANGANGANCAGATNATTNTGACNGAAGGNGACGAGGTTGATGTAGAGAACATCGATNTGTCCGTACCGGANGGAGTCAGCATAGANGANCCTGTCAGAATGTATCTNAAAGAAATCGGNAANGTACCNCTGCTTAGTGCNGAAGAGGANATAGAGCTTGCCAAGAAAATGGAAATGGGCGATGANGAAGCCAAGAAACGTCTTGCNGAAGCNAACTTACGTTTGGTNGTAAGNATTGCNAAACGCTACGTNGGNCGTGGAATGTTGTTTTTGGATTTGATCCAGGANGGAAATCTNGGTCTTATTAAAGCTGTTGAAAANTTCGATTATAGGAAAGGTTATAAGTTTTCTACCTATGCAACNTGGTGGATNCGTCAGGCNATTACAAGGGCGATTGCNGANCANGCAAGAACAATCCGTATTCCGGTGCATATGGTNGAAACAATNAATAAATTGATTCGTGTAAGCCGNCAGCTCTTACAGGAGCTTGGCAGNGAACCTACTCCGGAAGAGATTGCGGAAGANATGGAGATGCCGGTGGAGAGAGTCAGGGANATTCTCAAGATTTCCCANGAACCGGTTTCNTTGGAGACTCCGATNGGAGAAGAGGAAGACAGCCATTTGGGAGATTTTATTCAGGATGATAANGTACCNGTNCCGGCNGANGCCGCGGCNTTTACNCTGTTAAAAGAGCAGCTTGTTGAAGTNCTCGGAACTTTGACGGAAAGAGAACAGAAGGTGNTGCGTCTGCGTTTTGGTTTAGATGACGGCCGNGCAAGAACTCTTGAAGAGGTNGGAAAGGAGTTCAGCGTTACCCGTGAACGTATCAGACAGATTGAAGCTAAGGCNCTTAGAAANNTNCGTCANCCGAGCAGAAGNCGTAANNTNAAGGATTATCTGGATTGATGCGNGAGAAGATAGTCCTTTCGGACAGACTTAAAGGCTTANCCGNTATGGTAAGCGTGGGAAACAGAGTNTGCGATGTGGGCTGCGACCATGCNTTCGTNCCGATTTATCTGATAAATNAGGGTATTAGTCCATATGTGCTTGCAATGGATGTAAAAAAGGGNCCNATTGAGAGCGCAAAAGAACATATAAGGGAATATGGGCTTGAAGCGTACATAGAGACAAGACTNTCCNATGGTCTTACAGNGTATAANANCGGAGAGGCGGATTCGCTCATCTGTGCCGGCATGGGGGGCAGGCTGATGATGAGCATCTTAGATAAGGATAAAACGAAGACTGCATCTTTTAAGGAAATGATCTTACAGCCGCAATCGGAGATAGAACAGTTTAGATGTTTTTTAAGAAGAAACGGATATCTGATTGTCGAAGAGAATATGATAGAAGAAGGCGGTAAATTTTATTCGATAATTAAAACGGTAAATGAGGGGAATGTTTGCAAAACTCTGACAATAGGGGATAGTTTAACGGGCTCGTGGCAGCAGCAGATGGAAGACAGATACGGGGCTTTTCTCATTCGGAATAATAATCCTGTGCTTGTACGTTATCTTAAGTGGGAGACAGGGATTTATGAGGAAGTTTTATTACAGCTTAAGACTCAGGATATGTCAAAGGAGAAGATTCGGGTGCGTTATGACGAGGTTAGGGTGAAGCTTGATGACTGTTTGAAGGTGTTAAAGGAAATATCATAAGCATAATAGACGGCATAAGAAGAGACAGGGGGTATGGTATATGGTAAGAATTAAGATTAACGGGGATGAGAAATTATATGAAGAGGGCATCAAGTACGAAATTATAGCCAAGGAATATCAGCATCTTTATGATGATACTATTGCCCTTGTATTTGTTAACGGAAAAATACGCGAGCTGATGAAAAGGGTTGATAGAGATTGTGAACTTAGCTTTGCTACGTATGGGGATTCGATTGGACATAAGACCTATGTGCGCAGTGCAATAATGATGCTTATGAAGGCAATAAGAGATGTGGCTGGATATGAGGTGGCGGCTGCGGCAAAGGTTGAGTTTGCCATAGGTGCAGGCTATTATTGCAGGTTAAAGGACGGAAAAGAACTTGATGATAAGCAGGTTGGACGTATAAAGGAAAGAATGCAGGAGTTATCGGAGGCAGATTTACCTATTACCAAAAAAGCTTATCCCGCCGAAGAGGCTATTGCATTATTTAATAAGTACAGTATGTCTGATAAGGTTAAGCTTTTCCGTTACAGGAGAAGTTCCACAATAAATGTGTATTGTCTGGGAGACTATTTTGACTATTATTATGGATATATGCTGCCAAGTACAAGTTATGTTAACTGCTTTGATCTGATGAGTTATGAGGGTGGCATGGTTTTGATTCTGCCTGAGCACCATGATTCTGATGTATTGCCTGTATTTGAACCGAGAAAGCAGTTGTTCCAGACCTTGCTGCAATCCTGTAAGTGGGGTGAGCAGATTGGAATTGATACGGTAGGAGATCTGAACAATCAGATATGTCAGGGAAATATTGCGGATATGGTGTTGGTGCAGGAGGCGCTCCAGGAACGCAGAATCGGTGAAATCGCAAGGGATATTGCGAGAAGAGAGGGCGTTAAGTTTGTAATGATAGCAGGACCGTCGTCTTCCGGTAAAACCACTTTTTCGCACCGTCTATCCATACAGCTTAGAACTTACGGACTTAATCCTAAACCGATTGGGTTGGACAATTATTATCTCAACCATGACTCTACGCCGGTTGACGAAGACGGCAATCCTGATTTTGAATGTCTGGAGGCATTGGACGTAGAGCAGTTTAATAAAGATATGCTGGATTTACTTTCAGGAAAAGACGTGGAACTGCCGACTTTTAATTTTAAGACAGGCAGGAGAGAATACAACGGTAAGGTGACAAGGCTTGGAGCGGATGATATTCTGGTAATTGAAGGAATACATGGACTTAACGAGAAGATGTCACATTCGCTTCCGGCAGAGTGTAAATATAAAATATATATCAGTGCACTGACAAGTTTAAATATTGACGAGCATAACAGGATTCCGACTACCGATACCAGACTGATTCGCCGTATGGTAAGGGATGCAAGAACAAGGGGAGCTACAGCGCAGAGGACGATTAGTATGTGGTCATCCGTAAGGCGCGGTGAGGAAAGATATATATTCCCGTTCCAGGAGCAGGCAGATGCAATGTTTAATTCTGCGCTCATATATGAACTTGCGGTACTTAAGCAGTATGCGGAGCCTCTTTTATTCAGTATACAAAAAGACGAGCCGGAATATTACGAAGCTAAGCGGCTGCTTAAATTCCTTGAATATTTTCTGGGAGTCAGCAGCGAAAATCTTCCGAATAATTCCCTTTGTAGGGAGTTTGTAGGCGGAAGCTGTTTTGAAGTATAATATAATCTGAAGTTTGATATTAAGTAGAATAAATGATCGCGCCGGCATTTGTCCGGTGAGGAAAGTCCGGGCTTCATAGGGCAGGATGCCGGATAACGTCCGGTGGAGGCGACTCCAAGGATAGTGCAACAGAAATAATACCGCCAGCTTTGTTGGTAAGGGTGGAATGGCAGTGTAAGAGACTACCGCTTTTCCGGTAACGGAGAAGGCTGTGTAAACCCCATCCGAAGCAAGACCAGACAGAAAGCAATAGGCTTGCCCGGCCTGCTTTCAGGTGGGTCGCTTGAGACTGCTGGCAACAGCAGTTCCAGATAGATGATCATTCACGACATAACCCGGCTTATCGTTCTGCTTAATTCTAATAAATAATAAAAGACCTTATTTGAAATTAAGTTTTTTCAAATAAGGTCTTTTATTATGGAAAATATAGTTGACAAACCAAATTAGATTGTGTACAATTCAATTAGATTGCACGCAATTAAATAGAGAACGATTAATAAGGAGGCAAGATATGAATATTTATGATTATTCTGTAAAGGCGCAGGATGGCAGTGAAGTTTCTCTTGCAGATTATCAAGGCAAGGTTCTTTTGATCGTAAACACAGCAACAGGCTGCGGTTTTACTCCGCAATATGATGGATTACAGGATTTGTATGAGAAATATCAGTCACAGGGATTGGAGATCCTTGATTTTCCCTGTAATCAGTTTGGACATCAGGCACCCGGAAGTGATGAAGAGATTACAGACTTCTGCCAGTCACGATATGGTGTAACCTTTAGGCAATTTAAAAAAATCAATGTAAATGGAGATGGTGAAGAACCATTGTATACTTTCTTAAAATCACAAAAGAAAGGCGTCATGGGCAATAATATTAAATGGAATTTTACTAAGTTTTTGGTTGACCGGAAAGGAAATGTAGTTGAACGTTTTGCCCCAACAGTTACGCCGGAAAAGATAGAAGAACAAATAAAGAAACTGCTATAGGATTAAAAATGAAAGGATTATTATGGAATACAATTATAAAACACAGGATACCTGTTCTAGTGAAATAAAACTCAATATTGATGGAAATGTGGTTACAAACATTTCTTTTACAGGGGGATGTAATGGAAACCTGAAAGCCATACCGATTCTTGTTGATGGCTGGACAGTGGAAGATATCGAGAATAAGCTGTCAGGTGTAGTTTGCGGACGCCGACCGACTTCCTGTGCCGACCAGCTTGCCAAGGCTTGCAGGGCAGCATATGAAAAACAGAAAGAAGGGTTGTAGGCATGAAGTAAAACCGAATGAAAAGGATTGCAAGGCGGCTGCGGCATTTGCAAAAAAAGTTATATTGTGATAAATTATGTAACATAGAAATGATTTGAGGCGTTATAATAGTGTGAAAAAGGGGCATGGTTATTAATATGCAAAATAATAAATACGACTGCTTAAAACTTGAAAATCAGTTATGCTTTCCACTTTATGCTAGTTCCAAAGAAGTAATAAGGAGATATAAACCTTATCTTGACAAGCTTGATCTGACATATACCCAGTATATTGCAATGATGGTAATGTGGGAGAAAAAAGAGGTAAATGTTAAGGAGCTTGGAAAATGCCTTTATTTGGATTCAGGCACGCTTACTCCTGTGCTGAAAAAACTGGAGGAAAAAAATTATGTGACACGGAACCGCTCTAAAGAGGATGAACGCAATCTGATTGTTTCAATTACGCAAGAAGGTGAGGACTTAAAGGAGCAGGCGCTTGAAATACCTATGAGCTTGGGAGCTTGTGTTAATGTGGAACCGAAGGAGGCACAACAGTTATACCAGCTTCTGTATAAGCTGCTTGAAGGGTTATCTTAATTTTAATCTCTCTCTAAATGGGAGAGATTTTGCATAGAATCATAATTTTAAAGGGTTAGTGGGAGATGGTATGGGGCATAAGAGAGTATCTGCAATTCTGATATATGTATGTTTTAGTGTCATATTTTTTGTGGCAGTGCCTATTAGTGTCTTTGCGGAAGATGCCACATCTCCTATTAGCGTCTTTGCGGAAGATGCCGACCCTCTTATTAGCATCTTTGCGGAAGATGCCACATCTCCTATTAGCGTTTTTGAGGAATATGCTGAACCTCTTATTAGCATCTTTGCGGAAGATGCCGCATCTCCTATTAGCGTCTGTGCAGAAGATACAGCTCCGCCGCATTTGATTCAGACGGTGAGCGAACAGGATATCTACGAGAGCATGCTTGCACTTGGACTATTAGAGAGTAAGGTTTTACCTACAGGCGATTCTGAGAAGGCATATGAGAATGTAAAAGCCTGCGTAGTGAGCGTTAATATGGGTAACGCTCATGGAAGCGGGGTAATATGGGAAATGACGTCTGAGCAGACAATAATTGTTACCAATAAGCATGTTTTGGAATATTGGGATGAGCAAACAAGCTATGTTGGTTTCCCGCAAGGATATGTAGTTGACGCCAAAGTTCTTGGGACATCGGATGAACATGATGTGGGATTTCTTGTTATGGAAAACGATCAGTTTAGTTATGAGGAATTGGAAAAGCTCCGCTATGTGCGTAAGGATATGGATGCATTTCAGGCTCTGGAATCCGGAGATGAGATGTTTTGCATGGGTGCGGAATCTAGTGCAAGTTCACACGATAAACCGACAAATAGCGATGGGGAAAGTTACTACATTGGAAGTATCGGGGATATGAATCGTTATATTGATGAGTTTGGTGAATATATGATTTACGGATTGGGCTTTGCCAAACCGGGAATGTCGGGAGGCGGTACCTTTGATGCAAAAGGTAATTTTATCGGGATGATTTCCGGCGGAACCGGTGCGGATGAGACGGCCAGTGTGCCGCTGGATGTTATAATTGAGGAGTATGATAAGGTGGTGGGGGAGACTGCCAAGGAGGGATTATAGATAGTTTTATATTGTATGTGTAAAAGTATTTTCAGTTATTTTCTGCCTTTCAGGTTTCCGTTCTGATATTTTACAATTATTTTCCTTTTCTTTGATATTTTTGCCGACTTAGTTGAAAACATTATAAATATTATTTGTATTTTATCTAAATATAGCCCATTGATTGGGAAAATAGTCAGATAAAATATTAAGTCTAAGTGACAAAATGATTGGGCTGTAATTATTTTATAATTACGGCTCTTTATGAAGAGGGAGGAAAAAATATGAGAAAGAAATTAAGAAGGTTTTAGCAGTATTGTTGACTCTAAGTATTTGTTTAAATACAATAAATATGGATGTATATGCCATAGAAGAAGCAGGCGAAATACAGTCGGAACAAGATGATAATAATGAACAGACTATTAAGGATGATATTGATAATGACACAATAGCAGACAATGCGATTGGCACTGATAATGACACAATAGCAGATAGCGAGATTGACTCTGACAATGATACAATAGCAGATAATGTGACTGATATTGACAATGACACGATAACAGAAAAAGCTGATGAATGGAACGACATTACTAAGGAATCTGTTTATAAAGGTGAGAATTTTGAAGTGAAGTTCATGCTCACAGATTATTGGAATGACGGTTATAATGCTAAGATAATGATTGAAAACATCGGAAAAACGATTATTGAAAACTGGTCTTTGGAATTTGATTATAACGGAACTATTTCAAATATATGGAATGCAACAATAAGCAAAGAAGAAAATGGAAATTACATTATAAAGAATAATGTATGGAATCAGGATATTGAAGTCGGAAAGAGTGTAGAGTTTGGTATTAGTGGACAGGAGAACTTTAAGGGATTTCCGCAAAAGTATAATCTTTTAGGTGGCAGCACTACAGTTGACGAAGAAAAATATTCTATTACATACAATTTAGACAGTGATTGGGATGACGGTTTTACAGGCAGTATTTCAATAACAAACAATATGAGTTATGCTATCGAAGAGTGGGGGTTAGAGTTTGATTATGACCGTCAGATTACTGATATTTGGAATGCTTCTATAGAAAGCCATGATGGAAATCATTATGTGATTAAAAATGCCGGACATAACAGCAATATTGAAGCCGGAAAAATAGTTTCTTTTGGATTCAAAGGAACAGGTGGTATATCAGACAATAAACCATATAATTATAAAATGACATCCATTAGTTTGCCAGTGTCTGAGGATAGTACAGAAATTGATGAAAATTTAGATACAGACAATGATGGTATACCTGATTATTTAGAGGATTATTTTGGAACGGATAAGTACAAAAAAGATACTGACGGAGATGGAATGTCAGACTATATTGAGATATTTTTGATTGACTTAAATCCGACAGCGATTGATACTGATGGAAATGGTGTAAATGATGGTGATGAGGATGCAGATGCGGATGGTTTGTCTAATTTGTATGAAATAGAAATAGGAACTAATTTAATAAAAGCAGATTCAGATAATGACGGATTATCAGATTCAGAAGAAATTAATTTATATGGGACAGACCCTTTAAAATATGATACAGACGAAGATGGCGTTTCAGACGGAAAAGAAGTTGAATTGGGAACTAATCCTTTGGTTGCAGAGGAAGTGTTTTTAGTCACGGCATCTGCGGATGATGAGTATAATGAAGATACGGTAGATGTCTCTGTAGAGGTTTCATTGTCAGGGGAGCAGGTTGAATCTCTTTCTGTTGAAAGATATAAAGACGAGTTCTTATTTCCGGAAACGATGCCGGGATATATAGGTGGGGCATATGATTTTCGCGTGGACGGAAACTTTGAGCAAGCAACTCTTAAGTTTGAATTTGACAAAAACCTTCTAGCGGATTCATCTTTTGATCCGGTAATCTATTACTTTAATGAGGAAGACCAGCTGCTTGAGGAACTTGATACAACTATTGATGGAAATGTTGCAACAGCCACAACCTCACATTTTTCCAAATACATATTAGTGAACAGGGATGTATATGAAGATGAATGTAAGTGGGAAGATGTATGGTCAACAGGTAATTATAGCGATATAGAAGTTGTATTTGTAATTGATTATACAGAGGCTATGTTGTCAAAGGATAGTACAAATCAGCGACTTGTAATAGCTAGGAATATTTTGGATAAGCTTCCGGAAAACAGTAAATTGGGATTAGTAAGATATGAAGGTTATAGTATAGGAAGCGGAACAATTATAAATAAAACTGAAATGAAAAGACTCCTTGCAGATGACTATTGGACACCACGTGGAAAAAATGCATATATGTACGAGGCGCTTGCTACAGCACTTAAATTATTTAAATCGACAAATGAATCAACATTAAGAATTATAGTTTTATTGTCTGATGGTTCTGCGCGTGACGCGATTTTGCATTATCCGGTAATTGCGACAGCTAACGAACAGAATGTAAAAATTTATACGGTTGGTTTAGGAGAGTCTACTACTTATTTTACAAGTTATCTAAAACCATTAGCAAATAATACAGGTGGAGAATTTTATCTGGCTTCGGAATCAGAAAAATTAATGTCAGTTTTTACAAATATGAATAAAAAAATTGATATTGAAACAGATAGTGATAATGACGGAATTCCCGATTATTATGAGGAAAATATGGTAATGTTCAATGGAGTAAAGATAACGCTTGATAAAAACAATCCTGACTCGGACGGAGATGGATTGTTGGATGGTGAAGAAGTAGTAGAACTTAATTACAAATATAATGAAGATAAAACTAAAGTAATTGTTACCGGAAAAATGATTTCAAATCCGCTGGAGACGGACAGTGATTATGATGGAAAGACGGATTCGGTTGATGAAGCGCCTTTGAATAATCGTTTTAGCGGAACGCTTTCAAGTACATATCCAACTGATCATATTAACAGTAATATTGCTTTTAATATGGATTACCGATGGTTCTTTAACGATAGCACTGTTTATAACAAAGACCTAAGTATTGCCTCCAGCTTGTTTGCAGCAGCGGCATATCATACACAGTCTTTAAGTATAAAGGATTCAACTAAAAATGACACAACTGCCGGTGAATCAATAACGCAGGTAATGGATTATTTTGGTTTTAATAATACACAGGCGATTACACTAAAGGAAAAAGGTTATTCTGACCATCTTTCTGAGGTTGGGTTGGGGTACAGGACCGTTATCTATAATGGAGAAAGTAAAAATATAGTGGCAGTGATTGTTCGTGGAACAGATGGTTCGATTGCTGAGTGGTCAAGTAACTTTGATATTGGAAATAAAAATGAATTTGATTCAGAGCCGGATTGGAAAAGAGTAGATAATCATAAAGGCTTTGACATTGCAGCTAACAGAATTTTACAGATCGTTTCTGAGTACGTAAAGGAAAATGCTATTGATACCAGAAACTGTGTTTATTGGGTAACCGGACATTCAAGGGGGGCTGCTATAGCCAATATTATTGGATCAGAATATCGTCACTCGATGAATACTGCATTCACATATACATATGCAGCTCCAAATACAACGATGGGGTATTCATATGGTGGTTTTTATCAATCAATCTTTAATATCATCAATACTGATGATTTTGTTCCATATCTCCCAATGTCTGCATGGGGATATAAGCGGTATGGAAAAACGGTCTCAGTAAGTATTGCTCAAAATTACGAAAAAGAATGGCAAGATCTCACCGATATAGATGATTATAATCCAGACACTTTTGGATTACAGGATACAGTTTCCAAGCTTGGATATATTATTTCATCAGGAGATGCCAGAGAGGAAGCATACAAGTTCACCTGTGGCTGCCATGGGGATGGCTCAATAGACACTATTACGGTGACAAATTATGGAATATCTGAGGAAAGCCGTGATAAAGCCATTGCTAAAATACCTGATAATGCGCGACCGTACTGCATAATTACAACATATGATGGGAACTGGAATTTTGATAATTGCCAGACACCGGCTTATTTTATGCAGCTTCTTGCGGCAACATCGTCAAATTATATATCTAAGCTTCAATTTGTTTTAGAGTTGAATGTAGCACAGCGTTATGAAAATGCAAAAGCGGCTTTAGTTAAAACTACATTGGGGGGAATTAAGCATCCTCACTATACAGAGTCATACTATTTACTTGCAAATAAGATTAATGGAGGATTTAGATAATATGAAAGCAAAAATAATAATGCTTATTGATGTAATAAGTATCATTATAACAATATTTTATATACGATATATCAACAATAGAGAAAGCTATGGTATGGCAGCGCTTGAAGATGTTGGAAAGGTTGTACTCGGGCTGGGCTTTTTAGGCGTTGAGCTTCTGATATTAGTTATTGTATGTATAATCATAATATATCAGAAATTTCATAAAAGGTGAAAGAGCGATTCTTACATTTGTAAAATTATTACCGGAGAATTTTGATGGTATGATAGCAAAAATAATAATGGTTATTGATATAATAGTTATCGTTATAACCGCATATTTTATAGGGTATTATGGAAATGGATATGGGTATGATGCTTTAAGAATGTTTTTGATTGCACTATGTTATTTTGGCGCAGAGCTATTGCTTTTGATTATTGTATTTATCATCATGATATATAAGAATCATCGTAACAAGTGAAAGATAATTCTTATTTTTACAAATAAGATTAATGGAGGATTTAGATAATTTGAAAGCAAAAATAATAATGATTATTGATGTGATACTTATCGTTATAACAACATTTTATGTGTTGTATATTAATAATAGAGAAAGCTCTGGTATGGCAGCTCTTGGTGATTTAGGAAGATTTGTACTCGGGTTGGGATTTCTAGGCGTTGAGATTTTGATATTAATCATTGTATGTATCATCATAATATATAAAAAACTTCATAAAAGTTGAAAGAGCGATTCATATTTTTGCAAAATTGAATCTTACCAGAGATGAATTTTAATATTAATGATTTATCTCTGGTATTTTTATTATATGAGATTGTTCGCGAGTACAATATTAATGGAAGTTGAAGTAAAGTTGTGTTATTATAATGAAATAGCCAATAGTGTCAAAGAGAAAGCTTTGTCACTTTTTCTTTGGCGTACATTCATTTTATAAGGAGGTGCAATAACTATGAAGTTAAAAATCATTGGCAGCGGCGGTATGTCAATTATTCCAAGTTCATTCTGCAAATGTAAAATATGTGAAGAAGCCAGACAAAAGGGCGGAAGATATGAACGATTAGGGCCGAGCCTGTATATTGACGATATAAAAATGTTGATAGATACACCGGAAGATATTGCGGTGGCTTGCAATAGACAAAAAATATCAGAAGTAAAACATCTTTCTATTTCGCACAGTGATCCTGACCATGTTAAAGGTATTAGAATTGTTGAAAAAATAGGCTATGACTTTATTAAGGAAAAGGGTACGCCTATTAGTTTTTATGCCCTTCCCGAAGTAATTAAAGATATAAATTACATGAATCGTGACTGCCTTAAATATTACGTAGATGTTCTTGGCTGCATTTCTGTTAATGAGATATCGCATATAGAGATAGATAATATTGATATTGATCTGAACAATAATAACCCAAGCAGAAATATAACTTTTTATGTTATCAAAGAGAATGAAAAAAAGGTCATATACGCCTGTTGTAATCCCAAGCCGTTTACACATAATGATATGTATTTTGACGCAGACGTTTTTATAATAAGTCTGGTTTCTGACGATGGCATATTAAATGACGGAACAGAACTTAAAGATGCGCCATTTAAAGATGGGATATTCGCTTTAGATGAAATTATCCAAATGAAAAATTACTATAGGATTAAAAAGATTATAGTTACACATATTGATGAAATTTGGGGTAAATCATATGGCTATTATAATGAATTAGAAAAGAAACTTGATAATATTTTCTTTGCATATGACGGTATGGAAATTATAGTCTAAAACATTAAATATTTAGGTAAATTCTTATTTTTATTGACATATTTTTATCTAAAACATATAATAATATCAGATATGGGAAACCATCATCAGGAGAGTTCCTGCCAGATAGTGGAAAACTTTATATTCAGGAGAGTTCCTGCCAGATAGTGGAAAACTTTATTAATCAGGAGATTCCCTGCCAGACAGTGGGAAACTTTAAAATCGAAGGGTGATCGCTATGATCGCCCTTTTCTTTGTAGGAGATACTAATGAGTGAATTAAAATTATATGAAATATCCGAAGAATACATTTCGTATATCAGCACCGTAGAAAAATACGTTTTTTCCGCAAAAGAAAATGATCGGAACCATACTAGAAAATATCTTGGTGTTGTGTACAGCATTAATGGGTACAACTATTATATCCCTCTTTCTTCACCTAAAAATACTGATTACCAGATAGAAAACGGGGTACGGAAAATCCGTGGGAGCATTATTCCCATCATCCGCATTACATCCCAATCCTCATCTGGGGAATTAGAATTAAAGGGAACGTTAAAACTGAACAATATGATTCCTGTTCCGGCGTCGGAATTAACCCTATATGATATAGAACATGACCCCGACTTATTTTATAAGTCCCTCATACATAAGGAAATGCTTTTTATCCGTAAAAATAAAGACAAGATCATTCAGAATGCAAAAATCCTTTACAAACAGAAAAAGGAAAATAATCCTGCTATTGGCTATTTGAAAAGCACAGTTGATTTTTCATTACTCGAACAGATGCATGATAAATTTTTGAAAATGGGAAATTGAAGGATATGCCTAATGGTAATCGCTATTTACAGAAAGGAAGTACCCCATGGAAAATGAACGGCTGAATAAACAAATTGATTTCATCTTAGAAGCGGATAAAGAAAAGAATATTATCCGTCAAACACATCTGAGTGGAAACGGAAGACGTGAAAATGACGCTGAGCACGCCTGGCATATGGCAATTATGGTTTACTTATTAAAAGAGTATGCTAATGAAGAATTTGATGTAGCCAAAGCTATGATGATGGCTTTGATTCATGATATTGTGGAGATTGATGCGGGAGACACATATGCTTACGATTCCAAAGGGCTTGAAACCCAAAAAGAGCGGGAAGAACAGGCGGCGGAACGTATTTTTGGCATTTTGCCGGATGATCAGGGAAAAGAATTGAAAAGTCTGTTTGAAGAATTTGAAGCATCCAAAACCCCGGAAGCCAGATTTGTCCGTGCAATGGATAATTTTCAACCGTTACTTTTGAATAATTCCAATGACGGCAGCGATTGGAGAGAACATGAAATTGGAAAAAGCCAGGTAATGAAAAGGCATATTAATACTAAGTCGGGTTCAAATATAATCTGGGAATGCGCAAAGAAAATAATTGACAAGCATGTCAGAAATGGCAATATTAAAGACGATGCAGATAGTCTTTAATATTGCCGCAACATACAGCAACAGCCTGCTGTTTATGAAACTGCTTTTTTACCCGCAACATACAGCAATAGCCCGCTGTTTAAGAAAACGCTTTTTACCCACAATACGCGTCAATAGCCCGTTTGACAAAGTCGGCAGTTCCATCTCCGCCTGCCTTGTCAATGTTGTTTTTGAAGCGTTCATCACATACATACATTTCACCTAGGCCGCTGAGGATTTCATTGGTACATACATAGTAGTTATTGGTTATAAATTTCTGTAATGCAGAGATTTTCTTTTGTACTTCGTCGGAGTCAGGAGATAAATGTTTTAATTCTCCTAATTCAGAAAACATTGTCATAAGTTCGTTTGCACTCTTGTTGTAGCTGTCTTCATTTCGGGAAATATCCTTTTGCTTATACTCTTGATACGCTTTGGTATTTCCCCATTTTGCTTTGACTTCCGCCTCATACTTTTCAATTTCGCTCTTATCGAAAACATCAAAATTCATTGTTGTTACTCCTTTCTGTTGAATTTCACGGGTAAAGGCAATAAGCTCCCCTATGTGTTTATATTGTAATTCCAGCAATTCAATCTGCTTGGCAATTGCTTCTGCCGGGTCAAAATCAGGGCTGTCAAGAATTGCTTTGATATCTTTTAAGGGAAACTGTAGTTCACGAAACAATAAAATATTCTGCAAACGTCTAAGCGCTGTATCGTCATACAGCCGATAGCCTGCTTCGGTTACTGTCGTAGGTTTTAAAAGCCCGATTTCATCATAATAATGAAGCGTGCGCACAGTGATACCGGTCAATTTAACCACTTCATTGACAGACATAGGTTTTTTAGTCATTCCAAAAGCCCTCCCTTTTTAATCCTTTCCCGTTCTCCTTTATAATAGACTATGACGTAACGTCAGAGTCAAGAGATAATGTAAAAAATTTGGAAAGCAGCCTCAATCAATATCTTTGAAAATCGTTGACACAAATTATTAATTTGATAGAATACTATTTAAAAGAGAGTCCTTGAAATATTTTATCGGGAGCCAGGTGGGAGAATCTATGAAAAGAATAATTAGAATAACTTTGATAACAGGCATGTTGCTTAATCTTCTTGGATGTTCAGGGAAAGAACCATCAGTGGTTAAGATTTATGAGGAGACTGACTCAGAACTTGTTACAGAATATTGGGATAATAATGAGCTGGTTACTATGACTGAGTATTACGAAATGAGCGATGGCACTTGGAAAACAGATGATCATACCTATCAATACAGATTAGAAATTACTGGGAGAATGAGTAATGCGGCTAAAGAAAGTACGTTTGTTTATTTAAGTAACATAGAAGATATTACATTTGAACAGGCATGGAAAGCAAGCGGATTTAGCAGTAATATGGATGACTATTTCAACGTTGAGGACGCAACACTCGTGGCTATGAAATAGATAATTCCAATTTTGAAAGAATTTTATGTTATGTAAACTACAAATACTCAGTTGATCGAGGAGAATTTCAATGTTTAGATATGTCCATACAAATATAATAGCAAAAGATTTTCAAAAACTTGTAGATTTTTATAAGGATGTATTTCAATGTAAAAGTATCGGTGAAACAAGAGACCTTCGTGGCGAATGGCTGGATAAGCTGACGGGAATCCCAAATTCACACATAATGGGGGAACATCTTTGCCTGCCCGGATATGGAGAAGATCATCCTACACTGGAGATTTTTTCCTATGATAATATGATGGAATCCGAGCATTCTGTAAACACGTGTGGGATTGCACATATTGCATTCGAAGTAGACGACGTAGAGGCAACCTTACAGCGGCTGCTTGAAAAAGGCGGAAAGCAGATCGGGGAAGTAGTAAAAGCAGAATATGAAGATGGAAGAAACGCTGTTTTTGTCTATGCGGCAGATTGTGAAGGGAATATTATTGAATTGCAGAGCTGGTTTTAGATTTTTTTAGTGGAAAAATATTAACAGTACAATCAAGATTTAGGAGAAGATATAATGAAATATGTAAGCACGCTTATATCAGTTAAGGATATGGAAATATAATAACAACTAGCCCAAAAAGAAAACCCCGGAGTAGCCGCTCCGGGGTTTATAAGAGAAGATTACAGCAAAATCTCCTTCAAAGTATCCATCAGATTCTCTATATCAATCGGTTTTGCAACATGGCCGTTCATTCCGGCTTCAAATGCCATCTGTCTGTCTTCATCAAAAGCGTTTGCCGTCATCGCGACAATCGGAATAGATGCCTTTGCCGTATCTTCTAAGGCGCGGATCTGTCGTGTTGCCTCGTAGCCATCCATGATTGGCATCTGAATATCCATCAGGATCATGTCATAGGTGTCTGCAGCCACACTTTTTATCGCATCCACGGCTTCTGTTCCGTCGCTGGCCAAGTCAATCACCAATCCTTCGCATTCCAGAATCTCTCTTGCGATTTCCTGATTAATTTCGTTATCATCTACCAACAATATCTTCTTGCCTGCCAAAGGTGACTCAGATTCGTCATCATTTACAGTTTCCGTCTCCGGCACCATGTATTGAGCTGTCAAAATGTTACGAAGTTCAGAAAGGAAAATTGGTTTCGAGCAAAATGCCGTAACTCCTGCCTCTTTAGCCTCGGTCTCAATATCGGCCCAGTCATATGCGGTAAGGATGATAATTGTGGCTGTGTCGCCGATTACTTTACGAATCCTGCGAACAACCTCTATTCCGTTCATATCCGGCATAAGCCAGTCAATAATATACGCACTGTAAGGTTTATTTTCTTCGATTGCAAACTCTGTACGGACAATAGCTTCTTTGCCCTGTGTTGTCCAATCAGGATTCATGCCGATAGAGGAGAGCATTTTGCTGACACTCATGCAGGTATTTGCATCATCATCAACAATCAATGCACGTAGATTCTCCAGTTTTTCCAGATGCTCTATCTGTTGGGGCTGCTCTACAGTGCGGAAACGGAATGATACGATAAACTCTGTGCCCTTCCCTAAAGTGCTTTCCACTTCAACGGTTCCATTCATCATATCTATGATATTTTTTGTAATCGCAAGACCAAGACCGGTTCCCTGGATACCGCTTACTGTGGCGGTCTGCTCCCGCTCAAAAGGCTCAAATAAGTGTTTTAAAAATTCTTCACTCATTCCGATGCCATTATCTTTGATCCGGAACTGATATGAGGCATATCCACCAGGATCGCTGTCTGTCTGTATAATACGAATGCTGACTGTACCGCCGGGCTTTGTATATTTCATCGAATTACTCAGAATATTCAAAAGCACTTGATTCAGACGAAGCTTATCACAGATGATCGTCTCATTTGTCACATCAAGTGTATCAATATAAAATTCAAACTGTTTTGCTTTGACATCAGCCTGTACAATGGTTTTTAAGTCATGCATGATCTCGGGAAGACTTGTTTCCTCTTCATTAATGCGAACCTTGCCGCTCTCAATCCGGCTCATATCCAGTACATCATTGATCAGACTAAGAAGATGCTTGCTGGATGTCATAATCTTATCCAGATAATTGCATATTACATCTTTATTATCAATATGTGTTGCAGCCAGTGACGTAAATCCGATAATTGCATTCATTGGCGTACGTATATCATGGGACATATTGTTTAAGAAGATGGTCTTGGCATGATTGGCGTGCTGGGCCTGTGCCAATGCCTCCGACAGTGCCTCTTTCTGTTCCTGTTCATCACGTACAATCTCATCAATGTTACGAAAAGCAGCCAGAACAGTATAACCCTCATGTGAGTGCTTTCCCGCAGCTTTGAGATAGGTAAATTGATAATTATGAATCTTTCCATCAGTCAGTACACGGTAGTTGCCCACATATTCCGTATCAGAATCCAGCTTTTCGATTACTTTGTCAATAGACAACGCTTCCAAAAGCATCTCTTGATCCTCGGAATAAACACGCTCCTTGACATACTGCTGCACAAGCGGCGTATAATCAAAAGACTTCTGATAATCTTTTTCCAGCCCCGTGGTTATATACCCTTCCAGCTTTACGAGCTTGGCAGTTTTCTCTCCGGTATTTACTGAATAAACGTTAAGATAATCACGACTCAGCGCATCCACAATGGCAAGCTGTTCCTCCAGATTCTCATTTGACTGTTCAGATGCTTCTAACAATTTTCTATTCCATCTGGCCCAAAGTATAAGTGCCAGAATAATGACTATAAGCAGAACAATTGTCAGAACAACCGCAACCATTTCCCACGGATGAGTCTGTATATATTGCATAAAAGTCAAATTCTGCGGTGTATAAGAGGTATACTGTGTAATTAGCTGGTTGAGCACATCGTCCGGCATCTGATTAATGCATTTGTTGAGTATTGTAACAAGTTCATGGTCACAATCCTCACGCACATACATCTTAAAATCAAATCCTATACCATTTACAATACTATATTGCAGGGAACCGGTAAAATCATTATTGATAAATGTCTGCGCTGTGTAGGTATACACATAAGCGGCATCTGCTTCTCCCTTTCGTACAGCATTAAGTGCATCCTCTCTTGTGTCATAGTACAGTACTTTTGCATTACCGATAAGCCCTTTTTCTAAAGGTTCCTCTCCCTGAACATCCACTGCCGCGATTGTCCGGATTTCTCCCGTAAAGTTTTCTTTTGTTACCTTTGCCATACCAACCGACATATAAGTATCCGTATTAAATCCGCGAAATGAATTATCCTCTGTCGTCAGGTCGGAAGTTCTTCGGTCAATGACAACATCCACACCATTTGTATTTGCAAGCTTATAATAATCCTCGCGGTCTTCGGGCACAACAATTTCATATGGAAGGCCGGCCATTTCCATAACCATTGCGAAATAATCTATCATAATCCCCTTTAATTCTCCATTTTCAACATAAGAATAAGGGGATCTGTCGCCTATCGCCGTTACCGTAATTTTTTTATTTCCTGCAATTACATCCTGTATATATGCATTTTCACGCTCGTTAAATATGAGCTCAGAAGAGTAGATAGGTCCATAATATTTATAAAACAGTGTATTGTCCCAGTCACCGTTGTTGATATCCATCTGTTCAATGGCATAATTGATTTCGTTAAGCAGACTTGTGTCTTCTTTCCTTACAATCACATAGAAATTCTCTGTCATCAGGGTATCTAACGTTCTTTCATTTCTCGTTTTTCTTAAGTTGCTGGATAGGATTGCATCAATACTGCCATCCTTTAACGCCGCCTCAAGCTCCTGTGAATCTTCAAACTCTATCGTAGAATAAGAAAAATTTTTCTCGTTGGCAAACTCTGCCAGACTATTGTTCTGGCTGCTGCCCGTCAACAGGCCTATACGCATCCCATTGTAGGATTTGTAATCGCCGCTGTGATAGTTTGTGTTATTCGCCAAAACGGAAATAACGGTACTGTTGCGTCCGACAGGAAGTGAAAATGCAAATTTCTCCTCACGTTCGTCATTTTTCCTGGCAGATGTAACCAGATCGATCTCACCGTTTTCCAACATAGAAAGCATATCATTCCATGATTTGTCATATCCGACATATTCCATATTCAAATGTGAATATTTTGAGATCATCTGCAAAAGCTCAATACCGTATCCGGACAATTCCCCTTCTTCATCCTTCGTATGATAGCCGTCAAAATAGAAAATTCCCGCTTTCACTTTCTTATAATCTGATTTTTCCGTCATATCTGTGTCTGATGCGTTTGCTATTATAAAATTGCCCAAAACAAGAGACAAACATAATAATACTGCCATACACTTTTTGTAATGTATTTTATCTGAGATATTCATGATTGGAGCTCCCTTTTGTAAGTATACTTTAATTTTATTACCTATTTTAACACAAAATAATGCCTTAGAATAGGGTGAAATTAGAAATTTCACCCGCGAGTTTGCGCTTACGCACAAACATCGCAGTTTAAGAGCGAAGTATGGGAGTTAGGGTGAAAATATAATAGAATTGTGTGTATGTTTGTGATAAGATAATGACGTTAATTAAAAGAATGGAGACAGGAATGATAAAAATAGAAGTAAAAGAAGGAAAATTGCCTTGGTTTATAGGGGGCGGAACTATTGCAGCCGGCGTAATAATAGGTATATTGTTGGTTGTTTATGCGAAGGATCCGCGCTATATTAAAAATTCATTTCTTTTTGTATTGGCGATTATATTTGCGGGCGCGATGATGTGTCTTTGCGCGAAAAACAGGGGTATTACGGTGCAGGATGAACAGCTTTGTTATAAGAACTGTTTTGGCAGAAAGAAAACCTTTGCGCTTAGTGATATAGGATATTGCAGTGTGGCATTGGAGAGTGGCAGCAGCAGAGATTATTTGATACTTTATGATATTCTGGGAAACAAGTTATGTAAACTAGAGTTTAATATGAAAAATACGGATATCTTTTTACGGTATCTGGTGGATAATGAGATTAAGATAGATTGTTCTAAGAAGTCGGATATGTTCCTGAAATGGATAGTAAACACAAGGCCGATTGCATCAGGTGAAGTGAAAACTGTGCTAAAAGAGGTATGTGATAAGGCTGACAGACTTATAGCGGAATGGATAAAAAGGAATGAAAATTTTGGGGCACAGTGGAAGTTCGGATTGGCTTTTTATATGGAAGATAAATTCGGGCAGGATAAACCGCTATGGGAACAGGAAGGGGCTCCTAAGGTGACGGCAGAGGTTTTATTGGAAAATAGGGCAGACAAGCTGCCGGAGGGCCTTTTTATAGTAATAGAAGGGTATCTGCAAAAGGAGGGTAAATTTGTAATAGATAGAAAGGACCGGGCTGTGTTTGTGGCAGCCGAGTTGATGCATGTGGCTAAGTCAATGAATATGGAAGAGGAGCTTAAGATATATTTTTGCGGAGACGCGCTGGAGCATATCTCAGAGCAGCTTTTATATTATGAGAAGGTTTTACCTAAAAGGCGTTACCACACGGGAGAGCTTGAGTTTGGACATGAATTGTACTTGGAAAAGTAGAAATTATGATATATAATAAAAGTTAAGGCAAAATAGCAGAAAGGACACGGATATTATATGATACCAATAGTGCAATGTATGGGGTTAACCAAAACATATAGTGGTAAGCTTGCCCTCAATCAGATTTATCTTAATCTGGAACCGGGTAAGATCATAGGACTTCTTGGGCCAAACGGAAGCGGGAAGACTACATTGATAAAGATCATGAACGATTTATTGGAACCTACCTCGGGCGAAATACTTATTGCGGGTAAAAAACCGGGAATTGACACAAAATACAGTATTTCTTATCTTCCGGAGCGTACTTATCTTCATGCGGGTATGAAGGTAATTGAAATGGTAAGATATTTTGAGGACTTTTATCCTGATTTCAGGGTTGACAGGGCTTTTGATATGCTGCACAGACTTCAGATTCCGCCTAATGAGAGACTTAAGAATCTTTCTAAAGGTACTAAGGAAAAAGTACAGCTTATTTTAGTAATGAGCAGGGATGCTCAGCTTTATGTGTTGGATGAGCCGATTGCAGGCGTTGATCCCGCCTCCAGGGATTATATTTTGCATACGATAGTAAGCAATTATAATAGAAATGCAACAATACTGCTTTCCACACATTTGATTTCCGATGTGGAGAATATTCTGGATGAAGTTATTTTTATAAAATACGGTAATATTATATTACAGGCACCGGCCGAGGAGATAAGGCGGCGTGAAGGTAAGAGCATAGACCGTTTCTTCAGGGAGGTGTTTGCATGTTAGGAAAACTGATGAAATATGAGTTTAAGGCAACGTGGAAACTTATCGTACCGATGGAAGTATTTATGATAGTAATGTCATTATTTGCATATGCTTCGATACGGATGGCTTTTTATAATTCAAGAAATGATTTAGTTGAGATGACAGGTGCATTTGTAATTATGGCATATGGTTTAAGTATGTTCGTGATTTCGGTAATAACCGTAATTTACCTTATATACAGGTTCTATACATCTGTTTATAGTGATGAAGGCTACCTACTGCATACTCTTCCGGTTGACAAGCATCACATTATTATTTCCAAGGCGCTTGTCAGTGCGATATGGATCATTATAAATATTATTTTAATATATCTTTCCATAGTCTTTCTTTTATCTTCAAACAAGGAAGCTGTAGAGGCAATCAGGGACGGTTTTAATTATTACTTTGAAATTATTAACAGATACAAAAAGATAAACGGCTTTACGGTAATTATGACGCTTGTTGCTTCATTTATTGCAATGTTTGCCAGAATATTGAAAATTACGGCATGTATTTCGCTTGGACAGTTATCATCCAATCACAAAGTGTTGACGTCATTTGGCTTTTACTATGGTATTTATGTTGCGCAAAGAATATTTGCCATGATTTACTACACAATAATAACATTAGCAGAAAGAAAGTCCGGCAGTTTGACTTATACGACATCGATGATTGGAAGCGGATGGGAGTTTACTCTGATTTCGAGCCTTATATACTGTGTTATTTTCTACTTCCTGACATGGTATGTTATGGATAAAAAGTTAAATTTGGATTAAATTTATTCAACTGTTTGGTATTTATTAGATAATTTTAAAAGAAAGGTGATGTATCAAAATGACTAAAATTGATATTGTATCCGGTTTCTTAGGAGCCGGTAAGACGACATTGATTAAAAAATTATTAAAAGAGGCTCTCTCAGATACAAAGGTGGTTCTGATAGAGAATGAGTTTGGAGAAATAGGAATTGACGGAGGCTTTTTAAAGGAAGCGGGAATAGAAATAAAAGAAATGAACTCAGGCTGTATATGCTGTTCACTGGTTGGCGATTTTGCCACATCTTT
Organism: Lachnospiraceae bacterium; assembly: GCA_014804695.1. Taxonomy (GTDB): domain Bacteria; phylum Bacillota; class Clostridia; order Lachnospirales; family Lachnospiraceae; genus UBA3282. Next base: position 63,451 of record JAAUZJ010000008.1, read on the forward strand.
GAAAGAGGTTTTGTCCACCTATACGCCTGAAAGAGTTTTGATCGAGCCCTCCGGAGTCGGAAAGCTTTCTGATGTTATGAAGGCAGTTCAGGGAGCCATGAAAGATGAAGATGTTGCGCTAAACAGTGCGGTTGCAGTTGTAGATGCATCCAAATGTAAAATGTATATCAAGAATTTCGGAGAGTTTTTTATCAATCAGATAGAACATGCGGGAACAATTATTCTCAGTAGGACGGACAAATTGTCTGAGGAGAAGTTAACGGCCTGCGTTGATATGATAAGGGAGCACAATGCAAAGGCTGTTATTATTACAACTCCTTGGGATGAACTGGAAGGCATGGATATTTTGAATACGATTGAGGGCGCTAAGGATTTGGAAGCGGAGCTTATGAAAGAAGTGATGGCGCACCATGATGAGGACGAGCATGAGCATCACCACCATCATCATCATGAGCATGAGGGAGAACACGAACATCACCATCATGAGCATGAGGGAGAACACGAACATCACCATCATGAGCATGAGGGAGAACATGAACATCATCATCATGACCATGAAGATGAGCATGAACATGAGCATCATCATCACCATGACCATGAAGATGAGCATGAACATGAGCACCATCATCATCATGACCATGAAGATGAACACGAGCATGAGCATCACCATCATCATGAGCACGAACACGAGCATGGACACCATCATCACCATCACCACGCAGATGATATTTTCACAAGCTGGGGCATCGAGACCCCGGCGTCATATACCAGAAGCGAAATCGAACATATGCTTAATGAGCTTGAACATGAGGAAGAATACGGTATTGTGCTTCGTGCAAAAGGTATGCTGCCATCGGGAGACGGCAAATGGATTTATTTTGATTATGTTCCGCAGGAGTGCGATATCCGAGACGGCAAACCTGATGTTACGGGAAAAATCTGCGTGATTGGTTCAAAGTTGAAAGAAGATAAACTCGAAACTTTATTTAAGAAAAATTAATGGTGAAATAAAACTAATAATATAAGAAATCTAATATTGGAGTGGTGGCATTATGAAACCGGTGTATATTATCAATGGCTTTCTGGAAAGCGGCAAAACGGAATTTATTACCTATACTCTGTCGCAGCCTTATTTTCAGATTCGGGGAAAGACCTTGCTGATCTTGTGTGAGGAAGGCGAGATTGAATATGATGATGATCTTTTGAAAAGGAGCAGGACGGTAGTAGAGCTTATTGAAGAAGAGGAGGATTTTAATTCTTCTCATTTAATGGAGCTTGAAAAAAAGTACAAACCTGAACGTATTATCATTGAATATAACGGTATGTGGAATTATAAAGAGATGAAGCTGCCCTGGCACTGGAAAATAGAGCAGCAGATTACTACAATAGATGCATCAACTTTTCCGATGTATTTTACCAATATGAAATCCCTGCTTGCGGAAATGCTTCGTAAGTCGGAGCTTATTATTTTTAACCGCTGTGACGGTATAGAGGACTTAAGCAGCTATAAGAGGAATGTCAAAGCAATTAACCAGAAAGCGGATATTGTGTTTGAGGATTCCAACGGTGAGGTCAATGAGATCATGGAGGATGATTTACCCTATGATCTGTCTGCACCTATATTGGAGCTGAATAACGAGGGGTATGGAATCTGGTATCTGGATTCTCTTGACCATATCGGAAGATATGAAGGTAAGACGGTACAGTTTACGGCTATGGTGCTTGTGCCAAAGAGTTTTCCTAAGGGATATTTTGTGCCCGGCAGGATGGCAATGACGTGTTGCGCTGAAGATATGGCTTTTTTGGGCTTTGCCTGTGAATATGACAAGACGGATACATTGACCGATAAGCAGTGGGTAAAGGTGACGGCCAAAGTATCTAAGGAGTATTTTGCGGATTATAACGGGGAAGGTCCGGTGCTTCATGCAATCAGCGTCGAGCAGACTAAGAAACCGAAGGAAGAGGTTATTAGCTTTGTGTAAAAAGGCTTAAAGCGCTTGTATAAGAGGTAAAGTTATAAACCAGACATAATGTGTCTAAGGTTTTCTTTACAAAAAACATCAAAAAATTAAATATTTCTCACTTTATGTCGTGTTCTTTTAATACGGATATTGATAATCTGTATGCGAAAGGAGGATATTTTCATGGATCAGAAAAAAATCGGAGATTTTTTAAAGGTTCTTAGAAAGGAAAAAGGAATTACGCAGGAGGACTTTGCAGAGGTGATGGGAGTTTCGGGAAGAACTGTTTCCAGATGGGAAACCGGCTCCAATATGCCTGATCTGGATATTATTATCCAGATTGCAGATTATTATGACGTTGAGATCAAAGAACTATTAGACGGAGAAAGGAAAAGTGAGATTATGAATAAAGAAGTAGAAGAGACCGTATTAAAGGTTGCTGATTATACTAATCATGCGAAACAGAAACTTACAAAGCAGATATTTTGGTTCTTTGTGATAGGGCTGGCAGCATTTACAGTATATATTGCGATGGAGTTTATGGAAGTGCCTGCTGAGCCTGTTATTAATTTTGTTAAGGGCTTCGCGCTTGGTATCGCATATGGAATTATGATCATAGGAGTTCTTTATACCAGCGGTCTTATGCTGAAGCTTATGAATTTAAAAAAGAAAGCGATTGGACGTTTGTAAATCATAACCACCGGCTAAGCCGGTGGTTATGATTTTTCTATTATAGGTTAACATTCCTAAATGCTATGCAAATACATTCGATATAGCTATTTGCTATTTTATCTTGATGATTGTAGACTTTAGATATGATAAATGCATTCACAAGAATAGAGAGGTAAATATGTTAAGCTGCTACAAGACAGAGGAAAAGAGTATATTGATGAAAATTGGTGATGAAGCTGTTACAATTGCATGGGAAGATAATGAGTCTGTTACAGCTCTTGTGGAACTTCTCCGTGAACAGCCCATGTCCATACAGATGTCTATGTATGGGGGCTTTGAACAGGTTGGCTCTTTTGGAACAAGCCTGCCAAGGGATGATGAACAAACAACTACACAGGCAGGAGATATTGTTTTATATTCGGGCAATCAGATGGTAGTGTTTTATGGTTCTAATTCCTGGGCATACACAAGACTCGGAAGAATTACGGATAAATCTGCCGAGGAATTAAAGGAGATGCTGAGTGGCAGGGATGTGACGATCACCCTGGAATTTGCCTCATAGGTTTCCCATATTTTCCTCAAGTCGGTTTAAAAACAGTTTTGCGGCTTTGGAAAAAAACTGATATTTTTTTGTAAAAAGATATACGTCTGACTGAAGAAGCGGGGATAAAGGCCGGAACACCAGGGGATGGTTGCCGGCGGTATTGATCAGTTCATCAATGCAAAGGGCATAGCCCATTCCGGCTTCCACCATAAGCCCGGCATTGTAAATCAGGTTGTAAGTGGAAACGATATGCGGTTCCGCCATTTCATCCGCAAAGAATGTGGTCAGGTGGTTGCGGTTGGAGGTCTGGCTGGGCATAATTAGCGGTAGACCTGCGAGTTCTGAAAAGGAGATTTCTTTTTTAACGGCAAGGGGAGAATCTTTCCGCATGAGGATGCCCCACGTTTCATGCAGCGGGAGTTTCTGGTAATCATAGCGGGGGCTGATTTCCGGTTCAAGTAAGAATCCCATATCCAGAAGTCCTTTATCCAGTCGTTCAATGATGGCATCTGCATTGCTGCTGAAAAAGTGGAACTGGATGTCAGGATATTCTTCCTGTATCGTCCGGATGATCTGCATAATGGAAAAAGTGGAACGGTGTTCGCCGCAGCCGATATAGACATCGCCGGTGATGTTTTGTTCATTTTCCCGGAAGGCGCTTTCTGTCTTGTCCATCAGGGAAATGATTTCCTGGGCGCGGCCCCGCAGATAAGTTCCTTCTTCTGTCAGGGTAACTTTTTTCCTGCCGCGTATCAAAAGCTGTTTACCAAGTTTTTTTTCTAAGTCCATCATCTGTTTGGACAGTGTGGGCTGGGAAATGTGGAGATATTCTGCGGCTTTTGTAATACTCTGTTCTTCTGCAACGGCGAGGAAATACTGTAATAGGCGTGTTTCGATCATGGGGGATGCTCCTTTAATTATTCATGATAATATAATCCTCACAAAGAGTGGATTGTATTATATATAGAATCTATCTAAATACATTTTATATAGTTTTTTGCTATTTCGCAACAGGAGCTTGAGGAGATTGGAAATGAAAGAAGAAACAACGATATGCCAGAGATTGACAGAGGAAGGTGCTGATTCCATAATGATGGAGCAGTACCGGCATTATCAGGAGACAGGTAACATGCAGGGACAGTATGGAGTAGTCTGCCGTTTCCGCAGGGTAAAAAGTGAAGAATTGAAAAGGGAAAGGGAGCAGCTTGCCTGTTTGGATTATATGATTGCAAAGGTGGAAAATGCCGGTGAGAAATAAAATGTGTTGGTGAAAAAAGTTGGAATAAACAAATAAGATTCATAACAAGGAGGAATAACGACATGAAAAAACTTGGTTTTGGTTTAATGCGTATGCCGATATTGGACAAAACAAATGCTGCGGATGTAGATATTGAGCAGGTAAAAAAGATGGTGGATTTGTTTATGGAAAAAGGATTTACCTATTTTGACACTGCTTTGATGTATAATGCCTTTGCCAGCGAAGGCGTAGCAAAGATTGCGCTGGTTGATCGTTATCCAAGGGACAGTTTTACGCTTGCAACAAAGCTCCACGCAGCCTTTTTCAATTCTCTGGAAGATCGGGATAAAGTCTTTAGCTCACAGCTTGAGAAAACTGGTGCCGGATATTTTGATTATTACCTGCTGCATGGCATCGAGAGTGCCATGTTGCCAAAATACGAAAAATTTGACTGTTTTAACTGGCTTTTAGAAAAGAAAGCACAGGGTATTGTGAAGCATGCCGGATTTTCTTACCACGATTCCGCAAAACTGCTTGATGAGATACTAACGAAATATCCTGAAATGGAATTTGTCCAGCTGCAGATTAACTATCTGGATTGGGAGAGCGAATGGGTGCAGTCCCGTGCATGCTATGAGGTTGCTGTAAAACACGGTAAACCTGTCATAGTTATGGAACCTGTCAAAGGTGGCACGTTGGCGCGTGTTCCCGAAGAAGTTGAAAAACTGTTCAAGGATCATGATGCTGATATGTCTGTACCGAGTTGGGCAATCCGTTTTGCGGCATCCCTTGATAATGTAATGGTGGTACTCTCTGGAATGTCGAATATCGGGCAGATGGAGGACAATATAAGCTATATGGAAAATTTTAAGCCTCTTACAGAGGAGGAAAGGTCTCTTTGCTACAGGGCAGCAGATATTATTAACGGGCAGATAGCCATACCTTGTACCGGCTGTTCTTACTGTACCGAGGGGTGTCCAAAGAAGATTGCCATTCCACAGTATTTCTCATTGTACAATGAGGACATGCGGGAGCATCTTGAGGAGAAAGGCTGGACAGTCAACTTCACGAATTACGATATTTTGGCAGGGAAGTTTGGCAGGGCAAAAGACTGTATTGGGTGCGGCCAATGTGAGAGGGTATGTCCGCAGCATTTGCCTATTGTTGAAAATCTGAAAGAAGTTTCCACACATTTTGATCACTGATACGGCATAGGTTTTGTCAGGTTTGGATCTGGAAATCAGAAAGGGTGATTTCACTGTTGTTATAGGAGGAGATTTCAAATGAGATATGAGAAATTGTTAGTTAACATAATGGCTGTACTTATGTTAATAATAACTTGCGTTAAAGTCGATGCTTATGCGGCAGAAACAGATGATAGTGTCTTTTATATCAGTGCAGGTGGAAAACAAATAAAAGTCCAGATGGTCGATAACGCAGCAACAAAGAAACTTAAAGAAATGCTGGATGAAGGCGATCTGACAATCAATATGACCAAGAATGGGTTTGAGCAATACGGAAGTTTAGGGACATCGCTTCCATCGGATGATACATATATAACGGCTAAGGCAGGAGATGTGTTGTTATATAATTCCAATACGATTTGCGTGTTTTATGCTTCTAATAGCTATAGCTATACAAGAATCGGTAAGGTGCAAAATATGAGTGGTGATGAACTCAAGGAATTATTATCCGGTGAAAGTCTGACATTTACTTTATCAAAAAAATCATTTGGAACTGTTCCTAACACAGGAGTAGAAAGCAGGACATTGAAATTCAGAATTATGTGTTTTACCGGCTGCGCAGCAATAATGATGTGGATAATTGTCTATAGACGAAAAAAATATTTGAGAGGCGAGTTAATTGCGAAAAAGCAAAAAATATAGGAGAAAAAACAATATTACGCATATTTATGAAGCAATGGCAATTACTGCAACAGTAGTGACATTAATATTAATTCCGGATATTGTCCGATATATCATTCAATGTTGTACGTGGAACTGATAATATGAAGTATCTGCATACGACAATTACAGGAGAAGAAAGTAAACTGGGTGCGATATTTATGGATTATAGATGTGATGCTCTGACGTCTCCGCACACTATAATATACGGACATGATGCAAAAGATTTGACAGGGAATGAACTGATGTTTGGCAAATTGAGAAATTTTTTGGAAGAGGATTTCAGGCTAAATCATACGGAAGTCTGTCTTTATAAAGATAAAGAGGTAAAGCGTTATAATATTTTTGCAGTCAAAGTAACCGATATAAATGATGAGGCTTACAATTTGGATTTTGAGAATGAAGATCAATTCAATGAATTCGCAGACCAGATGGGAGCGCCTGAAAATACGGAGGAAATATTGACACTTTCTACGTGTTTAGGCGGAGAAAATGATGTGAGGCTTCTTGTGCAGGGGGCGCTTGTTAAAGAGTAGAGTGAAAAAGGAATGGTTATTAAAATGAAAATTTGCAGCAGCCGATATTTGCAGAAATGCACTGGACGAATTATATGTCCGGTGCTTTTTTGTATATGGATGCAGCTTAGTGTGTATTTTTATCTTGAAATGCAACTCGGCATGGTTTTTTGCTTGAGTTTTATTACGTTATTGCAAAATAATAAATATTTATTGAAATTCGATAAAAAGTTATTGACTTTCAAAAAAACATATGCTATATTATGGAAAAGGCAAAATGAAACAGCGTTTCAAGCTCAGCTAATTAGCGCAAATTATATGAGGAGGATTTAATGTATGAAAGATAAGCTGACACTGTTCACCAAATATTTACTGGATTTTATGTTTTATTCCGGAATCCTTGTTATACTAACCCTGCCTTTTAGTATAAGGTTTTACGGAAATTACAATACCTACTTTAGGGATAATTATTATTCCCTGCTTGTGGTATTTTTCCTGTCGGGGATCTTTGCGGTATTAATAATATATGAGCTGCGAAAGATGTTCCGTTCGGTACTGAATGATGACTGCTTTATCAGGGAAAATGTGACAAGTCTTGAAAAAATGAGCACTTACAGCTTTTTTATAGCAGTGATCATGGCGTGCCGCCTTTTTATCTATATAACGCCCGCAGTGCTTATCATTATTCTGGTATTTGTTATCGCAGGCTTATTCAGCAAGGTGTTGGCACAGGTGTTCGATAAAGCGGTTAGTTATAAACTGGAAAACGATCTGACTATATAGGGAAAAGGAGTGAGGGCTTAAAAATGTCAATATTAATTAATTTGGACGTTATTATGGCAATGCGCAAAAAGAGCCTGACAGAGCTGGCTGGTGAAGTAGATCTTACCCTCGCCAATCTCTCTATTTTGAAAAACAATAAAGCTAAAGCAATTCGTTTTTCAACATTGGAGGCAATCTGCAAAGCTCTGGATTGTCAGCCGGGGGATATTATTCAGTATGTAGAAGATGAGGAAGAAAAGGAGGAATAAGTATGAATAACCAAAATATTATTAACCCAAATATGCCAAACGGACAGGGCGCGAACGGAGGAAATTACCCTTATTATCCTGCCGCGGCGCAGCGAAGCGTTCAGGCGGAACCTGTTAAGCAGGAGACTATCATGACAAAGTGTATGAAGCGCCAGTTTTCCTTTTTTGGGATTGCAAGCGCTGTCTATGCTCTTTTCTATACATTCTGTCTTTATAAAAACGCATCGGGAATTACGCATCCTTTTTTCGTTATCGGAACCCTTTGCTATTTCTTCTTATCTATGAAAAAGTTAGGGGTTCCATACAAAAAAGACAGTCTTTTTTATATGATTAGCATTGTGCTGCTTGGAATCTCTAATTGCTGCACTGATTCCCAGCCGATTTTATGGATGAATAAACTTTGTATATTCGGTTTATTATTTATTTTGATACTGCACACCGTTTATCAGGATGAGGGATGGAATGTTCCTAAATATATAGGAGCAGTATTACAAACCATCGGAGGCGCTATTGCCTGCCTGTTTTGTCCTTTAATTGACATGACTTCTTTTTTTGCTGCCAAAAAACAGGGAAAAAGTGACAAGAAAAGCTATGGTGTCTACGTTTTACTCGGTATTGCCATATCCATACCGGTACTTACGGTTATGGTAATGCTTTTATGCAGTGCAGACGTAGTCTTTCGCAATATGGTAAACAAGATATTTATGTTTGATTTTTCGTTTGGGGACTCTTTTAGAATTGCATTTTCAGCGGTTGTGGTTTTCTTTATGTCGTATGCTTTACTGGCCGCCCTGTGTAAAAAGTCAGTGGCGGAAGAAGTTACGGATAAGAAGGTTTTGGAGCCTGTCATTGCGATTACTGTTAACGGACTCCTTGCTGTATTGTATGTTGTTTTCAGTATGATTCAGATTTTATATCTTTTCATAGGAAATATGCAGCTTCCGGAGGGATATACCTATTCTTCATATGCCAGACAGGGGTTCTTTCAGTTGCTGGCTGTCTGCATCATTAATTTAATTATTGTACTGTTTTGTATCAGTCTTTTTAAGGATAATCTGATATTAAAAATTATTCTTACGATTATCGGTGGTTGTACGTTTATAATGATTTTATCAAGTGCGTTAAGGATGCTTATGTATATTGAAAGATACAATCTGACATTTTTAAGAATCTTTGTGTTATGGGCGCTTGCGGTAATCTTTCTGTTGATGGTTGGTGTTAGTGTTTATATTTATTATCAGCGCTTTCCACTGTTTTTCTACAGTGTGGCAGTTATCATTGTATGCTATATAGGACTGTCATTTGCCCATCCGGATTATTGGATTGCGGCCTATAATCTGAATCCTGCACATATTTTTAATGAGGACAGCTATGATGCATATGATAGCGAGCGTTATCTTATGCGCCTGTCAGCGGATGCAGCGCCGATCATATTAAATGAGGATAAAAATCCTTATCTGAATAATGCAGCGGCGTCTATAGAAGAGACTTCGTTTTTTCCATATTATCAGAAAATCCGAAGGAAATCGGAGGGGATGAATATTAGGAATTTTAACTTTTCGATATTTATTGCCAAAAGATGGCAGTAATGAGATAGAAGTGTATTCAATGCAGGTAAAAAGACCATGGCAGCCTTATAATCACAAGGTACCATGGTCTTTCATTCTTTTAAGGTTTTAAAAATATCATATGGGAATTATTTAATAAGAAACAGCAATTCGTCTCTCATTAATTCCGAATGTAACATAGTGCTCATAGAGTAGATTTTTATCATAACCAAAGGCTTCTTTTAAATCCGGATACTTGTCCGCATATGCTACATAATTAAATTGATCTATGGTTCCGGTAAATGGGGTATATGTTTCTCCATTCTCTGCCGGCCATGGGTTGTTGATATCAATATCGGTCGGATCCCATGTTCTGTATGGAAGGTTTCCATCTATTTTGATTGCTTCCGGTTTTCCAAGTTCTCCGGCGTTCTCATAGTCTGAGTATACGACTACGGTTGTTCCCGGTTTACAATTATCATAAATCCATTTAGCATCTCTTACGCATATTCTTACACAGCCTAAAGAGGCGCCTTCACCAAGCTTATTATATTCTTCCCATTCCAAAGTATCCGGACTCTCTACAATATAAGGTACGGAATGAAAGAGGATTTTTCCGTTAAAGCGCACTGCATATTTTCCATATGTATTATCTACCATTTTACGCCATACATAATAATCAGAAGTCTTAAATGTACCCTCCGGCGTTTCGGATCCTGGCTTTCCGCAGGAACAAACCATTGACTTAACCGGCGTCAGGGTGCCATCCTCGTTCTGCTGCTTAATAGTAATGCAATTTAAAGCTCGGTTTACATAAATTGTATAATTCGGTCTTGTATCAACTACAACATTTTCGGTCTTTGTATTCGATAATTCCGTTGCATTAACCTGATTACATGTGCCCGAAAACATTAACATTCCTAAACAAAATATACCTGCGATTGCAAATCTAAATTTTTTCATACTTACCTCCAAAATGTTCCTATGCAAAATCTAAAAGTTGTAAAATAAATTGAAACAGCTTATTCATTATATTAAAAAATCTTCCAATTTGCAACAGGTAATGTTAAAATTAATTTCGAAAATGTTAAAATGATTTCAAAAATGTTAACATTAATTTTCAAAAACGTTAATTTTCAAAATTGCTAATTTCCGGATATTAATTATTAGAAGTGTTAATTTGTAGAAGCATTAATTTCATGATATAGATTTTAGGATAGTGATTTTAATATTGGAGGGTAAGCATATGGTAAGAAAAAATTTAAATGAAGTAATTAAATTGAGCGACGAACAGAAAAAACAGATTGCCGGTGAAGTGAAGGCGTTTTATCTGGATGTCCGGGGGGAAGAGATCGGGATTATTGAGCAGCAGCAGATTATTGAATTATTTTGTGAGCATATGGCGCCGATTATCTACAATAAGGCGTTGGACGATGCCATGCGTTTTATGAAAGAGCAGTTTGGGAATATGGAAAGTGATTATTATTTGTTGTATAAGGATGTTCGGTAAATAAAACGACCGGGTAATAATCACTATAAAACTAAATTTGACAAAAAGTAAAATATACTTGACAAAAAGTAATATCAGTATTATCCTGTACCCAGAGGTGATGAAATGGCTAAAAATCTGGCGATAAAAGCAGCAAGGGCTCATAAAGATATGACGCAGAAAGATTTAGCGGAGGCCGTAGGAGTATCAAGGCAGACGATAAACTCTATTGAAAAAGGCGAGTATAATCCTACGATTAAGCTGTGCCGAGCAATCTGCCGCGCACTTAACAGAACACTTGACGAATTATTTTGGGAGGATGATAGTGATGAAGAAAAAGTCGGGAAATAAGTTAGACGAAATGCAGGAACAGAAACTGCTTAAAATTGAACACAATGCCTGCTGGCTTGCATTCTGGGGACTGCTTACGGTATGTGTTGTACAGGCATTCATATATGGAAGGGAAGACTATAAATATATTACAGGCGAATGGCTTGTGTTTATGTGTATAGCGCTGTATATTGTAATTGACTGTGTGAGAAACGGTATATGGGATAGAAAACTTGCACCGACGCCGGCGGTTAATGGATGGGCAAGTCTGATAGGCGGAGTTGCCGTAGCTGTTTTTAACTTTGTAATATCCTATAAACAATATGGAGCTTTGGCAGGTGCAGTGGCAACAGGAGTGTTTTTGGGAACGGTTGCTGCCGGTATATGTTTCTTAGGGCTTACAGGTATGAGTTATATATATAAAAAGCGTCTGAAGAAACTGGAAAATGAAGGTGTCGACGAGGACGAAGAAAACGAAAATAACGAAACCTAAGGCTGCGAGAAGACTAAGAAAACATGAACGGGAATAACGAAAACTAAGGCAGTAGGGAGAGTTAAAAGATGAGTGAATGCAGAATAATGGCGGATAATCTGGTGAAAACCTTTACCAGAAACGAAAAGAAGAGTAAAAAGGTTGATATAAATGCGGTAGACGGAATTTCGTTAACTGTCGGAGAAAGTGAAATTGTAGGCATACTTGGAGCGAATGGCGCCGGAAAGACTACGCTTCTTAGAATGATGGCTAAACTTATGAAGCCAACTGACGGAATGGTAAGTATCCGGCTTGGAGATAAAGAAATTACTGATGATATAGAAGTAAAAAGGCATATCGGCTATCTTTCCAACAACACTAAGCTTTATGGAAGATTTTCTACCGCAGAATTGTTGCGGATGTTAGGAACTCTTTATGGTATGGAAAAAGAGGCCGTTGATAAAAAGATTGAAGAGATAAGCGATATTCTTTCTTTGGGAGATTTTATTGATAACCGTATCGAGAAATTGTCTACCGGGCAGACGCAACGTGCGTCTATAGCCAGGTGCCTTATCCATGATCCGCAGGTGTATATTTTTGACGAGCCGACGCTTGGGCTGGATATACTCAGCAGTGCGGCAATTATTGATTTTATGAAAAAAGAAAGAGAAGCAGGAAAGACAATTCTGTATTCCACACACTATATGGAAGAGGCCGAATTTATGTGTGACAGGATCGTAACAATCCACCAGGGAAAGATAATCAGCGAGGGAACACCGGAGGAACTGAAAAAGGAACTTGGTAAAGAAAACTTAAGAGATGTTTTTGCCGAATTAATCGTAAGGGAGGGCATCACAGATGAACACTAAAATCATAAAAACACTTATTAAAAAAGAAATGCTGGATGTCCTCAGGGATAAAAAAACAGTTGTTATGATGTTGGTTGTGCCTATAATCCTTTATCCTCTTATTTTTATAGGTGTAATGCAGCTTATGGTGGTAATAACATCAAGTATGGAGAAGCAGGACTATCGTATTGCGATAGAAGCAGATGATGGCGGAGGCTTTTTACACAAGCTGACCGAAAATGATGACAGGTGGAGAGACAAGGGCGATACGGGAGATTCAGCTGATACAACTGACGAAGAAGACTCCTATACAATTACAATTGTTGATGCCGAGAGCATAGATGATTATGAGGCTGCCTTAGAAGCCGAAGAAATTGACGTTTACATCCGGGGAGAAATGCAGGATGGAAAATTTAATTATGACGTTTACTATATTTCTTCCGTAACCAATTCATCCTATGCAATGAATATCGTTATGGATAAGTTTGATGAATACAAAGAAGAGCTTACCCAAGCCAAAATTAAAGATGCAGGGCTTAGTATTCATGAAATTTTAGAGCCGGTCATATATGAGGAAAAAGATACTGCCAGCAACGAGCAGTCCTTAGGCAGCATAATGGGTTCCGTACTTCCGTTCATGTTGATAATAAGTTTGCTTATGGGAACCATGTATCCGGCAATCGATACAACGGCGGGAGAGCGTGAGAGGGGAACGCTAGAGACCATTCTTACTCTTCCAGTTACGAACAGGCAGCTTATTGTTTCCAAGTTTTTAACGGTTGCCATAATCGGGATGATTTCTGCGCTTTTAAATATTGTTTCAATGGGCGGCATAGCCATTTATATGTATAAAATTATGGATATGCAGACGGATGGCATGAGTTTTGATATGGCCAAATTTTATCCGGCAATTTTGGTAGGAATGTTGGCGATTTTTGCATTTTCTCTTTTTATAAGCGCAATTACAATGTGTGTGACCTCTTTTGCAAAAAGTTATAAGGAAGCAAATAACTATATAACGCCTCTGATGTTAGTGGTTATGTTTACAGGTTACATTGGTTTTATTCCTAATATTGAGCTGACACAGACAATGGCGATGATACCGGTTGCTAACATATGTTTGCTGATTAAAAATATGTTAGTCTTTAAAATAGATTACATGGCGATTGCGGTGGTATTTATCAGTAATATTGCCTATGCCGTATTTGCGATTTTATTCTTAAGTAAGATTTACGACAGCGAGGCAATTCTGTTTAGCGACACAAAAGGCGGATTGCAGTTGTTTGAGAAGCGCGAAAATCTGAAAAAAGGCGGCGTGCCTACGGTATCGGATGTATGCTTTTTAGTTGCGCTTACTACAGTTCTGGTATTATACGGCGGAAGTATGCTGCAGCTTAAGTTCGGTCTGGGCGGCGTTTTTGGAACTCAGATGATTTTACTGCTTGTACCGCTTGCGATTGTGCTTTATACTAAAAAGGATGTTTTAGAAACATACGGATTTCATAAGACTAAAATAACGGGATTTTTGGGAGGATTTTTCATTATACTTGGATTTTATCCCATAAATATAGTGCTGTCTCTTATAATGATATCGCTGTTTCCGCAGAGTGCCGATAATGTGATCAACACTTTTTCGTCAATTATGAACGGTAATATAGTCGGCGTTTTCTTTGTAATAGCGGTAGCTCCGGCAATATGTGAGGAAATGATGTTTAGGGGAGTTATCTTTAATTCCTTGAAGGCGAGATACCGCATACCGGTGGCAATTGCAGCTGTTGCGGCGCTTTTTGGAGCATATCACATGAGTATGGTAAAATTTATTCCGACAGGGCTTTTGGGCCTGGTGTTATGTTATGTGGCGTATGAGACAGGAAGTATTTATCCGTCTATGATGATGCATTTTATAAATAATGCGATTAGTGTTATCGTTTCGTGTTATCCGGAGCAGATTGAGAAAGTCTTTCCGATATTATATGCGGAGACCGCATCGGTTTCTGATATGTTGCTGCTTACAGGGGCGGGGCTTATTTTAGTAGGTATCGGATGGCTTATTTTGAGGAGAAATCATGCCGATTACAAGTGAAAAAGATTTATTGCAATTAAAGAACAGACTACTTGAACTGGCTGAGAAGTCCTACAGCCAAAGTATCTATACTTATACTACTTTTTTGGGATTATCAGAGCAGCAGGTCTTTCATGCCGTAGCAAAAGAAGTGTCTTATGCGGACTATGGCATGGAGGGTGGCGCGCCCATATGTGAGCGTAAGATCATACGCTTCGGAAATCCCGATAATTTAGGTTATGATGAACCTTATCCCATTGCGAATATAGAGATTCGCCCCGCAACGCCTAAATTTGCCGAAAACCTTACGCACAGGGATTTTCTTGGGGCGATTATGAATCTTGGAATCGAGAGAAGCACCGTAGGCGATATTTTTTTGCAGGAAAAGGGCGCCATAGTTTTTTGTCAGGAAAATATAGTAAATTACATTATAGATAATCTTAATCAGGTTAAGCATACCAATGTAAAATGCATTATTCCGGAAGGGAAAGTAATGCTTAAGGGGACGGAGCCAAGAACGGCTTCAATAACAGTATCTTCTGTGAGAATTGACGGAGTAGTATCTAAGATATATAATATTTCAAGAAACAGCAGTCAGGAGTTGTTTCGTGCCGGTAAGGTTTATGTAAACGGGATACTTGTGGAAAACACCAGTTATCAGTTAAAAGATAACGACGCCGTGACGGTAAGAGGGTATGGAAAGTTTTTGTTTTATGGGCAGACTGGCGTTAGTAAAAAGGGAAAAGACAGGGTAGAGGTCGGGATATTCGGGTAACATATTTATAACCTGATTTGTACTTTTTAATATACGGTGAAAAAGGATAATATAATATGTATACTTATAATATGACGCAGTGGCTGTTCTTTTTTTATGCATACTGTTTTTTGGGCTGGTGCGTTGAGTCGATGAACGTCTATATAAGGACTGGAAAATTTGTTAACAGGGGCTTTATAAGAGGACCGTTTTTACCTTTGTATGGAAGCGGGGCAATTATAATGTTTGTTGTCTCAAGGCCTTTTCAGGATAATATATTTCTGACCTATGTTGCAGGCTGTATAGGGCCTACGGTGCTTGAGTATGTGACGGGAGTTGTGATGGAAGCGCTTTTTAATGTGCGGTATTGGGACTATTCGGGGCAGAAGTTTAATTTTCAAGGTCAGATCTGCCTAAGGACGACGCTTTCATGGGGGGTATTGACAATACTTATGACAAGGATTGTCCATAGACCGATAGAGAGGTTTGTACTGCGGATGCCTAATAATATACTGGGGTATATAACTTTTATTCTGACGGTATATATTGCGGCGGATTTTGCACTGTCTTTCAAGGCGGCCCTGGATTTGCGGGATGTGCTTGCCAAGATGCAGAGGATTAAAGAAGAACTTTATAAGATGCAGAAACGTCTGGATGTAATCAGCGCTTTCAGCAGTGACGAAAAGGAACAGAAAAATCAGGAGAGCGAGCCGGATATGGATGAGTTGTCGGAGGGGCTGGAGCGACGCTTTAACAGCATTAAGGAGACCATTCAATCGGCGCCTGGGGCTGTCCTTGAGGAAATTGCAGAACTGCGCGCACGTTTTAACCTGTATATGGAGAATAGAAGAAATTATAAAGAGATGCTGGATTTTTATAAGCTGGATATGATACGTAGCAATCCCGGTATGATTTCCAAGAAATTCAAGGATACGCTTGAGGATTTGAAGAATACGGTGATTGATAAGATGAATAAACAAGGCGATGGATTAGATGAATAAATAGGATGAGATTACCCGCGAATGGCAAAACGATAGGATTGATAGAAAGGAAAAAGCTGTGAATGAAAAAATGTGTGATAGCCATGTTTTTATTAAATGTTTTGGCTTGGATCATCTTTCTTATGATGGATGCCATAGCAGAATTTTTGTTGAATAAATCCTATTTTCCGGATTTAGGATGTTTTAGTATTCCATGCATTTTAACAGTTCTTTATATGATTCTTGAAAGAAAGCTGTTCGCTACAGTACGTTTTAATGCAAAATACAATCTTTGCATGGCTGCATCGTTTATTATGTTTGCCAGTCTTTTTGGGGCAATCGTTTGGCTGGCGGTTATAAATGATATATGGTTGATTCCACAGTATGAAAGAGGTCCTTTGTTTGATCTAAATGGAGTAGAATATCTGTTTTTTCCTATTGCATTTGGGATTGTTTCTCTGATATTAGGTTTTGTGATAAAGTTGATTTCTTATATTTTATACCGGAGAAAACAACCATATAGTTTATGGTGATACGCCACAGCGTAAATTATTTCAATGAGAATGCGAAGCATTCTCTGAATCGTCGCTGCCGAGCGACGATTTTTTATAAATCAATATATTTGGATTTACGGTATTTGATAGCCTGCAGCTTTGGATTATGTTTAAACTCAAAGGCTCTGGCGTATCCTCTGACAAGAGCAAGGAACCTGTTATAGAACCAAAAGGAATACACCAAAATATCGTTGGCTTTTCCAAGCTTCTGCTTTGTTGTATAGAAATAGTGGGTGCCGTCTGATACTGCCGGATTACCTTCTTTTATATATTGTATAAGTTCAGTCTCATTTGCGACATTTTTCTCTAAAATGGTATATCCGAGACCTACACAGTCTTCCTTATGGGAATCGCTTCCGCCGAATTCAGGAATGTTATATTTGGATGCAAGCTCCTTTGAAGCCGAATTGGAATAATCATCTTCACAGGCATTGTAGGTTTCTATGAAATCAAATTTTTGTATTAGTTTTTCTTTAAATAATTTTCCCATGCGCGTATTAAAAATACTTAAGAATTTCTCGCCGCAGGGATGAGCGGGACCTAATATTCCGCCATTGCGATGTACGATGTCAATCAAAAGAGTTACGGGAAGACCGCGAAGCTCCAGAATTTTAGGGAGCACATCCGTTGGCATAATTACCAGAATATGTCCGGAATTCAGCGTATCATACTCTATGCCGCAGAGCACGGTGAAATCATCCAGCTTATTTTCTAAATTCTTATAATACCGACAGGCTTTGTATGAATTGTGATCTGAAATCAACATTCCGTTAAAACCTTTTTCTTTAAGTATTGCAATATTGTCAAGGAGAGTTACTTTTGCATCAGGAGAACCTTCCTTTGTATGACAGTGCATGTCTAGTTTCATTTGAAGATAACCTTGCCTTTCTGTTAATAAATTGCGAAAGTGTCTTTACATGATGTGAATATGAACAATATAAACAAAAACGGAGCTCGAACCGCGGGAGCGAAGGTCGCTCCGTTTTTGTTTATATTGTTCATATTCATTATATTGTTGATATAACTCACGCAATATATATAATATCACACATTTTAAAAAAATGGTATTGACAATTTGTAACAGATAGATTAATGTAGAATAAGTTATAATATAAGAGTTAAACCTATGAGAAAGAGTAGTACGTATAAGAGGGCTGTCACAGAGAGCTGCTGGTGGTGGAAAGCAGTACGGAGCTTATACCGAATGGGCTTTTGAGGCCGGTCTGAAACTTAAGTAGGCGCCGGCGGGAACCGTACCCGTTATCAAGACGGCATATATGATGAGTATATGGTAAAAGTGGACCGTAGGCAGGATTCTGTCAAGGTCAAGTTGAGTGGTACCGCGATAATAATTAGTTTATTACCGTCTCAGGCATTATGCTTGGGACGGTTTTTTATGCGCAGGGAGAAAATCTTCCATGCGCGATTATATTTTTATATAATTAGGAGGAGAAAAATTATGAAAAAGAAAACATTAGCGTTATTATTAACAGCAGCAACTATGGCTGCAATGATTACAGGCTGTGGTACAGATGCAGGAAGCAGCACAGGAAGCACCTCGGATGCACAGACAGCAGATCAGGGCTCAGCAGCTTCAGATGCGGGGGCACAGACAACTGACCAGGGCGCGGCATCAAATACCGAAACGGATACGGCTGCCGGTGGAGACAATGCAGGCGCAAGCTATAAGGTGGGTATTGTACAGTACGTTGATGACGCCTCACTTAATCAGATCGTATCAGCAGTACAGGCAGAGCTTGATGCAAAGGGAGCAGAGCTTGGAGTTGAATTTGATTATTCCGATTATACCTATAACGGTCAGGCGGATTCTACGACAATGAATCAGATTGCAGCTGATCTTATTGCTTCAGAGGTGGATATTATCGTTCCGGTAGCAACGCCTACTGCTATGGTAATGCAGAACTCAACTGCAGAAAATCCTAAGGATGACGGAAGTTTGATTCCTGTAGTCTTCTCAGCTGTATCTGATCCGGTTGGTGCAGGTCTTGTGGACAGCATGGATGCTCCCGGCTCTAATATAACAGGAACTTCAGATGCGCTTAATACGGATGCGATTTTCGATTTAATGCTTGCAGCCAATCCGGATATCCAGACTGTAGGACTTTTGTATGATAAAAGTCAGGATTCCTCTACAGCAGCAATCGCGGCTGCAAAGGCTTACTGCGAGGACAAAGGTATAGATGTAGTGGAAAAAACAGGTACTAACAACGGAGAGATTTCACTTGCAGCAGATGCGCTGGTGGCAGCAGGAGTTGAGGCAATTTTTACACCAACCGACAACAACGTTATGACGGCTGAACTTGCTATCTATGAAAAGTTCATTGACGCAAATGTACCTCATTACTGCGGCGCTGACTCCTTTGCATTAAATGGTGCTTTTCTGGGTTACGGCGTAAATTATGAGGAACTTGGAACAGCTACTGCGGATATGGTGGTAGATATATTGGTAAACGGCGCAGATCCGGCATCTTTAGCTGTTAAAACAATGGATAACGGTATTGCAACGGTAAATACCGAGACTGCCGAAGCTATCGGACTTGATTACAGCATGTTTGCTGATATGTGTACAAATTTAGTCGAAATTCAGACAGCGGAAGAATTTCAGTAATGTTAGGTCAAAGTTTTGACTGTGGAAGAATTTCAGTAATACATGACAATAGAAAGCTCGCAGAACGTGCTTTCTATTGTATTAGGTGAGGGATTAAATGAGTTCTATATTTACATTATCAATTTTACAGAGCGCACTGGAGCTTGGCTGTATTTATTCACTGGTGGCGCTGGCGTTGTTTATTTCTTTTAGTATTTTAAA
The DNA here is from genome assembly GCA_014804695.1 of Lachnospiraceae bacterium. Lineage (GTDB taxonomy): Bacteria > Bacillota > Clostridia > Lachnospirales > Lachnospiraceae > UBA3282. The sequence goes on from JAAUZJ010000008.1 coordinate 83,181, forward strand.
TATTGCGGATTTATCCACCGACGGCTGCTTTACCTTAGGCTGTGCGGTCGGAGCTATGGTGACAATAGCCGGGCATCCGATCCTTGCGCTTTTTGCGGCAATGGGCGCCGGTATTTTATCCGGATTTATCACAGCTTTTTTACAGACCAAAATGGGAGTTCCTTCCATTTTGGCCGGTATTATAGTTAATACAGGCTTATATACCATAAATATTGCGGTAATGGGCTTTTCGTCCAATGTCAATCTTTTTGCCTGCGATACGATATTCAGCATGGCGAAAGAAAGGATAGCGGCGTCGTGGTATAACAACTGGTATAAATTCCTAATTGTGTTTGTGATTGTATTAATTATAGTTATACTGCTTGCGTTGTTTCTAAATACAAGACTCGGGCTTTCGATTCGCGCTACCGGTGACAATGAGTATATGGTGCGTGCTTCAAGTATCAATCCGCTTTTTATGATCACGGTAGGACTTTGCCTTGCAAATGCACTGACTGCATTATCCGGGGCAATTCTTGGACAGTATCAGAAATCCTGTGATATTAATCTGGGAACCGGTATGGTTACAATCGCGCTTGCCAGCTTAATTATCGGAGAGACTCTGATAGGCCGGGGAGGCATGCTTATAAAGCTTATAGCCGTGGTGCTCGGAAGCTGCTTATACAGGTTCATAGTGGCGCTTGCACTTCGTATGAATGTGCCTGCGGAGGCATTGAAACTTGTCTCTGCGATTATAGTTGCGATAGCAATTGCTTTTCCGTATTTAAAAGAAAAGGCACTTTTTTACAAACAAAAAAATGCGGTAATCCGTGCAAATAGGAAAGGCGGTGAAGTTGATGCTGACAATTAAGTCTATTTCAAAGACCTTTAATCCGGGTACGGTAAATGAAAAAAAGGCGCTTGATAAGGTGAATTTGAATCTGGAAGACGGCGATTTTGCAACGATTGTAGGCAGTAACGGAGCCGGAAAATCTACGCTTTTTAACGCAATTACCGGTAATTTTTATGTGGATGAGGGCCGGATTATTTTAGACGGCGAAAATATTACCTATAAAAAAGAGCATGTGAGAAGTAAGGTAATCGGACATCTTTTCCAGGATCCGCTAAAAGGAACCGCGCCGCATATGACAATTGAGGAGAATATGGCGCTTGCATACCTTAGGGCGTCTACTGCCAAACATGCATTTTTTAGCAGAATAAACAATAAAGAAAAGCAGAAGTTTAAAGAGCAGTTATCTTTACTGGATATGGGATTGGAAGATAGAATGAAACAGCCGGTGGGACTGCTTTCAGGTGGTCAGAGGCAGGCACTTACGCTGCTTATGGCGACTATGGTAACGCCTAAGATATTGCTTTTGGATGAGCATACTGCAGCGCTTGATCCCGCGACAGCGGCTAAAGTATTGGAACTCACTAAGAAAATCGTCGCAGAAAGAAAGATTACATGTCTGATGGTTACGCACAATATGCATCAGGCGCTTGAGATGGGAAATAGGACGCTTATGATGGACTCAGGAAGCATTGTTTTTGATGTTAAGGGAGAGGAAAGGGATAAGCTGACTATTGATGATCTGCTTGAGCAGTTTAGAGTGTGCGCGGGGCGGAAGCTGGATAATGATAGGATATTGTTGTCGAGGTAGATGGTGAAAAATAAATTTTTCGCCTGCGAGATTTTATACATGTTCACAAAATGTTCATTTTGTGTTCGTTGCACATTCGCTAATAATTGGATATAATAAAGCCAAGAAATCTGAATGATTTCTACCTTTCGCAATGTAGGACAAAAACATTGTATTTTGTATCAATTATGTTTCGAAATGTACAACAAGTAACATTGCATTATGACACAATTACCTTTCGCAATGTAGGACAAAAAACATTGTAGGCCCTATATAGTATGTATAGGGCTTTTTTTGTGCATAGGAGAAGAAATGAAAGAACATGGAATGTATTTTGGTAAAAATGAATTTTATCAGATAATCAGGAATATAGGTGGTACATGGAATGACTCAAAAGAAAGACCTGTTATATGTCTGATGAAGTCTTTAGAATGTGATAATTTATATTGGGCGATTCCTGTTGGAAATTATGAGCATAGAGATGAAAAAGCAAAAGAGAGAATTCAAAAATATATATGTTTTCGCAATTTGGAGAAAGAAACTAATAATGCGATTGCACTTTTTGGTGATAAAGAGGCTGGGAGTATTGTTCTTTTAAAGAATTTTGAGAGTTACTATAATGGATATGATGAGAATGGGAAGCATTTTGACGGTTATGTGGAATTAATAGACAAGTTGAAAACTCTTTTTCCGTTGGGAGCACCGTTTGAAGGGGAGAAGGCGGAGAAAGCGTTTATTATGCTTTATGGAGCGATTCTCAGAATGAAGAATATCCTTTCCACCTTTGATGATTTTGAGGGAAAGGAAATTTTGTCTGGTCGGGATTTTCAGGATTACCAGAGCGAGTACATTGACTTTTATCAGAAATATAAATCAAAATCAAATGAAAAGAAAGAAAATATCAATGATGATGTGGTGTTTGAAATTGAACTTGTGAAACAGGTGGAAATTAATATTGACTATATTCTTATGCTTGTGAAGAAGTATCAGCAGGAAGGAAACCAGAATAAATAGATTGTTGTAACGATTGAAAAGGCAGTTAATTCCAGTATGAATCTGCGCAGCAAAATGGAGTTGATCAGGAATTTTCTGGCAAGAATCAATGCGCAGACCGAAGTAGATGGGGACTGGAAGAAGTTCGTGGACGAACAGAGAGAGAATGACCTTGCTGTTATTATTGAGGAAGAAAAACTGAAGGCATAAGAAACACATAGATTTATGGACAATTCGTTTAGGGATGGTGTGTTGAAAACAACGGGGACGGATATTGATGTTATTATGCCCGCGGTATCTCGTTTTGGTGGAGGTAACAGGGCAGAGAAGAAGAAAAGGGTTATTGAGAGGTTGATGGCTTACTATGAGAAGTATGTGGAGATTGTGAGTATAAGATAGTTTTTGGTAATTATGTGGGAGGAAACTTATGGATTATGAAGCACCAGAAAATTTTATTGAGTTTAAGTATGGCTGGTATCGAGGAATTGACTTTGATAAAGAAGCGGAATTGTTTAGGATTGAATTAGATAACGCTAAGAAAGAAAATGATATTCAGCGATACATAAAAGGAAATAAAAAATGGTTTATACTGGCATCTCTTTTTAAGAGTATGATTTTGGGCATCATGAAGCATATATTGCTCCAGAGCAAATGTTAGGGAGCGAGTACCGAGTAGATTATATGCTATTGGGACGTAATTCAATTGGACATCATATTATACTTGTTGAATTTGAGGGTGTAAATGTAGATTATAAGATTAAGACAAGCAATACAGAATCTGAATCTGTTAGAAAAGGACTTACGCAAATAAGGGATTGGAGACGTTGGATGGATGATAACCGATTATATTTTATGAGAAGTTGTGGATTGGTTGATATTAGCAGAAATATTCCATCATGGGGAATAAATTATTGTTTGGTAGTTGGTAGAAGAAGTCGAATGGATGATGTCGCAAACCAAATGAGAGGGCAGAGTCAACATGATACACCGGGATTAAGAATTGTATCATATGATCGACTTGTAGATAATGTAAAAAGATTGTCTAATGGCTTTTGATAATTACGAGGTGATGTTTGGTGATTAGTCAGGATACATTAAAACAAATATCCAGCATATTTTGTGGAGATATTGAAAATTATTATACATATAAATCGGGTCCAAAGTTAGTTGGATTTTTTAATCAATATTATAAAGCAGGTGATGTATATCGGCAGGGGTTTCCGTCTAGGTGGGTGTATGTGTATGATAAATTGGTGGAATTAATTAATAATGGTAAATTTGATACATTTCTTGATATTATATTGAGTAAATCCTATTTAATGTCAGAACAATCATTATCACAAGTTGCTGCTGCCGAAAAAGCAAATGAAATTTGGAGTGGTATAAATCACGTATTGCAGAAAGATCAATATAAAATCACAAAAATAGATGGAAAATACCATTTAGTAAAAGAAAATGATGATCTTGAGCTAATTGGAAGTGGTGGCTTTGCAAATGTTTATAAACAGAAGTCAACAGGACTAATAATAAAAAAGCTAAAAGATGATTATTTGACAAATAAGGGTATTAGAAGTCGATTCAAAAGGGAGTTTGAAATTACCCAATCTTTGCAAGATGCATTTGGAATTATAAAAGTTTATAAATTCTATGAGGGAAATTGTTCATATTCGATGGAACCGGCAGAAATTACATTGGAAAAATATGTGCTAAATAATGATTTGCCGATGGATTCAAAAATTACTTGTATACGGCAAATTTTATATATAATGACAGAGGTTCATAAAAGGGATATTATACATCGTGATATAAGTGCTAATAATATATTTGTTATTTCAGGGACATTGAAAATTGCCGATTTTGGATTGGGAAAGGATCTTAATGTGTTTACATCTCATCAAACGATTCATACAAATGCTATGGGGCAATATTATTACTGTGCACCGGAACAGTTCATGATGTTGAAAGATGCAGATAAACGAAGTGATGTATATTCGCTTGGACGTACAATTAACTTTATTATGACAAGTAATCCAAGAGATTCGCACCATGCTTTTAGAAGTGTAGCTGAAAAAGCTACAAATAGTGATGCTGCATATCGCTATGCTGATGCTGGTCAATTATCCATATTCTTTGAAAAATCGGTAGCATATGAAAAAAAGGCAGAAAACAAAGAAAGAATAAATGCAAAGATAAGTAGTGGACTATATGATGAAGATGTCGAAAGCTATTTGTACAATTTATCAAGTGAAGAAATTGTACGAGGAATGAAAAGTATAGGAAATGATTTTGCAAGTGTTCTATTAAAATTTATGGATGTTGATGATAATCATGCGCAATATATAATTCAGAGTATAGACAAAGAATATCAATCAGTCTGTGGGCGTGTTTATGACGCGTATGATATATTTGCTTCATTTGCAAGGAATGTATTAAGAGGAAGTTATTCATATGTTGTAAAAGAAACAGCGGCAAATATATTGAGATTTGTGGCGTGGGATGTTAATCGTTTTAGCGCACAACATATGGTGGAAGATATTATCAATGAAGGGATTGAACCGCTTTTGGAGGAAGTGATTAGGCAATAACGAGTTAAATGGAACGGGAAATATAGGAGCGATTTAGTGATGAAAGAATCAAGCATGGGTGAAGTGAAGAAATTGTCTTTGGGTGGATGGGTTTTCTATTTGAGAGGAGAGGAAAGTTGCTTGGATAGGCATAAATGCGGAAAGTGGATGCATTTCTTCAATAATAAGGAATTTGCAGTACATATATGTGAAGAAGCAGTTTCCAATGGTATCTGTGTAGAAGCCAAACATGCAGATGCGGATGAGGGGGTATGTTGCTTTTATTTGAACAGTGATGATATTGAAGGACATAAGAGAGTATTATCATATTTTATCGAAAATGACCTGATAAGGAAAACAAAGACTGGAAAACTATATAATATTTCCTTTAAATTGGACGATCAAACGAGAGCAGGGGAGTATGGTACCGAATTTCATTCAGAAATTAAATTAGAGCATTTTGTGGACTTAAATACAGGGGAGTTTCTTTAATCTTCTTAAAATGAAATATGTATTGTAAAATTATTAATGGATGAGGAATGAGAATGAAAGTAAATAAATAGATAATCATATTATGTCGTGACAAGAAAGAGGAGATGAAAGTGAAAGAAATACAAAATTCCGAACAGATTTCAACTGAAGATTTAAAAGAGTGGTTGCTCAATGTACATGAAAAATATTTCGTTGAATTAAAAAAAGCTAATGAGTTACCAAATTCTTTTTGGGAAAGTTATTCTTCCTTTTGCAATACATCTGGTGGATTTATTATTCTTGGAGTGGCAGAAGGAGAAGTGGAAAATGAAATTGTAGGTGTTGGAAATCCGGAAAAGATATTAACGAGTTTATGGGACCAACTTTCTAATACAAATAAGGTTAGTTATCGGAATGTTGATAATCAGGATGTGAATACATATATTATTGATGGAAAGACTATTATCATAATATATGTAAAGGAAGCTGCAGAAAGCATGAAGCCAATTTATATAGGCAATAAACTTGAAAATTCATGGATTAGAACTGGTGATGGAGATCGTAGAGCAACTAGAGAAGAATTGGCTGCTTTTATGAGAAACGCACAGCCGGGGCAGGATAACCTAGCAGCAGATAATTTTACTATAGACGATTTGGATATTGATTCTATCATAACGTATAAGGAACGTGTAAGTAAACGATTTCCTAAAAAGAGATATATTGAAATGGATAATCAGGATTTCCTGAGTGAAATAGGTGCTTGCTATAAAGATAGAAATACTGGGGAATTGAAGATTAAAAGAGGAACATTATTATTTTTAGGTAAATGTAATTCTATAAAAGAGATATTTCCACACTTTCATTTAGATTTCTTTAATCGAAGAGGAAATAATCCAAGGTGGACGGATCGTGTATCAGACGATGAACCAAGTGATTATGAAATGAATCTATACAATTTTTACAATATTGTATACGAAAAGATAAAGATATTATTGCAAGAGTCATTTGCATTAGATAGTGAACAACAGAGGCTTCCTCTGTCAGAATTTGATGAAACTATCCGAGAATGTCTGGTTAATTGCTTGGCGCATGCGGATTATGTACAAGGGTATCCATCTATTAAAGTAGATGTTTATGATGGTTGGTTTTGTTTTACTAATCCAGGTAAGATGCTTATCTCAACACAACAATTCTTTCTAGGAGGCGATTCAAGACCACGTAATGAAGTTATTATGAAATTATTCCGGTTATTAGGTGTATCTGAAAGGCAAGGCTTTGGAGGACCATTGATATATAAAATTGCTATGCAAAATGACTACAAGAGACCTGAAATATTAACAAATATTGAGAGGACAGAACTCAAAGTTTGGAATATAGATTTAGTGGATTCATATCCGGATTTAGCATCCGATGAAAAAAGTGTATTGAGATATATTGTGAAAAGTAGTCAGGCACAATCGGTTAATGCCATTAAAAATGCATTACATATGACCGAATATCGGGTGCGAAACAGCATAAAGATACTTGAGGAGGAAGGACTGATTAGTAAAATAGGAAATGGACCGTCAACTAAGTATAGTATAGGAATTGAGAGCGTAGAATTTTTGACGCAATTGCAGATGGCAATGGATATTTTGAAGAAGCAAATGAGCTAGATTATCTCGTGATTATCTTGTGAAAGTAATGAAAATAAGTGTGAAGCATACAATTTTTGTGGAAATGCTACTTTGTGAGTATCTCGTGAATATCTCGTGAAATTCATAAGATTTTCACGAGATAAAAAGTTGTGCTGATACCAATAAGGTGACAGAAAAATTTTAAAGTTACAGTTGAGCAGAGTAAAGAATAATCCTACCATTTCTGGAAATGATAAAGAAAAAGTGTTTTGAAGCAGAAAACTTATGAAAGGCAGGATTATTCATTATGGAGAAATTTGAATATCAGATCAAGGACGAAATAGGGATTCATGCAAGGCCGGCGGGGCTGCTGGTTAAAGAGGCGAGTAAATATGCTTCGGCGGTTCAGATCAGCTGTAATGATAAAAAAGGAGATGCCAAAAGTATATTCGGCGTTATGGGGCTTGGAGCCAAGAAGGGTGATGTTATAACGGTGACGGTAGAAGGTGATGATGAGAGGGTAGCTGCCGGAGAGATTGAGAAATTTCTTGGCAGTAACTTATAGTGAAAGGGTTGGCGTATGGTTACTCTGTATGGAAAAAGCGTATTTCAGGATATCTGTATAGGAAAAATTTATTATTTCAGCAGAAAAGAGACTGAAGTTAAGCGCTATCAAATAGATGATCCCGAAGCGGAAATAGAACATTATAGAGGGGCGAATAAAAAAGCGATAGCGCAGCTTAAGGAATTGTATGATAAGGCGATGCGTGACGTTGGCGCAGAGAATGCGGCTATTTTTGAAGCTCACCAGATGATGTTGGAAGATTCGGAATATCAAAACCAGGTAGAGAAAATGATAACCGATGAGAAGGTCAATGCTGCGTATGCAATTCTGGTTACCGGAAAGAAATTTGCCCAGATGTTTCAGGACATGGACAGCGATTATATGAAAGAGCGCGTTGCGGATGTCCAGGATGTATCCGGACGTCTGATCAGAATTTTGTCAAATGATAATGATGAGAAAGAAAGATTCAAGGAGCCGGTTATTCTTGCGGCGAAGGATCTTACGCCATCCGATACGGTCCAGTTCCCCAAAAACAAGCTGTTAGGTTTTATGCTGGAGCAGGGCTCGGCCAATTCCCATACCTCGATTCTGGCAAGAAGCATGGGAATTCCTGCCCTGATTTCAATGCAGACCTTGGCTTTGGAAAAATATGACGGTCATCTTGCTATTCTGGATGGGGAAAACGGTGCGGTATATATTGATCCGGATGATGAAACATGTGCGGAATTCCGCGAAAAAATGAAGAAAATAGCGGATAAAAAGAAGGAGCTTCTTTCTTTAAAGGGTAAAGAGAGTGTGACTCTGGATGGAAAAAAGATTCGTCTTTATGCCAATGTTGCCAACCTGCATGATGTTGAGAATGCATTGGAGAATGACGCAGAGGGAATAGGACTTTTCAGAAGTGAGTTTTTATATCTGGAAAATAATGATTTTCCGACAGAAGAACAGCAGTTTAACGCTTACAAACAGGTTCTTGAGAAGATGGGAGATAAGAAGGTAATTATCAGGACGCTTGATATAGGTGCGGATAAGAAAGCCGACTATTTTCGTCTGGAAGATGAAGAAAATCCCGCGCTTGGGTATCGGGCGCTGCGAATCTGTCTTACCAGACCTGAAATTTTCAAGACACAGCTTAGAGCGTTATATCGTGCAGGATGTTACGGAAATCTGTCAATTATGATACCTTTGGTAATTTCTCTTGAGGAAATTCAGATGGTTAAGGAAATGTCAAGACAGGTAAGGCAGGAATTGAAACAAGAGGGCACGCCTTATAAGGATGAGGTGGAGCTTGGTATAATGATAGAAACGCCTGCGGCTGCGCTCATAAGTGATCAGCTGGCAAAGGAAGTGGATTTTTTCAGCATAGGTACAAACGATTTAAGTCAGTATACATTGGCGATTGACAGGCAGAACCAGAATTTGCAGCCGTTTTTTAATCCTCATCACGATGCGATATTCAAGCTGATAGAAATGGCTGTAAACGCCATCCACAAAGAGGGTAAATGGGCAGGAGTCTGCGGGGAGTTGGGTGCGGATATGGATGTTACGGAGAGACTGCTTAAAATTGGCGTTGATGAGTTGAGCGTATCATCGGGAGTACTTTTGGAAGTGCGTAAGAAAATTAGGGAAAGTTCATGTAAAGGGTGAAAAATTAATTTTTCACAAACGAACTTGTTCGTTTTGCGAGTATTGTGTTGCCTAAACTCGCAGGTTGAATAGGAATAGGGGAATAGTATGGAACAGATGACATTGTTTGATGCGATGCCTGATGACAGGGGGAAGATGATTCCGCTTGCCAGCAGGCTGAGACCGCATAAACTGGAGGATTTTATCGGACAGGAGCATTTGCTTGGGCAGGGGAAAATGCTTAGGCAGTTGATTGAGAAAGACCAGATCTCGTCCATGATATTCTGGGGACCGCCGGGAGTAGGCAAGACGACGCTTGCTGGTATTATTGCCGAAAGAACCAAGGCGGAC
>JAAUZJ010000009.1 GCA_014804695.1 Lachnospiraceae bacterium
ATTGAACCTAAAACGGATGGTAAAAGCAGTCTAAAAGTACTGAATTACCATCCGTTTTATTATAATTTATTAAAACATTCGTATAGATTATCGAAAAAATGAGTTTGTCAACAGGTCCATTTTTTCATAGACCCAAATTTTATATGATATCGAATTAATGTCTAACAAAGTCAGTTTAAGGTATCAGACATTACCAATCCATTTCATCATCCTCCTCAGACCATGATGAAATCATGTGGATTTCGCCTGAGTCCATATCCATCGCCATATTGTCGGACATTCTCATCATCATATTTCCATTGGAGTCCATTCCCATACTATCAGAAATAGCAAATCCAAAATCGTCATTGTCATAATCAAAAAACGTTTTTCCCATAAGAGGTGCTCCTTTTCATTGTAATAATTTATTGTAAATACATTTGATTGTATACGTTATTGACTGCTTCAGCGTAAAGTGAGAAAGAATGCTTCTTATTTCCTTCATTGATATTTTTCAGAAATAGATAATCTTCTTTGATGTAAGACCATCCATTGTCACGAATAATAGCATGCACTTTTTCATCTATGTTTGATTTTAATGTTCGAAAAACAAAATCATATGATTGTCGTTCTTTATTGTTTCTTAGATAATAATACCCATCATTGTTGCCATTATTACCGTAATAGATAATAGCGAAATCACATCTATATCGGATTTTCTTTTTGTTATTGTCTACTACTTTTATAGTGATAGATGATGTTGAATCCTTTGGAAATGAATATTCAGTTCCCCGTAAAGCCGTTTTCAAGGATGCCATAAACATATCCTTTATAATCTTAGCAACATAGCGATACCCATCGTTTGGGGGAGAAAGGATTAAATTATAATCAAAATCGTATCCTCTGTTTCCACCTTTGATTCTAGTTATAAGATGTCTTTTTCCGCTTCCAATTAGATGGAATTGAAATGTTAGGCCATAGTTTTTACGCATCACAATTTGAGTACGTTGAATAATTTCCTCAAGTTCTTTTCTGATGGGGGTATACTCAGATTTCTCTACATATTCATACATAGTATATATCTCCTTTCACCCATGCCGCCCCATACAATCTTAATAATTGTATCGTTATAGAATATCATTTTTTGGTTATTTGTCAATATCTGAAATTTATTTTTTATGCGAAGTAATAAAAATTATTATGCTTATTTGTATGTTACAAAGTAGCATTAGAGAAATTGAAAAGTATATGTATACGTGCTGATGATTAAATATCGTCAGGAGAGTTATTATAAAAAAGTATAGAAAAGAGTGAAGAAATTATTGACCATAGGTTTATGTGACAGTAAAGAATTCATATTATAAAATCTCTTAGTTATTGTGCTAAGTTTTTTTCGTTCTTATCAATCTATTTTTATTTTGGTTTTGAATGCTTCTGCGGAGTGCATCAAGATTTTTTCACATTGAAAATGGAGAGTAGAATTCTTAGGGTGATTGTAGTAGAATGGAGAAAAGAAAGAGAAAAATGAACAAAAATAATTTTAGTAAATTGATAAAATGAATTTGCAAGGCAAGCGATTTTCGTTGTAAATGGAGGCCCCAGATGACCCAAGACAAATTATCAGATTTACGAGCCGGTTTTGAAACAGCATACATAGACGGTTCTGTTGCATCGAACCGTGCGTATAAGCCGCAATTCGTATCCAACAATCATAAAGAAGGAAAGAAAGTGCTATCATCGATTGAAGATGAGCTTTTAGCGTGCGATCAATTCCAAATAAGCGTTGCCTTTATTACAATGAGTGGAATAACTCCGTTGCTGCAGACATTAAAGGAATTGGAGAAAAGGGGAATTCAGGGCGAAATTCTGACGACTAATTATCTGAATTTCAGTGAGCCGAGAGCGTTGGAGAAATTAAATAATCTTTCAAATATCACATTGAAAATGTATGATGTAGAGGCGGCGGATGAGGGATTTCACACAAAGGGGTACATATTTAAAAGTGAAGAAATCTATCGCATCATTATCGGAAGCTCCAATATAACAAGTGCAGCGCTTACCAGCAATCGAGAGTGGAATGCCAAAGTCGTTTCTACACAACAGGGTGAAATGGTACAAAATATTGTGGAAGAATTTAATGAGCTTTGGAATTCCCAACATGCGTTGCCATTTCACGTTTTTTATGAGCATTATAAAGAAAAGTATCAGATTATAAAACGTCAGCGTGAAATTGCAAGACAGGATCATATTACTTCAATTGAGAAATATAGATTGCAGCCAAATGCAATGCAGGTTGGCTTTATCGCTAATTTAAAAAAGCTTCTTGATGCAGGAGAAGAAAGGGCGCTTTTGATTTCGGCAACAGGTACAGGAAAGACCTATGCATCTGCGTTTGCGATGAGAGAGCTTGGATTTAAAAGGGTTCTATTTCTTGTGAATAGAGGACAGTTGGCAAGACAGACGAAAAAATCATATGAAAGAGTGTTTGGTCAAAATGTTTCTATGGGATTGGTAGGGGCAGGGGCCCATGAGTATGAAAAGGATTATGTGTTTGCCATGGTTCAGACATTGAATCGTAATGAGCATTTAGAGAAATATAGTCCGGATGAGTTTGATTGTATTATTTTAGATGAGGCGCATCATAGTGCAGCAAATACCTATCAGAAGGTAATGCAGTATTTCAGACCAAAGTTATGGTTGGGTATGACGGCAACACCGGACAAGAGAGATGATGAGATAGAAGGCAGAAATATATACGAGATTTTTCATCATCAGATTGCATGTGAGATTAGATTGCAGCAAGCAATGGAAGAAAACCTGCTATGCCCATTTCATTATTTTGGAATTGGTGAGATTTCCCTGATTGATGAGAAGCAAATGAAGGAGAAAAAGATAACAGAGAGAGACTTTAATCTGTTAACAGGTGATGAGAGAGTAAGACATATTATTGAACAGGCCAGATATTATGGCTATAGTGGGGATCGCGTAAAGGGACTTGTTTTCTGTAGTAGAATCGATGAATCGGAGCAACTTTCTGCAAAATTCAATAAGGCGGGATATAGGACGATTGCGCTAAACGGAAGTGCATTAGAGGACGAAAGAACGAAAGCGTTTGAACGTTTGGCAATGAATGAAGCGGATGCAACGGAAGATATGCAACCGTTGGATTATATTTTCTCCGTTGAAATACTGAATGAAGGCGTTGATATTGTTGAAGTGAATCAAGTAATCATGCTCCGTCCTACAGAGTCGCCAATCGTTTTTATTCAACAGCTTGGAAGAGGCTTGCGTAAGGCAGACGGAAAAGAATATGTTGTTGTGCTGGATTTTATTGGTAATTATAATAACAACTTTATGATTCCCATCGCGTTATCGGGAGACAGAACCTATAATCCAGACACGATTCGCAAGTATGTTATTAGTGGAAACAGTACGATTCCTGGAGCATCTACCGTGCATTTTGACGAAGTGGCTAAGGATAGGATTTTTAAGTCTATTGATAGAATTAAAGGTATGAAGTCCATTATCAGAGAGAGTTATTTTACGCTAAAAAATCGTCTTGGCAGAGTGCCGTATCTTTTTGATTTTTATGAAAATGGAGAGATAGACCCACTTGTTATTATTCGAGAATATAAGACCTATCAAGCGTTTTTGGAATCTGTTGAGAAAGAATTGTATAATGGTAAAATATCAGAGCAAGAGCGGGTAACGCTGGAATATTTGTCCAAAACAGTGATTTCCGGTGTAAGACCCTATGAACTTTTAATCATCAAACGCTTTTTACATAATGAAGTAATCCATGTTGAAAATATTAAAAAAGATTTTCAAAAGGAATATGGATATGCAATAGATATGAAATCGTTTGATAATGCGGTAAGTGTTTTGCAGGGGCATTTTGTAAGTAAAGAGGAAGAGTATCAACGTTACTGCCACATTGATATTGTGAATCGTGATGGGCAAAAAATGCTTCAGAGGATGCGTGGATTTGCAGAGCGTTTACAGCACTTGGAATTCTACAAACAGGTAGATGATATTATTGAAGTGGGATTGAGCAGATATAGGGAGAAGTTTGCTGTGGGACAAACTGAAGATCATCCGTTTGTATTGTATGAGAAATATTCAAGAAGAGATGTAAGTTTATTAATGAACTGCGGAAAAGATTTATCTTCCACGATGTACGGTATGAAGCGCATTGGTGACGATGTGTTTATTTTCGTTACATACCACAAGGAAGAGAGCGAAGATGATGCGAAATATTATGTGGATGGAAAACCGGATTATGCGGATATATTTGAAGACACCATGATATTCCGTTGGGATTCACAAATCGGCAGAGGCATTGACAGTTCTTATATGGAAGATGTTATAACAGCGCTGCGTAAGCATTTATTGGTCAAAAAGAGCGATGCCGAAACGAATTTTTATTATATGGGCCTATTTGATATAGTAGATGCAAAAGCTGATAAAAAGAAGGATAACAATGGAAGAGACCGCGATATTACAAAGGTTAAAATGAAAATGCGTCATGCCGTGAGAGACGATTTATTACGTTATCTACAGAGTAATATTAAAGAGGAAGCGGGGAGAAAGTCAGGATGAAAACAATACGTGTAGTAGCAGCTATAATTAGAGATACAAATAAAAACGGAGAACCGATTATTTTTGCTACCCAAAGAGGATACGGAGAATTTAAAGATGGTTGGGAGTTTCCGGGAGGAAAAATAGAAGAAGGAGAAACACCACAGGAAGCGCTTCAGAGAGAGATTATGGAAGAACTCAATACAGAAATTAAAGTTGGAGAATTGATTGATACTATTGAGTATGATTACCCGACATTTCACCTTTCTATGGACTGCTTTTGGGCAGAGGTTCTGTCAGGTGAAATAGTTCTTAAAGAGCATGAAGCTGCAAAATGGCTTAAGAAGGAAGAATTAGATTCTGTTGAGTGGCTGCCGGCGGATATTGCATTAATAGAGGAAGTGAAGAAGGGAATGTAGGAGTGAGGATATCCCATGATTGCATTGGAACATATCGTAAAAGAATACAGCAAAGAAGTTGTTTTGAATGATATTAATTTAACTATAGAGCAAGGACGATCACTTGCATTTACAGGACAAAACGGATGCGGGAAAAGCACATTGCTAAAAATAATTGCAGGACTTGTAAGGCCTACTGCGGGAATGGTCAGCCTTGAGAAAGGTAAATTAGTCCATTATGTACCCGAGCATTTTCCGCAGATGCGTCTTACAGCAAAGCAGTATTTGCTTTATATGAGTAGGATGGAAAAACTTGAATGTGAGGAGTTAGAAACACGTATACAAAAGTTGGCAGAAGATTTTTTTGTATCGAATATGTTGGACATTCCTTTGAAATATCTGTCAAAGGGCAGTTTGCAAAAAATCGGCGTGATACAGGCACTGTTAAAAGAACCGGATATTTTATTACTGGATGAGCCGTTGTCCGGGCAGGATGTGATGTCTCAGCAGGTATTTATACAAAAAATAAAGGAACTGCAAAATCATAATGTCACAATTTTAATGTCCTGTC
Organism: Lachnospiraceae bacterium; assembly: GCA_014804695.1. Taxonomy (GTDB): domain Bacteria; phylum Bacillota; class Clostridia; order Lachnospirales; family Lachnospiraceae; genus UBA3282. Next base: position 5,527 of record JAAUZJ010000009.1, read on the forward strand.
ATGAGCCTTATCTGGTAGATACCATCGCAGATGATGTATATCAATTTGTTGATGGAAAAATTGTTTTAGCCGACCATAAATCAGCGAGTGAAACGCAATGGTATACGATGCTTTTTGTAAGGACAGAAAAGACGGCTATACCGGAAAAGTGGAAAGGGCACCTGCAGTTTACAGAGCAAGGTTGTATTTTAAGAGCAACAGAGGGTGAGTGTAATCGTGCCATGATCGAGATGACAGAGGCTGGATGGAATTTGAGAGGGATGTACAATGAAGATAATAACTGAACTCGTGAAGTACCAATATAAGCAGTATGTCCTGTCTACAAAATATTTAGTGCCGCTCATTGGGTTGCTTGCTGTGTTTCAGGTTATGTATAGCATAATGCCGATTGATATTGTTATTAATTTTGCGCTTATGAGTCTTATATTGTTTATTATCATGGTTGGTGTTGGAATGACCTGCCAGAGGATAGAACCTGAGGTGTCGGAGCAGATTATCATTTTGCGTATACAAAGCGAAAGAAAATATTATATCGGACAGGTAATATTTTTCGCTGTTCTTAGTGGTATGTTTGCATTTCTGTCTCTTTGTTATCCGATTATAAACCACTTTTTGAATGGAAAAATGTTGTTTACACGAAATGTACAGCCGTCAGATATCATAGGGGGATTTTTGCTTATGTTTGCATGCTCCTTTGTGGGCAGCATGATGGGAGAAATATTTTCGCCAAGAGTCATCAGAAAGCATGAAGCGGGAATTATACTGACGATTTTTTGTGCACTGATTTCTTTAGTAAAAATCGGGATTGTGGATGAAATTCCGATATTGAAATATATCCTATGGATTGTGCCGCCGGTTTCTGATGTAGTGAAATGGTTTATGACAGACGAAAATTTTCAGATGGTAAAGGTATTGGAAGCATTTTCTATTTTAATGGTTTATGGATGTGCATTAGCAATCATAAAAGTGGAAGTGTCAAGAATCAGGAAGTTTTAGGACAGGTAGTTCACCATAATGTATTCTTCTTCATTTTCCCTTACAATCTCAAAACCAACCTTTAGATATAACTTCGCTGCATAATTGGCTTTTTGAACAGAAAGAGAAACCTGCTTATATCCATGCGATTTAAGCAGAGCAAGAATTTCCATCATCATAGCTGTTCCAATGCCAAGGCCCCGATATTCTTTATAAAGAGAAATCGCCAAAGAGGGAGTTTCATTGTCTATATGTCCGTAATCGTTCATAATGCGAACCCAGACAGCCCCGACAATCTTACCGCCCACTTCAGCTACTAAGCCCATATCATCTTTTGATTTTCCGAAACGCTCAACATAAACTTGTAATTCGGGAGATGTGATAATGGTTTTGGGCGGAGGTTCGATACCCTCTGGAATAAAAATTGCTTCATATAGAAAATTATCCAGTAACGGATATTCATGTTTTTGTGTTTTTCGTATCGTATATTCCATAGATGACTTCCAAATCCTGCTTTCTGTGTTATTTTTATATTTTAGCATAATTATATGAATACAGTAACAAAATTTATTAGAAATGCTAAAGCTGGGCGGATATGTATAAATTTCAATTTGGTTTATGAAGAAAGGCTTCTTATGTATTATGCACATTGAGAAACGATTGCAAGAAATTGTGAGAGTTTGTTGGAAGTGGATGTGTATTGTGGTATTCTAGATAATGTGGAGTTTATAAATTAATAGATATAATAAAAGAAGAAGGAATGGGAAAATGGCAGAAGCAAATTTTACTGATAATGAACAGCAAATAGAAAAACAATCTTACAGTCAGATACAGCTGGCTGCAAAACAAACTATAGAATACATAAAGAAGATTATCAAGCCAGGTATGAATTTACTCGAGATCCGAAAGTTATGTGAGGAAAAACTGTTTGAGTTAGGAGCAGATTCTTTTTGGTATTGGGATGTTGGAGCATTTGTATTTGCGGGAGATGAAACTACGGTTTCTGTATCTGGTAAGTCGTATGTAACTTCGGATAGAATTATAGAAAACAATGACATTATTACCATTGATTTAAGCCCACAATCAGGTAATATCTGGGGAGATTATGCAAGAACCGTTGTCGTGGAAAATGGCAAGGTTGTAGATGATATAGAGCTAATTGAAAATTCGGAATGGAAAAGCGGTTTGCAGATGGAAGAAAAATTACATGCAGAATTATTATATTTTGCAACGAAGGAAACAACCTTTGAGGAATTGTACTATCATATGAATGAGTTCATAGTGGATAATGGATTTGTTAATCTTGATTTTATGGGCAACTTGGGACATTCCATTGTGAAGGCTAAGAATGATAGAGTTTACATTGAAAAAGGTAATACGGCGAAGCTGGGAGATGTAAAGTATTTTACATTTGAACCTCACATAGCATATCCTGATTCAAAGTTTGGGTATAAGAAAGAGAATATTTATTATTTTAACAGAGATAGGCTGGTAGAACTTTAAAAAGGGTGAAGGAAATGAATACTATTTTTGATATAAATAAAGTATATGTCCTATTAGAAGCCTATAAATCAGGCAGGCTTGGCGGTGAAAAAATGCCCGAAGATGAAAACCCGGCATTAGACAAATCGACAAAGGAAAACTATTTATATTTTACATTGCCCATGGCACTTAATTATCAAAGGAATTCCTATACACTGTGGGAATCTGCAAATAAAACATATAAAGATTCAGATACCACAGATGTTTTTGATACAAAAGCAGTAGTCAATATGGATGAGCAACAATTAAGAGAAAAATTACTAAAGTATAAGGTTGCTTTGCAACCCAACAAACAGCCTATTATATGGAGAACTTTATGTGAAACCATAGAAAATGATTTTGCAGGGGATGTGCGCAAATTGTTTAGTGACAATGGATATTATGTTCGTAAGATTAAAGAGTACATTGCAAAACATAAGAAGAAGTTTCCGTACTTAGGTGGAAATAAAATTTGCAACTACTGGTTATATGTGATGGAACAATATACAGATGTGAAATTTGTTGATAGGGAGAATATAACTGTGGCTCCGGATACTCATGTGATTCAGGCGAGTGAGAGACTGTGTATTATTTCTTTGAAAGAGGCTGAACAAGGAAATGTGCAGGAAATAGTCGCGAATAGGTGGCAGGAGATTCTAAAAGGAACAGATTTGGTTCCGATAGATTTACATACACCTATGTGGTTGTGGAGCAGAGGTAAATTTAGTGTAGAGATTTGAATAGAATGGAGAGACACATTATGACAAGCGTTTATTTTGTGCGTCATGCACAGCCGGAACATGCATGGAAAGAAGATAGAACAAGACCTCTTACAGAAGAGGGTAAGAAAGATGCAGCAATTGTGTTAGATTTTTTGAAAGATAAGAAAATAGATGTTTTTTATTGTAGCCCTTACAAGCGAAGCATAGATACCATTGCAGATGCAGCAGCATTTTTCGGAAAAGAAATAATAACAGACGAAGATTTAGGAGAACGCGAAAAAGGTCCGGATGGTAACAACCATGGTATGTTTCAGAAACGCTGGGCTGACCATGATTACCATGAGGATGGCGGAGAATCTATTAATATGGTTCAGAATCGTAACATGAAAGCCCTAAACAAAATTTTATCCAATAATCCGGATAAGGCAATTGTTGTGGGAACTCATGGGACTGCTCTTAGCACAATATTGAATTTTTATGATAACAGTTTCGGCTGTGATGATTTTTTGAGAATTATAGACTGGATGCCGTATATTATTGAACTGGATTTTGAAGGAAATAAATTAGTTGGTAAGCACGAGCATTGCCATGTGGAAAAGGAATTCAAGGGTAAGCAACGTGCGGATAAGAAGTAGTGAGGAACAGATGAATACAAGATATAATATGATCCTTATTAGGGGTGAAATTAAGACTTCAGAAATAATGTCGTGCCGATATAATGGGGATACCAAGAAATGGGATGTGAAATTTAATAATGGAAAAATATATTCATATGGATATTTGAATGTTGAAAAATTGACTGACCCAGAAGTTTTAAATCCTAACATGTATCGTATTAGTAGATACGGACAAGAGTTTTTTGATGTAAAAGCTATATATGTATTTCGAAGTGAATATGAGACTTACTGGCATATTTGTTTTGGTGATGGTAGTGAAAGGGATTATAACCGTAGCGACTTAAAGGTTGTTGAGTCATGCCTTAATCAAAGCCGTTCTGCAAATGTGTTTGAATATTTAAAGCAGATTGCAGGTCTGAGTGATATTAGGAATGAAGAGACTGGCGAAAAATTATTGGCGAAAAGGTTTGAAAAGATATCTTTTGTAGCTGAAAATGTAGCTTTGGCGAAGTATTTGTATCCATCTTCGTTGCAGACCGGCAAAATGAAGCGTGAGTACATACCGATTTTCCCATTTGGCTGTAACAATAGTCAATATAAGGCTGTAAAAAGTGCTATGGAAAATCAGGTTAGTGTTATTCAGGGACCGCCGGGAACAGGGAAGACACAGACTATATTAAATATAATTGCTAACATATTGATGCAGGGGAAAACGGTACAGATCGTATCTAATAACAACTCGGCTACTGAAAACGTATATGAGAAATTATCTTCTACAAAATACAATTTAGGATTTGTTGTCGCAACATTGGGAAGTTCTAAAAATAAGAAAAATTTTGTTGAGCATCAGGATACGAATTATCCCGATTTTTCGTCTTGGAAAATGGAAGAAGATCCAAGTGTTTTGCAAAAGAGTATATCAGAGCAGTCCATTCAATTAAAAACCGTTTTTGATAAGCAGGAAGAACTGGCCTGTTTAAGGCATGAGATTTCTCAGTTGGTTACAGAACAGGAGTATTTTAATCAATATGTTGAGGAGTCAGATGTTAATACAGAAAGAATAAAGTTTAGTAAAAATCGATCATCAAAAAATTGGATGACACTGTGGCAGGAGTGTCAGATGATTTCGGAAAGGCAAAAGGCTATAGGTTTTTTATTTAAGATAAAATCCTTTTTTAAATATGGGATAACGGATTGGAGTTTCTACAAACAAGATATTGCAAAGATAATTACTACGTTTCAGGCTATGTATTATTGTGCAAAGCAAGAGGAGTTGTCTGAGAAAATTACAGATATTGAAAAGTATCTGAATAGTGTTGATAAGAATTTGCTCGAGAATTTGTGTAATCAGTCAATGGCTGTATTAAAAGACAAGCTTGCAAGAAGGTATGAAACTAACAACAGTCGTAAAATATTTAATGAAGATAATTTGTGGAAAGAACCATATGGAGTTCTAGCGGAATATCCGGTTATATTAAGTACAACATTTTCCTCAAGAAACAGTTTGAATTCAGATGTTGTGTATGATTACCTCATTATGGACGAAGCGTCACAGGTAGATATTGCAACCGGTGCGTTGGCACTTTCCTGCGCAAGGAATGTTGTTATTGTAGGAGATACCAAGCAGCTTCCCAATGTTGTTACAGATTACATAAAAGTTAAGGCAAAAGCTATATTCGATAGTTTTAATGTAAATGAAGGATATCAATATACGAAAAGTTTTTTGCAATCAATTTTGGATGTTATGCCAAATGTGCCGCAAACATTGTTGCGAGAACATTATAGGTGTCATCCTAAAATAATCGATTTTTGCAACCAAAAATTTTATCGTGGGGAATTGATTATAATGACAACGGATAAGGGCGAAGAAGATGTTTTGTCGGTAGTTAAAACAGTAGCAGGAAATCATGAGCGTAACCATTATAGTCAACGGCAGATAGATGTAATCAAAAATGAAATAATACCTAAATATGTTTTAAATCCACAGGAAACAGGAATTATAGCACCATATAGAAATCAGGTGGAGGCTTTGAACAGGGAGATTACTGATATTGATGCTGCTACAGTGCATAAGTTTCAGGGTAAGGAAAAAGAAAACATAATTATATCTACAGTAGATGATGAAATATCAGATTTTGCAGATGATCCATACTTAATCAATGTTGCTGTTTCAAGAGCTAAGAAAAAATTGATGTTGGTAGTAACAGGTAATGAACAGTCTAAAGAACGAAATATAACAGATTTAATAGATTACATTCAATATAATAATTTTGAGGTTGTTGAGAGTAAGATTTATTCTATTTTTGATTACCTTTACAAGCAGTATACTGAGGAAAGAATGGCATACTTGAAGAAACATAATAAGGTATCAGAATATGATTCAGAGAATCTAATGTATTCATTAGTAGAGGAAATTATTTCTGACAACAAATATTCAAGCTTAGATGTTGTTTGTCATTTTCCGCTGAATATGTTGATTAAGAATCCAGAATTATTAAACGAACAGGAATGTCAGTATGCAATGAATCCAGCTACGCATTTGGATTTTCTGATATACAACAGAATTGGTAAAAAGCCTGTGTTGGCGATTGAAGTTGATGGATACGAATATCACAAAGAAGATACGGTACAGGCGTCACGTGATTTATTGAAGAATCATATATTGGAACTGTATGAAATTCCGTTATTGAGATTTAAGACAAATGGAAGTGGTGAAAAGGAAAAGATTCTTGAAATGCTGGAAAAGTTGGTTGTATAGCGAGAATACCTTTAGTGTTGCGATATCAAACAGGACAGAGGTGATATATCATGCAGTTACCAATTTCAGATGAACTATATATCGGATATTTAAGTCGATTATTTGGCAACACATCTAATTGTTATAAGTTTTTCTGGGGGCATTATTTTGAATTGCTTGGAGATATGGAGTATCGTGCTTATGAAATGCGACAGCAATATTTACAAGTAAATAAAACGTTTTAAACCTCAATGATTCCCTTACAGAACTCCATCGTCCTTTGCATGACATCTTTTAATATTTCAATATTTCTCAACGTATCATTGCATTCAAGAGAATGATTGCATCCATCATATACAGCCAGAGGAACATGATTTGTATCGGAAAGCTGAATAATCTCATCGGTATCACTCCATGGATCTGCAGTCCCAATAAAACCAATTGCATTATTGGGTGCAAAAAGGAAAGTCTGTACTAATGGCGTATACAAAATATGCCTTGCATGTTTTAGACCATACTTCTGTGCATATGACGTTGCAATAATCGTTCCGATGCTTTTTGAAATAAAAAGCACATCTTCATATTCGGACCAAACTATTTCTGAAAGTTCGGCTTCGGCCTGTGAAAACAGTGTTTCATAGGCTTCTTTCATTTTCTCCTCATTGCCGCGGATATTTCCAGCGTTATATGTGTAGTTCACATTTCTGGAATTTTCATATCCAAGTTTATTTGCGATGCTTCTGCTATAATAAAGAAGCGGTTTATCACAATGGTATCCTATACCTGGAAAGAAAACAGCGATTTTGGTCATAATAGTTCCTTTCGATTCTTAATATATTCACATTAAATAATAGCATAAACTCTTGGCCGTATCTATATTCTTAGATAATTTTTCAGTGTTCTACGTATTTTAAATCGCATTTTTATGTGATAGTAATTTTTTATGATGGTGGGTAGATTGTAAAAGTGCTATAATTAGAGAATCGAATTATATTATTATATAGGCGTAATAAATAGAATTACGAAGAGGAGATTTTGGAGGAGAAAGTAGTTTATGACAAAATTTGAAGAATTTCAAAATATAATAGCACGTCTGAGAGCTCCCGATGGCTGTCCGTGGGATAAAGAACAAACTCATTCAAGTCTTAAAGCTGCCTGTATTGAAGAAGCTGCAGAGGTGGTCTGTGGCATCAATATTTTGGAGGATACCGGTAATTCGGATAACTTGAAAGAAGAACTTGGGGATTTGCTTTTGCAGGTAGTTATGCATGCACAGATTGCGGAAGAAGAGGGGCTGTTTACAATGGATGATATCATTCAGGGTATCAGTGAAAAGATGATTCGTCGCCATCCTCACGTTTTTGGAGAGGAGACCGTATCCGATTCAGGGGAAGTGTTGGGTAAATGGAACGATATAAAGAAGAATGAGAAAACCGGAAAAGAGTGGATGGATAATTATCTTCCGGACGCCTTTAATGAAGCGAAGGAATTGATTGATAAGGCGGGAAAGAGGAAAGGATTTGAGTAGGCCTCTATTGACTTTCCTTTTTGCGATTGCTAGAATTTAGTTACAAATTACAGGGAGTGATACGATTGGAGAAACGTGTTACAGGAATTTATTTCGCAGTATTGATAATAGGAATGATATATGCCGTTTTTGCGGCAAATTCTTTTCGTAATAACATATATGCCAGAGCAGAGGATAAAGAGGTCGCTATATGGAATGACCAAATGGAGATGACGCAGGAGGAGGGTGTATATTATTATCGGCGGATACTGCCTTCGCAGAACATTAGTGAGAAAGTAATTTTATATAATACTGTGCATATGTACCTGGATGTATTCATTGATGGGAATAAAGTATATGAATTAACAGGAGAAAAGGACAGGGCGGTTAAAACCGTAGGCTTTTGTTGGAATGTAATTTCCCTGGCAGAAGATGATGCCGGTAAGGAGATTGTATTTCAGGTGACGCCGGTTTATAGCGGTGGTAAGCCAAATGGGAATTTCTATTTTGGTACATATAGTGAGATAGAGCATACGATTCTGTCAGAGAGGCTTGTCCGGATTATTGTGTCCGGAATGATTGCGCTGGCAGGTATTGTAATGCTGTTGTATGGCATTTTTGTGGTGAAGAAAGAACATGATGCTGAGACTATTATACAGTTTTCGATATTTGCCGTTATGCTGGGAATCTGGGCTGTAATTGAGACACAGGTACCGGATTTGATTTTTCCATGTAATATAGTGATGGTATTTTTATCACATTTGACATTAATGATCATGCCGCTTCCGTTTATGTTGTTTTTGCGTCATATGTATCATAATGGCAATCATAAATTGTGGAGTTTATGCTGTTATATAAATTGTGTGGTAATCGCTGTTCGTGTTTTTCTGCAGGTTTTTGGAATATATGATTTTAAAGAAACTTTGATTTTGACGCATATCTACATTGTGCTGTTTGTATTAGTTATTGTTGCAATGACTATTCATGAAATTGCAGTGAACGAAACTGACAGGATGTTTAAGATTAACAGTGTCTGCGTGTTGATCATTTTGGTAAGTACCGTACTGGAGTTGTTGTTTTATCGTATAAGCGATAAGAGTACTCCTTTTGGAAGCATCGGATTTTTATTCTACATAGTAGTTATGGGAATTGTAAATGTGCGAAGATACCGCGAACTGATGGAGCAGGCAAGAGAAAGTGAGCTCTATCGCAAGCTTGCGTTTACAGATGAACTGACAGGGCTTGCAAATCGTACCGCATTCAAAGAAGACTTGGAAATGCGTGTGGAGCCGGATAAATCAGACGGAGAGGAAAAAATACTTCCAACTGTTGTTTACATGTTTGATTTGAATGATTTAAAGAAATGTAATGATAATTATGGTCATGACTATGGCGATAAGTATATTAAAATGGCAGCAGGTGTTTTAAAGAAGCTTTTTGCCCAGGAGGGAAAATGCTACCGGATCGGCGGAGATGAATTTTGTGCATGGGCGCCTTATACCTCTTTGGATGCGATTAATGAGAAATTGCAGATGCTGGAACATGAGGTAAAGGAATTGAACAAAGAGAAGTTTGTTGTAGAAGTCAGCGTATCAACCGGTTATGCGGTTTATCAGGAGAATATGGATGGCGGCGGATTGTATAGCACGATGAAACGGGCGGATGCAATGATGTATGAGCATAAGCAGGAATTTAAAAAGCGTAAATCTGATAAATTATAAAAAGTTAATTTTGGAACCTTGTAGGATTTGTTCTTACAAGGTTCAATAGATTGATTTATAGATTTGTTTCAGTTGACACAATATAAGCATCGGTCTATAATAATTATGTATTGTTATTACATAATAAAATGTTTCATATTGAGGGAGGAAATTCCAATGAAGAAACTATCTGTTAAAAGTGTTGTTGCAATTGGTATTGGTGCGGCTTTATTTTTTGTTTTAGGAAAGATTTCAATTCCTACGCCGGTGCCCAATACTTATATCAGCTTACAGTATGCGATTCAGGCTGTATTTGCAGCGTTGTTTGGACCTATAGCAGGTCTGCTTATTGGCTTTATTGGTCATACATTGATTGACGCAACCAGTTATGGTCCTTGGTGGAGCTGGATCATTGCATCTGCGTTTGCAGGTCTTGTTATCGGTTTGATAACTTTGAAGTTGGATATTAATGAGGGAATTGACGTTAAGAAGATTGTACACTTCAATGTTGCACAGATCATTGCCCATCTATTGTCATGGGGACTTGTTGCACCTTGTCTGGATATTCTGATTTATTCAGAGCCTATTGAGAAGTTATTTGCACAGGGACTTGTGGCAGGTATTTCCAATATGCTTACAACCGGAGTTGTAGGTACACTTTTGTTAGTTGCATATTCTGGTACAATTGTAAAGAAAGGTTCCCTGAATAAGGAGGATTAATTTATAACAGCAATTGTTTATTAAGAGCGGTCGTTTTTGCGGCGGCTCTTTTTATGAGATGGGAAATTTGAATTTACAGAAAAAGGAGTAATATTATGACGTCTCCAGTTATTTCTTTTAAGGACTACGGTTTTCAATATATGGCACAGGCAGAGCCGACGCTTAAAAACATTAATCTGGATATTTATCCTGGAGAAAAGGTATTGATCGCAGGTACTTCGGGCAGTGGTAAGAGTACAATAGGAAACTGTATCAATGGATTGATACCATTTGCTTATCCCGGCAAAAGCACAGGCACTCTTACGGTAGATGGTGTGGAGGCTGAAAAAAGCAGTATCTTTGAATTGAGCCATACAGTTGGTACGGTATTGCAAGATACGGACGGACAATTTATAGGACTGACTGTGGGAGAAGATATCGCCTTTGCACAGGAGAATGAGTGTGTTTTGCAGGACGAAATGAAACAGATGGTAAAGCGGGTATCCGAATTGGTGGATATTGATCACCATCTTGAGTATTCGCCACAGGAATTGTCGGGCGGGCAGAAGCAGCGTGTCAGCCTGGCCGGAGTAATGGTGGAAGCGGTAAAAGTACTGTTGTTTGACGAACCATTGGCAAATTTGGATCCGGCAGCAGGACGATCGACAATAGAACTGATTGATATGGTACACGAGCGCACAGGAGCTGCGGTAGTTATCATAGAACACCGATTGGAGGATGTGCTGTGGCGCAGTATGGATAGGATCATCCTGATGAATGAAGGAGAGATTGTGGCTGACATGCCGGTAGCCAAGCTGCTTGCAGGGAATTTGCTTTTGCAGCATGGAATCAGAGAGCCGCTTTATCTGACAGCGCTTCGCTATGCCGGCATCGAGATCAGTGAAGCACTGCACCCGGAACATGTGGATAGTCTGGTTCTTGGAGCGGAAGATAAAGAGAAAGTGTTGAACTGGTATCAGGAACAAAAAGCCGGAATTCGTACGGGGCAGTATGGACAGGAATTGCTTCGGGTGGAAAATCTGAAGTTTGGTTATACGCCGGATAAGTACAACCTGCAGGATGTCAATTTTACGATTCATAAGGGAGAAATGGTTAGTATCGTGGGGCGTAATGGGGCCGGAAAGAGTACGCTTGCAAAATTGATCTGTGGTTTTGAGAAGCCGGTTTCAGGCGCCATCTATATGGAAGGCAGAGATATAGAAAAAGATACTATTAAAGAAAGAGCAGAGCGGATTGGTTATGTTATGCAAAATCCGAACCAGATGATCTCTAAACCGATGATCTGGGATGAGGTGGAGATGGCACTTGTGCAGAGCGGCATGCCAAAAGAAGAGCGAACCAAACGGGTAGAAGAAACATTAAAAGTTTGCGGACTCTATTCTTTCCGGAACTGGCCGGTTTCTGCGTTGTCTTTTGGACAGAAGAAGAGGGTGACGATTGCCAGTATTCTTGTTCAGCGTCCGCAGATAATCATATTGGATGAGCCTACTGCAGGGCAGGATTATCATCATTATACCGAAATTATGGATTTCTTGAAGAAATTGAACGAAAAAGGATATACGATACTGATGATCACACATGACATGCATTTGATGCTGGAATATACGGAGCGTGCAATTGTTTTCAGTGAAGGAAGGATGTTGGCTGATACGACAGCGGCACATGTATTAAATGATCCGAAATTGGTGCAGGCGGCAAATCTAAAAGAGACCAGTCTGTATACATTAAGCCTTGCCTGTGGCATTAAAGAGCCGCAGACCTTTACAGAGTGCTTTATCGGATATGAGAAGAAGGAGGTGCGGTAAGATGGCGAGGATTGCAATATTGAGCTACATTAAGAGAAGCAGTCCCGTACATGAATTGACGGGAACCACTAAGCTGATCTTCTTCATAGCATGGAGTGTGGCGAGTATGGTCACTTATGATACAAGGGTATTGTTTTGCATGTTGCTGATCAGTGTGGCGGTTTTTAAGGTAAGTAAGATCAAAATTCGGGATATCAGTATCGTACTCGGGCTGGCGGCAATTTTTCTTCTTATGAACAATCTGTTTGTGTATTTGTTTTCGCCCGAATATGGGGTGGGACTGTATGAAAGCAGGACAGTTCTTTTAACTATTGCAGGACCTTATACGATCACACTGCAACAGTTATTTTATCATCTTAATATGACTATGAAGGTGATTTGTGTAGTGCCGGTGGCGCTTTTGTTTATTGCATGTACAGATCCCAGTGAGTTCGCAGCATCTCTTGCCAGCATAGGTGTCAGTTACCGTATTGCTTATTCTGTCAGTCTTGCCTTGCGTTATATACCGGATGTACAAAGAGAATATCATAATATTAGTCAGGCACAGCAAGCGAGAGGAATCGACCTGTCAGGTAAAGATAAGCTGTTGACCAGAATGAAGAATTCTGTATCAATTCTGCTGCCTCTGATTTTATCAAGTCTGAATCGCATTGAGACGGTAAGTAATGCGATGGAACTTCGTGGATTTGGTAAGAAAAAGAAACGTACCTGGTATATGAAACGTCCGATGAAGAGGAACGACTGGTTGACGATAGGGTTTGTACTGATGATTCTGATTGTCGATTTAGTGGTGACATTCTGGGATGGAAGCCGCTATTATAATCCGTTTTTATAATAAAGAATGACATAACCGGAAGTGCACCCAAGTAATTTTTACTGGCAGGCAATCTTCCGGTTTCTTTTTTATCAAAAAAAGGATAGTATATAATTGAAACACATAAGTAAGGTAGACGGAGGTGGCAGAAATAGCTAAAGAAAGTAATATCTCGGACTGGCTTGATGACAAAAGAAAATTGTCATTCAGGCAGCAGATACAATTAGTAATAAGATTAAGTATTCCGGCTATTCTTGCCGAAATCACTTCTATCATCATGCAGTATATCGATGCGGCTATGGTTGGAAGTATGGGTGCGGAGGCGTCGGCTGCGATTGGAATTGTCACTAGTTCTACATGGTTATTAGGCGGCCTGTGTATTTCGGCTGCAACAGGTTTTTCCGTTCAGGTGGCTCATCTTGTCGGAGCGGGTAACAAGGATGAGGCAAGAGAAGTTTTTGCTCATTCACTGAGGTTTGGGTTAGTGTTTGGAGTGCTCTTGGCCTTGTTTGGTATCTTGATCAGTCCGGTGCTTCCTGTATGGCTGGGAGGAAAACCGGAGATCACATCGGCGGCGTCAGGATACTTTTTGATATTTGCATGCGCTTTGCCCGCGACTCAGTTTAGGCAGATTGCGGGAAGTATGCTTCAGTGCAGTGGAGATATGAAAACGCCCAGCGTACTTAACATTGCAATGTGTGTGTTGGATGTGGTTTTCAATTCTCTGTTAATTTTTCCTGTCAGACAAATAAATATTAACGGTTTTCAGATAACAATAGCCGGTGCTGGTCTGGGTGTATCGGGCGCAGCCTTGGGCACAGCGCTGTCAGAGGTGGTCATTGCGGCATTAATGCTGTGGGCTGCATGCACGAAATCGGACTATTTGAAAATAACATTCAGTAAGAAAAGAAGAAGGAATACTGCTTATTATAAAAGAGCGGCACAGATATCACTGCCGATTGCATTTGAACATACTATTTTATGTGGAGCGCAGGTGGCGCTGACGCATATTACGGCGCCTTTAGGAACGGTGGCTATTGCGGCAAACACATTGGCAGTTACGGCAGAAAGTTTCTGTTATATGCCGGGATACGGAGTGGGAACCGCGGCTACGACTCTTGTGGGGCAGAGCCTTGGAGCCGGGAAAAAGGAACTTGCGAAGAGGTATGCATGGCTTTCGGTTGCCTTGGGGGTAGGCCTCATGTCGTTTATGGGCATTTTGATGTTTCTGTTTGCGCCGTATATGTTTGCCATGCTTACACCGGATGAGGAGGTTCGTGTGATTGGTGCGCAGATATTAAGGATAGAGGCCTTTGCAGAGCCGCTTTATGCGGCATCAATTGTTGTCGCAGGAGCCTTGCGTGGTGCAGGGGATACGCGTATTCCCAGTATTATTAATTTAGTCAGTATGTGGGGAGTGCGTATAACAGCAGCAGCCCTGTTAGCTCCGAGGATCGGGCTGCGTGGTGTGTGGCTGGCAATGTGCGGTGAGCTATGCTTCAGAGGAGTGCTTTTTCTGATTCGTTTAAAACGTGGAAAGTGGCTTTGTAATAGTCTTATTACTGTGGTAAAATAAGGCGTAATCGGAGTATTAAATAGGTAAGTGAGAAAATTTTAGGAGGGTGATGTATTATGTTTGAATTTACAGATGATTGCAGAACGGGAATAGAGGAGATTGATGCGGAACATCAATATCTGTTTAAATTGTTAAATAAAGCATATGTTCTTGCGACGACGGATTATCAAAATGATTATTACCAGCAATTAAAAGAGTTGTTCACGAAGCTTGATAATTATGCGGAAGCACATTTTGCGCATGAAGAGGAATATATGATGAAGATACGTGATCCGGAGCTGATACTCCAACGGTCGCAGCATGCATTTTTCCGTGAAAAGGTACTCGCTTTTGACTTTGAAAATATAGATGATATAGAGGATCAGCAGCGTGTGCTTGTTGAACTTGTAAATTTCTTAAGCAAATGGCTTTACCGTCATATTTTAAGCAGTGATATTCTGATTGGAAAACTGCCGCCGTTAGAAGAATGGATGATAAAAGAAAATCCTTGTGAGTTTACGGAAGAGTATCTTACCGGTATAGATTTAATTGACAAGGAGCATGAAGAACTTTTTCATATTGTAGACAGGGCAAATCGTTTGGTTAAATCCTTTGATGCATCTTCAAGCTATGATAAAATTATGCAGATACTGGATGAGCTAAAAGCCTATACCAAAAACCATTTCGAGGATGAAGAAGAGTATATGGAAAGCATCCATTATGAAGGTCTTGAAGCACAGAAACGTGCACATGAAGCTTTTATTGATAAATTGGAAAATATTGATTTTGAGGAAATCGAAAATAATCCCGAAGAATATTTGCAGAAGTTAATTGAATTTTTGCTGGGATGGCTGATCAATCATATATTACATACGGATAAAAAAATTCCAAAGAATAATTAAAATGTAATAGCTGGGCTGATATGGATTTTCCTTATCAGCTCGCTATGCTTAATGTAACTTATATATTTTTATTGTCAAAATAATCTTTTAATGATTCTAACCAGTTTTCAATTGCCTGGGTAAGAATGTACTGTTGCTGTAAAACAGCTTTGCCTGTTTTAGGAATGTCGGGTATGTTTTCTTTTTTAAGAAGATTTTCTTCCTGATATGATTTTAATAGTTTTACGTTTTTTTCAATTTCTGTCAGACATATTTTTTGATTTGCAGGTGACAGACTGTCCAAATTGACTATAACAGCATTAAAATCAAGATATATGTTGACAGATTTTGAAGCTATTTCAAACATTAGTTTTTCAAATTCTATTTCGCCTTTATCAGTTAGTGAATATACTGCTTTTTCAGGCATTTTCCCTTCCTTTTCAATATGACTTTTGATAAGACCTTTTTCTTCCAGCTGAATGACCTTTTTGTATATAGAAGGGGTGCTGATTTTTACCCACTTTGATATATTACGGTATTCGACCAGTTTTTGAATATCATAAGCGCTCAATGATTCTTTTTTTAAAATCCCTAAAACAATCAAATCTATTGTGGCCATAAATATCTCCTTTTTATTCTTGACAACTACTATAAATTATAGTACTATAGCTTTTGTGTTGCAACTACTATAAAATACAGTACTATAAAATATATTACTGTTAATTGAAAGGAGTATTAGACATGAACGAACAAAGTAAAAAAATGAAGTTGCTTGAAGAGGTGCCAATACCAAAAGCACTTTTGGCGTTGGGACTTCCAACGATGATTGGTATGTTGATCAATGCGTTGTATAATCTGATTGATACATATTTTGTTGGTAGACTTGGGACAGAACATATGGGTGCGATTACAGTAGCTTATCCGCTTGGACAGGTCATTGTAGGTGTGGGATTGCTATTTGGAAATGGCGCTGCCGCATACCTTTCAAGGCTGTTGGGAAGAGGAGACAAAGAAACAGCAAATAAGGTAGCAAGTACTGCCTTGTATAGCAGTGTTTGTAGTGGAGCAGTTGTTATATTTTGCTCTATGATTTTTATAAAGCCGATCTTAAAGCAGTTAGGTGCAATCGATAGTGTTATGCCCTATGCACTTACCTATACGAGAATATATATTGTGTTTTCTATTTTTAATGTATTTAACGTTACCATGAATAATATTGTATCCAGTGAAGGAGCTGCTAAAACAGCTATGTTTGCGTTGATAACTGGAGCAGTATTAAATGTAATATTGGATCCGATTCTTATATATGGCCTTAACCTTGGCATTGCAGGGGCTGCAATTGCTACGGCTGCTTCGCAGGTTGTTTCGACAGTTGTATACCTTTGCTATATTTTTAAGAAAAAAAGTGTGTTTCATTTTCATATTAAAGAATTTTGTTTTACGAAGGATATTATGTCCGAAATCTTAAAGATAGGTATTCCGACATTGCTATTTCAGATTTTAACCAGTCTTTCAGTTGCGATGACGAATGATGCGGCAGCGGAGTATGGTGGTTCGGCGCTTGCAGCAATGGGGCCGGTTACAAAAATTATGTCTATTGGAAGTCTGGTTGTGTTTGGATTTTTAAAAGGTTTTCAGCCAATTGCCGGATTTAGCTACGGTTCAAAAAAATATGAACGCTTGCGTGAAGCTATAAGAATATCAATTATGTGGTCTACTATGTTTTGCGTGCTTTTTGGCTTGATGCTTATTATTTTTCCTAGGGTTATTGTTTCTCAATTTGCAAAAAATGATATGGAGATGGTTCGTGTTGGTCAGATGGCATTACGGGCGAATGGAATTTCTTTCATGCTGTTTGGATTTCATACAGTATATTCATTTCTTTTTCTTGTAATGGGAAAAGCGAAAGAAGGATGTATTCTTGGATCGTGCCGACAGGGAATCTGTTTTGTACCTGTTATTTTGTTCCTTCCAGGGATTTTGGGGCTGAGAGGTGTAATTTATGCGCAGCCTATAGCGGATATTATCACTGCTGTTGTTACTGTATTTATGGCATATAATCTCCATAAGAAAGCAGGTATAAACCCCAAGTTATAAAATATCATTTTAAGTGGTGGAGATGTATGGGGGAAATATGGTAGAATATTTTTAATGCACATATTGACTTTGGAGGTATCTGCTCTCATAATGAGAAAAATATATTTTTATGAGCCGTGTTTTTTCATATTCTTTGGAATGTTTCATTTACACAGAATATGGGGACTTATTGACAGGGAATCTTATGCCGCATTTTGGATTGGTGTGATGGAAAACAAAGGGCTATTTTATTTTGGGCTAATGGGTATATTGGCAGTGCTTTGTATATTAGGGATTGTTACATTTTTCAGAAATCTGCATCGTAATTATTGGTGGAGATGGATTTACTTATGCGGAGGATGCTATTTGCTATTTGATTTGTTTGCCATAGCAACAGGCATGGAATTTTGGCACAAGCTGCTAGCTGCAATGTTTGATGTGACAGCGCCTTATTGGAATCTGCTTTGGGGTGGATTTATTGTGTTGGGCGGTTTTATTTTTGTGCTTGGCTGTTTATTATTAAAAGTGAAATTAAGTGAGACAAAGCATATTAAGGATCAATGATGAAAGAAGAAAAAAGCGTAATACGAAAACATTATATTGATAACCTGCGAAATTTAACTATTCTGCTATTATTTCCGGTACATACATTTATGATTTGGAATGATTTTGGTTCCCAATTCTATATTTGGCAGGGAGAAAACAAAATACTAAGCACATTGATCGTATTGGTAAATCCATGGTTTATGCCGTTACTTTTTGTCTTAGCAGGTATGAGTGCACGATACGCATTGGAAAAAAGAACAAATAAGGAATTTGTTTTGCAGCGGATTAATAAATTGCTGATTCCGTTTGTTGGTGGAATGATATTTATTGTGCCATTCCAGACATTGTATGCGAGAAAATTTTTTGATAACTATGAGGGGAGTATATCGGATAATTTGATATACTTTTTTACACATATTACAGATTTCAGTGGTTATGATGGGGCATTTACTCCGGGGCATCTGTGGTTTATTTTATTTTTGTTTTTGATCTCATTGATTGCGTTGATTATTTTCCAACTGGTGCCTTATGAGAAGATTGCGGCCTATGTAGGAAAGATACCAGTTTTCGGTGTAATACTTATCTTTATTCCGGTATGGCTAATGTACTATTTAGGGAATTTTGGCGGTTTTAGTATAGGGAAGAACTTAGCTTTATACTTGGCAGGATATTATGTGTTGAGTAATGAATTGAATATAGAAAAAATTGAAAAAAGTTTTAAATGGTTATCTGGTTTATGTATGATCGGAACGATTGCGTCGGTTACGATATATTATAAGTATGCTTATTATGGTGATTTGTGGGTGAACTTTATTGGTTGGCTTTCGATTCTGTGTCTGCTTATTTTTGGAAAAAGATTTTTAAATAGAAAAACAGGTTTTACGGATTACTTTAATAAGGCATCTTATCCAATATATATTTTACATCAGTCAATTTTAGTAGTTTTGGCATATTATGTTGTGCGGATGAACGATATTTTGTGGGTGCAGGTTTTTTGTATTTGTATTGGGAGTTTTTTGTTGACGGTGTTGGCTTATCACTTAATAAGATTGATTCCGGTTGTTAAGAAAATAGTTGGGATGAGATAACAGATTATAGCATTGAATGATAAAGTCAAAAATTGTAAAGTAATTTATATCTCATATTTACTTTCTCGCTTAAAAATATTATAATTTAAGCGAAAAAGTAATGAGGTGCGTCGCATGAACAAAAATGAAATTTTGCAACAATTGATAGAGGAAAATAATGGATATCTTCTCTCATCCAAGGTAAAAGAGAAAAATATCTCAAAAACATTTCTGGCAAAATATGTAAAAGAAAATGATCTGGAGAGGGTAGCAAGAGGCATCTATATTACAGAAGATGTGTGGCCGGACGAACTGTATATTATGCAAGTGAGAAATGCGGCGGTTATTTTTTCGGGTGAAACAGCGCTATATCTTCATGGTTTAATAGACAGAGAATATTCGGAGATTTGTGTTTCCGTACCGACAGGTTACAATGCCACTCATTTAAAAACAGGCAATGTGCAGGTAAAATATGCATCGAAAAAAAGATACGGACTTGGAGTGTGTACAGTACCTTCGACGAGTGGAAATATGGTTAGAGTCTATGATAGAGAACGATGTATCTGTGACTTGGTTTCAGACAGAAATAAAATAGAAGTACAGAATTTTCAAACTGCAATGAAGGAGTATATGTTAGGAAAAGGCAAGAAATTATCTAGGCTGATTGAATACGCGGAGAAGCTTGGGATGAGAGATGAAGTGATGAAATATGTGGAGGTATTTGGATGATTCATACATCAAAACAGCTTAAAGATAAAGTGCGAAATATCTCCCGAGGGGATAATAATATAGCAAAGGCGCTGATTAGAAATTTTATCATGGAGCGTTTTTTGGAACGAGTATCCGTGTCCGATTACCGTAATAATTTTATACTTAAAGGAGGTATGCTTGTTGCTGCAATTGTAGGTGTTGATATGAGGGCTACCATAGATATTGATGCAACGGTTAAATCGCTTCCGGTGAATGTGAACGATGCACAGAGGATTGTTTCTGAAATTTGTGATATTCAACTGGAAGACGGTGTTAGTTTTCGTATTACCTCTGTGTCAGATATTATGACTGATTTCGAATACCCCGGCATTAGAATGATGCTTGAAGCTGCGTTGGAAAGAATGAGACAGGTTATAAAGATTGATATTTCGACGGATGATGTGATTACACCATCAGCGGTGGAGTATGAGTATAAGCTAATGTTTGAAGATAGAACGATTTCGCTTCTTACATATAATGTGGAGACATTGCTTGCTGAGAAAATACAGACAATTTTTGCAAGGGGAATTGCAAATACCAGATTGAGGGATTTTTATGATGTATACGAAATTATGAAAATATGTGCAGACGAGGTGGATAAACCTCTCCTTTTGAAAGCATTTCATGCAACCTGTAAGAAGAGAGAAAGCGTATTCTCAAAAGAAGAGATGTTAGAAACCATGACAATGATAGAAAAAGATCCGGGGATGGCGGGAATGTGGGAGCAGTTTAGGAAAAAGAATTATTTTGTATGTGATTTGGAATGGAACGATGTGTTAAGTGGTGTTTTAAATGTAATTTCTACATACATAGCGGATTGCTAATGCTATTTTATTTTTAGATTACAGCAAGGAGAGAATGTATATGGAGTGTATGATACGTGAATGGAAAATAGAAGATGCAGCCGGTTTGGCGGAAATGTTGAATAATAAAAACATACTTAACAACCTGCGTGACGGATTACCTTATCCATATACAAAAAACGATGCGCAGGAATATATTACGTCAATGCTTTCGGCTGATAAAACAAAAACTTTTGCATTTGCGATAACTGTTGATAATAAGGTAGTTGGCAGTATAGGGATTTTTCGATGTGATAACATCCATTTTAGGACTGCTGAAATGGGGTATTATATCGGAGAGCCTTATTGGGGCAAAGGTTTGGGAACATGTGCCGTAAAGCAGGCTTGCAGTTATGTGTTTGAGCATACTGATATCATCAGAATATTTGCTGAGCCATTTGCTTATAATGTGGCGTCATGCCGTGTTTTAGAAAAAGCGGGTTTTCAGTTTGAGGGGTTGCTTAGAAGTAATGCGTTTAAAAACGGAAAAGTTGTAGATATGAAAATGTATTCTTTGATTAGGGAAATTTAGTACCAAGACGCTGTTGGCGTCGGCCCAAATATCGCAGATTGAGAGAAAGGCATGCTTATATTATGGAAATCAGGCATATCACAAAAGATGATGATAGATTTGCAATCAGCCATATTTATGAGGAAAGCTGGAAATTTGCATATAGAGATATTATTCCGCAAAGTTATCTTGAAAGTATTCCTGAAGGTTGTTGGTGCTCCAATCTGGATAAAGAAGGAAGGCATACTCTTGTGTTAATTGAAGACGGCATGTTTGTCGGTACAGCCAGTTATTGCAAATCCAGATTTCCTGACTATGACAATTTTGGAGAGATTGTGTCGATATACTTTTTACCGGAATATATGGGAAAAGGATATGGCAAGTATCTCCTTGAGACTGTTATTGGTGAATTAGAAAGTCTTGGTTTTCATGATATATTTTTATGGGTGCTTGAAGATAATTTAAGAGCCAGGAAATTTTATGAAAAAATGGGATTTATGCAGAGTGGACATTACTTAAATGATAATATAGGCGGAAAAGAGTTAAAAGAAGTTCAGTATTGCGTTAATATCAGAAAATGGAGAAAAGAGCATGGCACTGGAGTATAGAAGATTAACGGAGAATGATCTGGAAGTTTTTATTGATATGAGAATTAACCAGTTACGGGAAGAGGGTGCAAAAGAGGATATAGACTTAAAGCCGGCTTTGAAAGATTATTATGATCGCCATATGTCAGATGGAACTTTTGTGTCATGGCTGGCTATGGATGGTGATAAAATTGTCGGAACAAGCGGAATGTCATTTGTGGAGAAACCGCCTTATTTTGGTTGTCCTAACGGAAAGATTGGCTTGCTTTCAAGTATGTTTACTGATAAGGAATATCGCAGACAGGGCATTGCAAAAGAATTGCTATCAAGGGTTGTAAATGAGGCAAGAGAGTATGGCTGCGGTACTGTTCAGATTACTGCTTCGGATATGGGGGTATTGCTGTATACTGATTTTGGATTTGTAAAGAATGGAAATTTTATGCATTATAAATTGGTCGGAGAATAATAGAAAATGGTAGTGAACTTTTATGAAAATGTGGATGATGAATTATTAAAATTTGCGGTAATCATTGCAAAAACAGAGGGCAAATATATTTTTTGTAAGCATAGGTGCAGAAATACATTAGAGGTTCCGGGTGGTCACAGAGAGCCGGGCGAGATGATTCTTGATACAGCCAAAAGAGAACTTTACGAAGAAACCGGAGCAATTGATTTTAGCATTAATCCGATTTGTGTATATTCTGTTATAAAAGATTGCAGTAATGATGTACAGGAAAGCTTTGGAATGTTATACTGCGCAGATGTAAAGTCGTTTGAGGGAGAATTACATAGTGAAATAGAAAAAATTGTAATTATGGATGCACTTCCGAAAGAGTGGACATATCCGGAGATACAACCGAAATTACTTGAGGAAGCAAAGAAAAGAGGTCATTGAATAATGATTAGATTTAAATACACAGATGGATGTAATCAGGATTTTATTGAATTGTGTCATGGGTTAGATGACTTTTTAAATGAAATTGTAGGCGGTGAAGAAAATAGGGCCGAGTATGTTCAATATAATAAATTAGACGATATTCATGACGTTGTTGTGGCTTATGATAATGATATCCCTGTAGGAAGTGCCTCTTTTAAGAAGTATGATGATGAATGTGCAGAGGTAAAAAGAGTATTCGTAAAAAAGGAATATCGTGGACAGGGAATATCTAATGAGCTTATGAAAATGCTTGAGGAGAAAGCCAGGGAAAAAGGATATAAGTATTTTATATTGGAGTCCGGAGAAGTGCTTGTATCGGCTATGGCATTATATAGAAAAATCGGTTACGAAGTTATACCAAACTATGGACATTATGTTGGTATGGAGAAATCGGTTTGTATGAGGAAGAGACTTTGATTGTGTAAGGGAGAAACAAAATGAAAAAGAAGATTATCTTGACAACTGTACTTTTAACTATAATATTATTATCCGGCTGCCAGAAATCGGACAGCAGTCAGATACAGCAGATGACAAATGAAAATCTCTCTGAGGAGCAAATCGATAAGGACTTTGATAGAGAAGAAGAATCCCCAAAAACAGAAACAGAACATTCAGAAGAAACAAAAGAATCCCCATCGTCAGAACCGCAGACCGCACAGCCATCACAAGCAGAAAATACAGAATCAGATTTTTCCCTAGAGAATCTATCTGACAGAGTATTTTATTTCAGCAGCGGAGCAGGAGCATGGTCAACTGAGCTTTTTATTAATGGTGACGGAACTTTTAGGGGAATTTTTCATGACACTGACATGGGGGATATCGGAGAAAATTATCCAAACGGAACCTTGTATTTTTGTGAATTTACAGGCAGGTTCGACGGGCCGGAAAAGATAGATGAGTTTACTTATAAGCTGAGACTGGCGTCCATTGAGTATAAGTATGAGCCGGAAAAAGAGGAGATAATAGACGGCGTCCGCAATATTTATTCAACGGCTTATGGACTGGATGACGGAGAGGAATTCTATTTGTATCTTCCGGGCGCAAAGCTGGCAGAGCTGCCGGAAGAGTATTTAAGGTGGGTTGGATATTATAATCTGGAAAGCACTACGGAAACGGAACTTCCGTATTATGGTCTTTATAATGTAAATATGGAACAAGGGTTTTCGAGTTATGTGTATGAGGAGCAAAGCCTGCTGGAAAGAATTGAAATGGAGATTTCTTTTGCTGAGGAACGCGACACAGAGCTTAGAGCGAGACTGCAGGAAGCTGCTTCGCAGGCAGACCTGAAAATGACTAGCGAAGAGTTATTTCAGACGTGGGATAACGTTTTAAATGTTGTATGGAAGCTGTTGGAGTCAGAACTTGATGATGACACGATGGAAGCTCTTAGAACGGAAGAGAGGGAATGGATTGCATTTAAAGAGGCTGAGGTAGAAGCCGCCGGAGAAGTATATGAGCTCGGAACCCTGCGTCCTTTGGTAGAAGCTGATAAAGCTGCCGAATTGACAAAAGAAAGGGTGTATGAGTTGAAGAAGTATGCGGAGTGATGGAGGGTAAAATAATGCATTTCGGCTTTTCATATGTTGGACTGATTTTCCTGGCGATGCTCATGATTCCTAATTGGATCTGGATCAAAAATCAACCGAAAGATTATGACAAGTATGTCATAAATGAAAATAAGTTTCTACTTGCTTTTGAGCGAATCGGAGAAGTGACTGTCAGTGCGCTGTGTCTGATTTTTTCAGATTTTAATATCGGGGTAATTAGTGTGTGGAGTATCTGGCTGCTGGCGGCTGTATTATTGATGACACTATATGAAATATATTGGATCAGGTATTTTATGAGCAGTAAAACAATGGAGGATTTCTACAGTAGTATTATTGGAATTCCCGTTGCAGGCGCGACATTACCGGTGGCGGCATTTTTTTTGCTTGCGATATATGGGAAAAATATTTTCCTTGGAATTGCTGTCATCATATTAGGAATCGGGCATATTGGCATCCATTTGAATCATCGGAAGGAAATTCGACAATAAAAAGGAATTCTACAATAAAAGAAACTCTAAAATAAAAGGAATAAAACGCATGAAAATCATAGGCATAATAATATTACTGATCTTTTATTCAATATACTTTGGAAAAATGATCTTACAAAGGAGAAAAGGAATACAGACCGACCAAATGGCAAAAGGCGGTAAAAAGGATAAAACGTTCTTTGTTGAATTAATTTTGAAAATAGCGACATATTCGGTCGGTATAGCTGATGTTATGAGCGTTATGACAGTTGTGTCATTTTCGCAGACTGTTAGTATTATCGGGATTATTATAGGTTTTGCAGGAGACATTATTTTTGCTGTTGCGGTCATAACTATGAAAGATAGCTGGCGAGCTGGTCTGGCAAGAGACGATGAAACGAAAATGGTAAAGGACGGAATTTACCAAATCAGCAGAAATCCGGCATTCTTAGCCTTTGACTGCGTGTATCTGGGAATTCTGTTTATGTTTTTTAACCCGGTATTATTGATACTTTCACTTTGGGCAATGATTATGCTGCATTTACAGATATTGCAGGAAGAAAAGTATTTATTAACGGTATTTGGCGGGGAGTATTCTGATTATAAAAGCAGGGTATGCAGATACATTGGCAGGAAACATACATAAGTTGTTATATAGGAAAATTAAGTTTATAGGAGAATAAAAATGAAAATAACCATCATCCACGGACAAAGCCACAAAGGCTCCACCTATCATATTGCAAGAATGAGTGCAGAGAAATTAAACGGTGAAATTACGGAATTTTTTCTGCCAAGAGATTTCGATTCTTTTTGTGTAGGCTGTACATCATGCTTTGCGAAATCCGAAACGCTGTGTCCTCATTATGAAACGCTAAAACCTATTACAAAAGCGTTAGATGACGCAGATGTCATAATTTTAGCAAGTCCTGTGTATGTGTATCATGCAACCGGTTCAATGAAAGCGCTTTTGGATCATTATGGTTACAGGTGGATGGTACATAGGCCGGAGGCGAAGATGTTTAGTAAACAGGCCGTATGCGTTTCAACTGCCGCGGGTGCAGGAATAAAGAGTACTAATAAGGATATGGCGGACAGTATGTTTTTCTGGGGAGTAGCCAAAATCTACAAATACGGAATAGCCGTTATGCAGACATCATGGAATAAGGTAAGTGACAAAAAGAAAAAGCGTATTGATAAGGATACATCTTCTTTAGCAAGAAAAATCAAGAAAAACTATGGAAAAGTACGCCCTTCAATTAAGAGCAGGGCATTTTTTAATATTATGTTATTACTGCAGAAAAGTGGTTGGAATGAAGCAGATGTAGAGTACTGGAAAGCAAAGGGATGGACAAAGAATGGCCGCCCATGGAAGAAATCCCGGACAAATATTAGCAAGTAAAATCGGGTAATGCACAGCTTGCAATGATAGACTATACATACAGCAGGAGGTGTGTATATGGAATGGACCAAAGCTATTAGTGGCGCTATTGAGTATATAGAGCACAATATAACTGAAGATATTTCTTTAGAAGATATTGCCGGACATGTAAATATATCTGCTTTTTATTTTCAAAAAGGTTTTAGTTTATTGTGCGGATATACAATTTCCGAATACATCCGTAATCGCAGACTGGCTCTTGCCGCGGAAGAGTTGGCGTCGGGCGATGCAAAAGTTATCGATATTGCGATAAAATATGGATGGGATTCACCGGATAGTTTTACGAAGGCTTTTACCAGATTTCATGGCGCAACACCTTCTATGGTGCAAAAAAACAAAACGATGATTAAAGCATTTGCACCGCTGAAAATTAAATTATCATTGGAAGGTGGTTATGTTATGGATTACAGAATGACAAAAAAAGACAGTTTTACGGTTATTGGAGCACTTAAGAAATTTTCCTATGAGGGAGCTAATGAAGCGGTTCCGAAGTTTTGGAAGGAGCATAGCGAAAAGGGAAACAACAAGCATGTGTGCGGGATGTTTGGGATTAATATTGACGAAGCAATGCAGCAGAATGAATTTGAATATATGATTGCCGATCTTTATAACCCCATAGAGGATATTCCGGAGGGCTTCGTTACCAAAACAATACCGGCTTTTACATGGGCTGTATTTCCCTGCAAAGGAGCTATGCCGGATTCTATGCAGAATGTTCATGCCAAGATTTTTTCAGAATGGCTTCCGACGCTTAAGGGGTATGAGCTTGCCGCAGGATATTGTATTGAAATGTATGAGGATCCCAGTAAATATCCCAAGGGAACATTTGACGAAAAGTATTATTCTGAGATTTGGATTCCGGTAAAGAAAAAATAGTAAGTGAATCACTACGGGTAGAAAACAGTGTGAAAAATGTATTTGTCTTGCGAATATTGTGCCTTGCAGTCACAAATATCGCAGGTTGAGAGAAAGGCACGGTTATTGATATGCATTTTGTAGACGCCAAAGGAATATTGTCTTCAAACAACGGCATGAACATTTACAGAGGCTGCACCCATGGTTGTATTTATTGTGACAGCAGAAGTAAATGCTATAATTTTACGCACGAATTTGAAGATATCGAGGTAAAACAAAATGCACCGGAACTGCTGGAACGCTCGCTTAAATCCAAAAGAAAAAAGTGCATGATAGGGACCGGAGCAATGTGCGATCCCTATATGCACTGTGAGGAAACGCTGAAACTGACAAGAAGATGTTTAGAGATTATAGATCATTATGGTTTTGGGGTGGCCATTCAAACTAAGTCGGATAGGATACTCAGAGATTTGGATCTGTTAAAAAGTATTAATCGGAAGGCAAAATGTGTTGTGCAAATGACATTGACGACCTACGATGAAGAACTCTGTAAAATATTGGAGCCTAATGTATGCACTACCGGACAAAGAGCAGCGGCATTAGAGGTATTCCGGGAAAACGATATTCCGACAATTGTTTGGCTGAGCCCTATACTGCCCGGTATTAACGACTCTAAGGAAAATATAGAAGGAATTTTAGATTACTGCATTAAGGCAAAAGTATACGGGATTATAAGTTTTGGAATGGGAATGACCTTAAGAGAGGGCAACAGGGAATATTATTATGCTGCCCTGGATAAGCATTTTCCGGGTTTGAAGCAGAAATATAAACAAAAGTACGGCAACGAATACGAAGTGAACAGTGATAAAAATGCTGAACTTATGGATTTACTTGTAAAAAGATGCAGGGAAAACGGGATTGTATGTGACATTTCAGAATGTTTCCGGTTTATGAGGGAGCTGCCGGATAAGTATGAGCAATTGAGTCTGTTTTAGTCGGAAACAATATTCTGTATCCAAACTCCATTTTTAACCAGTATAAATCCTATTATACATTTGATCATATCCGCCAGTTGCACGATTATATAAATTGCAATTACAGACAGCGTTGTAAAACGGCTTAGTATAAAAGCAGTCGAAACGCTTACACACCAAATATAAACACTGTCAAACAGGAAGGTAATAACAGTTTTACCGCCTGAGCGAAGCGTAAAATAGGCTGCGTTTAGAAAAGCGTTCTGCGGCATGAAAATTGCATTTATTATAATAAAATATTTGGCAAGCTGTCTTGCTTCTTCATTCGTGTTATAAAGCATTGGAAAAAGCGGAGACATAAGCAGCATAACGAGCGCGACAAGGCTGCAGCATGCTACGGAAAAAGCAATTAATTTATTGGCCTTATCTTTGGCCTCGTCCATTTTTCCGGCGCCGAGGAGCTGACCGACGATAATTGCTACGGCATTACCCATAGCCATGAACGAAATATTGAACAGATTACTTACAGTGCTTGAAATATTTGTTCCGGCAACAACATTGAGCCCACGCACGGAATAACACTGGGAAAGCATGGCCATACCGGACGCCCACAGGGTTTCGTTTAATAGCAGCGGGGTTCCTTTTATAAGTATTTTCTGAACCAGTGATGCCGGTATTTTAAGCGTGCTGTATAATTTGTCCACGAAAGGGTTTTGTTCTTTGTGTCGGTGTGCCCAGCTGACAATAATTAATGCTTCTACATAACGTGAAATGACCGTTGCAATAGCGGCGCCCTGAACGCCAAGTGTTGGAAAACCGAATTTTCCGTATATAAGTAAATAATTAAAAAATAAGTTTACCAGGACTGATATTATACCGGCTTTCATCGGAAGAACGGTTTCCCCGCATTCACGAAGCGTACTTGAATAAACCTGCGCCAGCATGAAGGGCAAAAGTCCAACAAGCATGATCAGCATGTATTGTCTGCCGTACATAAGGGTCGCTATAGCCTGTGCGCTTTGTGGATCTCCTTTTAAATACATACTTATAAGAGATGAACCATAAGCAATAAAAAGTACAATGGTTGCGGCTGTAATTATTAATGACAGCCATAATTTATAACGGAAGGTATTTCGTATGCCTTCCGTATATTTTTGTCCGTAATATTGTGCCGTAAAGATTCCGGCGCCGGATACGCCGCCGAATATGCAGAGATTGTATACAAAAATCAACTGATTGACAATAGCGGCTCCTGACATTTGTTCAGTGCCGATACGGCCTATCATGATATTATCAAGGAGGCCTACAAAGTTGGTAATCCCGTTCTGAAGCATGATCGGTATCGCAACGGCAAGCACCATTTTATAAAATTGTTTATCACCGATAAAACGGCTGATTAAGTTCGTTTTTTTGATAGTTACATTCATGTTAATATTCCATGCTTTAAATTTACATTCCATTAACGGGCAGCGTCAGATAATTCAGCGTCCCCTGTGGTACTCCGGTGCCTTTCTCAAGTAATGCTACAAGTCCCCGTATTGTATCCTCCGAGTCTTCGGCGGTGGCGGACAAAAAAGTACTGTCGAGTTTGACCGCAAGCACGATAAGCACGATCTCAGCCAGAGCTGCCGGGTGTTCAAAATGTATCTCGTCCGAAGCAATCCCCTGTTTTATGATCTCTGTCAAAACGGGCTTTAATTCCGAAATGAGGTGATTCATATATTTTTGGTGTAAAAAGGCGATATCCTGCGCGCTGGTTCTTGCATCTACGGTGGTATGACCATGCTTTAAAAATGCAGCTGATGAGTTGCGGCATGCCTGTAAGATCATCGCCATACGGGTAAACGGCGATATCTCTGTCTGACTGGCAAGATTTTTAGCCGTTTTGATCGGTTTTTCATAATTTCTTTCTATCAGGGCATCCAAAATAGCTTCCTTTGAAGGGAAGTAATAATATATACTGCCTTTTCCTATCCCAGCCTGTCTGGCAATATCGCTTACCGAAATATTTTGTATAGTCCTGTCCGCCAGCAGATGCTGGAGAGCATCTAAAATTTTCTCATATTTTTTCGCATCCGGCATAATAATCACCTCATTAAGCAATAATAGCACAAATATAGTTTTCGGACAATTACAAATAGTTGTACAAAAACATATAAAAATTTTTATACAAAATTTATATAAATTATGGAAAAAAGAATTGACCAACGGTCGAAAAGTGTGTTATTGTTATACCGTGTTTAATCGACTGATGGTCGAAAAATGTTTTTGAGGAGGAGAAAAATGACATACGCAGAGTTATTTTACGAATTAAAAGGAAAGTTTATGGGAGCGGATGTGAGTGACATTCATGAACATCTTGCTTTCCAGTTTAATATTGCAGACGAAGAGGCAGGCGGTATTTTCTATGTGGAGGTAAAAGAGGGAAACCTTTATGTAGAGCCATATGAATATTATGACAGGGATGCAATGTTTACCTGTGCGCCGGACGTACTCATTAAGATTGCAGATGGAGATTTGGATCCGGTTGCGGCTTTTACCGAGCAAAAGCTTAAGGTTGAAGGCAATATAGATAAGGCGCTTCGTTTAAAAGAAATCATAGAAATGAAAAAGAGTGCCATGCAAAGCGAGAAAAATGTCGCAAAAAAGGCGGCTGATAAAGTGGTCGAAACAGTGGTCAAGACTGTGGCCAAGAAAGCCGCAGAGAAGGAAAGTAAGAAGAAAAAATAATTTAAATAGAAGAAGTAATATAAAGAGAGGGAAAAATATTTATGGGAGCGTTGAAAAACATAGCTGCCGCCACAGGTCTTTTTGCTGCGGCAGGAATAGGTGAAACGGTATATTTTTATAACCGGACTATGAAACGTAATAATGCCAAGACAGAAAGAACTATGAAAATGTCAGGCACTGATTGGAGCAAGTATTTTCCGCTTATGGAGGAGCGAAAAGACTTCGTGCTGGATCAGCCTTACAACGAGGTATATATTACCTCTTTTGACGGACTTAAGCTGCATGCTGCATATTTTCCGCCAATCAATGATTCAGAGGTAAAAAAAGCAGTAATATGTTTTCATGGCTATACGGGAGAGGGACTCAGCAATCATGTGGCAATAGCGGATTATTTTCTTAAGCAAGGTTATGCTATATTGCTGCCGGATGCAAGAGCTCATGGTGAGAGCGAGGGCGAGTATATAGGCTTTGGCTGTCTGGACAGGAAGGATGCGCTTGAATGGATCGACTGGCTGATAGATAAGTGCGGCAAAGATGTTAAGATCATGCTTCATGGTACGTCTATGGGAGGCGCCACGGTACTTATGACAAGCAGTCTGGATTTACCCGACAATGTAAAAGGTATTGTATCTGACTGCGCTTTTACCTCGCCTAAGGAAGTGTTCACCCATGTGCTTAACAATATGTATCATTTGCCGGCATTTCCGGCCATACAGGGAGCTGATTTGATCAACAAGAAATTAGCCGGCTACGGAATGGATGAATGCAATGCTAAACGCGAGGTACAAAAGGCTAAAGTACCCATACTTTTCATACATGGTTCGGCTGATACTTTTGTACCATGCAGTATGTGCGACGAAATCTATGACAACTGTGCCTCACCTAAACGCAAGCTGATCATAGAGGGTGCGTCCCATGCAGAGAGCTACTACAAGGATATGGAGACTTATGAAAAGGCGCTGACGGAGTTCGCGGAAGAAATATTAGGGTGAAAGGCAGGGTATTAATATGAAGACAAGAAAAGGTTACAAAGTATATCAACTGACAGTGGCGCAGAAGTTCCATAATTTTTATTCGCAGTACTGTCCGGGAAAAGAGATTTTGAATGTGGGCACGAGTCTTACAATAGAGTTTGAACTGAATATTGACGAACTTAGGAAGGCCATTTACAAAGCATACGAACGCTGCGAGTCCATGAGGGCAAGACTGGCGTATGACAAGAAAGAAGAAGAATGGTATCAGTACATTGTAGATAAAGAAGAACGTGAAATAGACTTTGTGGATTTTTCGGGAAAAACTATGGAAGAAGCAGAAGCCGAGATGACTGCATGGACGCGTATACCTTTTGATAAAGAAGATATGCCAATGAACAAAGTTACGATTATTAAGACGCCTGATGGTTTTGAAGGTATGTTTATTGTGGGAGACCATAGATTTCTTGACGCTCAATCGTTAATCTGTTTTATGAAGGATGTTATAGAGCTGTATTGTAACGCCAACTTTGAAGGAATTCCGTATCCGGCGGACATGCGTTCGTATATCGAGCAGGTTGAGAAAGATCTGGCTTATGAAGCCGGCAGCAAGGCTCAGGCAAGAGACAGGGAATATTTCCACAAATTGATCGAGGAGTCGGAGCCTATTTACAACGGTATAGAAGGTCCGAAGAAACTTGAGGAAGCAAGGGCGGCAACAGGTAATCCTAATCTCAGGGCAGCAGTAACCGGCTCAGACAGTTTTGCGGCTGCTATAGATATTTTCCATCTGGAGGAGGAACCGACAAGGCGGCTTATGACATTTTGCGAAGAACAGCATATATCATTACAATGTCTGCTTGTTATGGGTATACGTACTTATCTGCAAAAACTTAACCAATGCGATGATGTGTCGATGCAGATCGCGTATGCACGCAGGGCTACGCTTTTGGAGAAAAAATCAGGCGGTACGCGTATTCACTGCTTCCCGTTTAGAACAGTGATTTCAGAGGATAAGACCTTTCTGGAAGGAATTCATGAAATCAGGGACAGACAGAATGAAGTATTCCGTTATGTGAATTTTAATCCTGCAGAGTATCTTGCTTACAGGGGACAGTGCTATAATCCTCCGAGAGGTATGGGCTATGAGACCATATCGCTCACCTATCAGCCGGCAACTTTAAGGGAAAAAGGTCTGACGGACTTGGGTGGTATCAGATACAAAACAAAGAGATACTGCAACGGTTATTATTCGGACGGAATGTACCTGACAGTTATGCATAGACCGGAAGACAACGGACTCGACTTCAGCTTCGAGCATCAGACGAAGGCTTATACCAAAGAACAGCTTGAATATTTTTATTACTATATATGTAAGATTATGTTCAAAGGTATAGAGAATCCTGATCTTCCGATTGGAGATATTATAAAACTGGTGTAATATAAAATAAAAAAGAAAGGATGTAGAAAAATGTTTGATCAATTAGCAGATATTATAGTAAATTACGTTGAGGTTAAAAGAGAGGATATAAAGCCGGAGTCGCGTTTTATGGAAGACTTGGGTTTCACCTCGTTTGATTTTATGAGTATGCTCGGTGAGGTTGAGGATACGTTGGAAGTTGAGATTAATCCGGAAGATGCAGCAGACATCCGCACAGTGCAGGAAGCAGTGGACTATCTTTCAAAGCTGCAATAGTTTCTTTATATTTGATTAACAGGCGTGAAGTTCACGCAGATAGGAGTATATATGGTTGAATTACGCAGTACAATACGGGAACTGCTTGTAAAGGCAGCAGAAGCTTATGATACGCAGGACGCAGTCAGATATAAGGTGAAAAGCGCCGGAGAGAGCGGTAAAAAAGAGACGGCTGTGGAGACTAAGTCATATAGACAACTGAGAGAAGACAGTGAACGTTTTACCTCAGCGATTGAAGAGCTGGGGGAACAGGGAAAGCACATCGCTATAATAGGAGCGACGTCTTACTCATGGATTACAGCATATTACGGTATCGTGAACGGAGGAAGCGTGGCAGTGCCGCTTGATGCAAACCTTCCGGATGCAGATTTGTGCGAGCTGCTTGACAGGGCAGATGTGACTACGCTTGTTTATGATGAGACTAAGGCGGGAGTAGCTGCCATGTCGGCCGCAAGCTGTCCTAAGCTTAAAAACATTGTAGCAATGGAGGCAGAAAGCAAGGTTCCCGATGTTTTGCATATGTGGGAGCTTATTGCGAAGGCACAGCCGAAGGCAGATTATGAACCTAAGCCGGAAGATTTGGCTACGATCATGTTCACATCGGGCACCACCGGTAAAAGTAAGGGCGTAATGCTTACCCATAGAAATCTGGCAGAGAATGCAACTGCACAGGATATGGGATATGAGCCGGGAATGGTTATAATGAGTGTGCTGCCAATACACCATGCGTACTGCCTGAGTATGGATATTTTGAAGGGAACTTCCATAGGCGCGATCATATGTATAAATGATTCTCTTTTGAGAGTGGCCCAGAATATTAAACTTTTCGAGCCGAATATGATTCTGATGGTTCCGCTCATGATAGAAACGCTTGCGAAGAAACTTGAGGGAGCAGCGCTTATTCCTGCACCGATCATCAAGGCTAAGGTATTTGGCAAGCAGTTCCATACGGTATGCAGCGGAGGAGCCTATTTGAATCCTGAATATGTTGATTTCTTTAAAAAGTATGATATTACCATTTTACAGGGCTACGGAATGACCGAGTGCGCCCCTGTTATAAGTATGAACCGCAATGACGCAATGAAAAAAGGTTCCATAGGAAAAGCTATGCCAAACTGCGAGGTGAAAATCGTAGATGAAGAAATATGGGTAAAGGGTACAAGCGTTATGCAGGGTTATTACCAAATGCCCGAAGAAACGGCACAGACACTTGAGGATGGCTGGCTTAAGACGGGAGACCTTGGCTACATAGATGAGGAAGGGTTCATTTTCCTTACCGGGCGTAAGAAGAATCTGATCATTACGCCAAACGGCGAGAATGTATCACCTGAAGAAATTGAAAACAAACTTGGTGAAAACCGTCTGGTGCAGGAAGTTCTTGTACGCGAGAGTGACGGCGTTATCGAAGCGGAAATCTTCCCCGATCTTGAGTATGTTAAGAAGAAAAGGATTAAGGATGTACAGGCACAGCTTCAGAGCATTATAGATGATTACAATAAAGCAGCGCCGCTTTATAAGCGTATATTTAAGCTTAAGGTGCGGGATACGGAGTTTGAAAAAAATACGACTAAGAAGATAAAAAGGTTTTAGCTTAAAGCATAAAAAGCAGGCTAAAGCAGGGCATTGAGATTAAGACAGGGCAGCAGTTGAATTGCTGTTCTGTTTTTTATATAATGTTAATAGGTGATTGTAAAACAAATTATTTCAAATACCTTAGTATCGTAATTACCTAGATAAAATATTAATACAAGGAATGAAGTTGTAATGCAGGAAAAAATATATGTTTCAAAAAATGACAATAGTGTCAATAATTTCACATCCGTTACAGAGGCAATACAAAGCATACCAAAGGATAATCAGACGCCTGTGACTATTTACATTGCCCCGGGAATTTATCATGAAAAGATCACAATCGACAGATCCTATGTCACTCTTGAAGGAATTGGTGAAAGCAATAAAGACACGATTCTTACATATGATGATTACGCCTTTTTTATAATGGAGGATGGGCTGAAGAGGGGAACTTTCCGTTCCTACTCTGTATTTATTGACGCCCACGATGTTACTTTAAAGAATCTTACCATAGAAAATGCTTCGGGAGATTCTCTTTCGCATGGACAGGGAATCGCCTTATATGCAGATGGTGACAGACTTGTCATAAATTCCTGCAACATTATCGGACATCAGGATACCCTTTTTACAGGACCTCTTCCACCCAAGGAAATTATAAAAAACGGTTTCATAGGTCCTAAGCAATTTGCACCGAGAATTCATGGGAGACAGTATTATACGAATTGTTATATTTGCGGAGATGTGGATTTCATTTTCGGAAGCGCCACGGCATATTTTGAAAACTGCACTATTGAATCACTTAGGCATGTGCCAGAGGGCGTAACCGAAATTGGTAAAGAGATAGAAATAGACGAGGAATCAGGGCAGCACATACAGGGATATATTACGGCAGCGTCAACGCCGGAAGGAGAAGCGTATGGCTATGTCTTTAGTGAATGTCACCTTATATCAAATGAGTGCCCGCAGGAAACTGTGTATTTAGGAAGACCTTGGCGTGATTACGCTAAAACTGTATTTATTGATTGTGATATGGCTGATCATATCCATCCTAAATTATTTCATGACTGGAATAAAGAAAATGCAAGAAAAAATGTTTTATATGGGGTTTATGACAGCGAATTAGACAGTGATACAAATAGTGATGCAGACGAAGCCTTTTCCGGGCGAGCCGATTTTGTTAAAAAATTAAGTAGTGAAGAAGCCGGATGCCTTACCAAAGAGCGTGTATTATCGGGCAGTGACGGATGGCTTGCATAAGCAAATCATAATTTAAGACAATCCATTATTGTCAAAATTTGCAAAAAGATGTATAGTAAATATATATTCATATGGTAATTCTATACAAAATTACATAAAAAGGAATGGTTACAAAAGTGGTTAACATAACTAAAGATAATTTCAGTCTAGAGCAAATCTGTAAATCCGGTCAGTGTTTTCGTATGTTTCAGGAAAGTGACAATTTATACAGTGTAATTGCCGGTAACCGCTATCTTGAAGTGGAACAGCAGGGAAACCAGTGTATTTTTCATTGTGATGATTCCGAGTTTGATGATTTTTGGAAAAAGTATTTTGACTTAGATAACGATTATGCTGGCTATATTTCCCGGATTGATTCCGCGGATGAATATCTGGTTAAGGCGGCGGCTTTTGGCTCCGGAATTCGTATTCTGCATCAGGATTTATGGGAAATGATTGTAACATTCCTGATTTCGCAGCAAAATAATATTACCAGAATCAGACGATGCATAAATAATATATGTGAACGTTACGGAGAAGCTCAGATGACTCCACAGGGTAAAACATTCTATTCGTTTCCTAAACCGGAATCGTTGTCCGGCTTGGCAGAGGATGCGCTGATGGAATGCAATCTTGGCTACCGCAGTAAATATGTAGTCCGTACCGCAGGAAGTATAGTTTCGGGAGATATAAGTCTGGATGATTTAGCTAATATGTCATATCCGGAGGCAAGAACAGAGCTGCTTAAATTATACGGAGTAGGGGGAAAGGTTGCAGACTGCATATGCCTTTTTGCCTTACACCATTTACAGGCCTTCCCGATTGACACACATATCAATCAGGCGCTTAACGGCCATTATCAGAATGGCTTTCCAAATGACAGATATGACGGTTATCAGGGCGTTATGCAGCAGTATATATTTTATTATGAGTTATTTAATAATTAATTCAGAAAAAAGACTTTCGTAACCGCCAGGTCAGAAATATACAATGAGAGGACAAAGCCCCCAACGCTTTGTTAAAATAATTTATGGATAAATTCGATATACTTAATAAATACTTTGGCTATACCTCTTTCAGGGAAGGCCAGGAAAGTCTGATAGGCAGCATCTTAGATGGCAAGGACGTGCTTGGCATCATGCCTACTGGAGCCGGTAAGTCTCTTTGTTATCAGGTTCCTGCGCTTCTTATGCCGGGAATTACATTAGTCATTTCACCGCTTATATCCTTGATGAAGGATCAGGTTCAGGCATTAAATCAGGCGGGTATTCATGCCGCCTATATCAATAGTTCCCTGAGTGAATCCCAGATTTCCAAAGCTTTGCAGCTGGCGGCTGCCGGACAGTACAAGATCATTTATGTGGCGCCTGAACGGCTTGAAACCTATGATTTTATGAACTTTGTCAGACAGGTGGAGATTTCCATGCTTACAGTGGATGAGGCTCATTGTATATCGCAGTGGGGACAGGATTTCCGCCCGAGTTATCTGAAAATCGTACAATTCATAAATAAACTGGATAAAAGACCGATCATCACCGCATTTACCGCAACAGCTACCGAGAATGTAAAAGAAGATATTGTCTGCGTTCTTGGATTGAAAAATCCTGACATACTTGTCACCGGATTTGACAGGAAAAATCTTTATTTTGCGGTGGAAACTCCGAAGAAAAAAGACACATATGTCATAGATTATATAGATAAGCACAGCACGGATAGCGGAATAATTTATTGCGCTACCAGAAGGAATGTGGATAATCTTTATGAAAAGCTAAGTAAACAGGATGTTGCGGTTACAAAATATCATGCGGGGTTAACGAGTGAGGAACGCAGGCTGAATCAGGAAAATTTTATCTATGACCGGACTCCTGTTATGATAGCCACCAATGCCTTTGGCATGGGTATAGACAAGTCCAATGTCCGCTATGTAATTCATTACAATATGCCGCAGAGTCTGGAAAATTATTATCAGGAAGCGGGGCGTGCGGGACGTGACGGCGAGCGCGCCGAATGTATTTTATTATATTCCGCGCAAGATGTTGTAATTAATCGCTTTTTGTTAGATAATAAAGAACAGAACGGTGAATATACACAGGATGAGATTAATGCCATACGGGAACGGGATGAGGAACGCCTTAAGGCTATGACTCATTATTGCATGTTAACCGCTTGTTTCAGGGAGTATATTCTTAATTATTTTGGTGAAAAAGGTGAACCATATTGTGGCAACTGTCTTAATTGCAACAGAGAATTTGAAGAAGTTGATGTTACGGAGGCGGCTTTACGAATCATTTCCTGCATAGTGGAGGCAGGTCAGCGGTATGGGATCAATGTTATTGCAGGAATACTTGCAGGCAGCAGTCGTGCCAAGCTGCGGGAATATGGCGTACTTGAATATAAATCATTTGGAAGTCTGAGTGAAATAAATGAGGTCGAAATTAAGCAGATTATAAATATTATGCTGATGAATAACCTCTTGTGGCAGACAAACGATAAGTATTCGCTTTTAAAATTGACGGACAAGGCAGATGAAATTATGAAAAGTGACACACGTGTCATATATAAACGCCCTAAGAAAAACCCGGAGACCGAAAAAGAAACAGCTTCGGCCACCGCAAAAAGAGCATCGTCTAAGATGCGCCGTTCGGATACTCTAAACTCCAGAGGCTTAGAATTATTTGAGCAGCTTAGGGATCTGCGTAAGACTATTGCCAAAGAAGAAGGCATGCCGCCTTATATAATTTTTTCGGATAAGACATTAGTTGACATGTGTGTCAGGTCACCTTTTGATAAAAGCGAAATGCTTAAAGTAACCGGTGTGGGAGAAAATAAGTATGAAAAATACGGAGAGCGTTTTTTGAATGTAATATTGGAATACACCGGAGGAGTACGTGAGAAGTTTTATTTTGGGGATATGTTTTAATTAAATGACAAAAATGAAATAGCAAAAATATATAAAAATGGGGGTATATTATGAGCAGATTGGAAATCATTTCGCCCAATAGAACCAGAATAGTCATGGAAGGACTATACAAGGATTTGGAGCGAAGAATTGAATCGAGTCCGCCGGGATTATGTCCGGTGGAAATGTCCAAAGCATTTTTGGAATTGTGTCATGCACAGACCTGTGGAAAATGCGTTCCATGCCGTATAGGTTTAGGACAGCTTGGACACTTTATCGAGGACGTGCTTGAAGGAAATGCAACAATGGAGACTCTTGACATAATGGAAGAGACTGCACTTTCCATTATGGAGTCAGCGGACTGTGCGATAGGATATGAGGCCGCCAATATGGTGTACAAAGGTCTTATCGGCTATCGTGACGATTATGAGCAGCACATAAGAAACGGCCGTTGTACATGTACATATCACCAGCCGGTGCCTTGTATGGCTACGTGTCCGGCACAGGTGGACATTCCGGGATATATTGCGCTTGTGCGTGAAGGAAGATATGCGGACGCAATCCGTCTTATCAGAAAAGATAATCCTTTTCCGACTACATGCGGCTTTATCTGCGAGCATCCCTGCGAGGCTCGTTGTAGAAGAAATATGGTGGATGATGCCGTTAATATCCGTGGACTTAAAAGAGTGGCTGCTGATTTTGCAGGAGAAGTGGAGCCGCCTAAATGTGCGCCATCAACGGGAAAGAAAGTTGCGGTACTCGGAGGAGGACCGGGAGGTCTTAGCGCAGCATACTATTTACAGCTTATGGGACACCAGACGACCGTATTCGAAATGCTTCCTGAGCTGGGCGGTATGTTAAGATACGGTATCCCGAATTACCGCCTTCCCAAAAACAGGCTGGATGAGGATATTAATAGTATATTGAAGACCGGAGTTGAGGTAAAACATGGTCTCAAAATCGGTAAAGACATTACGATCAAAGATTTAAGGGATCAGTACGATGCGGTACTTATCACAATCGGAGCAAGCACCGATAAGAAACTCGGACTTGAGGGAGAAAACGCTGACGGAATATTGTCGGCAGTCCAGTTCCTTAGAAATGTCGGTAAAAATGAAATAATGGATCTGACAGGCAAAGAAGTTGCTGTAATCGGCGGCGGTAACGTTTCGATGGACGCAGTACGTACTGCTAAACGTCTTGGCGCGAAGAAGGTCAGCATTGTATATCGTAGAAGAGTAGACGATATGACGGCGCTTCGCGGTGAGATTGACGGTGCGGTTGCCGAAGGAATAGAGCTTCAGACATTAAAGGCACCTGCGGCAATCGATGTGGATGAAAATAACCATGTAAAAGGAATTTATGTAACGCCGCAGATGATAAGCGAAATCCGCGACGGACGTGCAAGCGTTAAGCCTACCGGTGAAAAAGATATATACATACCCTGCGATGTGCTTATCGTAGCAATCGGACAAAACATTGAAACTCGCCATTTTGAGGAATCGGGAGTACAGGTATCAAGAGGAAAGATCGTAGCTACAAGTACAGGTGCACTTGCTAATATGCCAGGTGTATTTGCCGGCGGAGACTGCGCGAGCGGTCCTGCTTCCGTAATTAAAGCTATTGCGGCAGCTAAGGTTACGGCAGCCAATATCGACGAGTATCTTGGATACCGCCATGAGATATCATGCGAAGTTGAAATTCCCGAGCCGCGTCTTGACGACCATAAGCCTTGCGGAAGAGTTAACCTTACAGAGCGTGAAGCATGCGAGAGAGTATGCGATTTTGAAGGCGTTGAAAACTGCATGACTGAAAATGAAGCAAAACAGGAGGCCGGAAGGTGCCTGCGCTGCGATCATTTCGGATATGGCATATTTAAGGGGGGCAGAGAGACATTATGGTAAATATTACGATTGATAATAAAAAAATTTCCGTAGAGGAAAATACTACTATTATGGAGGCTGCCGCAAAAAACGGAATACCGATTCCTAAATTATGTTATTTAAAAGGTATTAATGAGATAGCAGCCTGCCGCGTGTGCGTAGTTGAATTAGAGGGCAAGGAAAAACTGATCACATCCTGTAATACGGTTGTAGAAGAAGGCATGGTACTTTATACCAACAGCCCGAAGGTGCGCAAACATAGAAAAACTACTGTAGAGCTTTTGCTTTCACAACACGATTGCAGCTGCGTAACCTGTTCAAGAAGCGGAAACTGCAGCCTGCAAAAGGTCGCAAATGATTTGAATATTATAGATATTCCTTACAAACAGGAAATTGAACGTCAGCCCTGGAATAAAGAATTCCCACTTATTCGTGATTCATCTAAATGTATTAAGTGTATGAGATGCGTTCAGGTTTGTGATAAGGTACAGGGACTCAATGTATGGGATGTGGAGGGAACCGGTTCCCGTACCACAGTCAATGTAGCAGGCCAAAAAAGTATTGAAGAAGCAGACTGTTCACTGTGTGGACAGTGTATTACACACTGCCCTGTCGGAGCACTCAGAGTGCGCGACGATACGGAAAAAGTCTGGAATGCGATTGCCGACAAAGATAAGATAGTGGTAGTACAGGTGGCTCCTGCAGTACGTGCCGCATGGGGAGAAGAGCTTGGTCTTAAACCGGAGGAGGCAACAGTAGGTAAAATTCTGGATGCCCTGAAACGCATGGGAGCAGATTATGTATTTGACACAACCTTTTCCGCAGACCTTACAATTATGGAAGAGGGCAATGAGTTCATTAAACGCTTTACAAACGGTGAATTAAAAGAACGTCCGATGTTTACATCCTGCTGTCCGGGCTGGATAAGATTTATCAAATCCCAGTTCCCGCATATGGTTAAGCAACTTTCAACCGCGAAGTCACCGCAGCAGATGTTTGGCGCAGTTATGAAAACCTATTTTGCAAAGAAAATAGATGTGTCTCCTGACAAGATTTATACGGTCTCCGTTATGCCCTGTGTTTCTAAGAAGGGCGAGCGTGAGATGGAATTATTCTATGAGGAATACGCGGGACATGACATTGATGCGGTAATCACAACAAGGGAACTTATAAAAATGATCCGTTCCGCACATATTAGTCCTGATACCCTTACAGATATAGAAAGCGACCGTCCGATGCAGCAAGGCTCCGGTGCCGGAGTAATCTTTGGCGTAACCGGCGGCGTAATGGAAGCGGCGCTTCGCAGTGCATACTATCTTGTGAAAAAGGAAAATCCGCCGGCAGATGCTTTTAAATCTGTCAGAAATTCAACTACCGAAGGAATTGATGGTGTAGTTGAAGCCGATTTCCAAATAGATGACATTACTGTCAGAACTGCTGTAGTAAGCGGACTTGGCAATACGAGGGCTTTACTTAAAAAGATTGAACGCGGGGAAGTCCACTATGATTTCGTTGAAGTAATGGCGTGTCCGGGAGGTTGCGTCGGCGGCGGCGGTCAGCCTATCCACGACGGAGAGGAACTCGCATTCGAGAGAGGAAAGAACCTCTATTATCTGGATGAAAATGCAAATATCCGT
Source organism: Lachnospiraceae bacterium (assembly GCA_014804695.1). Classification (GTDB taxonomy): domain Bacteria; phylum Bacillota; class Clostridia; order Lachnospirales; family Lachnospiraceae; genus UBA3282. Next base: position 48,302 of record JAAUZJ010000009.1, read on the forward strand.
TTTTCACATGAAAATCAGGATATCATAGAAATGTATGACGAATTCTTTGAGGCGCCGATGTCTCATAAGGCGCATATGTTGTTGCATACCGAACATGAAGCTCATTAGGTAATTGCGGGGTTATTGGAGGGCCACGAACGTAGACAATATAAATGCAAACTGGGCTCGAACCGCGGGAGCGAAGGTCGCCCCGGTTTTGTTTATGTTGTCTACGTTCTGGTTATTTGAAAAGATTTCCGCAATTGTTCAGATTAAATAAATACTCCCTATGGAGGAAAGGAAATGAAGTGTCCATTTTGTGATATAGAAATGCTACAAGGTTATTTGAATTGTGGCTTAGCACTTTGGAGTACCAGAAAGCATAAGATAAGTCTGCTTACAGACGACAAAGAACAATTTGCTTTCCGGCTTAAACATACAATGGTATCTCCAAATCATGTGAGTAGTAATTTCTGTCCTAAATGTAAGCGAATGATTATTGACTGCGCAGAGTATGAAAGCAATATATAGTAGAAACTTCCTGTTTGTGGAGTAGTTTATAGGAACACTTTTTCGAAAATGTAGAATAAATATAGGTAATTGCAAAACTCTTTATTTCCACAACCTAGTTGTGCAATATAGACAAATCATAAGCAGGGTGCTAGGGAGCCGTCGGTACTTAGCGAGGTTTTTTCGAGCTTAGTACCGCTACGAGCGACATGCAGCGCAAGCGTGCCCTGCGTTGATTTGTCTATATTGTGCAACGGTCGGATGGAAACATTTTGCAAGAGCCAGGAAATTAATGTGAGAGAGGGAAACATATGCAAGAGGAGACGCTGCGGGCTGTTATGCTCGGCATGTTTATGATAGTTATGGCATTGACTGTCTTGATGCTTTATATTAGAATTTATGGTATAGCGCGGATTTATAATTGGAATGGGAAGAGATTTTGTTATTTGGGAACGGTGCCTTTGCGTAAAGAGGGTAAAGATTTTGCGATTCGGATTGGTGAGCGTATGGTGGATTTGTCGTATACGACACTTTATCGTGTTTGCCCAAGCCGTTCTTTTTGTGTGAGAAATCGTTATCGTGATGTGTTTGTTTATGCAGATGGCGGCAGACAGCATCTGGTTGTGGATGTAGAGCCTATGAAAGCGGAGATTCTATGATTACTATAAGTCTTTGTATGATCGTAAAAAATGAAGAGAGACTGCTTGCAAGATGTCTTGACAGTGTTGCAGACCTTATGGATGAAATTATCATTGTGGATACGGGCTCAACAGATAAGACAAAGGAAATTGCTGCGCGTTATACTGATAAAATCTATGATTTTGAATGGATAAATGATTTTGCTGCAGCAAGGAACTTTGCTTTTAGTAAGGCTGGTATGGAGTATATTTATTCTGCGGATGCGGACGAGGTGTTGGATGCGGAGAACAGGGAAGCTTTTCTTGCGCTTAAGAAAACGTTGCTTCCTGAAATTGATATTGTACAGATGTATTACGCAAACCAGCTGGACTTTGGAACTATTTATAATTATGATAAGGAACTGCGCCCTAAGCTTTACAAGCGTCTTAGGACTTTTACATGGGAAGCGCCTATTCATGAGCAGGTTATTTTGGAACCGGTGATTTATGACAGTGATGTCATAATATCGCATATGCCGGAAAACAATCATAAGGACAGAGATCTGGCTTCTTTTGCAAGAATTACGTTTTCGGGTGAGACGCTTTCAAAGCGCCTGCATAATATTTATGCCAAGGAGCTTTTTGTATCAGGAGAAGACAATGACTTTCTTAAGGCCAGTGATTTTTTTGAAACTTCATGTCAGGATACTTCCCGTAGCGTTGATGAAATCAGGGAGGCGGCCTGTGTTGCGGCAAGAGCTGCAAGGATTAGACAAGATTCAGTTAAATTTTTAAAGTACGCGCTCAAGGCAATAGCCTGTGACGGATGTTCGGAAATCTGCTGTGAACTTGGACAATATTTCATGGAGCAGAAAGATTTTGACGAGGCGATTGTCTGGTTTTATAATGGTGCGTATGAGATGGGGAGTATACTTAATATACACAGCAGCGGGGATATTCCTCTTAAGGGACTTGTTGAGTGCTATAGACTGCTGGGCAATGATGAACAGGCGGAGGAGTATGAGCGGCTTGCGGAGGAATGGAAACCGGAGTAAAGTTAAAACTATTAATCCTTTATCAGAAAACTAACAAATGATGCAATAGAGCAAAGGCACAGATCAACAATCCATAATGCGGTATAGCTAAGAGGAGTGGTAACAAGAATACCTCCGAGCCATGCGCTGGCAAAGGCTCCAATCTGATGTCCGATGCAAAGCGAACCATATAGAACTGCCATTTTTGCAATTCCCACTTTGCCACTAATAATGCCTGTTGTCGGCGGTACGGTGGAATCTCCCGTTAATCCCAAAACTGCAGTAGCAATAAAAGCAAATAGAATAGATTTCGGCAGAAAAATAAATGCGATTGCGATCAAAACACGGATCCCATATACCGAAGCAAGTACATTTTTCATGCGGAAGAACCGTCCTAAATAACCGGTGAGAACTGCTCCAAGCATGGTGGCAATTCCGTAAACTGTCAGCGTTAATGAGGTGATACTGCCCGGTATGCCATTAGATAAATACTGCGAAAATAAATGCGTTTCAATAATTGACATATGAAAACCACAGGTAGAAAAGCCAATCAGTAAGCACCAATATGTACGGTCACGAAATGCTGCACGCAGAATAACGGACAGAGTTTCGCCTTTGTGGGCATCTTCAGTCTTGTTAGTTTGAAATGTTTGTGTTTCATTTTTCTTTTTACTCTGGGAAAGCCATATGATTACAGGAAGCATAAACAAAATAGGGATACTGAAAACCGGCATGGCTACAGTGATTCCACGCCAGGCTGTCAGATGTTGAAGGGTGGGGGCCATCAATGCATCACCGATTCCTGCACTTGCCTGTATAATACCGGAAGCCGCTGCTGCCCGCTTTTCACCAATTATTGGGGAGATTGCACCCATAACAACTCCCAGACAGAGCGCTCCTGTGCCAGTAGGTAAAATAATGCCAAAAAACAACAGCATACTCCATGTCTGTGTACAAAATGGAGTCGCGATCAATCCTGTTGCCATCAGGATAATACCACATAGCAACACAAAGGCATTAGACTTTTTCAATGCCAGCATAGCAAATAAAGGCTGCGTGGCTCCATATAAGATCTGACCAATGCCAATAGCAAAACTAACAGCAGCGTAACTGATTCCTGTATGTTCTATAATGCCATTCATCATAATACCGTAGTTGTCTTTCGTTCCCTGCATAATCCCAAAAACAAGGCATGCGGCTGTCACAGCAACTAAATATTGTAAGAAATTATTTTTTGTTGTCCGGTTCATTTGGTTTTTTCCTTTTTCTTTTTATTAATGTGCTATTTCTGTCTCTTTGAGGGCTTGAAGTTTACTGCCAATGCGCAAAATTGCTTCTGAATCTTCTTTCCCTAAAAATAGCTCCATCTTCTTTTGTGCGTCGTTCCATACAGTAACGGCAGCTTCCAAAGACTTTTTTCCTGCCGCTGATACTGTAAAAGTCTTACCATGTCCCTCTGTTTTTTCAATCAGATTACGCGATTCTAACAATTTAATATTCCGAACCATTGTGCTTCTGTCTAATCCCACACGCCTGGCCCAATGTGTGATATTTGCGCTTTGCAGTCTTGATAAGTTAATAAGTAGATAATATTGCGCTATTGTAAGCCCCGTGTCTTTTAATGCGCTGTCATAAAAATCCGAAACAGCATTTGCGCTTCGCCTTAAATTAGTACAATAACATTCGCTTTTACATAAATCTGACATAAAATATTCCTCCTTCAAAATGATTTAATCATGAAAAAATCCACCAGATAATCACTTTGATATACCATATTTATTCTCTTGCATGTATATACACCGTGTATATACACATTTATATCACTAAGTATGTGTCTTGTCAAGATATTTGTTTTTATAATTTATTTTAAAAATCTCGGATATATCGACTGATTGTCATATCAGCCAATATATGCTATTATAAATAAATGGAAAGTTAGACGGAAAAGAGGCATATAGATGAAGTGGGAAGATAATGTTAGGAAGGTTGTGCCGTATGTGGCGGGAGAACAGCCGCAGAAGAAGGGAATAATTAAATTGAATACTAATGAATGTCCATATCCGCCATCGCCAAAAGTTGAAGGCAGGATGAAGCAGATGGACTATCAGGATTTACGGCTTTATCCGGAGTTTTCGGAGAAGACAATGCTTTCTGACATGCTTGTCAGTTATCATGGAATAGGCAAAGAACAGATTTTCATCGGAGTAGGTTCGGATGATGTACTTTCAATGGCATTCCTTACCTTTTTTAATTCGGATAAACCGGTATTTTTTCCGGATATAACATATTCTTTTTATGATGTGTGGGCGGAAGTTTACGGTATTCCATATGAAGTGAAGCCGCTTGATGATGATTTCTGCATACGCAGGGAAGATTACCTTAAAGAAAATGGAGGAATAGTTTTTCCAAATCCAAATGCACCAACCGGAGTTTTTATGGATGTGTCGGAGATTGAGGAGATCATAGCGGCAAACAGGGACGTAGTGGTTATCGTTGACGAAGCTTATATTGATTTTGGCGGCACAAGCGCACTGCCTCTGATCAATAAATACGATAACCTGCTGATTGTCCGTACTTTCTCCAAATCAAGGGCTATGGCAGGTGCAAGAATCGGGTATGCTATGGGAAATGAACGCCTGATCCGATACTTAAATGATGTGAAATATTCCGTCAATTCATATACGATGAACCGTATGGCATTAGAGCTTGGTGCGGCGTGTATGGAGGATGATGCTTATTTTAAGGAAATCTGTAGTAAAATAATAGCTACCAGGGAGCGTACTGCCAAAGAATTGACTGCTCTTGGCTTTACATTTCCGCCCTCTTATGGTAATTTTATCTTTGCTGCACATAACAAGGTCAAAGCACAGGATATTTTTGAGAAACTGAAGAAACATGACATATATGTCAGATATTGGAATAAGCCAAGGATTGACAATTATCTGCGTATTACAATAGGTACGGATGAGCAGATGGACGCTTTGTTTGCAGCGCTTAGGGAGATTTTGGCGTAGAAATTTAGAGAAAGGCACAGGGTTATTTTTATGGAAAGTTTAGCAGTCTGGTTCGCTAATACATTGGGGAAATATGTTTCCAGAGAGATAGTTATTTTTATAATTTCCATGATACCGATTTTGGAATTGCGTGGGGGGCTGATAGTGTCAAGCCTTCTGAACGTTTCTATTTTAAAAGCTATTCCGATTTGTATTATAGGAAATATCATACCGATTCCGTTTATACTTTTGTTTATTAAACAGATATTTAAGTGGCTTAAGAAGGTCAGCTTTTTTAAAAAAATCATTGAGAAGCTGGAAGCACGCGCTATGGGCAAGAGTGATTCCATTAAGAGATATGAATTCTGGGGACTGGTGCTGTTTGTCGGAATTCCGCTTCCGGGGACTGGTGCATGGACCGGTTCTTTGATTGCGGCGCTGCTTGAGATTGACTTTAAAAAAGCAATTCTTGCTGAGTTACTTGGAATTGCGATAGCAACTATTATTATGTCGATTTTTTCTTATGGGTTGTTGGGAGCGTTGATTTCGTAGTTTAAAATGACAAGTGTGTCATGTGTTGGTAAACGTGTTATAGTTGATGGACGTATTACAATAGTATGAAAAAGAAATTGAATGATAAATCAGTGAAAATAAAATTATATTTCTATAGTATAGGAATTGCGCTTCTGCTAATTGTTATAGCTGCTTTTGTCATTTTGTCGCAAGATTTTTCAGGAAATAAATCCAAAAATCTTGCGCTGGGGAAAGGCGTTAAAGCAACAAGTGACAGCGTGGAGACAGATAAGTTATCAGCGGATAAGGCAATTGACGGCGATGATGAAACACTGTCATCTCGTTGGTCAAGCGAGAATAATTGGGAGAATGCGTCTCATTATATAGAACTGGAATTTCCGGAAGAAATTTCAGTTTCTTTTGTTGTGCTGAAATGGGAAAGAATGAATGTAATTTCCTATCAATTGGAAGGCTCATTAGATGGAGAGAAGTGGGAAATCCTTCAATCCTTTAATAAGGCTCCGGAGGAAAGACGACAGGAGATTGTACTGTCTGAAGCCGCCGCGGTTAAATTTTTGCGCTTGTCTACGAATGATGTTTCGCGAAATGAAGAGGATCATTCTGATCTGTATCAGAATGTATCGTTGTATGAATTTGAGGTTTACGAGGACAAGCCTGCGGCCTATTATGTGGAAGCACCCGCAATTGAAGTGCGCGAGGATGGCACTCGTTTCCTTAAAATGCCTGATGCACCTGAAGGATACCGGATTACTTATATTGGAGCGGGTTACGAGCAGGTAATCGGTGCAGATTGTGAAGTGTATGAGACGATACAGGATAAGGAAGTTGTTGTCGGTTATAGGGTTGAGAGTATAAAGGATAGTGAAGACACCTCTGAGGTCTCATTTACTATCGAGGTTCCGGCTTGGGATAATGATATTTTGTCAGTAAATAGCAGCACCGAAATAAATGCGGCCCCACAAGTAATTCCTGCTATAGCCGAATGGAAGGGAGCAGAGGGTGTATTTGAACCAAATAAATCTTCTAAAATCATTGTAGAAAATGAGATTCTCATGCAGCCCGCAGAGCGATTTGCCGCCGGATACTGTGAAATCATGGGATATGAGATTGCAGTAAAGATTGGAACTAAAGACGATGCAAAGACAGGAGACTTTTATCTGGTTTACGATGATTCAGGCGTTGCAGCCGGAGTCGGTGAAGAAGGATATGTCTGTAATGTAGATGACACATGTGTCATAAGTGGACCGTGTGAACAAGGTATATATTGGGGAACCGTAACACTGCTACAAATATTGAAGACCAGAGAAGGTACGCTTCCAAAGGGAATGATCCGTGACTACCCTAAGTATAAGGTACGCGGTTTTGGCATAGACGTGGCAAGAAAACCGGTTTCTATGGAGATGCTTTATCAGATCGTGCAAAATATGTCATGGTATAAAATGAATGATCTGTCAATTCATTTGAATGATAATATAATTTTAAGTACCAGCGGTCTGACAGGTTCGTTTGAAGAAGCGTTGACGGCATACAGTGCATTTAGAATTGACAGTAGTGTCATAAACAAAAACGGTGAAAAACTTACCTCGCAGGACTATGCATACACAGCGGAAGAATTTGCAGAATTTATAAGTATGGCTAAAACCTATGGAGTTTGTGTAGTACCTGAAATTGACACTCCCGCGCACTCACTTTCCATTAACAGACTTTTTCCAGAATATGCGCTGAGGGTAAACAATGAATCTATAGATCAGATTGATTTGAGTAAAAAGAAGGCGGTAGAGCTTGTAAAAGATATCTGGAGGGAGTCGTTGACAGGAGTAGCAGCCTCAGATTCCGCAGCAACTTTTAACGGAGAAACGGCTTCAGATTCCATAGCAGCTTTTGACGGGGCAGGTATCGTTAACATTGGAATGGACGAGTATTACGGCGACGGGGAAACGTATCGTAAATATATGAATGAAATTATCAGCCTTGTTCGTGAAGAGGGAGGCGTGGAAACGGTTCGCTTATGGGGTAGCCTTGGAAATATGGATGGGCGGACTATGCCGCCTGTAGAGAATCTGCAGATGAATATATGGAGTGATGTATGGGCTGATCCGGTTGAAATGTATGAGGATGGATATTCTTTAATAAATATGCAGAATAATCATTTATATATAATTCCAGGCGGAGGATACGATTATCTGGATACCGAAGAACTTTACCAAAACTGGGAGCCAAACAAGTTTTACGATTATTATCAGGTAAAAACCGTTCCCGGATACTCACCGCAAATGCTGGGAGCCGTCTATATGATTTGGAATGACATGAGCGGCAGCCTGGATGTGGGAATAAGCGAAGTTGATATGTTTGACCGCTTTTTTGCTCCGCTTGGAGTAGTCAGCGGTAAGCTTTGGGGAATAGAAAATGCCGATACTGAACAGCTCTTTAGTAAGCTGGGATGCACTCCGGGAAGCAATCCGTATGCATTGAAAATATGGGAGGGAGATTCTTTTAATCTTATTGAATATATTAAGAGCAAACAATTACAATCAGAGGCAGAAAACTCTAAAACAAAAACCTCTCAGACTCAAGCAAAATATTTAGAATCATCTGAAATTTCTTGGAATGAAAACGACAATATAGTAACCCTAATATCCAACGATTCCTTTATAGACACAGGCTATCCTGGCGGCAACGGAAGCTGCTGCGGTATAGGCGGCACATACACAATCAGTTTTGAAATATACAAACAAAGCCAGCCTTCATCAGACGGAGGAACTTCCGAAGAAGAAATAATTTTTGAATCCGATGCCCCCTATGCCCAGACTGCATTTAAAGCAGTCCAGACAGGAAGCGGGAAGGTCGGTTTTTCCAGAGAGGGCAGGGATTATTCTTTTGATTATACGTTGCCGGATGATGAGTGGGTGAAATTGAAAATATGCGGCGAACAGAATCAGACCAGCCTATACGTCAACGGAAAATTTGTAGATACCCTTGGCGATACGGAACCTTTCAGCGAATATGCAACTTTTGTATTCCCGCTTGAAAGAATCGGTTCGCGAACGAACAGTTTTTGTGGTATGATTAAAAATATAGAGATTACCACAGATTAAAAGAAAGGGTGGATAAATGGAAGCATATTCGGATTTTGCAAGAGTATACGATATTTTTATGGATGAAACACCCTACGCAGAATGGTGTGACTTGATAATTGATCTGTTAAAAAAATATGGCACACATGAAACCATAAGCGATGAAAACCTTAAGCAGGAGAAAAACACTATTCTTGATTTAGGCTGCGGAACCGGAACGCTGACACAGCTTCTTGCAAGGAAAGGCTACGACATGATAGGAATTGACAATTCTCAGGAGGTGCTGCAGATAGCGATAGAGAAAAAGGAAAAATCAGACCTCGACATTCTCTACCTTCTGCAGGACATGCGGGAGTTTGAATTGTATGGCACAGTCGGGGCAGTTATCAGTGTATGTGACTCACTCAATTATTTGCTGAATGAAGAAGACATCTTAACGACATTCCGACTGGTAAATAATTACCTTTATCCGGGCGGTCTGTTTATTTTTGATTTTAATACCGTCTATAAATATGAGGTAGTGATCGGTGACGCCACCATCGCTGAAAACCGTGAGGACTGTAGTTTTATTTGGGAAAACTATTATCATGAAAATGAAGAAATAAATGAGTATGATTTAACACTTTTTGTCAAGAATGATAATGAAGGAACAAATAGTTTCAGCAGATTCGAAGAAACCCACTACCAACGGGGATACCGCATAGAACAGATAAAGGCTCTGATTGAAACGGCAGGGCTTGAATTTATAACTGCCTTTGATTCCGACACCCATGATACTGTTAATCCAGAGAGTGAAAGAATATACGTAGTAGCAAGAGAACATGGAAAAAAGAATACAGCTTTATGATATAAACTTAGAATAGCAAGCACCATATATATAGCACATAACAATAGAACATAAAAGAAGAAAGAACGCTGGTTAATTGCAAAAGCCAAATTCAACAGCCCAGAACTTGGACAATATAAATAAAAAAGGGGCGACCTTCGCTCCCGCGGTTCGAGCCCCTTTTTTATTTATATTGCCCAAGTTCGTCCCCCTTGAATCCCCTCCCTTTTGCAATCAACCAACCAAAGAGGAACAAGCAATGTCAGACTATTTAATCAGAGCAACCGCTGCCAATGCCCAAATCCGTGCCTTTGCACTCACATCACGTGATTTAGTGGAAACTGCAAGAAGCCGTCATAATTTAAGCCCGGTTGTCACAGCCGCGCTTGGTAGACTTATGACTGGCGCCGTTATGATGGGCAGTATGTTAAAAGGTGAAAAGGATATATTGACTCTACAAGTCAATGGAGACGGACCGGTAGGCGCACTTACCGTAACTGCAGATTCAGCGGGCAATGTGAAAGGTTATGCCAATGCACCGCAGGCTATGATGCCGCCAAATGCAAACGGCAAGCTGGATGTGGGTGGCGTGATAGGAAACGGCTATCTCACGGTAATAAAAGATATGGGTATGAAGGAACCGTATTCTTCGCAGGTTGCATTGCAGAGCGGAGAGATTGGTGACGATCTGACCTATTATTTTGCCGCTTCGGAGCAGGTGCCTTCCTGTGTGGCGCTTGGCGTGCTGATGGAGAAAAATAATACAGTAAAGCAGGCGGGCGGCTTTATCATTCAATTAATGCCTTTTGCTCAGGAAGAAGTTATTAAAAAACTCGAGGAAAAAATATCAACTATTGCTTCCGTAACAAGTATGCTCGATGAGGGCAATACGCCCGAACAGATTCTCGAGCTTGTGCTGGGTGATATGGAGCTTGAGATTACAGGGAAGATGCCGGTGCAGTTTAAGTGCAACTGTACTAAGGAAAGAGTGGAAAAAGTGCTTCTTAGTTTAGGTAAAAAGGAACTTGAGGAGATGATTGCAGAGGGTGAAGAAGTGAAGCTGCACTGTCATTTCTGCAATAAGGATTATGGGTTTACGGTAGAGGAATTAAAAGCGTTGATATAAATGACACTAATGTCATTTACGGTGATACATATGTCATATGATTACATATGTCATAAGATATGGAAAGGCAAGGATATTTATATGAAACATGGATTTGTAAAAGTTGCGGCGGTGACGCCTAAAATAAAAGTGGCTGATCCTGCTTATAATGCTCGCCAGATTTGCGCCTGCATGGAAGCAGCAGTGGAAAAGGGAGCTAAGATTATTGTTTTTCCCGAGTTGTGTCTGACAGGTTATACTTGCGGCGATTTGTTTTTGCAGGAGTTGCTTATGCGTGGGGCGAAGGATGCGCTTAAAAATATTGCCACTGAGACGCAGGGCAGCGATGCGCTGGTTTTTGTCGGACTGCCTATGGAAAAAGACCATAAACTTTATAATGTGGCGGCAGTTCTTCAGGACGGAGCAGTGCTTGCGTTAATTCCTAAACGTTTTATTCCGGCATATGCGGAGTTTTACGAGGCAAGGCATTTTGAACCGGGAAATGGCATGGCGGAAACCTACATGTGGGATGATGAGGAAATTCCTTTTGGCACCGATATTTTGTTTGAAGCGGACAGTATGAAAGACTTAGTGGTAGGATGTGAAATATGCGAAGATTTGTGGGCTCCGCAATCTCCGAATATATCTCATGCGCTTGAGGGCGCCAGTGTGATCGTGAATCTTTCTGCTTCTAATGAGACAGTTGGAAAGGACACTTACAGGGAGCTTTTGGTTAAGTCAGCAAGCGCCAAGTTGATCTGCGCTTATATTTATACTTCTGCCGGAGAAGGAGAATCCACGCAGGATCTGGTCTTTGGCGGGCATAACATTATTGCGGAAAACGGCAATGTTCTTGCGCAGGCAAAGCGTTTTGAGGTAGAGACGGTTTATGCGGATATTGATATTCACAGACTTAACCATGAACGGCGCAGAATGTCAACATATGGTAAGACAGAAGAAGGGGATTATCTGATAGTTCCTTTTCATATGGAAGAAGAAGATACAAACCTCGAGAGAACGTTCGAGCCACAACCATTTGTACCGTCTAAGAAGGATGAGAGAGATAAGCGATGCGATGAAATTCTTTCAATTCAATCTTTCGGTTTAAAAAAGCGTCTTGAGCATACCGGTTCTAAATCGGCAGTTATAGGCATTTCAGGCGGGTTGGACTCTACGCTTGCGCTGCTTGTAACGGTGCGTGCTTTTGATATGCTTGGAATAGATCGGGAAAAAATAATATCTGTCACAATGCCCTGCTTCGGAACAACCGACAGGACGTATGACAATGCCTGCAAACTGACGAAGGAGCTTGGAGCAAGACTTAAGGAAGTGGATATAAAAGAATCCGTAAGTGTGCATTTTCGTGATATAGATCAGGATATGAATAATCATGATGTGACCTATGAAAACGGACAGGCAAGGGAGCGTACACAGGTTTTGATGGATATTGCAAACAGTACGGGCGGTATGGTGATAGGAACTGGAGATATGTCGGAACTTGCGCTTGGCTGGGCGACATATAACGGTGACCATATGTCTATGTATGGAGTGAACTGCGGAGTGCCTAAAACCCTTGTGCGCCATCTTGTGCGTTATTATGCGGATACCTGCGGTAACCAAAAGCTGTCCGAAATTTTACTGGATATACTTGACACACCTGTCAGTCCGGAGCTTCTTCCGCCTGTAGATGGGGTTATTTCACAAAAAACAGAGAATTTGGTCGGCCCTTACGAGTTGCATGATTTTTTCCTATATTACATGCTAAGGTGCGGCTTTGAGCCTTCCAAAATTTATCGTATTGCGAAGCTGTCCTTTGCAGGGCAGTATACGGACGAAGTGATTCTTAAGTGGTTGAAAACATTTTACCATAGATTTTTTACACAGCAATTCAAACGCTCATGTCTGCCGGATGGGCCTAAGGTCGGAAGTGTTGCGCTTTCGCCGAGGGGGGACTGGAGGATGCCGTCGGATGCAAGTAGTGCGTTGTGGCTTGGAGAGTTAGAGGAACTGTAAATGCTGCATACGGACAATGAGTGAGTGCAAGGCTGTGTTCAAGAAGGACTGTGCTCAAGAAGGACGAACGCAGGCAATATAAACAAAAACGAGGCTCGAACCGCGGGAGCGAAGGTCGCCTCGTTTTTGTTTATATTGTCTGCGTTCTGTATCATTGAACAGCATCTGAAGCACCATCATTTGACTGTTCTGTATCCGCATCCGTTTCTGGTTTAACAGCTTTTTCCAGTGATGAGTTAATTGCATTTAGCAGCACCATAGAGGTGTATTTGCTGTCGTCAGGATATGTAACGTTTTCAATGCTTTGATTCGTAATGATCTGCTGTGCAAGTTCTTCAAAGGAAGGCTGTATCAGAGGATACATGGTTGTAATAGCTTCGTCTAGGTTTACCAGACGGATGGAATTGATGTTGTTTTCGTCAACAGTAACCTCTATTTCCACTATGTTGTCATTCAAGATCAAAGAGGTCGTGTATACACCGGGAATATAGCTGTTGGTACTCATCTGAGTCATATTAGAAACAGCGGCTGCATCCTCGTTTTTGGGCAAAAACATAATGATTAGCAGGACTATAAACAGGATGCCAAGCACAGCAAAAATTCCCGTATATATTAATTCTTTTACATGAAGCACAACAATTTTGGTTTTAGAACTCATAAAATATCCTCATAGAAAATCTTTTTATTAGTTTATGAGACAGGAAACCGGATTATGACTTGTCAGTGGATTTTATTGACAAAACCATTTTAGGAGTGGTATTCTGTAACAGAACAAAGGCGTTCATATCTTTCGGTCTGCTATGATAAAAATGGCATGGCGTTAGATTTGGAGGCTTTTTTTGTATGGTACAATGGAATAAGCGATTGCGAAACTAATTATCCAGAGTCACGAACTTAGATAATATAAATAAAGATCGGGGTTCGACCGCAGGAGCGAACTCACCCCTTATTTTTATTTATATTATCTAAGTTCTGGGTATTGTAAAGCGGTTTCGCAATTGACAAAATAAGCATAAAGCAGAAAGGACATTAAAAATGAGAAAGAATTATACCAAAAATGACATCATGAGTCTTGTGCAGGAAGAGGATGTGGAATTTATACGTTTACAGTTTACCGATATTTTCGGGAACCTGAAAAATGTGGCGGTTACGGTGAGCCAGCTGGAAAAGGCACTGGACGGCGAGTGTATGTTTGACGGTTCTTCTATAGAAGGTTTTGCAAGAATTGAGGAGTCGGATATGTATCTGCATCCAGATTTCAGTACGCTGGAAATTTTCCCATGGAGGCCGCAGCAGGGCAAAGTTGCAAGATTCATTTGCGATGTATACCGTCCGGATGGAACTCCGTTTGAAGGAGACCCACGTTATATTTTAAAGCGTGCTATTAAAGAAGCTGAGAATTTGGGCTACGTTTTTGAGGTGGGGCCGGAGTGTGAATTTTTCTTATTTAATACGGATGAAAATGCAATGCCCACAACAAATACGCATGAACAGGCGGGATATTTTGATTTGGGGCCTGTAGATTTCGGAGAAAATGCAAGGCGTGATATGGTTTTGACGTTGGAAGAAATGGGCTTTGTCATCGAAGCATCCCATCATGAGGTGGCGCCTGCGCAGCATGAGATTGACTTTCGATATGATGAAGCACTGGCTACGGCTGACAATATTATGACTTTTAAATTGGCTGTAAAGACGATTGCCAAAAGGCATGGGCTGCATGCAACCTTTATGCCCAAACCCAAATACGGAGTGAACGGCTCCGGCATGCATATAAATATGTCTTTATCCAAGGACGGAAAAAATATTTTTGCAGACAAGAACGACAAGAATGGGTTGAGTAAGGAAGCATATTATTTTATTGGCGGTATTATGAAGCATATGAAGGGCATGACTGCAATTACTAATCCGCTTGTAAATTCTTATAAAAGATTGGTTCCGGGCTTCGAGGCTCCGGTGCATATTGCATGGAGTGTAACAAATAGGAGTCCCTTGATCAGAATTCCGGCGTCTCATGGCATAGGCACCAGAATAGAGCTTCGCAGCCCTGATCCATCAGCTAATCCTTATCTTGCGCTTGCTGTCTGCCTAAGAGCCGGTCTGGACGGAATAGTAAATAAAATTATGCCGCCGGCCAGTGTAGATTGCAATATTTTTGAAATGAGCGACGCCCAGAAGAAAGAAAACGGCATAGAAGAAATTCCGGGGACTCTTATTGAAGCAATTTATGATATGGAAAAAGATGATTTAGTCAGGGAGGTACTTGGAGAGCATACCTATACAAAATATATCGCTGCCAAAAAAGCCGAATGGTATCGCTATCGTTCACAGGTAACTGACTGGGAGATTAACGAATACCTGAACAAATTTTAATATGCATAACTCAATAGGTATTATACCAATTGTGAAGATAAAATTATGTGATTAACTTTTTTAATTGCATAAAAGATAAATTTGGAGTAAGGAGGTGGACGTGTGGTCAATATAATTGTAGCCTTGCCCAAGACAGAGGATGCCAGAGGTATTCGCAGTGTTTTGCAAAAAAACGGCTTTGGCGTGACGGCAGTATGCACAACCGGAGCGCAGGTTTTAAGCCAGATTGATGATTTAAGTGACGGAATAATTATATGCGGTTACAAATTTATGGATATGATGTACTCAGGATTACACGAACTCCTTCCTGATGGTTTCGAGATGTTACTTATGGTTTCGGGCAACGTGATGCTGGATTGCCAGGGGAACAATATTGTCTGCCTTGTGAAGCCTTTTAAAGTACATGATTTGGTCAACACAGTTTCCATGATGAGTCAGGCAATTTTGCGAAAAAGAAAAAAGGCAAAGCAGCAGCCCAGGGTGCGCAGTGAGAAAGAAATTGCGCTGATCAAGGAAGCAAAACAGCTTTTGGTAACCAGGAATAATATGACTGAGGAAGAAGCTCATAGATATATTCAGAAGTGCAGCATGGATAGCGGGACTAATATGGTGGAGACGGCTCAGATGGTGCTGTCGATGATGAAAGAATAATAACTCTGTAAATTTGTATGCAAATGTATTGAATCTGCAATGATTTAGCATTATAATAAAGAAAAACTAAACTAAAAGGAGATGCGAATCATGGCTAGTACGATTCAAGTAAGAGTGGATGATGATTTAAAAGCAAAATCAGATTCTTTATTCAGGGATCTGGGAACTGATACGACAACTGCTATAAGAATGTTTTTGACACAGGCTGTAGCTGCAAATGGATTTCCTTTTGAAATTAAGAGACATACAGAGTCTAATCCATATACACCGATGAGCGAGGAAGATATGCTTGAAAAGTTGAGAAACTCCAGAGAACAGGGAAATTACAGAGGTGCTGACGAGGTGGTTTCTGATATGAGGTTAAAGTATGGATTATAAGGTTGTATTTTTGGAGCAACGAAAATAAGATTATCTCAATCTGCCGATAGTCTGAAACTTTGTGATAACTTAAAGCTAAAAGAATTTGGTTACAGACGAATCAACTTTTTATCACATCGATACTTTATACTGTATCGGATAGAAGACAATACGGTTTTTATTGATAACATCTTTCATGAATTACAAGATTTCGAAAATAAAATGAATTAGTTTATTGTTGAAAAGCGAGCCAGAGATGGCTCGTTTTTCATATGCTTTGCATCATCAGACAAAATGATGCAAATTTGATGCAAAAATGATGTGGTTTTGATGCACGAAAAATGTATTATCTTTTCATAAGAAGAAAATAATTGCGGATAATAACAAGATAAGATTCAGATGAAAGGATGAAAGATATTATGCAGATGATAGATATGTACATTGATGCGGAAGAAAAAAGTAAGGGTAAGAGGCTTGCGAAGATAGGTAAAACGGTGACTTTTGTATTGTGGGTACTGATGATCGTAATAGCGGTGTTCCTGACTTCCAGGTCGGTTGTTGTTATAAATTAGGATAAAGGAAATATTGATATGAAAAAAGAAATAGTAAGCCGCTAATCAAAAGGAGAAAAACTTATGAAGAAACAATATGTGATACCAGCGATATTAATGTCAGTTACATTAGTAGCTTGTGGCAGCAAAAGCAAATTATTAGTCGCTAATGAAATCGAATCAGAAACAACAGATAACCAATTAGAAAATGCAAATGATCAATTACAAGATTCAGAATCGGTGCAGAACCAAGACCAGAATCAAAACAACAGCGTAGATAATACAGACATTTCACAGTCAGATACACCGGATGGCACATCCGATGAAGATACTGATAATACTGAAATTCCCGGTAAAGTAACAGCCTTTGGTGATAAAGGCACGATGAATAACAACGTGGGAGACAGAGAGCTTCCAATCTATTGTGTTGATACAGAAGAAAATAAAGTTGCCCTCAGTTTCGACGCTGCGTGGGGAGCTGAGGATACTCAGGAAATTCTTGATATATTAAAAGAACATGACATTCGTGTCACATTTTTTGCGACCGGCGGCTGGGTTGAAAGTTATCCCGACGACGTGAAAGCAGTTCTTGAGGCAGGGCATGATTTGGGAAACCACAGTGCGAATCACAAAAACATGAGCGAATTGTCCGATTCAGACAAAGAAGAAGAATTAATGTCAGTTCACCGCAAAGTTAAAGAACTCACCGGGTACGACATGTTCCTATTCCGTCCTCCTTACGGAGATTATGACAATAGTGTCATAAATGTCGCAAAAGACTGCGGTTACTACGCTATCCAATGGGATGTTGATTCCCTAGATTGGAAAAATTACGGCATAGATGCCATTATCGAAACAGTAACAGAACATAAAAACCTCGGAAACGGCAGCATCATACTCTGTCACAACGGCGCAGACTACACAGCCCAGGCATTAGATACTCTGATAACCAAACTGGAGAGTCAGGGATATGAAATTGTACCAATTTCAGAGCTAATATATAAGGATTCCTTCCACCTAAACTACGAAGGCCGCCAAATCTCAGACTAAAACAACCAAAACTAAGGCGTTTACAAACCTTTCCGCCCCAGACCAAAACTAAGACAATTGCAAACCTTTCACCAAGAACCAGAACTGAGGCAATTGCAAAAACATTTTATCGAAAACCAGAACAGAGGAACAATATAAATAAAAACGGGGCGACCTTCGCTCCCGCGGTTCGAGCCCCGTTTTTATTTATATTGTTCCTCTGTTCGTTATTATTTAAAACATTTTTACAATTGCCTCAGTTCGTCCTCTTGCCACCAACTTTGCAATTCCTAGTACACCATAGCCTTCTCTTCCCCATTCAACACGCGAAGTCCGCCCTGAACAAGTGCAAGCAGTTCATCCTCACCGGGATAAACTGTCATTGGTGCAATCCATCCGGCTTTTTCCTTCAAACCAGAAATGACAGTCTTGTCATATGCAATTCCGCCGGTTACAATTATCTGGTCAATCTTTCCATTTAAAACGCAGGCCATAGAGCCGATATCCTTTGCCATCTGTGTTATAAATGCTTCCCGCACCTCAGCAGCTTTTTCATCGCCATTGTCTACCATCTTGGCAACATCGCGCATATCATTGGTTCCGCAGTATGCATTGAAACCGCCGTTGCCGACGAATTTCTTATATACTTCGCTTTCCGTATATTTTCCGGAGAAACATAACTTAATCAATGCACCGCTTGGAACTGCACCGGCTCTTTCCGGAGAAAATGCACCGTCACCGTCTAAAGCATTGAATACATCTATTACTTGTCCTTCTTTGTGTGCACCTACCGAAACGCCGCCGCCCATATGAACAACAACCAGATTAAGGGAGTTATATGGTTTTCCGATTTCTTTAGCATAGCGCTTTGCCACCGCTTTTTGATTAAGTGCATGGAATACGCTGATTCTCGGTAATTCGGGAACACCTGAATATCTTGAGACTGGTGCAAGCTCATCAACTACAACAGGATCTACAATATAGGACGGCACGCCGATTGAGTCCGCAATTTCTCTTGCCAGAATACCGCCCAGGTTTGAAGCATGCTGACCTTGCTTTCCAATTTTTAAATCCTCAAGTAAGTCATCACTAACTTCATACGTACCGCCCGGAATAGGTTTAAGCATACCGCCGCGCCCTACAACCATGTTCAAAGAATTAATATCAAAATCTTTCTCTTTCAACAAATTAACAATAATATCCTTACGAAAATCCTTCTGGTCAACAATAGATGCATACTGTGCTATTTCTTCCGTAGAATGTCTGAGTGTCTCTTCAAACAACAGTGTCTCATCCTCAAAAACACCAATCTTGGTAGATGTTGACCCCGGATTAATAATCAAACTTTTTATCCCCATTTTAATAACCGCCTTTCTATAATAATCATATATTCTAAAAATAATCGTGAAAAATCTCTCCCGATACCCAGAGCCCGCTTAACATAAACAAAAACGGGGCGACCTTCGCTCCCGCGGTTCGAGCCCCGTTTTTGTTTATGTTAAACGGGCTCGTGCCTCAGGAGAATCTCGTGCGTCTCCGGAGCACCCTTCTCACATTTATTTCGACATCGCCTCCGCCACAACAGCCCCAAGCGCCAGAGAATTCACCTTAGTTTCAAAGTCATCAGACCGTGAAGTCAGTATAACAGGAGCCTTTGTTCCGGTTAAAATATTCCCATTTTTAACTTTTGCGGTATGAACGAGACATTTGTATACAAGATTTCCTGCATGAATGTCAGGGAAAAGAAGTACATCTGCATCTCCGACAATCTTTCTGTCCTCAGCGCCTTTGTGTTTAGCAGCTTCGGGATCAATTGCAAGGTCTAAAGAAAGCGGTCCGTCTATAACGCAGCCGGTAATTTTGCCTTCTTCGCACATTTTGGTGAGAGCCTCGGCATCTAAGGTAACCGGCATCTTAGGATTGACAACTTCTACAGCTGCAAGCGGAGCTACCTTAGGATTAGGAATACCGCATGCGTGGCAGACCTCAACCGTATTTTCAACAATATGGGCTTTTTCCTCCAGAGTAGGATAAGTCATAAATGCAACATCTGACAAGAATAAAAGATGGTCGATTCCTTCGATTTCAAATACGCACACATGAGATAATGTCTTGCCGGTACGCAGGCCGACTTCCTTATCAAGTACGCTTTTTAAGAAGGATTTGGTGTCGATAAGTCCCTTCATATACATATCGGCCTTACCGGTATGTACAAGCTCTACGGCCTTTAACGCCGCAGTGTAGTTATCCTTTTCATCAATAATTTCAAAACCGTCAAGGCTCATTTTCATTGAAGCTGCAATTTCCTCAATCTGGTCTTTGTCACCAACCAGAATTGCCTCTGCGATATTGCGTTCTTTGGCTGCCTTAACAGCTTCTAAAACTGCACTGTCCTGCGCAACTGCTACAGCAACTTTTTTGACGCTGCACTCAGATACTTTTGATATTAAATCATTAAAACTCTTGCTCATAATTTCCTCCATTTTTAATATTTTTATAGGTAATTGCAAAACTATTTATACTCAAGGACAACAGTTTTGCAATCGCTTATTTACATTTTAACAGGTAAAAATATATCCAAAAAAATATTAACACTTCTACAGGTAAAAATCAAATATAAATCGCTTGGCAGAAAGGTTGAATTTATATGGGAAATCTGCTACAATATAGCTTAGTGTTTTTATAAATGGGAAATGCGAATTGGCGGCGTGGGTTTATGCGCAGATAGGAGCAAGCATGAATTTAATACAGAAAGTTTTTGGAACTCATAGTGAAAGAGAAATAAAAAGAATCGAAGGTCTTGTTAATAAAATTGAATCTCTTAGGGATTCTATGATGGCGCTCAGTGATGAAGAACTGAAAGATAAGACCAGAGAATTTAAGAAAAGGCTGCAGGACGGAGAAACTCTGGATGATTTACTTACCGATGCCTATGCAGTGGTAAGGGAAGCAGCCAGACGTATTTTGGGAACCGAACATTATCATGTGCAGTTGATCGGCGGTATTATCCTTCATCAGGGACGTATTGCAGAGATGAAAACAGGTGAAGGTAAGACACAGACCTGTCTTTTACCGGCATATCTTAATGCGCTTGAGGGCAAAGGCGTTCATGTTGTAACGGTCAATGATTATCTGGCGAAGCGTGATGCGGAGTGGATGGGACAGGTGCATGAATTTTTAGGCCTGACCGTTGGCGTTGTGTTAAATAGCATGAAGCCGGAGGAACGCAGGGAAGCGTATAATTGTGATATTACCTATGTTACCAATAATGAGCTGGGGTTCGATTATCTGCGTGACAATATGGTTATTTATAAAGAACAGCTTGTGCTTAGAGGGCTGCACTATGCCATTATCGATGAGGTCGATTCCGTTCTTATTGATGAGGCCAGGACGCCGCTTATTATTTCTGGTCAGAGCGGTAAATCCACTAAGCTGTATGAAGCGTGCGACATTCTTGCCAAACAGCTTGAGCGCGGTGAGGATATGGAAGATTTGTCTAAGATGGACGCCATTATGGGTATAGAGCGGGAAGAAACCGGCGATTTCATTGTCAATGAGAAAGATAAAATTGTAAACCTGACGCTTCAGGGTGTTTCCAAGGTTGAGCGCTTTTTCCAGATAGAAAACCTTGCGGATCCTGAGAACCTTGAAATACAGCACAATATTATTCTTGCACTGCGTGCCCATAATTTAATGTTCCGCGATCAGGATTACGTGGTAAAAGATGATCAGGTACTGATAGTTGATGAATTTACCGGACGTATTATGCCGGGCCGACGCTATTCTGACGGTCTTCATCAGGCAATCGAAGCTAAGGAACATGTAAAGGTTAAGAGAGAAAGCAAGACTCTTGCTACTATCACTTTCCAGAACTTCTTTAATAAATTTGATAAAACTGCGGGTATGACAGGTACGGCTCTTACTGAGGAAAAAGAGTTTCGTGATATCTACGGTATGGACGTAGTAGAGATTCCTACCAATAAACCGATTGCGAGACAGGATAAGCAGGATGCCGTATACAAGACAAGAAAAGAAAAACTTAACGCTATTGTAGATGCAATTATAGAGGCTCATGAAAAAGGTCAGCCGATTCTGGTCGGTACCATTACGATTGAGGCGTCGGAAGAATTAAGCGCTTTACTTAAAAGGAGAGGTATTGAGCATAAGGTATTGAATGCTAAATTCCACGAACTTGAAGCTGAGATCGTAGCGGATGCAGGTATTCATGGTGCAGTTACTATCGCTACGAATATGGCAGGACGTGGTACTGATATTAAGCTGGATGAAGAATCCAGAGCGGCAGGCGGATTGAAAATCATAGGTACTGAGCGTCATGAATCCAGACGTATCGACAATCAGCTTCGCGGACGTTCCGGAAGACAGGGAGATCCCGGTGAATCCAAGTTCTATATTTCACTGGAAGATGATTTGATGAGACTTTTCGGTTCTGAGCGAATGATTACGATGTTTAATGCGCTTGGAATTCCGGAAGGACAGGAAATTGAGCATAGCGCGCTTACCAAAGCAATTGAGTCTGCACAGAAGAAAATCGAGAACAATAACTTTGGTATCAGAAAAAATTTGCTTGAATATGATCAGGTAATGAATGAACAGCGCGAAATTATTTATGAAGAAAGACGTCGCGTTTTGAATGGCGAGAGTATGCGTGACGCCATTTACAAGATGATCACTGACATTGTTGAGAATTGCATAGACATTGCAATCGGTGATGACAACGTTTTTGAAGACTGGGATTTTAATGAATTAAATAATCTTCTTCTTCCAACCATCCCATTGCAGCCTGTTACACCGGATAGGGTTAATAAGCATAATAAGAACAGCCTTAAACAGCAGTTAAAAGAAGAAGCAGTCAAGCTGTATGAAAGCAAAGAGGCAGAGTTCCCTGAACCGGAAGCAATACGTGAGATTGAGCGAGTTATTTTGTTAAAAGCGATTGACAGGAAGTGGATGGATCATATTGATGATATGGACCAGCTCCGCCAAGGCGTAGGCTTACAGGCATATGGTCAAAGGGATCCGCTTGTAGAGTACAAGCTGAGCGGTTATGAAATGTTTGATGAGATGACTCAGAATATAAAAGAAGAAACTGTTCGCATGCTCTTCCATGTTCGCATTGAACAGAAAGTAGAAAGAGAGCAGGTTGCCAAGGTTACAGGAACCAACAAGGACGATTCCGTACCTAAGGGCCCGGTAAAACGTATGGAAGCCAAGGTATATCCAAACGATCCATGCCCTTGTGGTTCGGGAAAGAAGTACAAGCAGTGCTGTGGCCGCAAATAAAATAAAGAAAGAGGGTGACGTTTAGTGGTAGAATTAGATAATATGAAGTATGAACTTCAGTCTTATGAAAGCCCCTTAGCGGAAGTGAGGGATTCACTTTGACTTAGCTAATAAGGAGAAGCGAATCGAAGAGCTTGATATGGAAATGCAGGAGCCGGGCTTTTGGGATGATCCGGACAAATCCAACCAGAAAATGAGAGAAGCTAAGAACTTAAAAGATATAGTAGAAACTATAAAGGGCTTAGAAGGTCAGTATGATGATATAATGACACTTATTGAAATGGGCTATGAGGATAACGATCCTGCAATAATTCCGGATATCAGCGAAGAATTGGAGACTTTTAAACAGACATTTGAGGATATAAGGATCAGCACCCTTTTATCAGGTGAATATGATAAAAATAATGCGATTTTAAGGCTTAATGCAGGAGCGGGCGGAACCGAGAGCTGTGACTGGTGCAGTATGTTGTATCGTATGTATACAAGATGGGCCGAGCGAAAAGGCTTTAAGTTAGAAGTTCTCGATTATCTGGATGGCGATGAAGCCGGTATTAAATCCGTTACCTTTCAGATTAACGGAGAGAACGCATACGGCTATCTTAAATCCGAGAAGGGTGTGCATAGACTTGTCCGGATTTCGCCTTTCAATGCACAGGGCAAGCGCCAGACATCCTTTGTATCGCTGGATGTCATGCCTGATATAGAAGAAGATGTGGATGTAGAAATAAGGGATGAAGACATTCGTGTTGACACCTACCGAAGCAGCGGCGCCGGTGGTCAGCATATAAATAAGACTTCATCGGCAATCAGAATTACCCATTTTCCTACAGGAATAGTAGTAACTTGCCAGAACGAGCGCAGCCAGCACATGAATAAAGACAAGGCAATGCAGATGTTAAAAGCCAAGTTATACATGCTTAAGCAGGAAGAAAATGCCGAAAAACTTTCGGATATCCGTGGTGATGTGAAAGAAATCGGCTGGGGAAGCCAGATTCGTTCTTATGTCATGCAACCGTATACAATGGTAAAAGACCATAGAACCAACGAAGAATCAGGCAATGTAGATGCCGTTATGGACGGCTCGATAGATCCTTTTATAAATGCATATCTGAAATGGAAAAGTGTCGGAAATTAATCCGGCACTTTTAATATGTCTTGTTTTTTACTGTTGTTGATTGTTATTCTGAATCAGATCCAGAAAAAATTCAGAAGCGGTTGCATTCATATATGGAACCAGCCATAGATATGCGATTCCGCAGGATAGCAGACCGAGTAACAGCAAAGGAAAGAAGCTTACGTTCAAATAGAAAAGTCTGCCTTTGCTGCCTTTCATTAACTGCCTGCTCATGGCTAACAATTCTTTGGCAGAATAATTAGGAAAGTCATGCAGAAGGAAAAAGGCCTGTGAATAAACCAATGACAATATTACAGTGACAACACCATACAAGATCATCGCAAGAGAATATAAAAGCATATACAATGAATTTTTAGGATTGAGTGTAACCATATATGACATAAGTGTCATTGGAAGCATTGAGACATATATGCATATGGATAAATATAGCTGTATTAAAACCGCTTTATTGGGAAATAATTTAAACCCATAGAAAATATCGCTTATTGTAATCGGTCTGCCGCAGGATATTTTTAGGTAAAAATATCTTTGCCCTGAGGTAAAAAGGCCGGTAAAAACTGAAATTACGAACGAAATAAGAAGATTTAATATTATTCCTGCTATGGTTTTTGTGTCTATAAAAATGCTTGAAAAAAAGGATACAAACATAGTTATCATAGAGACTATGACCATAGCTCCGATGGCAGTGCCATATTTATTAAACATATGCTCTTTGGCAATCGCCTTCAATTCCGCTGAAGATTTATATCTGCTTTCCATAATGTAAACTCCAATCAAGTATCAACATGCAATATCCACATTCATGCCGCGATATTTATTGACAGCATCAGAGGATTTCATATCTTTTTGGTAAGGATTGTCTTCGTTAAAATATTTTATCTGCGTCGCAGTAGTTCCGCCGGCAACAAAGGTGCGGCCGCATTCAGGGCAGACAGAGGTCTTGATAGATACATTACATGAAACTACCTTACCGTTGTTCTGAGCTGCTTCTTTATATGCATTCGAAACATGTTCCTGCTCATGGCTCATGACTCTGGCCGCTGCAGCATCCGGAGAAATATGTGCTGCTGCTTTGTATGAGACATTCTCATCAGAACCATCCTGATATTTTCGGTTTTTGCATGTTTCACACTCCGCAGGAGAAGATTTCTTTCCGGCTTGCTTTTCGGTAGATTCGCCGGGATTGCGGATAATTTTATGCTCCTGTCCTTCTTCCTGAGGCTGTATAGCTCCGGAATAATCTTCATAGGCAGCGGTGCTGCCTGTATTGGTAGTATTATAAGGATAAGCAAAAGGGTTTGTTAAAGAATTAACGCCATTGATCATAATAATTTACTCCTTTCAGAATCCATTTTCTTCCATCATTTCATCCCACATTTCATCAAAAGTCACGCCGTACTGCTTCTCAAATGTTTCATTGACCTGCGCTTTAACATCCGGATCAGTGAATAAAAGCACCATGCAGGCAACAACTATCGTCGTATTTATCACAAGCCCGCAAGTTGCACAAATAACTCCGGCAGTCGCCTTACTGAGCAGCTTGGGACGTCTGCCTTTAGAAAGCAGCGCCAGCACAATTGCAATGCTTCCCATAACGAAGGCCGGATATATCGTAAATGTAAAGCTTAAAACTATAGATATGATCCCCAGAATCATTGACGCGGTAGCAAAACTGCTGCCGGGCTCTGCGATCGGACGCTGGTATGCGCTGCGATCGTAGTAGGGGTAGTTGCCTTGAGGATTATTGTATCCGTTGTTGTTTGGGTTGTAGTTGTTATTATTTGGATTATAATTATTGCTGTTTGGGTTGTAATTATTGTAGGTGTTATTGCTGTTGTTTGTATTGTAGTTATTATAGCCGCTGTTACTACTATTTGAATTATAATTGTTGTAGTTACTATTATTGTTATTAGTATTATAGTTACTGCTTATGTCATTAGTGTTTTGATTATAATGATCATATGAACGATCGTCACCTACAGAATTATCCTTACCGATATAAGGACTGTTCTCGCCGGAATAATAGACATTGCTATTAACAGAGGACTCTGTAGTACTCTGATCAGGCGTTGCAGTTTGTTCATTTTGTAAATTCGGATTAGTATTGGTATCCGATTGTGTATTTGGGTTAAAGTCCATAGGTTTGCCTCCTATATATACAGAATATATTATAGCATAAGGCATATGTGATTGTCAAAAATGTGTGGGAAAGAGATTGTTTCAAATTAACCTATAAATTATACTCTCTATATAACTGCTCCCGATAATCCTTGTCGTTAATAGCGTGAAGCAGATCATCATTCCTTCCGGCGCTTAAAAGAAGCTGATGCAGCTTAATAAGCCGTTGTTCACCTTCCTCCAATCCTTTCTCATGTCCATTTTTATAAGCCCATTCGCGCTCGCTTTTCATATGTTTTTCCTCATCATACTCAAAGATACTCACTTCTATCGCCTCCGCTCGATTCTTTGACAAAAAGTCCGATAATATTCCATTTTTAATACAATAATCTACTGCCTTTTCAACAGCTTCATTGAAGGGCAGTTCTTTAGCGTATATCCTAACCTGCTCCACATACTGCGCATATTCCCTTAAAGTGCGGCATGCGTCCATCAGCTCTTGATTATTGCCCCAGTTTATATTATATACTGTTACACAAAGTTCAAGCTCCGGAAATTCATGTTTCTTTTGAAAAGCGTCCGACAGTTTTAATATCTGCTGCTTAGGCTGCTCATTTGTTCCATTATAAAAAACTACAAACCTTGGTGTTGGCAGTTTAATCAATGTCTGCCCATACAGATTTTCATCTTTTGTTATTGTCTGCAGCACTTTTGTTACATAAATCAGATCCCTAAACGGCATATTAGGATTAACTGTGGACTGATGCTCATATAACATCAGCTCGTAATCAAACACGAAAGAAATATCGTTCTTGTAATTCATATAAATCGCATTTTCCAGTGTCGTGATTTCCAACATCCCTAAGTCTGTATATGCCGTCTGATTAAGAGCATTATAAAGACTTAACAGGTTATCTTTTTCCTTAAACAGTATACGGAACATGCTATCTTTGTATTTGCGTTGTACACTTGCTTTAGCATAAGACTGACCTTCGAAGCTTGATGTTTGTTTTTTGTTCATATATTGCCCTCCCTTTTGATAAACCGAATTTCTACAATCGGTTTTTAGCTGTCAGAAGGGCTGTTTCAGACCCTCCTGCTTTATAGAATTGGTTTGGAATAAAAGCATGGATTTTCTGAAACTTAAATATATAGATTGTATCTAGAATAAAAGACTGGTTATTAAAGAAAATTATGCTTTTTAATATCATAGCACATTTATAGAAAGATTGTAAATATATATTTCAAAATATAATAAATAAATAGACGAAAAATAGATAAATGTGGCAAAAAACGAATATATAAAGTAAAAGAAATTTGTTGTAGAAATAAGATGTACAGAAAGAAGATTTACAGAACAACTGGTGCAAATAGCATTATCTATGGTATAATATAACAACAACCCATAACCGAAAGGAGGCCCCCGAAAATGAATTTTACCAAAATGCAAGGCTGCGGCAACGATTACATATACATAAACGGCGCCACAGAACAAATTGCACAGGAAGATAAACCGGATTTTGTGAGAAAAATCAGCGACAGACATTTCGGTGTCGGCGGAGACGGCGCAATATTTATTAACCCGTCGGATGAAGCGGATTTTGAAATGGAAATGTACAATGCGGATGGCAGCAGGGCTGAAATGTGCGGAAACGGAATACGCTGTGTTGCAAAATATGTGTATGATAAAGGTATGACAGACAAAACCGACATAAGTGTCATAAGTTGTGGGAAGATTAAACATCTTAAACTTTTTATAAAAGACGGTAAGGTAGATACCGTCAGGGTAAATATGGGAGCGCCTGAGCTAAAACCTGAAAATATTCCGGTAATAGCGGATGCGGGTAAAGAAAATCTGATAAGTGAACCTATTACGGTGCGTGGAAAAGAATATAAAATGACATGTGTGTCAATGGGCAATCCCCATGCAGTTGTATTTATGGATGATGTGGAAAATCTAGAGATAGAGCAGATCGGTCCGTATTTTGAGAAGCACGAACGTTTTCCAAATAGGATTAATACCGAGTTTGTACAAATTATAGACAGGAAAAATGTCCGTATGCGCGTGTGGGAGCGCGGAACCGGAGAGACGCTTGCCTGCGGAACCGGATGCTGCGCTACGGTTGTAGCATGTATATTAAATGGTTTGACGGATGAAGCCGTTACTGTTAAACTATTAGGTGGCGAGCTTGAAATTGAATGGGACCGCGAAAACAACCTTGTATATATGACAGGACCGGCCGTAACTGCGTTTGAAGGAGAATATGATTACTAAGGCGCGCCGGATAAGATAGTGAAAAGAAAGGAATGAATTACAATGGCTAAAGTTAATGATAACTATTTAAAATTACCGGGGAGTTACCTTTTTTCCACAATCGGAAAGAAAGTAAATGCTTATGCACAGGCGAATCCGGATAAGAAGATCATACGTTTGGGAATCGGCGACGTTACACAGCCGTTATCACCGACGGTCATAAAAGCACTGCACAGTGCGGTAGACGAGATGGCGGATGCTAAGACTTTCCGTGGATATGCACCGGATTTGGGATACGAGTTTTTAAGGACGGCTATTGCCGACAATGATTATAAAGCAAGAGGCTGTAACATAGAAGCAGACGAGATTTTTGTTTCTGATGGTGCAAAGTGTGATTCGGGAAATATTCAGGAAATTTTCAGTGTGGATAACAAGATTGCGGTATGCGATCCGGTATATCCGGTTTATGTTGACACTAATGTAATGGCGGGCAGAACAGGTACTTATGATGCTGAAACAGGCAATTGGAGCGATGTAATTTATATGCCGTGTACTGCGGAAAATAATTTTGCTCCCGAACTGCCAAAGCAGGTTCCGGATTTGATTTATCTGTGCTTCCCTAACAATCCGACAGGCTCTACCATTACTAAAGCGCAGCTTCAGGAATGGGTAGACTATGCAAATAAAAACGGTTCTGTAATTATTTACGATGCCGCATACGAAGCATATATTTCTGAGGAGAATGTACCGCATACGATTTATGAGTGCGAAGGCGCAAGAACCTGTGCAATAGAGCTTCGCTCATTTTCCAAAAATGCAGGATTTACGGGCACACGTTTAGGATTTACCGTAATACCGAAGGAGTTAAAAGTAGGAGACACAGCCTTACATTCATTATGGGCAAGACGTCATGGTACGAAATACAACGGCGCACCCTATATTATCCAGAGAGCCGGAGAAGCGGTTTACAGCGAGGCCGGAAAGAAAGAGACTAAAGAACTGGTTGCTTATTATATGAAAAATGCCGCATACATCCTGAATGGCTTAAAATCTGCGGGCTATACCGTATCAGGCGGCGTAAATGCTCCTTATATCTGGTTAAAAGCGCCAAAAGGCATGACAAGCTGGGAGTTCTTCGATTACCTGCTTGAAAATGCCAACGTAGTCGGAACCCCCGGCTCAGGATTCGGCCCAAGCGGCGAAACCTACTTCAGACTGACTGCCTTCGGCAGCTACGAAAACACAGTAGAGGCAGTTGATAGACTGACCAAAATGTAAGATAACAAATAGGTGATTGTGAAACTTCTTTTTCAAAGACCAGAACTTAGGTAATATAAATAAAGACGGGGCGACCTTCGCTCCCGCGGTTCGAGCCCCGTTTTTATTTATATTATCTAAGTTCGTCCTTCAGAAACAGACCTTCGCAATCACCTATTTTTATCTTAAGAAAGGAATACATATGACGGACAAAGAATTTGACGCCGCCATGAATAAGATCCGGCAGGGAGACAAGCAAGGCCTGCAGGAGATTTACGAAGCATATATAAGCTTAATCTATGCAATAGTTAAGGATGTTTTGCAAAATAAAGAAAGCGCAGAAGATGTGACGAGCGATTTTTTTATAAAGCTGTGGGATAAGGCTGATCATTACCAAAGCGGCAGGGGACATAAAGCATGGATGGGCGCTATAGCAAGGAATATGGCGATTGATTATTTGAGAAAATATAGAAAAGAAGAAGCGAGCGAGCTTTTAGATGATATAGAGCCGGAGGAATTGTCAGGGCAGTCGCCGGGGCATGAGAGCCCGGTGGAAAAAGAAGTCATTGCAGATGTATCGATTAAGGAGACATTGGCAAGGCTTGGAGAAAAAGAACGGCAGATAATGAATATGAAAATATTAGGAGAAATGACGTTTCAGGAAATAGCGCAGGCGTTAAAGCTTCCTATGGGAACGGTAACATGGAGATATCAAAGTGCAATAAAGAAGTTAAAGAGGTGTGGTTATGAAACGGGATTTTGAGCGTGAATTTAAAGAATTAAAAATGAGTGAAGTACCTGATTTGTGGAACCGCATTGAGGCCGGTCTGTCTGATAAAAAAATAGTATCGCCGGTTTCCGATGCGGCAGCAATATCTGTTAACAGATATAACTTTGGAAAAAGAGCAGTTTGGAGAAAATGGGGAACTCTTGCAGCGGCGTGTGTATGCGTTGCGCTTATAATACCGGCCATTTCAGTTGTAATAGGAAATCTTGGCGGACGCAAGAGTAATTACAGTGGTGCGTCGTTTGCTCCTACCGCAGATAACGGTGCAGATAGCAGTATGAATGAAAACACCGAAAATATGACAGCGTCGTCAGAAATGGCGGCAGATGATGATATGGCGGATGCAGCGGAAATGATGCTAGGTGAGAGTATGGAAGCTGAGTCAGATATGGCCTTTAACGAAGGTGTGGCGGGTGCAGCAGATATGGCGCCAAACGAGAACAAAACAGCGGCTGCGGATATAATGGCGGATGCAGAATCAGCAAATAGGGATAATAGTACAAATATGACACAAGCGTCAGAAAAGGAAAGCGCATCGGCTGCGACAAATGGGGAATCTGCTTCAAAAGAGGATTCATTGAAAAAGCAAGCATCTGAGGCCGATGTAACTGATGAAAATGAAAATTTCGCAATGTCAGATGAGGCAATATATGTCGGATTGGAAAACGGACAGGTATTGGATGGTGTAGTTATAGAGGTTGCTGAGGCTTCAATATCCGGTGAAGAAGTTATATATAGTATAGTTATAAAACAGCCAGACGAAGACGGATTATTAAATGCGGGGGCTGAGTTGAGTATTGTATGTAATTCTGATACAAGTTATGGTTTTATCCATAAAGTCAGTGAAAAGAAGGCTTTAAAAGTTGGAGAAAGCTATGAGGTGTCTTTACGGTATGAGAAGAGTAGCGGTTCACAGAGTTCAGGAACTTACTCAAACGGAAGGTTTGTTGTTGTAAGTGCAAAGAAAAATTAGTAACTGAGAATTAATTTGTTAAAAAATAAAAATTATAAAATTTTTACAAAAAAACCCATAAAAATATTCCTCCCCAATCGTATCTATTATATCAAGGCAATGATACGAAACAAAGGGAGGAATTTTTATGAAAAAAATAACTAATTGGGAAGAAAGAACTATTATGAAAAAAGTAACTGATCACGTTTTGACCAAAAAGAGTATTTGTCTGATTCTGACGCTTGGAATGACTCTAAGCACGTTATCAGGCTGTGGAGCATCGAAGGATGATCAAACCAGCAGTTATGCGCCGGCAGATAACGGATCACCATCGAATTCATATTATTATGGAGACAGCGCCGAGGCACCTGCGGCTGAAGCATCGGACGGTTACTACGGCTATGATTATGACAGCTCAGGGTATGCGTCTGCGGACAGTACAGCAGATGCCGCTGCATCTGAAGAAAAGTCTATGAGCGGTGGCGCCTATAATTCAATAAATGGTATCCAAGGCAGTCCATACTATTATGAGGAGGATTGTTTAGAGCCATACTATTATGAAGAACCGGAGCCATATTATTATGAAGTACCAAATACGGAAGAATATAATGAAATTGAAGAAATGGGATTTACGGCGGCAGCCATCAACCCGCTGTCTACATTTTCGGCAGATGTAGATACAGCCTCTTATAGTAATCTTCGCAGGATGATAGAGGACGGATACAGCCTTGATGAGATACCTGACGGAGCTGTCAGAATTGAGGAACTGTTGAATTACTTTAATTATGATTATGCAACGCCGAAAAAGGGAGAGCCTTTTGGTGTGACAACACAGATTGCTGATTGCCCTTGGAACGAAAATACCAAAATCGCGATGATCGGACTTAAAACAAAGGATATAGATTTTTCAGAAAGTTCAGCGTCTAATCTTGTTTTTCTGTTGGATGTATCTGGTTCCATGTATTCGGATGATAAACTGCCATTGCTGCAGAAATCCTTTTCACTGCTTACGGAGAATCTGACTGCCAAGGACAGGGTATCCATCGTTACATATGCGAGTCAGGACAGAGTGGTTCTGGAGGGCGTAAAAGGCTCTGAGCATAAGGAAATCCTTAATGCGGTAAACAGTCTGGAAGCAGGAGGTTCTACAGATGGAAGCTCCGGAATTATTACGGCTTATCGTATTGCGGAGAAATATTTTATTGAAGGCGGAAATAACAGAGTAATTCTGGCAACTGACGGCGACTTAAACGTAGGACTGACTACGCAGGAAGAATTGGAAAATCTGATAACACAGAAAAAAGAATCCGGAGTGTATTTGTCAGTGCTTGGCTTTGGAAGCGGAAATATCAAGGACAACAAGATGGAAACTCTTGCCGATAAAGGAAACGGCAATTATGCGTACATTGATTCCCTGACGGAAGCTAAGAAGGTTCTGGTAGAGGAAATGGGAGCAACCCTTGTAACAGTGGCGCAGGATGTAAAATTTCAGGTGGAGTTTAATCCCAGTGTAGTAACGGGATATCGTTTGATCGGATATGAAAACAGGCAGCTTGCTGAACAGGATTTTGCAGACGATACCAAGGATGCTGGGGAAGTTGGCGCCGGACATTCAGTAACAGCTCTTTATGAGATCGTAACCGCAGATGCAACAACCACTTATTCTGGAACCGACTTAAAATATGCCAAAGCAAAGAAACTTCCGAATGAAGAGTGGTTCACCGTAAATATTCGTTATAAAGATCCGGGAAGCACTGCAAGCAAATTACAGTCATATCCGGTGGATAAAAGCAAATACGTAAGCTCCCCAAGTCAGGATATGCAGTTTGCAATGGCAGTAGCCGAATTCGGCTTGGTTGTAAACGATAGTTCCTATAAGGGCAATGCAGACATGCGCTCTGTTATTGATCGCTTAAAAACAATAGATACCAAATCTGATGAATATAAAGACGAGTTCTGTTATCTGGTCAGAAGATTAGAGAAAAATTGAAATAAAAAAAATTTTATAAACAATCTAAAAAAGTTTAAAAAATAAACTAAGAAAAAATAAAATTAATGTTGATATATAGAGAAAAATATCATAGAATATAGTAGCGATATGTCTTACATATCAAATATTTATTTTTTCTTAGGAGGAGAGATATGGAATCACAAGAAATGTTGTACAACGCAGCAGCAGCGTCTTTTAGCGCAGCATATGCAATTATTATGATTGCGTGGATTGTAGTTTTGCTGATAGGATTATGGAAGATGTTTACCAAGGCAGGAAAACCGGGCTGGGCATTTATTGTTCCTTTTTACAATATGTATTGCCTGTTCCAGATGTCATATGGCAACGGTTGGTTATTCTTATTAACCTTTGTCCCATGTGTTAACATTGTTGTCCAGATTATATTATGCTTCAAACTGGCTAAGGCGTTTGGCAAGGGTGTAGGTTTTGGATTCGGTCTTTTATTCCTTACCCCCATCTTCTATTTGATTTTAGGATTTGGAGATGCAGAATATATCGGACCAAATGCATAATGAGTGTATAATTGTATACATTTATGCAAAAAGTTGTTGCATTTATTTTCAGTATGTGATATATAATATAGTATACAATAAATGCAATGAAAGAGACTCGCCTTATGGAAAACGACAGGAATACGGCGTCACCGACTGAGAGCGCTGTTTGTGGGAAGTAAGGACTGGGAACACTCCGGAGCAGATTATCTGAACCATAATATACAGAACATCTTATTTTATAATATATTATGCTAGGGTAATACGTTGCACGCGTTAAGTGTTAGAGTGGGTAAGGCGGTAAAACATCTTGTTAGAGATGGCGGCTTGTCAATGCGGGTGGTACCGCGGATAAGAATTAATGATTATCCGTCCCGGAATACAGAAATTGTATTCCGGGACTTTTTTTGCTTATAAAATCAATCCTTTTAGCAGAAAAGTCCCGGAAACCAAAAATGATGCAGACAAAGTAAGGGCTGTATACAAACAAAGAAAGAAAGGGTGATTTTAATGAAGGCAGAAAGTATTTACAGAGACGTAACAATGAAACAGATAAGTGAACAGGATATCGGAAGAGAACTTAAGGTGGCCGGCTGGGTAGAAAATATCAGGGATCATGGCGGTGTATCGTTTATAGATTTGCGCGATATGTACGGCGTTTTGCAGGTTGTTATGCGCGATACATCCCTATTGGATGGAATTTCCAAAGAAATGTGCATTTCCATAGAAGGACTTATTGAAAAGCGTGATGAGGAAACTTACAATCCCAAGATTCCTACCGGGACGATTGAACTTGAGGCACATAAGGTAGATATTCTTGGAAAAGTATATAAGCAGCTTCCGTTTGAAGTAATGACTTCTAAAGAAACAAGAGAAGATGTGCGTTTAAAATACCGCTATCTGGATTTGAGAAATAAAAAAGTAAAAGACAATATCATTTTCCGCTCTCAGGTAATAAGTTTTCTTCGCGAAAAAATGACGGAACTGGGATTTTTGGAAGTCCAGACTCCTATTTTATGCGCATCATCACCGGAAGGCGCAAGAGATTATATCGTACCTTCCAGAAAATATAAAGGAAAGTTTTATGCCCTGCCACAGGCACCGCAGCAGTATAAACAGCTTCTTATGGTGTCAGGCTTCGATAAATACTTCCAGATCGCGCCATGCTTTCGTGACGAGGACGCCCGCGCGGACCGTTCTCCGGGTGAGTTTTATCAGTTGGACTTTGAGATGAGCTTTGCAACTCAGGAAGATGTTTTTCGTGTAGGAGAAGAAGTGCTTAGCTCAGCTTTTGAGAAATTTGCTCCCGAAGGGTATGAGGTAACAAAAGCTCCGTATCCTGTAATCAGTTACAAACAGTCAATGTTAGAATTCGGTACGGATAAACCCGATTTAAGAAATCCGCTGCGCATTATCGACTTAACAGACTTTTTCCAGAAGTGCGAGTTTAAGCCTTTCCATAAAAGGACAGTCAGGGCGATAAAAGTGCACGCTGATATGTCTAAAGGCTTCCATGAAAAGCTGCTTAAATTTGCCACCGATATGGGTATGGGCGGCCTCGGATATCTGGAAGTAGCAGAAGATATGTCCTATAAAGGCCCTATAGACAAATTTATTCCGGACGAGCTTAAGAAAGAGCTGGCAGACCTTGGCGGACTCTCAGTAGGCGATACGATTTTCTTCATTGCAGATAAAGAGGAACGTGCCGCATACTATGCCGGACAGCTTCGTACCGAACTTGGAAACAAACTTGACTTAATAGAAAAGAATGCCTACCGTTTCTGCTATGTAAATGATTTTCCTATGTTTGAGTTAGATGCTGATACTAAGCAGATAGGTTTTACCCATAACCCATTCTCCATGCCACAAGGCGGGTTGGAAGCATTAAACACAATGGATCCGCTTGATATCCTGGCATATCAGTATGATATAGTATGTAACGGTGTGGAACTTTCCTCCGGTGCAGTCCGTAACCATGATATGGAAGTTATGGTAAAAGCATTTGAGATTGCAGGCTATGATGAGGAAACCCTGAAAAATAAATTCGGCGCCCTCTACAATGCCTTCCAGTTTGGCGCACCGCCGCACGCAGGCATGGCGCCGGGCATAGATCGTATGATAATGCTGCTTCGTAATGAAGAAAATATAAGAGAAGTAATTGCATTCCCGATGAGCGGCAGCGCACAGGATCTGATGTGCGGGGCACCGAATGATGTGACGGAGCAGCAGCTTAGGGAAGTGCATATTAAGATACGATAGTTGGTGCTGTGGATGGCTGGGGGCCTCCGGGAGTGGCGGGCGGGGAAAATGGTTACCGCTTGGCGGGCGCGCTCTCGCTCCGTTAAAAACGCAGCGGTACTAAGGATTTGTCAAAAGTCACCATTGACAAATAAATTTGCCACTGGTGACCTCCGCCAAATCCAAGTGCCGGCGTTTTTAAAGGGCCCGCCAAGCGGAAATCCATTTCCCCCACCCGCCACTCCCGGAGGCATCGACAGTCACCACGGGGGTTGGATGGATAGACTAGATTGGATGATTGCGAAATTATTGACCAAATTCAAGTTATTGAAAAAGGAGTTTTGTAAATGTTTAGTAGTTGCATTGTATTTAGAAAGGAGAATTTAGATGGCTAATGTTATAAGCGATGAAACTATAGAGTATGTCGGTATTTTGGCTAAGCTGGAGCTCTCGGAATCAGAGAAAGAGCAAGCAAAAAAGGATATGGGTAGGATGCTTGATTATATAGATAAGCTCGGAGAATTGGATACTGAGAATGTGGAGCCAATGTCTCATATATTTCCTATACAGAATGTATTCAGAGAAGACGTGGTAACAAATTCCGATACACGAGAGGCCCTGTTATCTAACGCACCGGAACAAAAGGATGATATGTTCATGGTGCCAAGAACCTTTGAATAAGAATATATAACTAATTTAAGAAAGTCCGAGGTGTGCAAGGCGGCAGGCGGGTAGGGCGGGGGTGTGAGGAGGGGCGGCAGGGGAAAAGGATTTCCGCTTGCAGGGCCCTCTAAAAACGCCGGCACTTGGATTTGTCTT
>JAAUZJ010000010.1 GCA_014804695.1 Lachnospiraceae bacterium
CTGATGATATTGCTTCCATTTTCAACGGCACGTACAATGGCAGTTTTTGTGGCAAGTAATGTCATTTCCCTCCAGTCAGAAGCCGGAACCAGCAAAATATCCACATTGCTTTTTCCTGCCTGCTGTATCTTTGATGCAAAAGCCATATCAGAGCATATGAACGTTGCGAGTTTTCCATATTCCGTATCGAAGCTTTGCAGTTCTCCATCGCCTTTTTGACACAGTTCTCCAATAGAACGCCCGTACTTAAAATATTCTGCAACCTGCTCCCCTTGCGGATTAAATGCAACTGTTT
The DNA here is from genome assembly GCA_014804695.1 of Lachnospiraceae bacterium. Lineage (GTDB taxonomy): Bacteria > Bacillota > Clostridia > Lachnospirales > Lachnospiraceae > UBA3282. The sequence goes on from JAAUZJ010000010.1 coordinate 296, forward strand.
TATTTTCTTTTAAGCTTTCATAAGGCGTTTTCACTAAGAGCGAAACAATCAGATAAATTCCTTCTTCTTTTGCAGTAGTTGACGCTCTCTGTAAAAGTGCCGCTTCATCCTGCTTAAGAACTGCTCCATTCAATTCAGACCAGAAAACAATCTTTGCGCCGGCTTCTGCCTCCTGCTTTGTTTTGATGAAAAGTTCATCCGTCACAGATGCCAGTTTATCCTGCGTGTTTGTCACATTTTCATCAGTAAAGGTATCTGTATAAAATGTGGCATATACATCTTCATCATCATTCAAAAGATGAGAAACCGGTACTGTCACACCGCCTATTCTAGCACTTTCTTTTGGATTTCCTACAAAATGATACATGACAATACCATAAATAAATATCAGCCCAATGACCGAAGCAAATACCGTAACATACTTTCTTAATACCTTTTGATTGCTCCTGTTATTCCAAATCCATATTACCATTGCCGCAGTCCAATACATGATAAAAGTAATTCCGTAAATCCCGGTTATTGTCACGATTTGCAGCAGGTACAGATTTTGAAATTGTGTATAAGCATCAGACAAACCGCCTAAAATCGGATAGATTAAATAAATAATATATTCTATTAACACCATGATACTTGCAAAAATAATCGTATCCTGAAATCTCATTTTGGATTTTATCCAATAGAAATACGGCAAAGCTTTTAAAAGCGCTAATAAAATGCCTGCAATAATGCATATTTTTATATCCATTCCAATTACTTTCCAAAACTGAATCACAAATCCAAGGGCATAGCAAAGAATTATTGCAGAATACGCTTTTTGTGTTTTATCGAAGTAACCCATGCCAAGAAACAGAATAGGGTAAACCCATGCAAAAATCGGAATATTCCATTCTCCGTTAGAAAGTACATAAATTAGAAAACTTGTGATTATATATATGAGAAAACTATATTTTTTTTTAAACTGTTTCAAAAGGAATTCATCTCCAAATACCGATTTGTTAGTGCAATTATAAACCACTTATATTATGAAATCAACCAACCATGGGAAATCTGTTGAAAGCAAAATTTATTTTCACTATAATGACGTCGAAAGGAAGAAATGATTATAATGCAAGTCGAAATAAAAATAGACAGCTCATATACCGAACCTAAAATAGTTATAACGACTGCGGTGGTGACAGAAGAAATCAATGATATTGTGAAAAAATTATCAGAAGATACGCCTCAGATTATTTCAGGCAGCAAAGAAGAGAAGATTGAGGTGATTGAACAAGATGATTTAATTAGGATTTATGCAAATTCAGGAAAAGTTCTGGCAGTGACAAATAAAGGTGAATATACTTTAAGGCTTAGACTATATGAGATAGAAAAAAGACTGAATCCCAAACAGTTTGTCCGGATTTCCAATTCGGAGATTGTTAACCTTAAAAAGGTTAATAACTTTGACTTGAGTTTTACAGGTACAATCTGCGTTAAATTATCTAACGGAACAGTAACTTATGTATCAAGACGATATGTTCCTAAAATTAAAAAGATATTAGGGGTGTAATTTGTGTTGATCTCGTTGGCATTAGGTTTAAATTTTGCAGACTAAATTAAGTAAGAATGGAGGATTAATATGAAAAGAACAATAATTTTACGTGGCGCTTTAGGTTTCCCTATTGGATTGGCAATATGTTATTTAATTTCGATATTTACATCTTTTGTATGGGCAAAAGGGCATTATGTGCCTTGTGAGCCTGAATTGATTTCCACAATGGGAAATGAAATAAATGCAGTTATTTTCCAAGCATTATTAAGCGGTATATTGGGAATTGGGTTTTCGGCAAGTTCCGTGATATGGAAAATAGAAGATTGGAGTATTGTAAAACAGACAGGAATTTATTTCATAATTATTTCAGCAATAATGCTGCCGATTGCCTATCTTACGCACTGGATGGAACATAGCATCGCGGGACTGTTAAGTTACATTGTAATTTTTGTTTTTATTTTTATTATTATATGGATTGTAGAATTTGCTATCTGGAAACATAACGTAAATAAGATTAATGAAAATTTATATAAAACAAAAGATGATAAAAGTATGTGATATAGCAATTTACAGTCCACTTGAATAATGCAGCTCATAATCATCCGTAATAAACACAGCGTCAACCCCGTCTAGCGATTCAATTAAGGCCATACCTTCATCAAGACCTAAGACAAGGCATGTAGTAGAGAGAGCGTCTCCCATCATGGAAGAGTCAGAAAGAATCGTTACGCCAAGCAGGTTATTCTGCACAGGATATCCGGTAGAAGAGTTCAGAATATGATGATACAAAACATCATCCTGATAAAAGCACCTTTCATATACACCGGAAGAAACCAGAGAACGATCGGAGACAGGCAGGGTGGCTATGATAGCACCCTGCTTGTCAAAAGGTTTTTGTATACCAAATTGAAAAGGCGTACCGTCAGGTTTAGAACCGACTGCCAAGAGGTTGCCACCCAGATTAATGATTGCGTTTTTAACATTTTGCGACAATAAATATTCCTTGATCTTATCGGCAATAAAACCTTTGGCTATAAAGCCGAGAGTGACGGAGGCCTCAGGATCTTTTAATATGACAGTACTGTCATTTATTGACAGGTTGCGGTAGTCAACATGCCCTAGTGCCTCTTCAATTTTTTCTTTATCAGGTACGCGGCTTTGTGTATTTTCATTACCGGCTTCTTCATGAAAATCCCAAAGTCCGCTAACTGCTTCAATAGTTAAATCAATGCGACCGTTAGTCATATCGCAATACGAAAGGGCATTTTCCAACAACATAAGTGTTTCATCTGAAACAACTACAGGATGACCGTTACTGTGATTGATGTTCCAGATATCGGAGCCTTCAACCGTTGGGCTGAGTAGTTTTTCGTACTTGTCAGCCAATTCCATGCACTCATCAAGACAGCTTTCTTTCTTTGAATCATACATGGTAATCTGAATTACTGTATCAAAGTAAAAGCCAGTGCGGGAGATAGGAGTTTGGGATGTGGAACAGCCACATGGAATTATTGCTAAGACTAGGCATATAATGAATATTAATATTTTAGCGTTTGGTTTTATATGTTTTAACATTTTAAATAAAAAATCCTTTTGTGGGTTAAAATTTAATTTGTTTTTTACAAAGATGTTTTTACGAAAAATTGAATTTTTAAATAACTAATTATATGAATGCATTACTGCCTGTATCTGGGCCACAACTTCATTTGGTGATAAGTTCGTTGTATCGATACTGGGTTCATTAAATTCATCATAGAAGTTGAAAGTGTTTTTAATTCCGCGATCTATACGCTCTTTATCGCGCCCGTCAGCCATAGCTCGTTTTATATTTTCTTCTAAAGAACATTTTAAAACAATTGTTATCAGCTCAAATGAAATGCCATTGTCTGCCAATCGTTTCATAACTGTATCAAAAATTTCTTTCCGTTCTCCATGGAAAGAATATGGAAATACTATAATCTCTATATCAATGCATAAAAGATAGTTCCTAAACAGGCAATATATATTTTCTATTACGACTTCCTTCGTTGCAGGTGTAAGAGGGAATGGGTTCATTGCTCTACAAGCATCTGAATCAATATACGCACACTTTGGATGTTGTTGCATAAAAGTCTCTGCTGTTGTGCTCTTTCCCACACCGTTAGGACCAACAAGAACTAACACTTTTTTCATAATAATTTACCTGCCAGATTCCAACTTATTCTATATAATAATGCAAATATAAAAGGATAAAATTTACAATTCAATATCAACACAGTATTTATCATCAATTAAAATATAGTCTAAATCATATTGACGACATTTTTCTAATACCTGTGAATTATCTTTTAACAGCGTTTCAATAGTACAGGCTGAATCATCAAGACGATCCTCTATCACACTGGCATATTTTTTAATATCTGTATAATGATTTTGAATGTAATCCTTACTCATTACTAAGCAGTAATATTTGATCTCGCATAGATAGTCTGCTTCAAAATATTTCTTCCAATCAAAAGGAATATAGCAGCCCTCAATTATAAGATTTTGTTTGTTTTCAATTGCAGTTTTAATTATTTCCATGACAATCGGCCATAAATAGCCTGTTAGCAGACTATCATCACTCATAGGGGTAAGAGATGTATTTTTACTGCGTATAAGCCCCATCTTTAAATGGTCAATCGACAGATACGGATACTCATATTTTTTAGCAATTTCTGAGCTAAAAGTGTTTTTCCTGTGTGGGATGCTCCCGCTATTAAAACAATCATGGTATGGCCTTTCTGCTTGTAATTGAAGATTACGTCCGGAGTTTTACAGAAGAAGCCTACAAATGATTCTCCTGATATAGCTGTTCACGATAAGTCTCGTCACTAAAAATGCGGTTTAAGTCTTCGTTTTTTCCCGATTCTAAAAGAAGCTGGTATAACTTAAGGATACGTTGTTCACCTTCTTTGATTCCTAACTGCTTACCTTCTGTCAAACCCAACTGCTTACCTTCTTCCAGACCTAGCTTCCTGCCTTCAGTCAGACCGGCTTCGTGTCCGTTATTATACGCCCATTCGCGCTCGCTTTTCATGTGCTTTTCTTCATCATACTCAAAGATGCTCATTTCTATTGCCTCCGATCGGTTCTTTGATAAAAATTCTGATAATATCCCATTCTTGATACAATAATCAACCGCCTTTTCTACAGCCTCAGGAAAAGGCATTTCTTTAGCATACGTTCTGACCTGTTCCACATACTGCGCATATTCTTTCAAAGTATGACATGCGTTCATCAATTCCTGATTATTTCCCCAGTTAATATTATATACAGTAACTCTAAGTTCAAGTTCCGGATATGCCTGTTTTTTCTCATACGCATCTGAAAGTCTCAGTGTCTGCGCCTTAGGCTGTTCATCTGTCCCGTTATAAAAGACAACAAATCTGGGGGTAGGAAGTTTGATCAATGTCTGTCCATACAGATTCTCATCCTTTACTATTGTCTGCAACACTTTTGTTACATAAATCAAATCCCTGAATGGCATATTCGGATTTACGCTGGACTGATGCTCATACAGCATTAGCTCATAGTCAAATACAAAGGAAATGTCATTTTTGTAGTTCATATAAACTGCATTTTCCAGTGTTGTGATTTCTAACTTCTCTACATCTGTATACGCTGTTTTGTTAAGCGCATTATATAGGCCTAACAGGTTTTCTTTTTCTTTAAAAAGCATACGGAACAATGTGTCTTTGTAATTACGTTTTACATAGTTTTCTTTCATAGATTAAACCCTCCTGGTTGATAAACCGAATTTGAATAAACGGTTTTTAGATACAGAAGAGCCGTCTCAGACCCTCCTGCTTGTTTAGAATTGATAGGAATAAAAGCATGGATTTTCTGAAACATAAAATATAGATTATATCTGAAATAATAGATTTGTCTTAAAGAAAATTATGCTTTTCATTATCATAGCACATTAATAAAGATATTGTAAATACACATTTAGTTTGAAATATTCCTTAAATTTTTTCATTTATAAAATTCTAATGCATCTGCATACGTTATTAGAAAATGGGAAAGTCAAATGTAGCAAAAGTTGTAAATACATTAATTTTATGATAAAATAAATTATATTTTCTAAGTTCATCTCTCCGGGCGACACTGCCTTGGAATCGTTTTGAACATAATTTAAAGAAAGGCTGTGACAAAAATGCGACTACCAGGTGATGACGACCAAAGACCTGCAGGTTTTTCCCTCATATATATGATAATCGGAGTATCCGCATTCGTCCTGATAATGCTCGTTGCCGTTATGAACGCTAATAAAAAGCAAAATAATAACAGCAATTATGCACAGAAACTACAGCAGCAAAAACAGGAAGAACAGGCTGCGCTTGAAAATAATGCAGATGCACAGATAGAAGAGCCCAAACCCAAGCTGCGCGCTGAGGATTTAGACTTCTGGGATATGTATCCTGTAGATGAGGAAAAAAGCACGCCGGATACAAGTCAGGCGAATAAATCGGAAAGTAAGGGAACCACTACCAAAACTGAAGAAGATAATAAGAAAGAAGAGAAAATACAGGAAATTTTAAAAGAAGATCCATCTACCGACGGTAAGCACACTCTTGTAAGGTCAGCCGACGGTACGGAGGAGTGGGTTTTAATAAGTCCGTATCTTAAAAAAAATACTTATGATTTTACGAACTTGTCAGAAAGCGCCGGTATACGGAAATATACGGAAAATGGTAAAAAAGTATCCAAAATAGGGGTTAATATTTCCAAGCACAGCGGCGCAGTTAATTTTAGGAGTATGAAGTCGGCAGGAATCGACTATGTGATGCTGCGTCTTGGCGCAAGGGGATACGGTACAGGGCAGATATCTTTGGATGATAATTTTGTCGAAAATATAGAGGCGGCGATAGAAGCCGGACTAGACATAGGTATATATTTTTATTCACAGGCGATAAGTCAGGAGGAGGCCACACAGGAGGCCAATTTTGTAATCCAGAATCTAGAGCCGTATAAGGCGCATATCAATTATCCGGTAGCATTCGATATGGAAAACGTTCCTAATGATAATGCAAGGATTGATGGACTGGCTAGAGATGATAAGACCACTATTACGGCTACTTTTTTAAGTGGAGTTCAGGCTGCGGGATATATTCCGATGTTGTATGGGAATAAGGAATGGCTGATTAAGAATATAGACCTTACAAAAGTGCAGGATTACGATGTGTGGCTTGCGGAAGATGATGCTATTCCGGATTATCCTTATTTGTATACAATGTGGCAGTATACTACCACCGGAGTAGTAAATGGTGTTACGGGCGATGCCAGTATAAATATATGTTTTGTAAGTTATTCGGATAGATAAGTCAGTCAGTCTGTTTATGAAAGTTCATGATCTTAGAAGAGATTTTGATAGAAGAATAAATGTCGGCGTAGTCAGAGGGTGAGATACCTTCCAGGTAATTGGGGGTATAAGCCTTTTGTACGCCGGCTTTTTTTAGTATGTCGATAGCCTTATTGTATGCTATTGCAGCCTTTATTCCGGTATCGTAGGTGCCGACAGTATAATTTCCGTTTATATGGATTTTGGTTCTGAAATACTGCTTTCCTTTTCGGTAACAGGATGATACTCCGTTGTAGGTGTTAAGGATCTCTATATTTTCATAACGATAGTCATTGGAATTGCCATTGATAAAACGATAATCCTTGTTCAATATAGCGTAATTTTTAATTCCGTAGCGGTTCATAATATTGACCTGCATGCCATAATCCGCAACAAAATAATGTCCGCCGCGACATGAAATCTTGTGGGAAGAATAATAAAATAAATCGTCTCTGTCGAAGATAAAAAAATCGGACGGTGAAAAATAGTAGTAAAAAAAAGAAGGTCTTATGTAAATCGGGTTTGAAAAATATATTTCATTGTCACGAAAATTGATCAGTGATACCCATTTTTCGAATAAAAGGGGACTGTGTTCATCGTAGCTGTCAATGCCTGTTTTGGAGTCGGATAGTATATTATTAGCAAGCAAATAGGCATTATGCGCAGTCTCCATATCGTCATAACTGCCGAGGCTGATATGCTTAGCGCGATAAGTTAATGATGCACGGTAATATACGGTCCCATCTTTACGTTTTGTCGTGTAAACACCTGCTAAATTCGGCATTATAAATTCTCCAATCTATAGTAATTTTTCTTAATATTGGCATAAGTATAACATATTTTTCCGTATTTCTGTATAAAATATTACAGAAGTGTTACAAAATGCTTCAGATTGGAGAATATGTGAACATGTATAAAAAATATCTAACGAGCTTGCTCTTGCTCAATATGACGTTCTTTCTGTCATGGGTATGTGTCAAGGAGGTTAAGATTAATCAGATTGCATCCACTCAGGCATTCCGTATGGAATTCCTTAGTGAAACCACGCAGGAGGAAAAAAAGAGCTTTTTGGAAGTTGTTGCCTGTGTATCATCGGGGCAGAGGGTAGTAGACTATGAAATTTTGGAAAAGGATATGCAGTACAACCTTTCCGATAAGGATTATGATTCTCTTTTGAGAATCGTGGAAGCAGAAGCGGGAGGAGAGGATGTGGACGGCAAACTTTTGGTTGCCAATGTGGTGTTAAACCGTGTAAATAATGAAAAGTTTCCTGATACGGTAACGGAAGTGATAATGCAGAAAGGACAAGGTGTGGCGCAGTTTACACCTACGGTAGACGGGCGTTTTCAAAACGTGACAATCAGTGAAGAAACATACGAGGCAGTGGAGAGAGCGCTTTATGGTGAAGATATTTCAAAGGGAGCGTTGTATTTTTGTGCCAGACAGAAAGCGGATTCCGGCAGACTACAGTGGTTTGACCAAAATTTGACCAAGCTTTTTTCATACGGTAACCATGAGTTCTTTTTATAAGCGGCAAATACGACATAAACGTTGCAACAAAAAATGCCTTATGCTATAATGAGCGTTAGCGAGAAGAATAATATTGCTTATTTTTGCAGTTAAAGAAAGGCATGGTTAATCAACATGGATAAAGTATTATACAGCAGCACGAGAGATTGTTCTAAAAAGGTACAGGCTTCTCAGGCAATCCTACAGGGATTGTCTGAGGATGGCGGTTTATTTGTGCCTGACCATATTCCGGTGCTCGATAAGTCTTTAGCAGAACTTTCAGAGATGGAATATCAGGAAATAGCGTATGAAGTTATGAAGCTGTTTTTGACAGATTTTACCAAAGAAGAGCTTGAGGATTGTATACAAAAGGCATATGATTCTAAGTTTGACACCAAGTTAATTGCCCCGCTAAAAGCAGCTGAGGGTACATATTATCTTGAACTTTTTCATGGGGCAACGATCGCATTTAAGGATATGGCATTGTCCATACTTCCTCATCTTATGATTACTTCGGCGAAGAAAAATAATGCCAAAGAACAGATTGTAATTTTAACAGCTACTTCCGGGGATACCGGAAAGGCCGCACTTGCAGGCTTTGCAGGAGTAGAGGGAACGAAGATCATTGTCTTTTACCCGAAAAACGGCGTGAGCCCGATTCAGGAAAAGCAGATGGTTACGCAAAAAGGCGACAACGCCTTTGTAGTAGGAATACATGGTAACTTTGATGATGCGCAGACCGGCGTTAAGAAACTTTTTGCAGATAAAAGTTTGGAAGCGCAGATGAAGGAGAGCGGACTTAGGTTTTCTTCCGCCAATTCAATTAATATCGGTCGTCTGGTTCCGCAGGTCGTGTATTATGTATATGCCTATGCGAAATTGTTAAAAGAGGGAAAAGTATCGGACGGCGAGGAAATTAATGTGGTTGTTCCTACCGGAAACTTTGGCAATATTCTAGCGGCTTTTTATGCTAAAAATATGGGAGTGCCGATTGCAAAACTGATTTGTGCATCCAATGAAAATAAAGTACTGTACGACTTTTTCCGCACAGGAAGTTATGACCGCAACCGCGAGTTTGTGTTAACCAGTTCGCCTTCAATGGATATATTGATTTCAAGTAATTTAGAGCGCCTTATTTACCGCATTGCCGGAAATGATGCGAAGAAGAATTCAGAATTTATGACATCTCTGTCACAAAATGGTAACTATGCTATTTCGCAGGAAATGAAAGCGCAGCTTGAAGATTTTTACGGAAACTATGCAAGTGAACAGGAGACTGCAGACAGGATAAAAGAGTTGTATGAAAAGACCGGCTATGTAATTGATACCCATACTGCCGTAGCGAGCGCCGTTTACCAGAAATATAAGGAAGAAACAGGCGACACAAGACTGACCGTAATTGCTTCAACCGCAAGTCCGTTTAAATTTACCAGAAGCGTTATGAATGCGGTAGATGCAAAGTACGACAGTATGACGGATTTTGAACTGGTTGACGAACTTTCCAAAATAGCAAAAGTAACAGTTCCGAATGCGATTGAGGAAATCCGGACGGCACCGGTACTTCACGATACGGTTTGTGATAAGAGCGAGATGAAAGCGACCGTAGAGAAGATTTTAGGGCTATAATAGGGTGAAAAATAAATTTTTCACCCGCGAGTTTGTGCTTACGCCCAAACATCGCAGATATTGGAAATATGGAGGATTAATATGTACAATTTGATTGACATTGTGTGTATAATGAGCGGCGGGTATCTTGCTTACAGCGCATTTTCCATGAAAAGCAAGGGAGAGATAATCGCTAATGTGGTGTTAAACAAGGCCGTAAACGAGAACTCGATCAAGGATAAAGAGGGATTTATAGATTATATATACGGTAAACTTTTATTGATTGGTATTATAATTATTCTTTCAGGCGTTGTTGATGTAATTAATTTGAATATGGGAGGAAGTTCGGTTGTAAGCATAATTGCTTTGATCGTTTTTGCAGTGTCGCTTGTTGCATATAGTAAGGTTACGAAGACGGCGTTGGATAAGTTTACATAATATTTCGCAACTTAGAGAAATAGAAATGTGATAGAATTATTTTAATTACTGAAAAATAAAGGCAGAGATAGGAATTCTAATATCTCTGCCTGTTTTATTTTATAGGAAATTACTCTGCCTAGCGACGATTTTTATCTGTCATTCATAGACACATAAACCCTATCAACGCCAATCGGTTTATAAGCGGGACGAATGATCTTACCGTTATTGGCAAGTTCTTCCATCCTATGCGCGGACCATCCGGCAATTCTTGCAATCGCAAAAATAGGTGTATAAAGTTCCATAGGAAGATTAAGCATGTGATAAACAAATCCTGAGTAGAAGTCCACATTGATACTTACGCCCTTATACATTTGACGCTCTTTGGAAATAATTTCCGGAGCAAGTCTCTCTACAAGAGAGTAGAGCGCAAATTCATCCTGCAGACCTTTTTCCTCGGATAACCTTTTTACAAATGATTTAAAAATATTCGCTCTCGGATCGGAGGTAGAATATACCGCATGACCTACGCCGTAAATCAGTCCGGCATGGTCAAACGCCTCTTTGTGCAAAAGTTTTGTAAGATAGTCGCCAACCTGTCCTTCATCGCTCCAATCGGAAACTTCTTTCTTCATATCCTCAAACATTTTTACAACTTTAATATTGGCGCCGCCATGTCTTGGCCCTTTAAGAGAGCCTATTGCCGCAGCAATCGTGGAATATGTATCAGTCAGTGAAGAGGTAACAACATGTGTTGTAAAAGTTGAATTGTTACCACCGCCATGCTCCATATGCAGAATAAGCGCAATATCCAAAATTTTAGCTTCAAGCGGCGTATACTTACTGTCGGGACGCAGTATATGCAGAATATTTTCCGCTGTAGACAAATCAGGCATAGGCTGGTGTATATACAGGCTCTTTCCATCGTGGTAGTGGCTGTATGCCTGATAACCATAGATAGAAAGCAGCGGAAAAAGACTGATAAGCTGCAAACATTGCCGCAGTACGTTAGGCAGTGAAGTATCGTCCGCCCTGTCATCATAAGAATAAAGTGTAAGTACGCTTCTTGCCAAAGTATTCATCATATCATTGCTGGGCGCTTTCATGATAATATCCCGTACAAAACTGGTGGGAAGTGAACGGTAACCAGCAAGAAGAGACTTGAAAGATTCAAGTTCCTCCGAATTAGGCAGTTTGTCAAAAAGTAATAAATATGTAGCTTCTTCGTATCCAAAATTACTGTCCTTTGCAAAACCGTTAACGAGGTCTTCGACATTGTATCCTCTGTAAAAAAGCTGTCCCGGGGTAGGAATCTGCACACCATCCACAATCTTGTTCGCACGCACGTCCGAAATATTGGTAAGTCCGGCTAAAACACCTTTTCCGTTTAAATCGCGCAGGCCGCGTTTGACATCATACTTGGTAAATAATTCAGTGTCTATAATGCCGGCATCTCTGCTCATGTTAGCAAGACGAACAATCTCCGGTGTGATTTCCGAATAGCTGTTTTGATCCATGAAATAGGCCTCCTTTCAAATGCTGTTATATATTTAAAATCTGCATTTATCTGTATTTTAAAGAGTTTCCTGTGTAAAGGGTAACATAACAAATCTATTATATCACAAAAATAAATAAAATTTTTAACTTGTTTAAAAATTTTAGAAAGTTTTAACAAATTAAACAATTCGCGCTTTGACTTGCGAAGGTGTGAAAAAGGTATTAAAATGTGAAAAAGATAGTAAATTTATAAATGTCTGACAGGACAGATAGGAAGGTTATAAAGATGAATAAACAGGACATACTGAACCATATTGACCACACCCAGTTAAAGCCTTATGCGACATGGGATGATATTGTAAATTTGTGCGATGATGCGATTTTATATAAGACCGCCTCTGTCTGTGTGCCGCCAAGTTATATCAAACGTATCCACGATACCTACGGAGATGAGGTAAATATCTGTACAGTTATCGGTTTTCCGCTTGGATACAGTATAACGGAGGCCAAAATTACCGAGACTGAGAAGGCAATAGAGGATGGTGCAAACGAGATTGATGTGGTGGTTAACATAAGTGATGTGAAAAACGGGCTCTACGGCAAGGTGGAGGAAGAAATACGCGAAATTAAAAAGGCCTGCGGCACTCATATACTTAAAGTAATCATAGAAACCTGTTATTTAAATGAGGAAGAAAAGATTGCCATGTGTAAAGCCGTAACCAATGCAAAGGCGGATTATATCAAAACATCCACTGGCTTTGGAACAGGCGGCGCGACAATAGAAGATATCAGGCTTTTTAAGGAGCATATAGGTCCTGATGTAAAAATCAAGGCGGCCGGAGGTATTTCTACGCTTGAAGATGTGGAAGCGTTTCTTGGTGAGGGCTGTGACCGGATTGGAACCTCGAGGGCGGTGGAGCTGCTCAAAGGGGTTGAGTAGTTGATTGCGAAATTCTGTTTTCAAGACGGCCGTTGTACAATATAGACAAATCAACGCAGGGCACGCTTGCGCTGCATGTCGCTCGTAGCGGTACTAGGCTCGAAAAGACCTCGCCAAGTACCGACGGCTCCCTAGCACCCTGCTTTTGATTTGTCTATATTGCCCAACTAGGTTTTGAAAATAGTAGGTTTTGCAATTGTCTAGAAAAGCAAGAGGAGAATACCATAATAAATGAAAGTAAGCGATAGAATCATACTACTGCAAGAGACTCTTAAAAATGAACATATAGATTATTACATGATTCCAACTTCGGATTTTCATAATTCGGAGTATGTAAGCGGTTATTTTAAGATCAGAGAGTATTTCTCAGGTTTTACAGGCTCTAACGGAACACTCGTAATCAGCCATGATCATGCAGGGCTTTGGACCGACGGCCGCTATTTTGTTCAGGCGCAGAAAGAGCTTGAGGGCAGTGGTATAGAGCTTTTTTGTATGTTTGAGAAAGGTGTTTTATCTATTAAGGAATATTTAGAGCAGAATATGGATGATGGTGAAGTCCTCGGTTTCGACGGCAGGGTGGTTACAGCTTCTTATGCCTTAAATCTGGAAAAAGCGCTTTGTAATAAAAATATAAAGTTTAAGTACGATATGGATATTGCAGGTGGTTTGTGGGAGAAAAGGCCTGCCATTCCTGCATCTCCGATCATGATACTGTCGGAAGAGATTTGCGGACAGAATGTGGGAGAAAAGCTTACGTTGATAAGAGAAGAAATGAAAAAGCATCAGTGCAGTGCGCATCTTCTCACTAAGCTGGATGATTTAATGTGGCTTTTTAATATCAGGGGAAAAGATATTGAATGTAATCCGGTGGCTTTTTCCTATGGTTATATTACGATGACGGACGCGTATCTCTTTGTACAAAAACAGGCAGTTTCGGATGATCTTAAGCAGTATGCTGACAAATGGAAGATTACGCTTAATGATTATGATGAAATAGAAGAATTTTTGGAGAATGTTACGGTGCAGGGCAGAATTCTTATGGATGAAAAATCTGTGAATTGCAGGCTGTATGGCATAGTAAAAGACAGTGCTAAAATCATCAATGCCCCAAATCCAAGCGAGAAGTTAAAAGCAATTAAGAATCCTGTAGAGTTAGAGCATATGGAGAAGGTGTATCTTAAAGACAGTGTGGCTGTTACCAGATTCATTTACTGGCTTAAGAAAAATATCGGTAAAACTCCGCTTAATGAATATTCGGCGTCAATGCATATGGATGAACTTCGTAGAGAAATTGACGGTTTTTTGGATTTGTCTTTTCCTACCATAGGAGCCTATAAAGAAAATGCGGCAATGATGCACTATGAGGCAACTGAGGCTGTAAATAAGGAGTTAAAGCCCGAAGGAATGTTTTTGGTAGATTCCGGTGGACAGTATATGGGCGGTACAACGGATGTAACAAGAACTATTGTGTTAGGAGAAATAAGCGATATTATAAAAAAGCATTTTACTGCGGTAGCAGTCGGAATGTTAAGATTAAGCGACGCTAAATTTCTGTATGGATGTACCGGCAGGAATCTGGATATTCTTGCAAGAGGTCCTGTATGGGATATGGGCATTGATTATAAGTGCGGAACCGGACATGGAATCGGGTATATTTTGAACGTGCATGAGGGCCCGCAGAATATACGCTGGAGATACGCAGAGGATGCGAAGGAAGCTGTTATAGAGGAAGGAATGGTAATGTCCAATGAGCCGGGCGTATATAAAGAGGGAAGTCATGGCATAAGAATAGAAAATGTTATTGTTGCGAAAAACAGTGAAAAAAATGACGACGGACAGTTTATGCACTTTGACACCCTGACCTATGTACCTATCGATTTGGATGGGATTGATATATCTGTTATGCAGCCTAAGGATATAGAAAGGCTGAATGATTATCATAAGAAAGTTTATGATAAGGTAAGTTCTTACTTGAATGATGAGGAAAGGGATTGGCTTAGAGAGGTTACGAGAATGATTGGAGCTTCTGATAAGTTGTGATATACCTGCTTAAATAGGAGGCAATATGGATAGTGAAATCAAAGTTCTTCTCAATGCAATTATCGTAGAACTTGATAGAGTAGAACAAGGCATATATGGTAAACTTGATGAAGTCAATAATAAATTGGATGCTGTGCAAAAAGACATCAACTTATTAAAGGCTCGTAATGATTGATAATATGATACAATATTCATGCTTTATAAAAGACCGATCGAGGAGTAAATGAAATGCGGAAAAAATGTATACCTGCGCTGATATGGGTATGTGTTCTGTTATCTGCTTGCGGGCAAAATGGGAATAGCAGTGGTAAAACTGTGATTAGCATAGCAAAAGCGGCAGAAGAGTATGAGGCGATGCCTTATGGTGAGTATAAGGAGCGAACAGGAAATGAAGCTGAGTTTTATCATGGGGAGCGATTTATTGCAGATATTCCTGATTCTTCGCTTTGCGTAATATACATAGGAGAATATGACGAAGATGTAGCAGGGGCAGTATTATCGGATGATGATATGCCGACTCGTATTCAAGGCACTCTTGGTATTTTAATGGATGGGATCAAAGAAGAAATGTCTATAATAGAATTGTGCGACGTACTGTCTGCGAATGGCGCGGCGGAAGCGACTTATGAATTGTTAGAGGGTGCTGGCACTGCCTACTATATAGGAAATAAGTATGTACAAATCCAATTTGACGCTGATAGAAATGGGGAATATGACAGGCAGTTGTTAATTTCCTTGGATGAATCCGTAGAGGAAACTGTTAATCCGGAAAGTGTTGCGTGGTTGGAAACTTTTTAGCCTGATAAATATTTAACGGAGGTAATGAAAAAATGAATCTGACAGAAGCAATGAAAGAACGACACAGTGTACGACAGTATAAGAGTCAGCCGTTAAACACGGAGGCTGTTTCTGTAATGCAGGCCGAAATTGACGCCTGCAATCATGAGAGCGGTCTGCACATACAGCTTGTCACGGACGAGCCGAAAGCCTTTGACAGCTTTATGGCGCATTATGGGAAATTTAAAGGTGTAAGGAATTATATTGCATTGATTGGTAAAAAGGATTCTGAACTGGATGAGAAATGTGGCTATTACGGTGAGAGACTGGTCTTAAAGGCACAGCAGCTAGGTCTTAATACCTGCTGGGTGGCAATGACCTACAGCAAGGTAAAAACAGCATTTTCGATTGGCAGCGGCGAAAAACTGTGTGTTGTCATTGCGATTGGGTATGGCGAGACGCAGGGCGTTCCCCATAAAGCCAAAACAGTCGAGGAAGTGGCAAAGACAGACGGACAGATGCCTGACTGGTTCAGAAGCGGAATAGAAGCAGCACTGCTTGCACCTACGGCAATGAATCAGCAGAAATTTATGTTTATGTTGGATGGGAACAAGGTGACAGCGAAAGCGGGGAAAGGCTTTTACACAAAACTTGACCTTGGCATTGTCAAATACCATTTTGAGATCGGCGCCGGGAAAGATGTGTTCCAATGGGGATGAAATAGAGTAACTGGAAAGAATTTTTTTATCGCTACCAACAATTCTTAGAGTATGATATAATAAAATTTAATCATTAACTCGGCATCTTGCCATTATCTAAAAGCTTATATAAGAAATTGAGGTCTTATGAAATTTTATAAAAATCTGTACGTCGGAGATACTATTAAAAAACCGAATAAGATAAAGCGAAGACTTAAGAACCATGCAAAGCAGTTGAAAATTTACGTCATAATCCTTTCGAGGGGCGCTGACCAGCTTGAAATCTGTCACAGTATACTGCTTGGACAACCCTTTTATAAAAAGAAGGAAAACAGACCATTTGTTATCGGAATTGCAGGGGATTATGATGAAGCGGTTGAGATTGTCTGCCGCATTGCCTCAGAAGCGGTAGAGAAAAACGGCAATGCCGATTTAAAACGATATTTGTTTCCCGAATCCCAGACTGCAGGAAAGGCATGATTATTAGATGTTACATATATTGTTGCTTATATTAAAAATAATAGGAATAACTTTGGGCATACTGATTGGCATAATCATTCTTGCGGTATGTTTAGCGCTCTTTGTGCCGCTTCATTATAGGATAGAAATAGAGCGAAACGAAGGCGAGAGCAATCCTCCTATAGAAGCCACAGCTAAGGTGACATGGCTCTTGCACTTTATTAATATGAGACTTCAGTATTCATCGGAGTTAAAGCTTAGGCTGCGGGTTCTTTTTTTTACAATATTCAGACTGCCTGCTAAAGAAAAGAAAAATAGTGCCAGTAAGAGATCAAAGCGAAAGAATAAAGGAAATGGTTCTGACAGGAAGTCAGGACATAAGGACAAAAAGAAACGTTCCGATAGGAAGTCAGAACAGAAGGACAAAGAGAAAGTCTCCGGTAGCGAATCAGAACAGAAGAATGAAGAGAAAGTCTCCGATAGTAATTTAGGGCAGAAGATAGAAGAAAGAAGTTCAGAAAAAAAATCAGACCAGCCATATAAGAACAAGGCTGAGGAGAAAATAGATAATAATCCCGAAAATAGCTTCAAAGCAGACAATGCTGCTGATAATACTGATAATCCCGATGAAGAAAACTCCGAACAAAAGTTATCGTTAAAAGAGAAACTTATAAAAATATGGGAATTCTTTCAAAATATTTGGTACACAATCAAAGGATTATGTGATAGAATAAAAGGGATTCTTGAAAATATAGAGTATTATCTGGACATCATAAAGGGAGACATATTCAAATCTTCGTTTGCATTGTGTAAGGACGAGCTGTACTCTATTTTTTCATATATCAAGCCTAGGACTTTTAAGACCGACTTGGTTATAGGTACCGGGGATCCGGCTTCTACTGGACAGGTGCTTGCTTATTATTATGCGGTATTATATCCGATTCTTGGACCACAGGCGCATGTTCAGGGAGATTTTGAACAAAAGCGGATAGAAGGCACTGCTTTAATAAAAGGAAAGATAAAGCTGTTTACGTTTATAAAGGCAGCGGTTCGTATTTATTTTAATAAGGATATCAGGAAATTACTTAAGCTGTTTAAGAAGGAGGACGAATAAATGGCAGATAATAATTTTACCGGTGTAATAGAATCATTGATGAAGGGAATGAACGCGGTTCTTGCAACTAAGACTGTTGTTGGTGAAGCTACTCAGGTTGGCGATACGATCATTCTGCCTCTTGTAGACGTTACATTTGGCGTCGGTGCAGGAGCCAGTGCTGCAGATAATAAAAACGGAGGCGGTGGCGGATTTTCCGCTAAGATGAGTCCAAGCGCAGTGCTTGTGATTAAAAACGGCACAACGAAACTGGTTAATATTAAGAATCAGGATACGGTTACCAAGGTCATCGATATGATTCCGGATATTATAGATAAGTTTACGGCTCCGAAAGAGGAGATGATGGAGGATAATGCGGCAGTAGATATCGCGTTCCCTCCGGAAAAGCAATAAAGTATGCACAAAATGAAAAATAACAGCATAAGATAAATACAAAGCAAAGCATAAGCAGGGGGAGTGTATGAAAAAACTTATTGGACTTGTATCGCTTTGTATTGCTATAGGTATGCTGCTCATGCTTTTTATGACGAATCGCTTTGTCGGTTTGGTTTTGATTGTATTGCTATTGTTGATAGGATATAATTATTTTTGTTGCAGTTAAGACTGATTTTTGTTACTAATAGATTGTGGATGTTATTGTAGTGGTTTGAAGTGGTAGGGTTTTATGGACATTAATTTTGAAGAAACGCTAGTAAATGGTACACAGGATGAATTGAATAAGTTAAAGGTATGGCTTTTTAAGGAGAATGTAAGAGTGGCTGCTGTTGCAAAAGAATTAGAGCAGATGCAGGAACAGCTCGAAAAGGAGAAAGAAGACTTCCAAAGCGAAGTAAAAGCAATGAACTCCAAGATAGAAAGTGAGCGAAAACGAATAGAAGATGACAATGCGTTCTTTGAGAAAAAACTGCAGATATTACAGAGCGGTTTTGCACAGTTAGATATGGATCGCAGGCATCTGGCAAAAGAGAAGTCGAAGTTTGAAGCTCAGAAAGAACTCCTGGAACAGCCGGTGTATGTCAGTGCATGTCGGGATATCTCACTTTTTTTCCGTGGAGTAAAGAATCCTCTTGCATTAAAGAAGCGGTATAAGGATTTAATTAAGATTTTCCATCCGGACAATGTTGCGGGAGATAAGGAAATAATACAGATGATCAATATGGAATACGATAATATGAAGCGTAGTTACGATACCGGTAAATGGGCATAGGGTAAGCTTTTATGAAAGTAAAATGTGATTATTGCGGTCAGATGATTTCAGATGCTGAACCAACCTGTCCTCATTGTGGTGCGGCTAACAGCAAAATGCAAAGGGCCGCTTATGGGGTTCCAACTACCATACAGGAGTTAAGGGATTACTGTATCTGCCACAACTTACCTCTGCGTGATATGAGGGTATTTATAGGCGAGGATTACAGGGGAGCTAAGGCTTTTGGTATCTATAAAGATGAGGCATCCGGCCATTTTATTGTATACAAGAACAAGGCGGATGGTTCACGCGCTATACGTTACGAGGGTAATGATGAGGCTTATGCGGTAAACGAACTTTACCTTAAAATCAAGGAACGGGTAACCGAGCAAAAGAAACATCAGGCGCCTAAAATGTATAATTCCCCGAATAATAGCAGACAGGGAAAAAATGTAAGTTCCAGGCTTAAAAAATACATGATCTGGCGCATAGCTGTTATCGGTATTATATATATTATGCTGATGGGCGCCTATGTGATTATAAGTGCGGGTGGGTTTTCCGATTCGCCGTCAACAGGCTACTATTCGTATGAAGATTCTACATATTACTATTATCGTTCCGATTGGTATAGATGGAATGATTACAACAATTCGTGGACAAAAACCTACGATGTGGATGATGTATTAGAAGATAACTATGAGGATTACTATGAATCATATAGCTGGTATGATTCATATGATGCAGGAGATTTTAAGGATTCCGGTTATTATTTCACAACTTCTTATAGTGATGACAGCAGCTGGAGCAGTAGCAGCTGGGACGATGACTGGGATGACGATTACGATTGGGATGATAGTTGGGATGACTGGGATTCAGACTGGTAAAAAATAGCTGCCAGACAGCGTCGATACGTAAAAGCAAAAGGGGGTGTCGCTTTAGTGCGGCAGCCCCTTAATCTCTAGATTTTTGTGTAAGGATCAACATATGTCTTCCTGTATTCCAACGGCGTAATCCCAACGTTTCGTTTAAACGCCTCTGTCAATTTGCTGCTATAGGAAAATCCTGTTTCCATAGCGATCTCTGTGATGGATTTGCCTGTGTTGATCAGCAGCGATTCCGCGTGACTGACTCGAACCATGCTAAAATATTCCGAATAGGTTTTCCCTAATTGTTTTTTAAAAATTTTGGAAAAATAGGACGGCGAAAACCCCACCATATTTGCGACATCGTCCATGGTGAAATCTTCCTGATAATGACTTTCGAGGAAACAAATACTCTCCATAATTTCCTTTGACAGAGAGGTCTTATATATCACGGCATTTTTATTCAAGATACGATGTTCCATTATGATGATGAATACTTGGAACAGCATACATTGCAGCGTAAATTCTTTAAAGTCGGAATCGCTGTTGTACACTTCAACCATATCCAAGAATAATCGATACAATTTCTCTTCGTATTCTTTTTCAAACGTATTTGACGGATATGCATAGATGACATCCATAATCTGAAGTCCATGGATATCTGTAAATGGCTTTACAAAATCCAAATTAAACTTAACCAGTATGCTTTCGTATGGCTCGTCAGATGCCGGAAATGTCTGGTGATATTGGAACGGCGGACGAACACCCAGCGCCCCCGGATGCTGTGTATAGGTCATACTCGGCGTAATTGTGGTTCGGTCACCTCTGATGAGAAACCCCATGGAATAGAAATTGTTATTCATCTGCATATAGGGCATCTTATAATCAGCAGGCATCAATCGGTGTTTAATACAGAAATTACTTCCCTCCGGAATCGGATCAGGCATGGCAGTCTCCTCCTTTTGACCCAACAATGACATAAAAGAGTAAAAATGTCAAGTCGTCACGCCAAAAAACAGATATTGTTTACTTTTTTATGTCTGTATACTAATAAGTAGATACATAAAATTCGTAAGGGGAATACGCTTATGCAAAAGAAAATTACAAAACTGGTGATAAAGGCGAGTCCATTGCTGTTGCTTGAGATCATAACGAGCATTGTCGTAAGCCTCTGCGTCACCAAGGGAAATTCCATCATCAGTACATTAGTGGATGAAATGCTGCAGGGAGCACTGCTTGATTTTACAGATACGATTCCTGTGTTTGTGATACTGGTAATCGTGGGATTCATTGCAAGCTTTACCCAGAGCTTCTTCGCAGGCACATTTGCCAATGTGGTTTCCACCAAGTATCGCAGACTTGTTGCAGAAAAGCTTTACCGGATAGAATACCGATACATCACCGCTAATAATACCGGTACGATTCTTAACAAAATCATCGGCGATATCGGGACGGTAAATGAGTTCCTGAACTCTATCCTGCCTGACATGATAGGCAGTTTGATCGCGACCATCGTGTATGCCGTATATGTTGCCCGTATGAAATTCACACTTTTTGTGCTGATGCTGATCTGCTATCCGTTGATTTTGGGGATTGCGAATTACTTTGTCAAGAGAATACAAAAGCTCACCCAGACATATCGGCAAAAGACGGACGCCATGGCGGATATTGCACAAAGCGCTGTAAGCGGCATATTGATCGTCAGAGCCTTTGGACTGGAAAAGCGATTTCGGGAAAAGATGGACGGGGCGGCGAAAGAACTGGTAGAGAATGAACAAAAGAGAGTGAACATCACCAATACCATTCTGGTCATCCGACAGATGCTTACGTGGCTGCCAAGTATTATCTGTGCACTGTATGCTGCATTCCTGGTAAGCAGGGGCGATTTTTCTGTGGGCAATCTGTTGGGGTTTGTGCTTATTCTGGGCAGATTTGTGGAGAGCTTTATCGGGCTTCCCTTTGCGTTTGTTGACGCGGCTTCCGGCATGGTCAGTATTGACAGAATCGAAAAAGTTTTGACGGGGAAAGACGAACCGACAGACAAATATATGGGCGAGGATGTACGTGATGCAGACAAGATCATTGAACTGAAAAATATGAACTTTGCCTATGATGGCACCCCCGTGCTGAAGGACGTGAATCTGACGATATCCTCAGGCGATAATATTGCTTTTGTGGGAGAGTCAGGCGGCGGAAAAAGTACCATCGTTCATCTCCTGTGCGGATTGTATGACAATTTTGGCGGTGATATCACGATTTATGGGAAAAGTATCAGAGAATGGGATAAACAGGCTTTGCGGGATAGGATCAGCCTTGTATCCCAGGATGTGTTCTTATTCCCGATGAGTATAGAAGAAAATGTTGCCTTTGGTTCCATGGACGCTACCCACGAGGCAGTTGTAAAGGCTTGTAAGGAAGCCGATATCCATGATTTTATCAAATCGCTTCCGGAGGGCTATGACACGGTGATCGGAGAGCGGGGAACAAGGCTGTCCGGAGGACAGAAACAACGCTTATCCATCGCCAGGGCGATACTGAAAAATGCGCCCATCCTGATTATGGATGAGCCGACTTCGTCGGTAGATGTTGCGGCAGAAAATGAAATTCAACGGGCTCTTGAACAGATAGGACAAAATAAGACCTGTATCACCATTGCGCACAGGTTGAACACCATAAAAAATTGCAATCACATATACCGACTTGAGGACGGAAGATTGACAGAAGGGCAGGTGGATGTTTCATGAAAAAGACAAAGGCATTCTTTCGAAGCATGACCGTAATGGGGAAGCGGGCACCGATTTATCTGTTGGCAATTTTGGGTATGAGCGTGTGCTTTGCAATGTTCTCTGTGATGGGGTCGCTGCTGATGAAGCAGGTTGTGGACATTGCACCCACAGGGGAATATCGTCAACTTTTGATTTCCGTATGCGTGATTGTATGTGCAGGTTTCTTATCGCTCCTGCTCTACAGGGCCTGTACGATTGTCTATAACGTTGAGGCGAAACGAGTGTTTGGACAGCTTTCCAGCGAGGTTTTGGATGAGGAATTGCATTTACCCTATGCCTATTATGAGAAGCATCACAGCGGCGAGCTGATATCTAAGATCTCCTATGATTTGACACGAATGGGTGATATCTATGGCTCCAGGTTTCGGCGCGTTGTCATGCCCATCATCGAGGTGATTGTATTTCTTGTGCCAATGTTTATTTTCTGCTGGCAGCTTACACTATGCCTCATATTCGTCAATTGTGTGATTCTCTTTGCGGATATGCTTATGGTGAATCCCATCCATCAAACGAATAAAAAGCTTTCTGCAATCAATAAATCCATGACAGAGCATATGTCGGATATCATTCAGGGAATGGTCACCATCCGTATGTTTCGCACAGGGAAGAGGAAGCTTGATATCGCTGTCGCCTGCAATGATGAATACTACAAGACGAATAAATCCTATATCATAAAATCCTCAACGCTGGAGAGCATTACCATGGGCTGTGATTTGTTATGCATTTTATTCTTCCTGCTGATTGGCATTTATTTCGTGAACCAAGGGATTACTACGCTGGGTGCGTTGGCAGGGATTTATACGATGTATGGCAAATTCTCAAAGCAATTTCTGATGATTGGAAAATATATACCGGAATTGTCAGCGTGTATCGCCAACGCAGAAAATATTTTTGAATTTCTGGATGAAGAGAGGGAGCCTGAAAATTGGTATGCTGATCACACTTCCGATACGAATCATAATATGAATGAAAATTTGACCGAAAATGACGCGTGCGCATTACAGGTGAAAAATATCAACTTCGCTTATGAGAAAGAGCAGCAGGTGCTAAAGGACTTTTCCCTCACGATTATGCAAAATGAATGTGTCGCCATCACCGGTCCGTCAGGCTGTGGCAAGACCACGCTTTCCAAGCTGATATTAGGGTTGTATCCGGTGGAGTCCGGAGACATCTATGTCAACGGTAAAAGCATCCGAAAGAGCCCTTTGTCCCAAGTACGCAGCGATATTGCATACGTGCCACAGGATGCTTATCTATTCAATGCCACGATAGAAGAAAATATCCGATACGGAAAAGAAAACGCCACGGACGAGGAAGTGGAGCGTGCGGCAAAAATGGCAAATGCACATGAGTTTATCATGGCAACATCAGATGGATATCACACGATGATACAGGAAGGCGGTGTGAATTTGTCTGGCGGTCAGCGCCAAAGAATTGCCATAGCAAGAGCAATTATCAGCGCTGCCCCGATTATATTGTTAGATGAAGCGACCTCTGCGCTAGATTCTGATTCGGAATACAAGGTAAATCAGGCATTGAAAAACATCCAAGGCAAGAGAACCATTGTGATGATTGCGCACAGGCCGTCCACGATCCGGATGGCGGACAGGGTAATCACTATTTAACCAACACCGGATTCTCCTCCACTACCCAAGGAAGCCCATATTCATTCAATGCCTCCATATAGGGGTCGGAATCCGACACCTATACCTGTAAAAATGGCAGGAAACTGAACGCGGAGCATATCAGGCGCTCCAAAAGCAAAACCGGCTACATAAGCGAAAAAACAATTTACCGGTGCGAGGACTGCGGCGGCTTCCCGTACAAAAAGGACTGAATAAAAGGCAACAACTGCAAAATACCACTGGAAGAAAGAACAAAGGTGCTTCAGGTTGCAAAAACATTTTTAAAGCACAGGGCAGAAGATCTGGAACGGATTCTTTCAGAAGAAGGAATCCTGTTGAGGACAAACCGGAGCATTCAGGCAGAAGGTTCTTTCGGGGATTTAAAACAGGACATGCAGTTCAGGAGATACTTAAGCTAAGGGACATCAAATGTACTGGCAGAAAGTACACTGCTTGCCATGGCACGAAATATCAACAAGCTCCATAACAAGATTCAAAAGGGTAGGATGGGAACACATTTATTCCCGCTGAAAAGTGCCTAATTTTTGAGATTTAAAAACGAAACTTGCAGCCATGCGGAATGGCTTGTTAAAGTACGCCATTTTATAAAAACCTCAGCCCTTTTTAGAAATTTTGCTGTCAAAACAGCAAAAAGGAAGCTGCCGCTTCACGATTTTTCAATCGTTAAAGCGACAGCCCCTTATCTTAATAAAATTTTAAGCTCTTTCAACTCTTCCGGATTTCAAGCACTGGGTACATACATGTAATCTCTTAGCTGCACCATTTACTTTACATTTAACATTCTTTACATTAGAATTCCAAATTCTGTTAGACCTTCTATGAGAATGGCTTACGTTGTTTCCGAAATGCGCGCCCTTACCACAAATATCACATTTAGCCATTTTTGCACCTCCTAACGATACAATATGTTCTTTAATTTCTTTATAATTCGTACACAACATTTGTATCATACCAGAAATAGGAAAAGATTGCAAGCAGAAAAATAATTTTTTGTAAATGATATAGGCATTTACAATATTTCCCTTGAAAATGCTATTGTTTTCGGTTAGAGTATAGGGTGAAGAATGGAGATAGATGCGATAATGGATAATTTATATCTGGTAATGCCCGCTTATAATGAGGCGGAAAATATAGAAGACGTGGTAAATTCGTGGTATCCTTTGTTGGAGGGTAAGGGCGAAGGCTCAAGATTGGTTGTTGCGGACAGTGGGAGTACGGATAATACGCACAAAATTCTGATGCGCCTTATGGACAAGTATCCCAAGCTTGAAGTCCTTTCCGATACTGGAAAACAGCATGGACCTAAACTGATGGCACTTTATTCATATGCAATAAAAAATGGTGCAGACTATATTTTCCAGACCGATTCAGACGGACAGACAAACCCCGCGGAATTTGGCAGGTTTTGGAAAGTGAGACATAAATATGATGCGATCATTGGGAAGAGACCGGTTCGTGGAGACGGTAAATCAAGGAAGTTTGTCGAGAAAGTCCTGTGTATGATCTTGCTCATATATTTTAAGGTTTCAGTTCCGGATGCAAACGCTCCGTTCAGGCTTATGAAGGCAGAATTGGTGGACAAGCATATTAAAAGACTTCCTGATGAATATGACCTGCCTAATGTTATGCTTACGGTGTATTTTGCTTATTTTAAAGAAAATATAAGGTTTGTTAACATTTCTTTTAGGCCAAGGCAGGGCGGCGTCAATTCCTTGAACATTCCAAAGATAGTAAAGGCCGGATGGAAAGCGCTGCATGATTTTTATTTGTTGAGGAAGGATATAAAACGGCAGCATGTGGGATAGTGTGAAAAAAATAAAAAAAGATGATTTGGAAAGACTGGCGGTCGCAGTTTTTATCATAGCGGCAGCATTTATACTTTTGTTAAAAAGTCCGCTGCATTTCTGGCTAAGAGGCGATGCAGAAACGGATTCGAGCGTATATAAGACAGTGGCATTGATGATAAGCAGGGGATATATGCCCTATAGGGACAGTTTTGATCATAAGGGACCATTGACTTATTTAGTCAACCTGCTTGGGGTGCAGATTGACTCATACTGTGGCGTATGGGTGATTGAGTTTATTGCAATTTGTGTGACATTTGCAGGAATTTATAAAATATCAAGGCTGCGCTGTGAAAGAATAATTTCATGTGTCTGCGTATTGGTTTCCGGAGCGTTACTTTATGATTATTTTGAAGGCGGTAATATGGTAGAGGAGTATGCGATGCCTTTTATTGCCGTTTCTTTATATATTTTTCTGGACTTTTTTCTAAACCGTAAAATAAACAGGCTGCGTCTGGCGCTTTGTGGCGGCTGTATGGGCGCGGTTTTGATGTTGCGTCCCAATATGATATCGGTGTGGATAGTTTTTGCAATTGCGGTGCTTATTGATTGTATAAAGAGAAAGCGCGCTGCCGACTTGGGTAATTTCATACTTTTTTTCTTGCTGGGCTTTATGATCGTGGTGGGGCCTATGCTTATATGGCTTGCCGTAAATGGCTGCTTTGGGGCGTTTGTCGAGAATTATATACAGTTTAATATGGTGTACTCATCGGCTAAAGATCGAGGCGATAAGTGGAATGCGGGTTTTTATTTTATAAATAAAACGCTGATAATTTTTTCATTGCTTATTGTGGCTTATTTGTGTACGGTAAAAGATAAATTCCTGCATGGCACATATCTGGTTTATATGCTTGTGACACTGCTTCTCATTTCAATGTCCGGAATGTCGTATGCGCATTATGGAATGATTCTTGTGCCGGCGGTCGCATTTCCGGTTGCGGCTTTATTTGAACTTGCAGCTGCGGAAAAAAACGGTAAAACGATAACGTTGTTTATGCTTTTGTATTTCGCGGGAGTTATGGCGTTTCCTAAGTGGTTTACAACTGCAGGGGATTTGGTGAATAAATATTCGGATCGTGCCGTAGATCATCATTCCGATATGGTTAAGGGAGTCTGTGAATTGATTGATGAAAATACGAATGATGATGAACGTATTTCAGTATATGGAAATGGGGATATAATCTATCTTGTAAGTAACAGGCTTCATGCGACGAGGTATTCTTATCAGTTCCCGATTGGTGAGATAGACACTGATATAATGGATGAGTATTTTGAAGCACTTGAGAATGAACTGCCACCCATAGTGGTAATCTGGGAAAGACAGGCCGATGAGAGAATAGAAGATTTTTTATCAGAGCATAATTATATGGAAATAAGCGATTTATCTTCATATGACCTTGGAAAGACTAGAGTTTTTAGACTTGCCGGACAAGATTAGAAAAATTCAAAAATAAAAATTGTATTAACAACCTAACTTTATATTTACTTATTTACCTAAATATGGTATATTTTAAGCATATGTAGATTGATAAATGAGTTCTATATATCAACTATACTATAAAAGAAAAGAGGTTAAAAAAATGGCAATTGATTTAAGCAAGTATGGAATTACCGGTGTCAAAGAAATTGTACACAATCCTTCTTTCGAAATGTTATTCGAGGAAGAAACAAAAGCGGGTTTGGAAGGCTATGAAGTGGGTCAGGTAAGTGAGCTTGGCGCAGTCAACGTAATGACTGGTATTTACACAGGCCGTTCTCCTAAAGACAAGTATATCGTTATGGATGATAATTCCAAAGATACTGTATGGTGGACTTCCGACGAGTACAAGAATGACAACCATCCTATGTCTGAAGAGGTTTGGGCTACAGTTAAGGATATTGCTAAGAAAGAGCTTAGTGATAAACGCCTTTTCGTAGTAGATGCATTCTGTGGCGCAAATAAAGACACTCGTATGGCAGTGCGTTTTATTGTTGAAGTTGCATGGCAGGCACATTTCATTAAGAATATGTTCATTCAGCCTTCTGATGCAGAGCTGGCTGAATTCGAGCCTGATTTCGTTGTTTATAATGCTTCCAAGGCAAAAGTTGAAAATTATAAAGAGTTAGGTCTTAACTCAGAAACCTGTGTTGCTTTCAATATCACAAGCCGCGAGCAGGTTATCGTTAATACATGGTACGGCGGAGAGATGAAGAAGGGTATGTTCTCAATGATGAACTACTATCTGCCTCTTAAAGGTATTGCTTCCATGCACTGTTCTGCAAATACAGACATGAACGGTGAAAACACAGCTATTTTCTTTGGTCTTTCAGGAACAGGTAAGACAACACTTTCCACAGATCCTAAGCGTCTCTTAATCGGTGATGACGAGCATGGCTGGGATGACAACGGTGTATTCAACTTCGAAGGCGGATGCTATGCGAAGGTTATCGATTTGGACAAGGAATCAGAGCCTGATATCTACAATGCTATCAAGCGTGACGCTCTTCTTGAGAACGTAACACTTGATGCTAACGGAAAGATTGATTTCAAAGATAAGAGCGTAACCGAGAATACTCGTGTATCTTATCCTATTAATCACATTACAAATATTGTAAAACCCGTATCCGCTGCTCCTGACGCTAAGAACGTAATTTTCTTGTCAGCAGATGCATTCGGAGTACTGCCTCCTGTATCAATTTTGACACCGGAGCAGACACAGTATTACTTCCTTTCAGGATTTACTGCTAAATTAGCTGGTACAGAGCGCGGAATTACCGAGCCTACACCTACATTCTCCGCTTGCTTTGGTCAGGCATTCTTAGAGCTTCATCCGACCAAGTATGCAGAAGAATTAGTTAAGAAAATGCAAAAGAGCGGCGCCAAAGCATATCTTGTAAATACAGGATGGAATGGAACCGGAAAGAGAATTTCCATTAAGGATACTCGTGGAATCATCGATGCAATCTTAAACGGTGACATCAACAATGCTCCGACCAAGAAGATTCCGATTTTCAATTTCGAAGTTCCTACTGAGCTTCCGGGTGTTGATCCTGCAATCCTTGATCCTCGTGATACTTATGCAGACGCTTCCGAATGGGAGACCAAGGCAAAAGACTTAGCAGGAAGATTTATTAAGAACTTTGCTAAGTACGAAGGTAATGACGCTGGAAAAGCATTAGTTTCTGCAGGACCTGAGAAACAGTAAGATAGTTATTGACAAACTAGTATAGTTAATACGATAAAATGAGCTGTTGCAAAAATAGATAAATCTATGAGCAACAGCTCTATTTTTATGCCGGTATTTATCAAAAAATGCCTTATGAAGATAGAAAAAGTTGATGTGATATCTCTATTGCTATATTTTTACTCTGTGGATATAATATAAATAAAAGGAGTGTGATATCATAGAAGTTTTGGGCAGAGAAGAAATCAGGGAAGAGGAACATTATTATGAAAATGAACAAATATAGACGGTTTACCGCATTATTTTGCACGGCGTGTATGTTATTTTCTACTTCATGTGGAAACCGTGGAAATAATGAAAGCAATGAAACTAATGGAAGCAGCGGCAGTTTGGATATGGTTCAAAGTGAAGACGAAGATTCGCCGCAGGAAGTTTTATCGGATGAAGGTTCAGATATAGCGCAGGCTGCGTCTGACATTACGTATACTATTCCATTGAATATAATAGATGACAATTACCGCACATATTACGAAGTGTTTGTATATTCGTTTTGTGATAGTGATGGAGACGGGATTGGAGATTTGCAGGGATTGATTTCCAAGTTGGATTATATTAATGACGGGGACGATAATACGGATACGGATTTAGGCTGTAATGGCATATGGCTTATGCCGGTCAATCCATCACCGACTTATCATAAATATGATGTGGCGGATTATTATGATATAGATCCTGCTTATGGAACTTTGGAGGATTTTAAGCAGTTTATGGAAGAGTGTGATAAAAGAGGCATTAAGGTAATTATGGACTTAGTGCTGAATCATTCGTCTTCGAAGAATCCGTGGTTTGAAGAGGCATGTGAATATTTAAGGCAGCTTGGAGATAAAGAGCCTGACGTTGCGGAGTGCCCATACTTTGAATATTATAATTTTTCAAGAGAAAAGGTTTCGTCTTCATATGAGGTGGAAGGCAGCGACTGGTACTATGAGGCCCAGTTTTGGAGCGAGATGCCGGATTTAAATTTAGACAGCGAGGCACTTAAGGCTGAGATAGATGAAATTGCAAAATTCTGGCTTGATATGGGCGTGGGCGGATTTAGGCTGGATGCAGTGAAGGAATATTATAGCGGAAATACTCAGGCAAATATTGATTTTCTTAACTGGTTTAAGGACGTTGTCAAAGCATATGATGATGATGCCTATATTGTAGGCGAAGCATGGCTGGATATAAATGAGTATGCAAGATACTATGAAAGCGGCATAGACAGTCTTTTTAACTTCGCATTTGCAGATAAGGACGGTATTATTGCAAAAGTATTAAACGGCGCTTCGGCAAGTAAATATGAAAATGCGCTTGTTTCATTACAGGAAACTTTCGGACAGTATAATGAAAATTATATTGACGCTCCTTTTTATACTAATCACGATATGGGAAGAAGTGCAGGGTATTATTCGGGTGATTATTCGGAAAATAAGACTAAGCTCGCGGGTGCAATGAATCTTCTGATGGGAGGAAGTGCTTTTCTATATTATGGGGAAGAACTTGGCATGAAAGGTGCAGGTAAGGATGAAAATAAACGTGCGCCGATGTATTGGAGCAAGAATAGTGATTATGAGGGCATGTGCGATGGCCCCTCGGATATGGATGATATTTCCATGAAGTTTGACAGTTTAGAGGAGCAGGAAAATGATCCGGATTCCATTTATCAATATTATAAGAAGGTCATTAAGGTAAGAAACCAAAACCCGGAAATCGCAAGAGGAGTAACACAGTATCTGCAACATGATTTAGAAGATACCTTCTGTGTTATTAAAAGAACATATGAAGATTCAGAAATTCTTCTGATTTTTCATTTTGGGGAAGCGACGGAGGAGCTTGATTTAAGCGACATTGATATAAACGGCAAAGAGATATCACAGGCTGAGATACGAGCAAAGCTGCAGACCGGGAATGAAGCTATTGAAATAAACGCTAATACGGTAAAAATGCCATGGTATTCAGTGGTTGTTTTGAAATGAAAAATTTCCATACAAAATGGTGTATACAGTCAGTATTTTGCAGAAATAGTAGTTGTAATTTCTAATGCTGTTGGATATAATATAATTAACCTGAAATGCGCGATAATTCTTGTTATTTTGAACCTACAGTTACTTTAAACGGGATTCCTATATCGTCATGCGGATGTCAGGCCTCCGGTTCTATTAGTTCCTTGTGCAGGGGAAGGCAGAAGTATGATTGCGGTTACCCACCTAGCGGTCGCTAGGAGTCAAAATACAAGATCCGGCATTTTGGGGCTTAACACAAAAGAAAGGCAGTCGTTATGGCTGCTTTTTCTTTCTTTATGGGATTCGGGGGTAATAAGGTATGTTTTAAATTTGGTGGGGCAAGTTGCACAAATATTAATCTGTAACTATGCTGCTGTACGGAAATAAGAACTTCTAAACATTCCAGTTTAGGTTGTGGGAGGTGGACGCAAGCGGGGCAAATTCGCCATCCATGGCTCAGTTGCCTCTTTTCGGAACATCGTATTCCGAAATTGCTGGGTATCTAAATAGGAATGTTAAGAAGTTCTAATTTCCGTACAGCAGCATAGTTACAGATTAATATTTGTGCAACTTGCCATATCAGTTTTTAAAATGTACCTTTTTACACCCGAATACTTATATGAAATTATGTTATGTGGTGGTGATTTTTGGTATACTAAAATGGAGTGTTCGCTTATATATTATTATATATGAAATTGTGACAGCGTAAATTAAAATGTTTTGGCTGTAAATACCACAGGTTTAGGGAAGGGCATGGTACTTAATTTAATGAATATTGGTCAGGGAAATAATACTAATAATAGTAATGATAACTTAAAAAATATTGTGAAACTGGTGTGTATCTTAGCAGGGATGGTTTTCTTATTTAAGCTGTGGTATAACCAGTTGGATAATAAAAAAGAATTAGAGGAGCCGGAAGGGGAAAAGATAACCGTAGAGGATGTGAATATTTTATTAAATGCCTTGGAGTTGGATATGGAGGTTGAAGGAGATATAGTGTCTAATAAAGATGCAGACACTGTATCCAGCGATAGTTTATCGTCGAGAGAAAATAGTGATTTAAACACAGGAGATTTAATAGTGCAGACTTCAGCCGGGAATTCGGATACGGGTAAAAATACAAGCGAAGATTTAAATATAAACGCATATTCCACACTGCTCACATATGAACAATACAAGAAAATCTATGAATACATAGAAGGTGCAGATAAAGATATACCGGATTTTGCAGATAAATATGAAGATTTTCATACTGTTTTAAAAGAGGACTGGTATCAGGCGTTCAAGATAATGCTTGCATACTATGATACCGACTCTTCCATATGGCAGACCACCTTGTTTATACTTAAGACGGATGCCGGAGAAAATAAACTATATACGCCGGAAAGTGAATATAGTTATCTTTCGTCATCTTTTGCGGATTCTGAATTTAATAAAGAAGAAGTCTATGTTAAGAATGACAAACTTTTAACAAGCATACGGATATTGGATGAAAGAACGATCTTAGAAAACGTATGGGTTATGGAAGTGTCGGATGATGATAGTGAGCATGCTCTTGAGTGTTTCTACCGCCAACTGAATTTTAATGTAATAACGTCTGAGTCCGCGCAGAGAGAACAGGTCGCGGATTTGACTTTTGAAGGGGGAAAACTTACAAAGGTAGAAGGTAAGGATGAAAAGATACGCGGCAGGCTGCTTAGTGTATCTGACGATTCTATGGAAGTAGAGGGCTGTGGAAGGTATGAGATAGAAGCCGGATTAGAGATATATAAGCTCTACGGCACGCTGCAGACGCAGAAAAAAAGTGATTTGATGATAGGCTACGATTACACTGACTTTGTAGTTAAAAATAATAAAATCTGTGCCTGCCTGGTGTCCAGGGAGGGAGAAATAGACCAGATCCGCGTGCTTTTAAAAAATACAGGAAATGGCAGTTATTATTATGACGAGGTCAAAGTTACGGTGGATGGGGAAGAAACCTTGGTGAAAGCTGATGAGATGGAGGTTGGAGAGCGACAAATTTTTAGCTGCAATGCATTGACCGATAAAGTCAAAGTAGAAATAGAGGATGTAAATAAAGCAGATAATTTTTACAGAGGAGCATTGGAATTCTATAAGACGAATGAAGGTATGGCAATAATTAACGAACTGCCCTTGGAAGAATATCTGTATGCGGTAGTTCCCAGTGAAATGCCGGCGTATTATCCCATAGAGGCCCTTAAAGCGCAGGCGGTCTGTGCCAGAACTTATGCATACCGTCATATTTTACATGCAGGGCTTGCCAGTTTTGGCGCACATCTGGATGACACTACGTCTTATCAGGTATATCATAATATTGAAGAAAATGCCGCAACGACTACGGCAGTAAAAGAAACTGATGGGATGATGCTATATTATCAGGGTGAGCCTGCAGAAAATTATTACTATTCAACATCCTGCGGATATGGTACGGATACAACAATATGGAAGACCGAGGCTGCACAGAACATCCCTTATATAAGAGGAGTAAAAATCGCAGGAGAAGAAGATAGAAATAGTGCACCTGCTGCGGATGAGCTTAAAGATGAAGAAAAATTTGCCGCCTATATAAAGAGCGTGGACGAGACGGATTTTGAAAGCGGAGAGGCATGGTACAGGTGGCGGTATGAGGTAGAAGAGTTAGACGCGGATAAGATGCTTGAAAGGATAAATGAGCGCTATAAGGCAAACGCTTCTTTGGTACTTACTAAAAAAGAGGGTGCAGACGGTGATTATTATGTATCTGAACCGGTGAAAAGTCTTGGAAAGATAAAAGACATAAGTATAAGTAAAAGAGGCGCGGGCGGAATAGCCGATGAGTTAATTATCACAGGAAGTAAGTCTGTCATAAAAATAATCTCGGAATACAATATCCGTAGAATCTTGTGCGACGGAGAGGGGAAAGTCATCAGGCAGGACGGAAGCAGTGTGGCGGCATCTACGCTTTTACCAAGCGCCTTTTTAATAATAGAGACTGGAAAATCAGGTGAAGATGTGATAGGATATAGTGTAATTGGCGGAGGCTATGGGCATGGTGTAGGTATGTCGCAAAACGCAGCCAAAGAGATAGGCAGTCTGGGATATGGATATCAGGAAATCCTTGGAGTATTTTTTGCAGACTGTGAGGTACGTAAATGAGAACTGTTATCAGACTGTATTTTATAATAAAAGATTTTTCCAGGGAGATGACCAAGAAAAATACAAGCGCATTTGCAGCCAGTGCCGCCTTCTTTTTATTTTTGTCGCTGGTGCCGTTACTTATGGCTCTATGCGCGATTTTGCCATACACGCCTTTGACGGCGGAGAATCTGATTACGGCGATCTTAAAAGTTATACCGGGTGCGATAGAAGGCTTTGTAGAACGGGTAGTGTATGATGTATACGAAAGGTCAGCAGGAACGATCACGGTATTTGCAATTGTGACAATCTGGTCTGCGGCCAAAGCGATGCTTGCGCTGATACAGGGGCTCAACGAAGTGAATGACATCGAGGAGAAACGCGGCTATATATTGCTTCGTTTTGTGGCATGTTTATACACAATTATTATGCTGATTGCCATTCTCATTTCCATTTTTATCATGGTATTCGGGAATGTTATAGTCAATGTGGCACTTAAGGATTTTCCGAACCTTAAGCTTATTGTCCAGCTTGTTATGCGTTTTAGGTTTATATTTTCATGGCTTGTGCTTACACTTATATTTGCGCTTATTTATTCGCTAATCCCGGCTATCAAGCAGAAATTCAAAACGCAGCTTCCCGGAGCGGCATTTTCCGCGGTGGTCTGGAGTGCGGCATCCTATGTTTTTTCCGTATACATCGACAGCTTTAACGGCTTTGGAACATACGGAAGCCTGACAACGGTAGTGATATTGATGTTCTGGTTTTATATGATGATGTATATACTGCTGATCGGAGCCCATATGAACCGATATTTCGGTCCTGTTTACAAATTACTGTTCGGATGGCTTGACAAGTCAGCCAAAACTCATTAAACTATAACAAGAATCGTTTAGCGGTTTTTAAAGCTTAGTTAACATAACTATATAAAGGCTGTGAAGGTGTTAAGTAGAACCGTATTTTCTTACAGAGAGAGGAAGTCATCGGCTGTAAACTTCCTTAAGTTCAAATAAGGTTACGAATTTCCCACCGGAGCCGCTTGGGTGAAAGATGATTGCTAATGTAATTTCAATGTGATTATTGAGTAGTTCAAGACGTAATACGCACGTTACGCGTATCGAGTGTCTGTTATATTTTTATATTAAAATTTTTATATAAAAATAACAGAAAACAGGGTGGTACCACGGATATTATTTCGTCCCATGTGTTTAATACGCATGGGATTTTTATATTTAAATAATATTCTAATTAAATTATGAAACTATATTATCCCAAAACCCAGATAATTGCGAACTAGTTATTTCCAATACCCTAGTTGTGCAATATATACATATCACATTTCGGGTGCTGGGGAGCCGCCGGTACTTAGGCGCTGTATTTTAGCGCCTTATGTACCGTTGCGAGCGACATGCAGCGAGAGCGTGCCCGAAATGTTATATGTATATATTACACAACGGCCGCATTGAACCCCCTAGTTTCGCAATCATCCAACCAACATTTTTAACAGAAAGGAAAAACTCATGAAAGAAAAATTAGAGCAGATCAAATCCGAAGCCTTACGCCAGATTGAAGCCAGCGACGCTTTGGAGAAACTTAATGAGGTGCGTGTCAACTTCCTTGGCAAAAAAGGAGAACTGACAAGCGTTTTAAAAGGAATGAAAGATGTAGCGCCCGAAGACCGTCCGAAGGTAGGCCAGCTTGTAAACGAGGCGAGAGAACAGATTGAGAGCGTCTTAGAAGAGGCTATAGCCAAAATGGAGCGCGCTAAAAGGGAAGCCCAGATGAAGGCAGAGGTAATCGACGTAACTTTGCCTGCCAAGAAGAGTAAAATAGGCCACCGTCATCCCAATACGATTGCGATGGAAGAGGTAGAGCGTATTTTTGTCGGAATGGGATACGAGGTTGTTGAGGGACCTGATATAGAAACCGACTATTATAACTTTGAAGCGCTGAATATTCCTGCAGATCATCCCGCGAAAGACGAACAGGATACCTTTTATATAAGCGGAGATATCCTGCTTCGTACACAGACTTCCGGTACTCAGGTGCATGAGATGGAAAAAGGCAAGCTGCCTATTCGTATGATCGCGCCCGGAAGGGTATTCCGTTCGGATGAAGTTGACGCTACACATTCACCATCCTTCCACCAGATTGAGGGACTTGTAATTGACAAACACATTACCTTTGCCGATCTGAAAGGAACGTTGGCGGAGTTTGCCAAGGAGCTTTTCGGCGAGGATACGAAGGTAAAATTCAGACCGCACCATTTTAATTTCACAGAGCCGAGTGCGGAAATGGATGTAAGCTGCTTTAAGTGCGGCGGAAAAGGCTGCCGCTTCTGTAAGGGTTCAGGCTGGATTGAGATTTTAGGCTGCGGAATGGTGCATCCAAACGTACTGCGCATGAGTAATATAGACCCTGAGAAATATTCGGGCTTTGCATTTGGAATGGGACTTGAGAGAGTTGCCCTGCTTAAATATGAGATTGATGATATGAGATTGCTTTATGAAAATGATATAAGATTTTTGAAACAATTCTAGTAGAAAGGAAATAAAAAATTATGAATACAGCATTATCGTGGATTAAGGCATATGTACCGGAGCTTTCCTGTACGGATCAGGAATACACTGATGCTATGACTTTAACCGGAACTAAAGTGGAAACTTATGAAAGATTAGATAAAAATCTGGAAAAAATAGTAATAGGGCAGATAGAGAAAATAGAAAGACACCCTGATGCCGATAAACTGATAATATGTCAGGTCAACATTGGTTCGGAAGTAATACAGATCGTTACAGGAGCACCCAACGTTAAAGAGGGTGATAAAGTTCCCGTAGTATTGGATGGCGGCAAGGTGGCAGGAGGCCATGACGGCGGACCGCTTCCGGAGGATGGTATTGTTATCAAAGCCGGAAAACTGCGCGGAATCGAATCTAACGGAATGATGTGTTCAATAGAAGAACTTGGTTCATCAAGGGATATGTATCCTGAAGCACCGGAGCTTGGAATCTATATTTTTCCGGAAGATGCGCAGGTTGGCGCGGACGCTGTAGAAGCGCTCGGACTTAAGGATACGGTGTTTGAGTATGAAATTACTTCTAACAGGGTAGACTGCTATAGTGTACTTGGTATAGCAAGAGAAGCAGCAGCTACTTTTAAAAAGCCTTTTATCGCGCCTAAAGTAGAAGTTAAGGCGAATAATGAAAAAGTAGAGGACTATATAAGCGTAGAGGTGGAAGATACCAAACTTTGTCCAAGATACTGTGCAAGAGTATGTACTAATATAAAAATTGCCCCCTCACCTAAGTGGATGCAGCGCAGGCTTGCAGCAAGCGGAATCCGTCCAATCAACAATTTGGTTGACATAACTAACTATGTCATGGAAGAATACGGACAGCCTATGCATGCTTATGACTTAGATACAGTAGCCGGACATAAGATAATAGTAAGACGCGCGAAGGATGGAGACGTATTCCAGACTTTGGACGGACAGATGCGTAATTTAGACAGCGAGATGCTGATGATCTGCGATGCTGAGAAGGAAATCGGCGTTGCAGGAATCATGGGTGGTGAAAATTCCAAGATAACGGATGATGTAAAGACTGTATTATTTGAGGCCGCTACTTTTAACGGCGCTAATATACGAAAATCCGCTAAGAGACTGGGACTTCGTACCGATGCATCAGGCATTTTTGAAAAAGGCTTAGATCCACGTAATGCCGAAGCAGCTATTGACAGAGCCTGTCAGCTCATACAGGAACTTGGCTGCGGCGAAGTGGTTGATGGCATGGTAGATGTATGCGTACCGCTTAACGAACTTAGAAGGATTAAGCTTGACAGTAAGCGTATTAATGATCTTCTTGGAACCGATGTTTCTGAAAAAGAAATGGAAGAGATTTTTGAAAGGCTTGAGCTTACGCTTGAGACAAACGCTGATGGCAGTAAAGAGCTTGTTATTCCGTCCTTTAGGCAGGATTTGGAAGGCATTGCCGATATTGCAGAGGAAGTTGCACGTTTTTACGGTTATGATAAGATACCTATGACATTGCCAAGTGGCGAGGCAACTACCGGAAAACTGTCGTTTAAATTAAGGATTGAGCAGAAGGCAAGGGACGTTGCGGAGTACTGCGGTTTTTCACAGGGAATGTGTTATTCCTTTGAAAGCCCTAAGGTATTTGACAAACTTTTACTGGATAAAGACGATACGCTTAGACGTGTAATAACTATCGCTAATCCGTTAGGCGAGGATTTCTCAATTATGAGAACTATTTCCTTAAACGGTATGCTTACAAGTCTTGCAACAAACTATAACAGAAGAAATAAGGATGTACGCCTTTATGAGCTTGGAAACATCTATCTTCCTGAGAGTCTTCCGCTGACTAAGTTGCCGGAAGAGCGTATGCAGTTTACGCTTGGTATGTACGGGGACGGCGACTTCTTCACAATGAAAGGCGTGGTAGAGGAGTTTTTTGACAGCATTGGCATGAAGAAAAATGTTACTTACGATCCAAAAGCAGGCAAGAATTTCCTTCATCCGGGACGTCAGGCAAATATTATATACGAAGGAAAGGTACTTGGTTTCTTAGGCGAGGTACATCCGGAAGTATGTGATAATTACGATATGAAGACCAAGGCATATATTGCGGTTTTGGATATGCCTGAGGTAGAGCCTTTTGCAACCTTTGACAGAAAATATGAGGGTATTGCAAAGTATCCTTCCGTATCGCGTGACTTAAGTATGGTGGTTCCAAAGGATATTATGGTGGGCCAGATTGAGGCAATGATCGCACAGCGCGGCGGAAAGATTTTGGAAGATTACAAGCTGTTTGACATTTACGAAGGCAGCCAAATTAAGGAAGGTTTTAAATCGGTAGCTTATTCAATCACCTTCAGGGCAAAGGACAGAACCTTGGAAGAGGCTGATGTTTCGGGTGTTATGAAGAAGATATTGAATGGCTTGGAGAGCATGGGAATTGAACTTAGAAGTTAAAAGAAAGGTAAGAATGGAGATTAATATGGAAAATAAAAACTCATGGGAATTATATGATGAGAAGCAGCTTAAGGAAGTTGATATATTCGCAAAAGAGTACATGGATTTTCTAAATAACGGTAAAACCGAGAGGGAATGTATAGAAACAATAGTAAATAAGGTTGAAAAAGCAGGATATCATGATTTGAATACACTTATCGGGCAAAAAAAACCGCTTAAATACGGAGATAAGGTGTATTCGGTGTGGATGAATAAATCCATTGCAATGTTTCAGATTGGTAAAAAGCCGATGACTGAAGGTTTGAATATCCTTGGTGCGCACATTGATTCCCCGCGTCTTGATGTGAAGCAGAATCCGTTATATGAGGACGGTGGTTTCGCATATCTTGATACGCATTACTATGGCGGCGTCAAAAAATACCAATGGGTAACGATTCCGCTTGCCATTCATGGCGTGATCATCAAAAAGGACGGGACTACAGTAGAGGTGAACGTCGGTGAGGATGAGGACGATCCGGTATTTTTTGTTTCGGATCTATTGGTCCATCTTGCGGCTGAGCAGCTTGAAAAGAAAGCATCTAAAGTCATTGAAGGAGAGGCGTTGGATATCATAATCGGAAACAAGCCGCTCATTATCGATAAAAAGAATAGAAAAAACGATAAAACCGATAACGAAGGTAAGGCTGAGAAAGAAGCGGTTAAAAAGGGTATTCTTGAAATTTTAAAGGAAACCTACGAAATTGAGGAAGAAGATTTTATTTCCGCAGAGCTTGAAGTGGTTCCGGCAGGAAAAGCCAGGGAAGCAGGCTTCGACAGAAGTATGATCCTTGCCTATGGTCAGGACGATCGGGTGTGTGCATTTTCTTCGCTGGCAGCAATGCTGGAAATCGGCAAGACTGACAGATGTGCATGTTGTATTCTTGTGGATAAAGAAGAAATCGGAAGCGTAGGCGCAACCGGTATGAAGTCTCATTTTTTTGAAAATGCGGTAGCGGAGGTAATGAATCTGACCGGAGATTACAGTGAGCTTAATCTTAGAAGATGTCTCTCTAAATCATGCATGCTTTCTTCGGATGTAAGCAGCGCGTTTGATGCGACTTATGCTTCAAGTTTTGATAAGAAAAACGTCGCATATCTTGGCTGCGGTATGGTATTTAATAAATTTACAGGTTCAAGAGGCAAGTCAGGCTCTAATGATGCCAATGCCGAATACCTTGCTCATATAAGAGCAATCTATGAAAAAGAAAAGATAAATTTCCAGACCGCGGAGCTTGGCAAGGTAGATTTAGGCGGCGGCGGAACGATAGCTTATATCCTTGCAAGGTATGGTATGAATGTAATTGACAGCGGCGTTGCTGTATTGAATATGCATGCACCTTGGGAAGCCACCAGCAAAGCAGACGTTTATGAGGCAAAAAGAGGGTATGTGGCGTTTCTTGAGAATGTCAGTTTATAAGACTGTATGATAAGCCTTAAAAAGATTACTTTATATATGGAAGAAGATGCGGAAGAAGAATAATTGGAGCACTTAATTATGGAAGATGCTAATATAAAAAAATCAGATTTCTACTTTGATTTACCACAGGAGCTTATTGCGCAGGATCCGCTTAAAGACCGTTCTGCGTCAAGGCTCCTTATGCTTAATAAAACAACAGGCGAAACAGAACATAAAATTTTTCATGATATCGTAGATTATCTTAATCCCGGAGACTGTCTTGTCCTAAACGACACCAAGGTAATTCCGGCAAGGCTTATCGGCAATAGGGAAGATACCGGAGCTAACATAGAAGTCCTTCTTTTAAAAAGAAAAGAAAACGATGTCTGGGAGACCTTGGTTAAACCCGGTAAAAAAGCGAGACCGGGGATGCGGCTTGTTTTTGGTGACGGACTTCTTAGGGCTGAGGTATTAGATGTCGTAGAAGAGGGAAACAGGCTTATTAAATTCGAGTACAACGGTATTTTTGAAGAGGTGTTGGATGCGCTTGGCGAGATGCCGCTGCCGCCTTATATCACACATAAATTAGAGGATAAGACTAGATACCAGACTGTGTATGCCAAGTATGAAGGCTCTGCGGCTGCCCCAACCGCCGGACTGCACTTTACAAGGGAACTGCTTGATAAAATAGAAAAAAAAGGTGTGGAAACTGCCTATGTTACACTACATGTGGGACTTGGTACTTTTCGTCCTGTTAAAGCAGATAATATTTTGGAGCATCATATGCATTCCGAGTATTATCAAGTGAGTGCGCAGGCCGCAGATAAGATAAATAAAGCAAAGGAAGGCGGCCACCGCGTTATCTGTGTAGGAACTACAAGCTGCAGGACGATTGAGAGCGCTGCCGACAAACAGGGCAGGCTGCATGAGTGCAGTGACAATACATCTATTTTTATTTACCCGGGGTATGAATTTAAGGTTATAGATGCCCTTATTACAAACTTCCATCTTCCGGAATCAACTCTCGTCATGCTGGTGTCCGCACTTGCCGGAAGAGAACACGTATTGCAGGCGTATGAAGAAGCTATACGTGAAAGATATAGGTTTTTTAGCTTCGGGGATGCGATGTTTATCCATTAATGCGGCTCTTCCAATAGGTAAAATTATTTTCATAATTAAATAGACTTTGCATCTTAGCTGTGATATACTTTGCTTATCCAATAAATCCGCAGTGTTTATTTAAGGAGTGATGTTATGACAGATAGCGAAAAACTTAATTTGATCCTTGAAAAAGTAAATACACTTGATGAAAAGGTGAATTTACTTGATGAAAAAGTAAATACACTGGATAAAAAAGTAAATACACTGGACGAAAAAGTAAATAATATTGATTGTGACCTGAAAGAAGTTAAGCAAAAAGCAACTAAAACTGAGTTAATTGTTGAAAATGAAATTCGTGTTAACATCCAGAGAGTAGCTGAAGGTCATCTTGATTTATCAAGAAAATTGAATGAGTGCATAAAGCTTTCAAGTGATATAAAAGATAAGCAGGAAATTCAGGAT
Organism: Lachnospiraceae bacterium; assembly: GCA_014804695.1. Taxonomy (GTDB): domain Bacteria; phylum Bacillota; class Clostridia; order Lachnospirales; family Lachnospiraceae; genus UBA3282. Next base: position 42,899 of record JAAUZJ010000010.1, read on the forward strand.
ATTTATATAAATATGCACGATAGTAAATTAAAGGTATTATAATAACTGCAAAAGTATTGAACAAAATAAGATGTAAAGTCCTGCACTTGTTAAGGCTTTACATCTTTTTGATTAGTCAGATTTATAGTTAAAAGGTTAAGGAAGCTGCATAAATGGTGCAATTTCTTTACAAAAATACAAGTATAAGATAAAATAATTACATATAACAGAGAAAGGCATGGTTTTTAGGATGGAAGATAGAAGAAAAAGCCGGCGTATGGAGCTTGAGTCCAAACTGATAATTAAGGGATTGAACGGTTCGTCTGATGAAGAAGTAGCAATTGAAGTGGCGGATGTGTCCAGGACAGGAATAGGTTTTACTTGTGAATGTCAGCTTGATATAGGTTCTGTATATGAAGCGTATCTGACAATATGGATGAAAGAACATCTGCATATCTTTCTTGAAGTCATCAGGATGGAAGCGCTTGAGGGCGGAAGATATAATTATGGTGCTATTTTTATCGGAATGCCTGTTATGGACAGCAAGAGAATAGAAGTGTATGATACTATGGATAGGATGGAGAATAGCGATACAACAAACAGTACTGATAATGTTAACGATTCAGATAGTGCGAATAATATGTAGAACCAGAGGCAGTTATGAAATCTGAAAAAAGTATGAAATTATGGCTTAATATTGCTGTTGTTTTTATATCCGTTATTGGTCTTATGCTGCTTTTATATCTGGTTATGGTTTTGTCATTTCAGACCGGAGATGAGTCCAGTAGTAATACAAGGAGCATTGCTGCAATAATTGCGCAGAGGGTTTATACCGGGAGTCCAACTGAGGAAGAACTTAATGCGATTGTTTTTATGCTGCGCTATTTTGCACACATTGCCCTGTTTTTTGTTGTTGGTTTGGTGACAACGTTTGTCAGTATGGTGATCTGCAGAAATTATTTTCGCATACTTGGAGTGCTTGCATCAGGCGGAGCCTGTTATGTATTAGCTTATTATACGGAGTATTACAAACAATACATAGAGGGCAGGCATTTTCAGATGACAGACGTTAAGCTGAATTGGTTGGGCAGCATAGCCGGAATTGCCTGCATGGTAATTTCGTATCTTATGAATAAGCTGCTTATGAAGCTGTCTTCTTAGAATTAACTATATTACTTGCAATTTTGACAAATCTTCATAGAAAGTCGGATAGCTTATATTAACTACATCCCGCCCTTTTATTATCGTTTCATCGTCTGCAAGCAGTGCGGCAATAGCAAAGCTCATTGCAATTCTATGGTCAGCGTACGAATCAATAACAGCACCATGAAGAGGTTTCCCGCCTTCAATTATCATACCGTCATCGGTGCCTGTAATTGAGGCTCCCATTGCGTTTAGATTTTCTACCATAACGTCAATTCTGTTTGATTCCTTTACTTTTAATTCAGCAGCATCTTTTATGATAGTGGTTCCGTCAGCAGCGGCTGCCATTATATTAATAATGGGAAGTTCATCAATGAGTGTGGGGATAATATCGCCTTCAATGGTTATGCCATGAAGGTTAGAGGATTTTACAAGGATATCCGCAGTTGGTTCACCGTCATGATTTTCATTTAATAACGTAAGGTTTCCGCCCATTGCAAGAGCAACCTTGATAATTCCATCCCTTGTAGGGTTGATACCAACATTTTTTATTAAGATTTCGGAGTTAGGCACACATAGGCCGGCAGCTATAAAATAAGCAGCGGAAGAAATATCTCCCGGCACATTTACATACTGCGCGGTCAGATTCGGCTGGGGTTTTATCGTTGCGGTATTTCCTGTGGTATGTACTTCTGCGCCAAAGTAGTTAAGCATTATCTCAGAATGATTTCTGCTTATTACAGGTTCGGTAACGCTGGTTTCACCATCCGCATAAAGTCCGGCAAGAAGAATGGCGGACTTAACCTGTGCGGAAGCAACTTTGGAGCTATAGTTAATTCCATGCAGAGGTTTACCATTAATGCGAAGCGGAGCGCAGTCATTGCCGTTTACACTCACTATGTCCGCACCCATCATGGAGAGCGGTTCCATAATTCTTTTCATTGGTCTTTTCTGTATTGAAGCGTCTCCGGTGAGTGTAGTCTCAAATGGCTGTGCCGACAGAATACCGGAGATCAGACGGGTAGTAGTGCCGCTATTGCCGGTATCCAGAATGTCAGAAGGCGCACTCAGTCCATGTAGTCCTTTTCCATGAATCAATATCTTCTCAGGCGTATTTTCTATCTCAATTCCAAGGCTGCGAAAGCATTCAATCGTAGACAAACAGTCAGCCCCCTGCAAAAAATTCCGGACCTCCGTCGTTCCTTTTGCAAGCGCCCCAAACATAACCGCCCTATGTGATATAGATTTATCTCCCGGTATTGTTACCTCACCGCGTAATCCTTTTATTTTTTGTGTGTTCATTTTATTAGCTCCCCTCATTTTTTTACATGGATAGGATACCCATGTTCCTTCAACACGTTTATCGCATTTGAAGTCGCCGTCTCATCATAAAACTCAATCCTAAGTGCTCCTTCCGCAAGCTCTCTGTTATGATTGATACCAATATTCTTAATACTTATATCATGCATGGAAAGCAGCGATGCAATAGCGGCAATGGCGCCCGGCCTGTCGACAATATCTACGGTAATCACGTATTCTGTCTTAATAGGGCCGCTCGAAGCATCAATAAAAGACTCCCTGTAAATTCTTGCACTATCAAAAAAACGATAAAGAGTATCCGGATTTGCGTAGTCGAGTTCTTTTTTGAATTCAGTAAGACTTTCTATATAGCGTTCCAGTAAAAGTGAAATGTTTTCCGTATTGGTAAGACATATTTGCTGCCACATGTCAGGAGAAGAGGAGGCAATGCGTGTGATATCCTTAAAGCCCCCGGCTGCGATCATTTTCATAATGCCTTCTTCCGAATCCGAATCTCTTACCAGATTTACCAAAGATGCGGCAATAACATGTGGAAGGTGTGAAATGGCTGCCGTTACAAAGTCGTGTTGTTTGTAGGGCAGTATCAGTGGAATAGCGCCGATATTTAAAACCAAATCTCTATATGCCGATATTTTTTCCTGAGGCACTTCCTCTGTAGGAGTTAATATATAGTAGGCATTTTCAAATAATGAGGCTTTTGAGTTAGGATAGCCAAACCGCTCTGAGCCTGTCATGGGATGACCGCCGATAAATTGTGACTCCAGACCAAGTGCGGCGATATGCTCATGTATTCCGGTCTTTACGCTGCCTACGTCAGTGAGAATTGTATCGGTTGATAAGTGTTTTTTGAGTGTTAAAAGGTTCTCATCATTATGTGAAACGGGGGCACATAGAAAAATAAAGTCGCAGCCTGCAAAAGCTTCTCCGATATTGGGGCAGGCGGTCTGGATAACGCCCTCTTTTTTTGCAAGTTCAAGAGAGGATTGGTTTGTATCGTAGGCTATCAGACTGGCGTTTGGAAATTTGTTGTGGATGGCTTTTGCAATAGAGCCGCCGATTAGGCCTAAGCCGATAAAGCCGCATGTAAAATTGGTCATATGTGGAACTCCTTGTATTATAGGTTGTCCTATATGGTATCTGTTTTGAAAAGGTATCATAATTATTCTTAAAGTATAATATATCATTTCATGGGGGGAAAATCAATAATTAACGCTTGGGGATGTGCGCTGAAACTGCGTACTGAGGGCAGCGCGTTTAGGCTACGCACTGAGGTTGCGCACTGAGGATGCGCACAGGGGGCTGCGCGTTCGGCCTGGCGGCCTGCGCGCAGCTTGCTTGAGAAGGGGCGTTCAGCCGCGCCCATTCGCAAAACGCGCTTACAGCGCTTTCCGCTGCTTCGCAGCTCTTTTTGCTCATATGCGGGCGCTCCCTCAGAGCATAAATTTTTCGTCAAATTCATGCGAGCATGATTTGACGAAAATTTTATGCTCTGGCTGAACTGGTGTGTATAAAATATTCAAATAATGTTGCATTTTTTTAAAAAATTTAGTAAAATATACACATCGTATCAATTTAAAGCGCAAAAACGTATGTGTTATTTGCCATAAGGTTAATAGATGGGAAGTGTTTAACATACTTTGAATTGTCATGTGTAATAAATTGTTATGAATAATGTAATTGGAGGATAAGCTATGAATGTTTACACAACTGACAAAATTCGTAATGTAGTGCTGCTAGGTCATGGAGGCTGTGGCAAAACTAGTCTGGTAGAGGCAATGGCATATCTCGCAGGAATTACCTCACGTATGGGTAAGGTGTCAGACGGTAATACCATCAGTGATTATGGAAAAGAAGAGCAGAAACGCCAAATCTCTATTACCACTTCCGTTGTTCCGATTGAATGGGAAGGGGTAAAAGTTAATTTACTGGATACACCGGGATTTTTTGATTTCGTAGGCGAGGTTGAAGAGGCTGTTGGAGCAGCGGACGCCGCAATTATTGTTGTTTCGGGTAAGGCCGGTATGGAAGTCGGAACTGAGAAGGCATGGGAGTTGTGTGAAAAATATAAATTACCGCGATTTATTTTTGTAACAGATATGGATATTGATAATGCTTCTTTCCGTCAGGTTGTAGAAGATATGACTGAAAAATATGGTAAGAAGCTGGCGCCTTTCCATCTGCCGATTCGTGAGAATGAGAAGTTTGTCGGATATATCAATGTAATAACGGAGCAGGCGTATCGTTGGAAAGATAAAGAAGTTGTTGAGTGTGAGATGCCTGAATACAGTAAAGATAATTTGCAGATTTGCCGTGATGCACTTATGGAAGCTGTTGCAGAGACAAGCGAAGAGTTTATGGAGCGTTATTTTAACGGCGATACATTTTCAGAGGCGGAAATCAGGGCTGCGCTTAGGAATAACGTAATGGAAGGCAGCGTAGTTCCGATGTCAATGGGATCTAACGTACTGTGTCAGGGTATTTATACACTGCTTGATGATATTGTAAAATATATGCCGAGTCCTGAGAATAGGGAGATGGCCGGAATCAATCTTAAGACAAATGAGATTTTTGCGGCAAATTATGATTTCGCTAAGACAAAGTCAGCTTATATTTTCAAGACAATAGTTGATCCTTTTATCGGAAAGTATTCATTGATCAAGGTATGCTCGGGTGTATTTAAGAGTGATGATCTGATTTTTAATGAAGAAAAAGATATAGAGGAGAAGATAAGTAAATTATATGTGCTGCAGGGCAGTAAGCCGGTTGAGGTAAAAGAACTTCATGCCGGAGATATCGGTGCGATTGCAAAACTGACGGCAGCAAGAACCGGAAATACCCTTTCTACCAAAGCAAATCCGATTCGTTTCGGTAAGACTGAGATATCAACTCCGTATACAATTATGCGCTATCAGGCAGAAAATAAAGCGGATATTGATAAGATTTCACAGTCGCTGCAGAAGATGTCGCATGAAGACCAGACTCTTAAGATAGTTAATGATGCTGAGAACAGACAAACTCTTTTATATGGAATGGGAGATATGCATTTGGAGGTTGTTACAAGCAGACTGCTTAGTGAATATAAGGTAGCAGTTAAGCTTTCAGCTCCTAAGGTTGCATATAGGGAAACCATTCAGAAGAACTCTGATGTGGAATACAAATATAAGAAACAATCCGGCGGTCATGGACAGTACGGACATGTAAAGATGAAATTTGAGCCTTCGGGTTCATTAGAAGAACCTTATGTATTCGAGCAGGTAGTAGTTGGCGGAGCCGTTCCTAAGAACTTTTTCCCTGCTGTAGAAAAAGGTATTCAGGATTCTGTTGTAAGCGGACCATTAGCGGCATATCCGGTAGTCGGTGTTAAGGCTACGTTATATGACGGTTCATATCATCCGGTAGACTCTTCGGAAATGGCATTTAAGATGGCTACCATACAGGCGTTTAAGAAAGGCTTTATGGAAGCAAAACCTATTTTGCTTGAGCCTATTATGTCTTTGAAGGTGACTGTTCCGGATGCTTATACAGGAGATATCATGGGCGATCTTAATAAGCGCCGCGGAAGAGTGCTTGGCATGAATCCGACGACTGATGGAAAGCAGATAATCGAAGCAGATATTCCGATGTCATGCTTACAGGGATATTGTACCGATTTGCGCTCTATGACAGGCGGACGAGGCTCTTATGAATACGAGTTTGCAAGATATGAGCAGGCTCCAAGCGATGTTCAGGAGAAAGAAGTTGCGGCAAGAGCTGCTAAAGTATCGGCAGGCAGTGGCGAATAAATTAAAAATCAGAGATTGGTTAAATAACCTTTTTGGAGAAGGAAAACAGGATGCATACGTATTGGGGGATACGGCATCCTGTTTTTTGAATAAACGGAAAAGTAACAGTTTACATAATAAGAATGAGATGGGAGTGTGTAACTATTATGAAAAAAAGAAGCAGAATGCTGATAGCTATTATAATGGTCATGGGGCTTTTGAGCGCATGCGCTATGCCCGATAGTACAGGTGGAAGCAACGCTGCTAATGATGAACAGGGCACAGATCCGGTTTCGGATTTTGATACAGGGCAGGGGACGGATGATGATACTCAGGGTGATGTGAAAACTGAGGTTGATGAGAAGACCGGTACAGGGACGTTTAAAGAGACTTACTCAGGAAGCAGACCAATGCTCATTAAATACAGCATTGAGAGGGAAGATAATACGGTAATTCCCTGTGTGGAAAAGTACGAAATAGCTCCTGATCTCAGCAATATTTATAATCTGAAGAAGTTCTATTTGTCGGATGAAGTGGCTGATATGCTTGTGAAAAACGGTTTTGTAGTATTTGAAAATGCCGGAAGTGAATTTTTTGAAATATATGAGTATAACAGGTATGATGAAATTCCCAATTTTGTAACGGTAGATTCAATGATGCACACATATCATCTGTATTTTTCGCATCTGCTTAAGGAAACGGAGAAAAACTATCTTTGGGATAATATCAGGGAACTTAGTATACGAATGATGAATAACAGTATCAGTCAGTACGATACTTTAAAGGGCAGTGAATGGGAGAGTGCGGCAAGACGAAATGTTGCCTTTTTTACGGTAGGAGCCATGTTAATGGATAAGGATGCAGCGCCCAAAGATTATGTTGAGGATATTGTAAGATATGAGCTTGATAATATTAATGATGCGAATGAGGTTCTTTTGTCTGAGGTGAGCGGACAATATGAAGATTATACACAGTATATACCCCGTGGATATTATGAAGGGGATCCCGAGTTAGAGCAATATTTTAAGGCAATGATGTGGTATGGCAGGATGCACTTTTTACAAGAAGACGAGGATAGCGATAGAAGCGCACTTCTTATGTCTATGGCGCTTTACGAAGATTCGGAGGCCTATGGACTGTGGGAGGGCGTATACGCGGTGACATCCTTTTTTGCCGGTGCAAGTGATGATATGGGAGTGTGCGAGTATATGCCTGCTATTTGTGAGGCGTATGGCGATAGTGTTTCCGTCAGGGATTTAATCGGTGATAAGGAGGCATTTAGTTCTTATCATACCAAAACTGCGATGCTTTCCGCACCTAAGATCAATTCAATACCTATTAATGATGGAGACGATAATGTCATTTTGGGCTTTCGTTTTATGGGACAGCGCTTTACAATTGATGCAGAAATCATGCAAAAGCTGATATACAGCAATGTAGAGGAGAATCCAAGCGGTGACAGGCGTATGCTTCCGGATGTGCTGGATGTACCGGCCGCACTTGGAAGCGGTGTGGCACTTGATATTCTGACTAAGAACGGTGCAACTGAATATGCGGGATATACGGAAAACATGGATGAGCTTAAAGAGGCATTTACAAAAGAAAATGATACTTTATGGTCTGCAAGTCTTTATGCGGGCTGGCTGAATACACTTCGTCCACTGCTTTCTGAAAAAGGAGAGGGTTATCCTTCCTTCATGCAGGGTGAGGAATGGGCAAAGAAGAGTCTGGAGTGCTTTGCGGGAAGCTTTACGGAGCTTAAGCATGATACTGTACTTTATTCTAAACAGGTTATTGCAGAAATGGGTGGAGGCGGAGAAGAGGAGCTTGACCACAGAGGGTATGTGGAACCTGAACCTCTTGTATATGAGCGGTTTGCTGACCTTGCGGCGCTGACGGCCAAGGGGCTTAAGGAATATGGAATGATAGATGCTGATGATGAGGAAAATCTGTCACGTATTTCCGAACTGGCAGTCCGTTTATATGAGATTTCCAAAAAGGAATTAAAGGATGAGGTGCTTTCAGAGGATGAATATGAACTTATAGAAGACTATGGAGGAAATCTGGAACATTTCTGGTATGATGCGATGAAGGGCGAGAGTACAGAGCAGATATACACTAAAGAATATCCGGCGGCAATAGTTGTAGATATAGCAACCAATCCAAACGGAGAGGTTTTGGAAGCGGCTACGGGAAATCCGGCTACTATACTGGTAGTGGTAAAGGTAGATGGAAAGTTAAAGATTGCAAAAGGAAGCGTATATTCTTTCTATCAGTTCCCGTGGCCTATAAATGACAGGTTGACTGATTCAAAATGGCGCTTTATGATGGGGCTTGAGCCTGATGATGACTGGAATTATAACAGGGATAACGCAATTCCAAAACCGGACTGGACAAAAAGTTACAGATATGTATATGAGTAAATATAAAATATATGAGTAAATATAAGATTTTTAAAAAGGCAGTTTTTATAGCAGTATCGCTTGTCTGCATATGTGCCGTTGTATATGCCATATGGGATAACGGAGGCTTTCTTCCTGGGTGGATTGAATGGAAATATTGCACTCTGTATGATAGTGAGAAAAAATACGAAATAACGTTAATGGATAGAAAAGTCTCTGTTTATTTTGATTCTGCCCTTATATGGACATCTTCGGACGAAATTAAGGTACAGGACATAATATCCTGTGACATGGATAATGACAAAGAGGACGAGTTGATACTGCTTTGTTGGAAAATTGGCCGTTATGGCAGTCATAGACCTTTCTGGGTGGAGCGCGACGAGAAGAAATGGTCTCAGCATATTTTTGTTTATGAGTACGGAAATGACAGCATTCATTCTAAATGGATGTCATCATATATAGGACAGGATGTTGCTTCTTTATCTGTAAATGAGGATGCCGCAGGTAGAAGCAGATTATTGCTTAGCACACCGGGTGGAGACTTAAGCTGCTGGCGCTGGGATTCATGGGGTTTTGTAAAAGAAGACACGGATGTTTCATTTACGGTATTTGGTGATAATATTATCCATGAACCGATATATATATACGGTCTTAATAACGGCGGCTCGTTTGACTTTTTATTTGATGATATTAAAGATATAGTTGCACAGAGTGATGTAGCGGTAATAAATCAGGAGACACCTCTTACGGATGATCCGGATATGTATTCCGGTTATCCGAGATTTGCCACGCCTATTGAAGTAGGAGAGGCAATTTCAGATGCGGGTTTTGATATAGTTACATGCGCGACGAACCATGCGCTGGATAAAGGCGTGGAGGGAGTTAATACAACTAAGAGTTTTTTTGATACCAATAACATCGTATGTCTTGGAATACAGTCTGAGGAAGAGTCAGATTATAGTCCGTATACGACTATTGTAAAAGGCGGAATCCGATTTGCGCTTTTTAATTATACCTATGGAACAAATGGAATGAAAATACCAGAGGATTCTCCTTATATGGTTCATTTGCTTGATAATGAAGACAGAGTCAGGGAGGATATGGAAAAAGCGAAAAATGATGCTGATTTTATAATCGTTTTTGTGCATTGGGGTACGGAATATTCACAGCAGCCGGATGACTTCCAGAAGAAATGGGCGGAGATTTTTCTGGATTGTAAAGTCGATGTGGTTGTAGGAACTCATCCGCATACGCTTCAGCCATATGAGGTTATAAGCGACGATAGCGGTCATGATATGTTAATATATTATTCTATTGGAAACTTTGTCAGTGCACAGCCGGAGGAATCCTGCATAAAGGGAGGAATGGCACGGTTTACAGTGTCGCTTACAGCTGAGGGGTATGGGATTACGGAATATGTACTGGAGCCACTGGAGATTATGCGTTCAAATGATGGCAGATACACCGCAACCCCGTGTGATGAACTTAAATAAATTATGAACATAAATGAATTATGATATTAAGTGAATTTGATAATAATAAATATCATATTGACAAGCGAGAGGTTTAATATTATAATACATTTAACAATTAGGTTAAATGTTAAATGAGGAGGTTGGTAAATGTCATTACAAAATACATTAAAAGCACTTGCCGATCCCATACGCCGTGAGATATTAAATCTCTTAAAAGGCGGTAAAATGTCTGCCGGGGAAATTGTTGATAAATTTCCGGTTACAGGGGCGAGCATTTCCAGACACCTGTCGATATTAAAGGACGCAGATTTAATTCGGGATACCAGAGAGGGCAAATTCATTTTTTATGAGCTAAACGCTTCTGTTTTAGAAGAAATAATGCTTTGGATCACTGATTTGAAAGGAGATGTTAGCAATGATCAAGAGAAATAAATGGCAGCTTATTATATCTTCCGTTATTATATTATTACCCATTGTGGCGGGTCTGTTTATATGGAACTATATGCCGGAACAAATTGCAACTCATTGGGGGATTAATGGAGAAGCGAATGGATGGAGCAGAAGAAGCTTTACAGTTTTTGTAATACCCTTAATTATGTTGGCAATACACTGGAGCTGTATTATTTTTACAGCCCGTGATCCGAAAAATAAAGACCAGAGCAGTAAAGTTTTTAATATGGTATTATGGATATTACCGATTACATCTCTTATTGTAAGTGGCTTCAATTATGCAATTGCATTAGAAAATGACATCAATATTGGTATGATTGAACGCGTTCTTCTGGGGCTTATGTTTGTGATACTTGGTAACTATATGCCCAAATGCAGACAGAATAGCACAATAGGCGTAAAAGTCACATGGGCGCTTAGAAATGAAAAAAACTGGAACAAAACGCACAGATTCACAGGAAAACTTTGGGTATTTGGCGGTCTGTTGCTTCTTGCAACCCTGCTTATACCTGTTGAAAATTCGATGTATGTATTACTTCCGCTGATACTATGTATGGCATTTGCGCCAATGATATATTCTTATATTTATTATAGAAAGCAGTTAAAGGCCGGAACAGCTACTAAAGAGGATGCAGTGCAGACTTCTTATGAGAAAAAAGTGACCAGAATTTCAGTGGTTGTCGTAATTATTATTCTTGTAATTTCAGCTATATCTCTTTTTGCCGGCAAGTTTGAAGTAAAGTTTAATGAAACTTCATTTACAATAGAAGCTGTATGTTGGGACGATGCAATCATAAACTATGCGGATATTGATAATATTGAATGGAGAGAACAGAATGTCAAAGGAAACCGGACTTTTGGCTATGGTACACCTTTTATTGTAATGGGTGAATGTGAAAATGCAGAGTTTGGAAAGTACACCGGATACACTTACACATCATGTGACGCCTGTGTTGTTCTTTATATAGATGATAAAATACTGATTATCAATGGAAAAAATGAAGAAGATACGAAAGTGATTTATGATGAATTAGTCATGAGAATGAATAAGTAGATATTTTTTGAAACTAGTGGATTTATGATTACTGATGGAAAACAGGGTGCATACGTATTAGGAATACGGCATCCTGTTTTTTAAGTAAATTTATAAATGTTGTCTTATGGTTTGGAGAAATAAAAGATTGACAAATTATTTGGGTATAGTAAAATTATGGATAGGTTGAAAAATCAGAGATTTTTCATAGATGAACTTGTTCATCTTGCGAGTCATTGGTGCTGAAGCGCTGTTAGCGCTGCCGTTGGCATCAGGCCCAAACATCGCAGGCTGAGAGAGTTGTTTTATATAAAGAAACATAGGAAGGGGCATATCAGAGATATGGCAGAATTGTATAATCATAGGGAAGTAGAACAGAAATGGCAGAAAATATGGGATGATGAGAAGGCGTTTAAGACCTCAGAAGATTATTCCAAGCCTAAATATTACGCATTGGTAGAGTTTCCTTATCCGTCAGGACAGGGACTTCATGTGGGGCATCCAAGACCGTATACGGCGCTTGACATTGTTGCCAGAAAAAGACGTATGCAGGGATATAATGTTCTTTATCCTATGGGATGGGATGCATTTGGCCTTCCTACGGAAAATTATGCTATTCAGAATCATATTCACCCGCGTATTGTAACTAATAACAATGTTGTACACTTCAAGAACCAGCTTCATGCATTAGGTTATTCTTTTGACTGGGACAGGGAAGTTAATACAACCGATCCGAATTATTATAAATGGACTCAGTGGATATTCTTAAAATTATTTAAAGCAGGACTGGCTTATAAGTCAGAAATGCCAATCAACTGGTGTACCTCATGTAAGGTCGGACTTGCCAATGAAGAGGTAGTAAACGGCGTTTGTGAAAGATGCGGTTCTGAGGTAGTACGTAAAGTAAAGAGCCAGTGGATGCTTAAGATAACCGAATATGCCGACAAGCTTATTCAAGACCTTGATACGGTTGATTATGTTGAAAAAGTTAAGGTATCACAGAAAAACTGGATTGGTAAATCAATTGGTGCAGAAGTGGATTTCTCCATTAAGGGAAAAGAAGATAAGCTGCGTGTATATACGACCAGATGCGATACATTGTTTGGAGCTACTTATATGGTAGTATCTCCGGAGCATCCTATTATTGATAAATATAAAGACGAACTTAAGAACTGGGACGAAATCTGTGCATACAGGGAGCAGGCTGCCAGAAAATCCGACTTTGAGCGTTCAGAACTTGCAAAAGAGAAGACTGGTGTAAAAATAGACGGTATGGTTGCCGTAAATCCCGTTAATGAAAAAGAAATACCTATTTTTATTTCAGACTATGTTCTTATGAGCTACGGAACAGGTGCAATTATGGCGGTTCCAGCACATGATGAAAGAGACTGGGATTTTGCTAAGAAGTTTGGGCTTCCGATTATAGAGGTTGTTGCAGGCGGCAGGGATGTACAGGAAGAAGTGTATACGGATGTGGCAACTGGTATACTTTGTAATTCCGAATTTTTAAACGGACTCAGTGTAGCCGAAGCTAAAGAAAAAATGATTGCTTTTCTTGAAGAGAAAGGTATAGGCAGCGCTAAGACTAACTTTAAATTAAGAGACTGGGTATTCTCCAGACAACGTTATTGGGGAGAGCCTATTCCAATCGTATATTGTGAAAAGTGCGGTTATGTGCCGATTGATGAAAGCGAGCTTCCTTTGGAGCTTCCGGAGGTAGAAAGCTATATGCCTACCGATAACGGAGAATCGCCACTTTCGACAATGACTGATTGGGTCAATACAACCTGCCCGTGCTGTGGCGGCCCTGCTAAGAGGGAAACCGATACTATGCCGCAATGGGCCGGTTCATCATGGTATTTCCTGCGTTATACGGATCCTGATAATAAAGACGCACTTGCAAGCAAAGAGGCTCTTGATTATTGGATGCCTGTAGATTGGTATAACGGCGGTATGGAGCATACGACACTGCATCTGTTGTATTCCCGTTTCTGGCATAAGTTTTTATATGACGAGAAAGTAGTGCCTTGTCCGGAACCGTATTTAAAGAGAACCTCACATGGCATGATTCTTGGTTCCAATGGGGAAAAAATGAGTAAATCGCGCGGTAATGTCGTAAATCCCGACGATATTGTTACGGAATACGGCGCAGACACCATGCGTACCTATGAGATGTTTATCGGGGCTTTCGAACTTTCAGCAGCATGGTCTGATGACGGTGTAAAGGGCTGTAGACGTTTCCTGGAAAGAGTCTGGAAACTGCAGGATATTATGAGCGACAGCATGGAATATTCCAAGGATTTAGAGACCAAGATGCACCAGACAATCAAGAAGGTCAGCAATGACTTTGAGAGTCTTAAATACAATACTGCAATAGCGGCCATGATGGCGCTTATCAATGATTTTTATAAAAAGAACGAAGTGACTAAAGCCGAGTTTAAGACACTGATCACGCTTTTAAATCCGGTAGCTCCTCATATTACGGAAGAGTTGTGGCAGCTTGCAGGCTTTGAAGGAAGGGTATATCAGGCAGAGTGGCCAACGTTCGACGAAGAAAAGACAATAGAGGCGACCATAGAAATAGCTGTTCAGATTAACGGAAAGACCAGGGCAACCCTTGATATCGGTAAAGAAGACGCTAAAGAAGACGTTATTGCAAGGGCAAAGGAGAAGATTGCCGATAAACTCACCGGAACAATTGTAAAAGAAATTTACGTTCCGGGAAGAATTGTGAATATAGTGCAAAAGTAGTATGTGGAGAATTACAGTTTAAGCATTTTGCAAGTAATGATACAAGTATGGAAGTGAAAAAAATAAACACAAGTATAAAGCGCAAGCCATGATGTAACGGGCTTGCGCTTTGTATTTAACGTTTTTTATAAAACATAGCTACCATCTTATCCATTTTTGCACAGTCTTCTTCGGAAGCGTATTTTTTAATCGTTTTTACGATAATATCTATCTCATCATCCGTAAAGCTGACATTATTATCTTTTCCACGCTTGGCAACGGCCATCAGAAAAGGAAGCATCTGCTCCTTGGACAGACCATTGCTCTCAAAGACAAGCATTTGTAAAAAATCCAGTTTACTTCTTTCAATATGTGCAACATCAGGATCATCTAACCAAGATGCCATAACCCTAACCTCCTATATGGTTTAATACATAAGTATTTATTTGAATTTAATACATTATGCCTGCGTATTGCTAAAAGCCTCAAACATTGTTTTTTGCTCAGGCGTGAGCATGCCCATAAGCATATCTGTCATGGATGTATCAGAAGTATTATTGGAGCCATCGGAGCCCATATCTGGAAACATTTCCTGCATGGCGCTCATGGTCTGGCTCATTTCCTGATACATTTCCATAGTCTGGAACATGGATTCCATCTGCTCTAACTGCCGTATTTCCTGTTCGCTGCTATAAGGCTTTAGTTCATGAATCAGTTTTTTTATGTCGGGTTTTTCATTTTCTCTTGAAGCGGAGTGGACCTGAAAGGGGTGCTTTTTGAACAAGTCTATTGTATACCTAAGTTCCATGTATTTAATATAAATTGCAATATTTTTTTGCATGGACGGTTCTATATAGGGGAGAAGAACCTTGAGCTTTTGTATTTGGTTGTTAGTATACAAGGCATCAAATGCCATGACGCTTGAGGAATCATCTTTCATTATTCATATGCCTTTCGATGCCTGCAAATCAACTTTATCAAAGTATATGCGTTACAGAATAGAAAATTTACTTTACAGTAAATACTCTATAGAAAAATAGGCTCAAATAATGAGCCTATTTTCCAGATGTGAACGCAAGAAGTGGTGTAAAACTTAGAAGATAGAGTTACCGTTGCCGCAGCAGCTGGAAAGAAGTAACAACCAGATTAAAGCGTTGCATCCGCAACCGCCGTCATTATTGTTGTTAAAAAGGCTGATTCCGCTGCCACCGCATCCGCAGCCATCATTATTGTTGTTACCGCAGATAGAGAATAAGATGATAAGCCATATTAAAGAGCAGCATCCGTTGTTACCCTCTCTTGTGTTATTGCATCCGCATTGAGTTGCTGATAAATCACTCATTTTTATGCCTCCATATTTTTATTTGTTTTGTTTTATGGTTTATCTTATGTGCATAGCAGGTCCAGGGTTCCGTAGGAAATAAAAAAATATATATTGGCTTGTAAATGTTGGAAAAGTAGAATATGTAAAATGCAATCCAAAGACAAATTATACTATTTAATAAAAAGTGCACAATACAATATATGGTAGTGTATTTAATCAAAATTAAAATTATATCCAATATATTGCTATACTATTTTTTGTTAACGTAATTTCGTATATATTTTTTCTAAATCTATAATAAATAAAACATTTGTAATTATATTTTAGATATGATATAAATCTTCTATAATCTTTAAATCTTTGTAAATTATACAGATTCTATGTACTATCTGAGCATTAGTTTATATATTATCGTGCTCAATTATTATCCATGAAAATATAAGCAAATATTAGGTGATGGTGAAATTCCGTCTTGCTTAGGCTGGAGTTTATCCATTATACCAAATCAAAATAAAGAGAGGATCAATTATGAAAAAAATACTAACAATAATATTAACAGCAGTAACAATATGCATAGGCGCGGCAGCCACAAAACTCCCAGCCTTTGCCAATTCAAATATTGATATTAACAGTACCGGCTGCCTGACTTTAGAAGGCGGCGATGTCTTATTTGATTCCAAAGATATTGAAGATATTAATACACAGGTGAAGACTCTTTCTGAGGATTTTTCTGAGGGGAATTATGTCTCTTCTAAGGAAGGAACGTTAAAGAATGTTTTTAATTCTAAAGGAATCATTAATTACGATTCGGGAAAAGTTATTTTTGATTCATCGGATCTTATTAAACTTGCAAATGGAATTGATAATTTAAAGACCTGTTATCAGTCTGAGGTGGTAAAATCACTTAACAGTATTCACACCTACTATAAGCCTGACGGTACTGTTACGCATATTGAATCGGATGCGATCTCTTCGGATGAAGCTTCAAATCTTACCTTTGCTCAAATTTGCAATGGTATACTTAAATCCCAGTCGTTGGAACATTTGGCAGGAGAAAATATTATGCCGGCATCCGCGGATAATTTAAGTGAAGGAAGCGCTGCATGGGTTGACGGCGATATTGTAATCGGTACAGGTAACGACAATAAGGCCAGTTACGAACAGGGATATGAGAAAGGCTATGAAGATGGCGAAGCCGCTAATTCAGGTGGAAAATGCTACTATTTAGGAAATATCAGAACTATTTCCCAGGGGCAGTTTTGCTGTGATGTTAAAACAAAGGTACCTGATATCGATTATACGAAGCTCACTAGGAATAATTTTATTATATGCCCATCTATAATAAATGCAAATACCGAGACGGCTTCATCATCTGCTTCAGGTAGTGGAAAGCCATATTGCACTATACCTGAACAAGAGTTGAAATTGCGCAGTATTGCTTATGATAAGGAAAATGGTATTCTGTATTTTAGTGCTCTTCAAATATCCGCGAATGGGGGACTTAATAGTGGATCTACTAAAACTGTAGAAACAAATGTGACAGTAAGTATATATCTTTATACCGGTGATATTATCCAGCCTTAGACATTGTGGCTGCTATGCAGATTTAATGAATAAAATTCAGAATATAACAAAAACTATAAGAGAATCGGGAATACCGGTTCTCTTTTAACTTATAGGATATCCGCCGTTAGATGGATATGCGGTTTAACGTATGTTTTCGATTTTAAATTTGAATAATCCATATAAATAAAATTAAGGAGAGATATTATAATGGGAAATAAACAGGAGAATAAGAAAGAGCAGAATAAGGATAAAAGTAATAAGAATGAGGATAACACTGCGCGAAAAAACGTAAAAAATGATGAGGAAACTAAAGAAAGAAAAGAAGCCAAGGCAGATGCAGAAAAGCATAGGGATCAGCGGATTGAATCTACAGGTCAGCTTACGCTTGATGAAAGCGAATCTGAGCATAATATACATCTGATCACGATCATAGGGGAGATAGAGGGACATGATAATCTCGGAAGTTCTTCTAAAACCACTAAATATGAGCATATACTGCCGCAGCTTGCTGCGATTGAGGACAGTAAGAAAATTGACGGAGTGCTTATTTTATTAAATACAATGGGTGGCGATGTGGAAGCAGGTCTTGCAATTGCAGAAATGATCGCATCGCTTAGTAAGCCGACTGTATCACTTGTGCTTGGAGGAAGTCATTCAATTGGTGTGCCTATAGCTGCAAGTACAGATTATTCATATATTGTGCCGACAGGTACAATGGTTATACATCCGGTACGGCTAAATGGCATGGTAATAGGGGTACAGCAGACTTTTGACTATTTTAAACAGATTCAGAACCGTATTACAGGTTTTGTATGTGAACATTGTAAAATTTCCAAATCAAGACTTGAGGAACTTATGATGGAAACAGGCATGCTGACTAAAGATGTCGGAACGGTTTTGGTCGGAAAAGAAGCTGTAGAAGAGGGAATCATAAACGAAGTTGGCGGAATCAAGGATGCGATAAGTCATCTTCATGATATGGTAGAGAAGAAAAAATCAGATACAAAATAAAGGATGACAAGTAAATCCGAAGATGCTATACTATATATTGATATATAATGCTTGTATGAAAAGTGGAATTTTTTACCATTTCATAAAAACATAAAGCATGGAGGTTATACATGGCATCGAATCAGGGAAGAGGAGCAGGAACGAAGAAAGCCTCCGCAGCTTCCGGAAGAAAATCATCTACAAAAAAATCATCAATGGAAACATCAGGCAGAAGAAATTACCAATCCAAGGACATGGATAGAAGCAGACGCAATGAGCCTATGGATTTGGCAATCCGTAACGAAATTTTATTTATTGCCATGCTGGCGCTCGCCATTTTTCTGTTTTTATGTAATTTCGGTGTTGTCGGTAAGGTCGGCGATGTAGTCAGCGCTTGTATGTTTGGTATATTCGGACTTATGGCATATGTAGCCCCTTTGATCATCTTTTTAGGGATTGCTTTTGGCATGTCCAATATAGGAAATAGTATTGCAACAAGAAAGCTGATTGCTGCGGTTGTGCTTGTTTTAATGTTAGGAATAGTTTTTGAACTTATAAGCGCCGGATATACAAAGGATGCTGTTTATAATATGGGCGGAATTTATACAAGATGCAGTCAGAACAAAAGCGGCGGCGGGATAATTGCAGGCTCTCTTGCATTTGCTCTTTATAAGATGCTTGGCATGGTGGGAACCGTACTTGCGATAATTGTTATAGGTATTATCTGTGCTGTAATTATGACAGAAAGGTCATTTATCGGCGGCGTAAAAGTGCAGGGCAAGAGGGTATATGAACGTTCCATCGAGGATGCTGCTTACAGGCGCGAGCGTGCTAAAGAAAGACGTGAGGCAAGAGAAGAGCGTCGGATAATGGAAGAGGAACGAAGAAGGGCGCAGGAGGAAGAAAAGGAGAACGAAAAAATTCTCAGAATGGATAAAAAGGTCTCCGGAGTTATGCTTGATACCGCGCTTGGTCATGAAAAACCAAAAACTGATGCGGAAAATATCAGGGATGATGTTCATGAGATTATCATAAATAGTGAAGTCGAAGAAGAACCTGTTATAAGGAACAGCAGACCTTATCATTTTATTGAGAATGAATCAGATGAACTTGACGAAATCCATATATCGGAAGAACCGTTTTATGGAAAAACTAATAACGCCGATATTAGTCCGGTAATACATAAAGAATTGAGAGAAGAAGCAGTCGAGAAAACATATGATACAGTAGATACATATGAGCCGCTAAAACCACAGGATTCATATACCACTCAGATAGGTAATACCATGTCTTTGGGAACAGGTGTTAACCGAGAGCGTCCTGTAGCCAAAGCGTCAGATAAGGAAGAACGAGGCTTATCAAAAGCAGCAGACAGCTTGGGAAATGTTACACAGGTGTCCAATAAACCACCTAAGCAGTATCGTTTTCCCTCACTCAATCTTCTTGCCAAAGGGAAGAGAAAAAGCGGAGATAATTCCGACATGGAATTAAAAGAGACCGCACATAGATTACAGCAAACCCTTAGTACATTTGGAGTCAAGGTTGCTATAACCGAAATAAGTCAGGGACCGTCTGTAACAAGATATGAGCTTCAACCTGAACAGGGCGTTAAGGTAAGTAAGATTGTGGGACTTGCTGATGATATTAAGCTTAATCTTGCGGCCACGGATATACGTATTGAAGCGCCTATTCCCGGTAAGGCGGCGGTAGGAATAGAGGTACCTAATAAAGAGAATTCTGCAGTTGCGCTAAGGGATTTATTAGAAACCAGAGAATTCAAAGAGTTTCCGTCCAATCTTGCTTTTGCGGTTGGAAAGGATATCGGCGGTAAAATAGTGGTTGCGGATATTGCAAAGATGCCGCATATGCTTATTGCAGGAGCCACAGGTTCAGGTAAATCGGTATGTATTAATACAATTATCATGGGAATCCTGTACAAAGCACACCCTGATGATGTAAAATTAATTATGATAGATCCTAAGGTAGTAGAATTAAGCGTGTATAACGGAATTCCGCACTTGCTTATACCGGTTGTTACAGATCCGAAGAAAGCGGCGGCTGCGCTGCATTGGGGTGTAGCAGAAATGACCGAACGTTATAAGAAATTTGCAGATTATAATGTGCGTGATCTAAATGGCTATAACAAGAAATTAGAGAGTATGAGAGAACAGGGCGAGTCTGATGTGCCGGATAAATTACCACAGATTTTGATCATAGTGGACGAGCTTGCGGATTTGATGATGGTTGCACCGGGAGAAGTTGAAGAATCAATATGCCGCTTGGCCCAGCTGGCAAGGGCGTGTGGAATTCATCTTATTATAGCGACACAAAGACCGTCTGTAGATGTTATCACAGGTCTTATTAAAGCAAATATGCCAAGCCGTGTTGCATTTGCGGTATCCAGCGGAGTGGATTCAAGAACTATTCTGGATATGGTTGGTGCGGAGAAGCTGCTAGGTAAGGGAGATATGCTTTTTTACCCGCAGGGCTATCCTAAGCCTGCAAGAGTTCAGGGGGCCTTTGTCTCCGATAAAGAGGTATCCGATGTAGTTGATTTCCTTAAGAATCAGGAAATAGGTAATGTATACAGTGAGGATATAGAAGAAAAAATTAAAAATATCGGAAGTACGGCATCATCCGGTGCAGTCGGCGGCTCTTCAGATTCCGATTCAAAATATGACCAATACTTTGCTGAGGCAGGACGGTTTATTATTGATAAGGATAAAGCGTCTATTGGAATGTTGCAGAGGGTATTTAAGATTGGTTTTAACCGGGCGGCAAGAATCATGGATCAGTTGTGCGAAGCCGGAGTTGTCGGTGAGGAAGAGGGCACAAAGCCGCGTAAGGTACTTATGAGTATGGAACAGTTTGAGCAGATGGTAGAAGAGGGAGATTTATGAAGTCAGATATAGAAATTGCAAGAGAAGCGGTTTTAGAGCCTGTTACGATGGTTGCAGGACGGCTTGGGATTACCCAGGATGATCTGGAATTATACGGAAAATATAAGGCGAAGATTTCAGATGAATATATGGAAAGAATTAAGGATGATCCGGATGGTAAGCTTGTTCTTGTAACGGCGATAAATCCTACGCCCGCAGGAGAAGGAAAGACAACCGTGAGCATCGGTTTGGGACAGGCTCTTTGTAAGATGGGGAAGAACGCTGTTTTAGCACTTAGAGAGCCGTCTCTTGGGCCATGCTTTGGCATAAAGGGCGGTGCGGCAGGCGGCGGCTATTCTCAGGTTGTGCCTATGGAGGACTTAAACCTGCATTTTACGGGAGATTTTCATGCGGTCACCTCTGCAAATAATCTACTGGCGGCTATCCTTGATAATCATATTCAGCAGGGAAATGAGCTTGGCATTGATACAAGGCAGGTAGTGTGGAAAAGATGTCTGGATATGAATGACAGGGTGCTTAGAAATATAGTTGTAGGGCTTGGACACAAAACAGACGGTACGGTAAGGGAGGACCATTTTGTAATTACGGTAGCGTCTGAGATTATGGCGATACTTTGTCTGGCGTCGGATATTAAGGATTTAAAAGAAAGGCTTGGTAAAATAATTGTAGCTTATAATTACGAGGGCAAGCCCGTTACAGCTGCAGATTTACATGCGGTTGGAGCTATGGCAGCGTTACTTAAGGATGCAATGAAACCAAATCTGATCCAGACGCTCGAACATACTCCCGCGCTTGTTCATGGCGGTCCTTTTGCCAACATTGCGCATGGCTGCAATTCAATAAGGGCAACCAAGACCGCGCTTAAAATGGCGGATTATGTAATTACGGAAGCCGGTTTTGGCGCAGATCTTGGCGCGGAGAAGTTTTTTGACATAAAGTGCCGTATGGCAGACTTAAAACCTGATGCCGTTGTGCTTGTGGCAACGATCAGAGCGCTTAAATATAACGGCGGAATAGAAAAATCAGAACTTTCAACAGAGAATCTTGAGGCCTTGAAAAAGGGAATAGTAAATCTGGAAAAACATATTGAAAATATACAAAAATACGGCGTGCCGGTTGTCGTTACGCTAAATTCTTTTGTGACGGATACGGCGGCTGAAATTGAATATGTAAAAGGGTTCTGCGAAAATAGAAACTGTGAGTTTGCCCTTGCAAACGTTTGGGAAAAAGGCGGCGAAGGCGGCATAAAACTTGCAGAAAAACTGCTTAATCTTCTTGAAACCAGGAACTCTGATTTTCATCTGATTTATGAGTCTGAGTTACCTATAAAGGATAAAATTAAGCGGGTGGCTGAAGAAATTTATGGAGCAGATAATGTAGCGTATACCGTTGAAGCATCGGCGCAGATAAGTAAACTGGAAAAATTGGGATTCGGAGATATGCCGGTCTGCATTGCGAAAACTCAGTATTCTTTATCAGACAACCCGGCGCTTCTAGGCAGACCTGAAGGCTTTGAGATAGTGGTGAGAGAAGCTTATGTCTGTGCCGGTGCCGGTTTTATAGTGGTTCTTACAGGAAATGTAATGACAATGCCGGGACTTCCTAAAACACCTGCGGCTTACGGAATAGATGTAACTGACACTGGTGTCATAACTGGACTGTTCTGATAATTTCGAAACTCAGTTTTTTAAGACGACCGTTGTGAAATATAGACAAATCAACGCAGGGCACACTTGCGCTACTTGTCGCTCGCAGCGGTACTAAGCTCGAAAATACCTCGCTAAGTACCGGCGGCTCCAAAGTACCCTGCTTATGATTTGTCTATATTGCACAACTAGGTTTTAGAAATAGGAAATTTTACAATTATCTAAGATGAGGAGATAAAGAAAGGAGATTACACTAAGATGGCTCAGATAATAGACGGAAAAGCGATTTCAGCGCAGATTAAGGATGAATTAAAAGAAAAGGTTGCCAATATTAAAAAGGATGGTATAACATTATGTCTTGCAGTTATTCAGGTTGGCAATGATCCTGCGTCCAGCGTTTATGTTGGCAATAAGAAGAAGGCCTGTGAATATATTGGGATTGAATCTTTGGCATATGAACTTGAGGAGAACACTACACAGGAAGAATTGCTGGATTTGATACATGAACTTAATAAACGTCAGGATGTAAACGGTATTTTGGTGCAGCTTCCGCTGCCTAAACATATAGATGAGGATATGATCATACGCGCTATAGATCCAAGTAAAGACGTGGACGGTTTTCATCCTCAGAGTGTTGGTGCGCTCTGCATAGGGCAGAAAGGTTTTATCTCATGTACACCGGCCGGAATAATACAGCTTTTAAAACGCTCAGGTATTGAAATTGCAGGTAAGGAGTGTGTTATAATTGGCAGGAGTAATATTGTAGGCAAGCCTATGGCGCTTTTGCTGCTTCGTGAAAATGGTACTGTTACCGTAGCCCATTCCAAGACAGAAAATCTTAAAGAAGTGACAAAAAGGGCAGACATTCTTGTTGTTGCCGTTGGCAGGCCTAAAATGATAACCAGAGAGTATGTGAAAGAGGGTGCGGTTGTCATAGATGTAGGAATTCATAGAAATGAAAATAATAAATTGTGTGGAGATGTGGATTATGATGATGTCGCTCCAATCTGCAGTGCAATAACACCGGTACCGGGAGGAGTGGGACCGATGACGATTGCAATGCTTATGAATAACTGCGTGGAGTCGGCTCATTTAAACAGTTAGAAAGGGAACCCATATGAAATGCCCAAAGTGTTCAAATGAAATGAAAGAGGGCCAGTTGATCTGCGAAGCATGCGGACATGAGATTAGGATTGTACCTGATTTTGAACCTGAAATAGAAAACAGCATAACGGAAACTCTCTCAACGCTTGCAGCGCTGCAGGATGAAGATAAGCCTGATGCGGACAACCATAAAGATACTGAAAATATAGAGAAAGAAAAGGACAGTGAAAAAAAGAGAGCGGATAAAAGCCGTAAAATGGGAACAAGGATTGGCATTATTGTATCCGCAGTGTTAATACTTTTTCTTTTTGTATATATGTTTTATACTTACCATGTGGGAAGCGTATCTTATCAGGTAGATAAAGCCAAAGAATATGCTGCGCAGGGAGAATACGAAAAAGCGATCAACTGTCTTGATATTGCTTATAAAAAGGATGATACCCAACCGCAGATTTTGTTCTTAAAAGCGGATTATTATTATCTTTTATTCGATAATGAATCTGCGCTTTTGGAATTAAAGAAAATAATTGATAATGGAAGCTATCCTTATGAAGCCGTAGAAGAAGCCTATGATAAAATGGTAGCGATATACTCTAAAGAAGAACGGTATGAGGATATTAACGAGCTGTTACTTAATTGTAAAGAAGACACGATTGTAAACATGTTTCAGAGCTATCTTGCAAAAGCTCCGGAATTCAGTTATACGGAAGGAAATTATGAAGAAGTAATTCCGCTTAAGTTAAGCTCTAATACCTCGGGAACCATATATTATACTTCGGACGGCTCCATACCTGATGAAAAAAGCCGGATTTATACTGCTCCGCTTTTTTTGGAGAGCGGTGATTATACAATAAGCGCTGTCTTTGTCAATGATTATGGGATAAAGAGTGAAGTTGTAAGCAAAAGTTATCATATAGACATAGAGATACCAAATGAGCCTGAGGTGAATTTAAATAGTGGGGAGTACAATGAGCCAATGCGTATTTCCGTAAGTGCCGAAAATGGCTGTGATATATTCTATACAACAGATGGAACAGAACCCACTAAGGACAGCGTACCTTATACCGGACCGATTCCAATGCCTCTTGGCACTACGCATTTTAAGTTTGTAAATATAAGTGAGGAAGGCGTAGCCAGTGAAGTGACTATGCGTACATATGTACTTAAGCTGGAGGGAACGATTTCTACGGATGAGGCGGTGGAGGTGCTTATTGACTGCTTGGTAGAAACCGGATATCTGGAGGATAAGAACGGTAATATACCACAGCAGAACGTAACCTACAGTTATCAGTTCAGCTCCGTGATCAGTATAGACGGAGAGGTTTATTTTACCGTAAATGAATACTATGATGACGGAACCGGCATCTTAAGCAGAACAGATAAAGTTTTTATAGTTCAGGCGTATACCAAGGAAGTGGCAAAACTTGGATATGGCGAAAATGGAGAATTTAAGGCACTTTTGCTATAAAAAGTGTTGCAAATTAAATAGATATGAGTTATTGTGAAAAAGCACAAGGGAATTTAGGAGGATGGGAGTAATGTATAAGATTTTAGAAGCAAAAGAGCTGACAACTAATATTTACCTCATGGTAGTCGAGGCAGAGCGTGTTGCCAGATCCTGTCAGCCGGGGCAGTTTATTATCGTAAGAATGGATGATGATGGAGAGAGAATTCCTCTTACTATCTGTGATTACGACCGGACTAAGGGAACGATTACAATTGTATTTCAGGTTGTTGGAGCTGCAACCCATAAGATGGCTGTACTTAAAGCCGGTGACAGTTTCCATGACTTTGTAGGTCCGCTGGGCTGTCCGTCGGAGTTTGTAAATGAAGATTTAGAAGCTCTTAAAGCTAAAAAAATGCTTTTTGTGGCAGGCGGTGTTGGAACCGCGCCTGTATATCCGCAGGTTAAATGGCTTCATGAAAAAGGAATTGATGCGGATGTTATTGTAGGTGCAAAGACAAAAGATTTATTGATTCTTGAAAAAGAAATGGAAGCTGTTGCAGGTAATTTATATATCACAACGGATGACGGTTCTTACGGAAGAAGCGGTATGGTAACACAGACAATTAAAGACCTTGTTGAAGAGGGCAAAAAATATGATGTCTGTGTAGCTATCGGACCTATGATCATGATGAAATTCGTCTGCAAGATGACGGAAGAACTTAACATACCAACTATAGTCAGTCTGAATCCTATTATGGTAGATGGTACAGGCATGTGCGGAGCTTGTCGTGTTACGGTTGGCGGAGAAGTGAAATTTGCCTGTGTTGACGGACCGGAATTTGACGGACACAAAGTTGATTTCGATCAGGCAATGAAACGCCAGCAGATGTATAAGACCGAAGAGGGAAGAGCTTTCTTAAAAGCTAAGGAAGGCGATACCCATCATGGCGGCTGTGGAAATTGCGCGGGATAAACATATATAGACGTTTGCGCAAAAGTGCTATCTGGATTGACGAACTTATACAGAGGTTCGTAATGATTTAATAATCATGGACTGAGAAAGGAGCAAAATTATTATTATGGATGTTTTAAATAAAGTGCCTGTACGTGAGCAGGATGCTAAAGTGCGTGCTACAAATTTCGAGGAAGTATGCCTTGGATATAATAAAGAAGAGGCAATGAGCGAAGCGGAGAGATGTATAAACTGTAAAAATGCGCAGTGTATAAAAGGCTGTCCGGTTGCAATCAATATTCCGGGCTTCATTGAAAAGGTAAAAACCGGTGATATTGAGGCTGCATATCAGGTAATCAGCGAAGCCTCAGCGCTTCCGGCAGTTTGTGGACGTGTATGTCCGCAGGAAAGCCAGTGTGAGGGTAAGTGTATCCGCGGTATTAAAGGCGAGCCAATTTCAATTGGTAAGCTGGAACGTTTCGTGGCAGACTGGGCAAGAGAGAATGATGTTAAGCCTGAGGGAGCTAAAGAAAAGAAGGGGAAAAAGGTCGCAATTATCGGTTCCGGTCCTGCAGGACTTACCTGTGCAGGTGACCTTGCCAAAATGGGCTATGACGTAACTATTTTTGAAGCGTTGCATGAAGCGGGCGGCGTTCTTGTGTATGGTATTCCGGAATTCCGTCTTCCTAAGAAAGATGTTGTTGAAAAAGAGATTGAAAATGTAAAATCACTTGGCGTAAAAATAGAGACAAACGTTGTTATCGGTAAGTCGGTAACAATTGACGAATTGATGCAAAACGAAGGTTTTGACGCCGTATTTATCGGCTCAGGCGCAGGACTTCCTAAATTCATGGGTATTCCGGGCGAGCAGTCTAACGGTGTATTTTCAGCTAATGAATACTTAACAAGAAGTAATCTTATGAAGGCATTTAATGAAGATTCCAATACTCCGATCATGAGAGGTAAGGAAGTAGCAGTTGTAGGCGGCGGCAACGTTGCTATGGATGCTGCAAGAACCGCACTCAGACTTGGTGCAAAAGTGCATATTGTATACAGAAGAAGTGAGGAAGAGTTACCTGCCCGTGTGGAAGAAGTACATCATGCAAAAGAAGAAGGGATTATTTTTGACTTACTTACAAATCCGACAGAGATCATTGCCGACGAGAACGGCTGGGTCTGCGGCATGAAATGTATTAAGATGGAGTTAGGAGAGCCTGATGCGTCCGGCAGAAGACGTCCTGTAGAAATTCCGGGTTCTGAATTTGTAATGGATGTGGATACGGTTATCATGTCTCTTGGAACCTCACCTAATCCGCTGATTTCTTCTACTACCGAAGGTTTGGAAGTGAATAAGTGGAAATGTATCGTTGCCGACGAAGAGCATGGAAAAACTACCAAAGAAGGTGTGTATGCCGGCGGTGATGCGGTAACAGGAGCAGCTACGGTTATCCTTGCAATGGGAGCAGGTAAGGCTGCGGCGAAAGGAATTGATGAGTATTTGTCAAAGTAATGGCTAAAATGCTTTTTTTGGAATTGTGTATCTGTTAAAATTACATTATATATAAATGTCCCGGCGCTTACTTACAACGCCGGGGCATTTATTGCTTTGCCGTTATGAAAATCTGTTTATTGTAAAAGATTTAAAAGCTTTTTAATGTTTTCGTTTGACTGTGCAAGCATTTTATGCCCAGCCTGCAAGAGTATACTTAAGTTGGAATATCTTATCATTTCTGTTGAAAGATCCGTATCGCGGATACGGGATTCGCTTGCCTGGACACGGTCAATAATAATATCATTGTTATTAATTGTGTGTTCCAAACGATTCTGTATTGCACCGTAAGTGCTTCGTTTGGAGCTTAACAGATTAATAGCCTCTTTTATACGGACGTTCGCTTTCTCAGCATATTTTTGCTTGCTGATAGTAATGGAATTAATACCCAAGGCAGTGGAACTGACGCTTATGCGTGGTATTTCCATAGTTTGGTTTGCCTCGGAACCGACTTGAATCACTAATGGATCAAGGGAATCTCTGCCTTCCTCCTCCAAGAATAGCGTGCTCCTCGCACTTCCACCGATATCAGTTATCGAGTGGGATCCCAAAGCTTTATAGGCAATTTGCAGGTGTCCATTCTCAATAGATGCTTTCAGAGGCGCGGATTTGCCGTTATCATCCCCATTTTCAAACTTTTCATTCAAGAGATTGGCGAACTCTTCTGTAGTGTAGTACGTATTCTCCGGAAATGTGTATTGATAAGGAACTGAGTCCGCAGAAAGTGTAAGTACATTCTGTCCCGGCTTAAAAGTAATGCCGTTTGACAGATTTTTTGTTCCTTCTATATAAGTCGCATTGGGATTGATTGTTGTCTTGTAGAAAAGAAAGCCTGCCGCGCTGCCGCGTACACCGTCTATAATGTATTGTCCTACATGAGGTTCCGCACCGTCCTTTTTTGTTAGTTTGATCTGTAGCGCAACATCATCAATGGCACCAACAACCTCTGTATTCTTTCCACCGATAGAGACCTCTATATTAAAGTCATAAAATCCCTTTGCCTCAAATTCTTTCTGTATTTCTTCTTGCAGTTTTTCGGCAATTTCATCACCGGTATAAGTGCCTTCAGGAATCTTTATATTCATATCAATTGTATGACTGCCATTGGAGTCTGGATAAGTAAAATCAAAAGTAAAAATGTCATTAGCTCCATCTATAATTTCAACAGTCTCTGTGCTCAAATCCTTGCGTCCGATAATATAGGCATCATCAAAGCCATAGTATTGGCCTTTTGTTACGCTTACATTTTTGTTCATACTCTGGGTGATGAGTACGTTTTCATAAAAGCTGTCTGATGCAGTAATAGAGCCTGCGGAAGAGGAGAACTCAAGCCTTCCGTCCGTTGTAATATCAACAGTGATTTTTCCATTTAAAGCGCTGTCAGCGTCAATAGCAGCCTGTACTGCATTTTTCAAAGAGTCTTTGTCATATTTGCCTTCAGCAATTGTAATCTCGGCAGAAATCCTAGAAGAACCTTGACCAATTGTTAAGTTCAGCTTATTGTTGCTGCTGTCTAACGTTATCGAATCAGAAACAGCGTAGCGGGTACGTAAAATGGACTTACTTGCAGGCTGGGAGTAAGGATCGCTAGTGGAAGTCGTCGTTCCATGAATAGCGCTCCAGGCGGAACTGCTTTGATCAAAGTAAATATGGTAGCGGCCAGCTTTGTCCTCATTAGGTATAGCAGTCAGGGTAAGCTTATTATTCTTATATTCAGCTGTTATGCTGCTAAAGTAGATATTGTTTGATGATTTCATTTGGTTATTTATTTGTGTAACAATATCATTTATACTATAAGTTCCTACAGGCAGGGTAACGGTTTGAGTAACGGTGCTTTGACCTTCGATGTAAGAATAGAAGGTGATTTGATTCGCGTTGCTCGTAATCTTTATATCATTCTGTCTGTTAGCGGAAATTGAAACGGAAGCCGATGCAAAATCTGTTATCTGTGTCTCCGTAGTTCCCTCTTTTGATATTACCCTTCCTGCGCTAGAGCTATAAGTTGCGCTGTTTATACTTGTCGTAGTGCCTACGAACAGTTTTTCATAGGTATCGTTTTTATGGTCGTTATCAACCTCAATGGTCTGGACATCAGCAGTCTGTGCAACGATGGAAATTCTTCCGGAAGAAGAGTTGTACTGAAACTCAATCGCAATCTTATCTTTTATCTCAGCAAAGGAAGAATTTTCTTTAAGTTTGTTTATAAAGTCCTGTCCATTTGTATAATGTCCGCTAATACCGCTTATGGTATAAGTCTGTCCGTTATTGATATTTAAAGTCAAGGTATCATTAGGCAGTGTAAATTCGTTCCTTAGATTGGCATACCCAGTAAAATGCGCAGTATTTCCGGTACTTGTAGTAGGTAACCAATTTGTGATACAAAATAGAGCATTATAAGTATTGACAGCGACAGAATCCGTCGTATCAAATTCCAGAGAGCTGTTGCTGCCATATAGCAGGCTGGATAGTGTTAAATAATAACCACCTCCACTATAAGTAGTATAGGCTTTTACGGCGTCTTTAAGTCCTTTCGCTTCAAGCTGATTATTGATTTCATCACGGATCTCCGAAATGGTATACCCACCATCCTTATCCTCAAACTTAATTTCCGTATATTCCGACGCACCGTTTACTTTAAAACGCAGGATATTATTCCCATTTTCACTGGATAATTTGAAATTACCAGTAGACGAAGAACTGTAGTAAGCCGTGCCTGTGATAGAAGCGGCAGTGCTGCTTGAGAAACCATACTGTACGTTATCATAAAATACAGAAGAATACTTAATCTCTGCATTTGAATCATCCACTTTAAACATGTTTCCTTTCAGACCGACAATACTTACCGAGTCTCCGCCAGTGATCTGGATGCAGGAGTCTTCATACTCTTTTGCAACAATACCGGCTGCATCAGAATTTCGAGACAGCAATCTATTGATCTCGTTGATCATCTCGGAACGAGAGTAATACCCGGGAGAAAGGGTTATGGAAATATATTTGGGACCGCTAGCTCTTTCCACATAGAATTCAAGCCGGTCATTTTCTCCGCTTTTTATTTCCAACTTAGTTCCTACACTAAATACAGTGGTACCCAGCAGACTGGAAGAAGCGCTGCCATTAAAAGAGTCGAAAAGGAGATAGGAAAGAGAACCATCTACAAAATCGATCTTCGTTGGCGTTCCGTCAGCTTTTTCAAAATTCAGATTGCAGTAGCCGTCGCTGGTGAGTTCCAATACAAAGCCGGGATTAGAAGGTATCATGTTGCTTAAAGCATCATCTATTTCATCGATTAACTCCTGTGTAGTATAAACTCCTGCAGGAACCGTAATCGTATAATCGCTGGGCTCATAAGAGTCAGGCAGATGTATGTTAAGTTCATTGTTCATTTCAGAAACGGTATGAAGCTGGTTGTCATCCCATCTTTTACTTCCGGAAATTTGATAATAAGAAGGTTCGTGTTGCTCAAATAGAGGAATGCCGGTGCCGAAATCAGATGTGTTATTGATCCGGTCAATTTCTGTGCGGAGCTGGTCAAATTCAACATTCATTGCCATACGGTCACTATCGGACCAGGTTCCGTTAAGTGCTTTAATCGTCAATTCATTCATGCGCTGCAGCATAGTATGTATTTCGTCCATAGCGCCGTCTGCAGACTGTACGAAAGCAACACCGTCTTTTGTGTTGTTGGTTGCCTGCATCAGCCCCCTGATCTGTCTGCGCATAATTTCGGAAATACCAAGACCGGCTGGATCATCGGCAGCGCTATTTATTTTATATCCGGAGGAAACTTTTCTTGTGGATTCCGCATAGGATTCGATGTTGACATTAACGAGACGGATAGCATTCAGTGATTGAATATTATGTGTAACTTTCATTTTTATACCTATCTGCGCACTGCGATGCGCATTTGAACTACTTAGGTTGAAAACGCATTTTTATTCAACCTTATATCATATATAATGTATCGGAAATGTTTCAAAAAAAGTTTAGCGGATATTACCGGATATCGCAGGTTGCTTTGGTAAAATAGAAATATGTTTACAAAGAGGTGCATTATGGCAGAACAGGTTTTGATTCAATTTAGAGCAGACAAAGCGTTGAAACAGGAAGTAACTGAAATATATGAGAGACTTGGAATGGATTTACCTACAATGAAGATTCAGCTACCGTTAAGGTATTGAATACTGTTTTTGAAGGGAAGATTATTCCATTGTATCATCAGGACATTTTAATTGAATATAATGATATATAGTAAACGTTAGGATAAAGAAGCATCAGTAAACTGTCTCCACATCTTTAATCAAATTATCTTCCACCTGAAATTTCCATAGAGAGTGCCCTGGCAGACGGTGTTCTGTGAGATAGTAAGCGCCGTCTAAGGCAGTGATATAGTAAGGCGTACCGCCGCCTATGAAATTGTTATAGATGTCTTCGTAACCGCCATCCATTAAAGTGGACAGGTCTCTTGTGCGGATGATGGTGGCATAATCCTGATTGCCGGTAATGTCTGTAGAAATAGTAATATAGAAGTAATCTTGAATCGGTGTCAATTGTATCATGCCCGCCATGCTGTCAGGAACGGGGTAGGTATCAAGAATCTCAAAGCTGTCAAGGGAAGCTCGGATGATAGAAGAGTTACCCGAAACAAAATATATTTCATCATCAACGATGGTGAAAGAGCGCACATAGACATTATTAAGTGTTTCAATACGGCGGATTTCAGTCAGATACATTCGGGTATCGTCCGGGTTATGGCGAAACAGATACATCTCACCACTCATGGAGCTCCATGCATAGAAGGTGTCGGTGGGGGCGTCGTAGATGATATAATGCGGTCTGTTTCCGATATTGTCAAAAGTCTGTGTGTGAACATAAGCATCTTCTTTTTTCTCAAAAATCAGAATGCGGTGCCGCTCTGTATCGTCAATCAGATATACGGTGCCGTCACTTGCGAGGGTATGTCCCTTGTCTATATCGTCTGTCATGACTTTCCATTCATTAATTGGGCCTGTCAGATTGTCGTTATATATTACCTGATCATGATAGCAGTCTACAAGAAAATAAGTACCATCTACTTTGGTGATGTAAGTGGGAACACATAAATCTGTACAGGGATTGGTTTTGATATTTGTGACATTTGTGTCAGAAATGATGCCGGATGCACGTATGTACTCTGTAATGAAGTTGGGGGTTCGTGCATCATCTGAGGATACAGCGGAGACGTTCATATCTGTTTTCTTGGATAAATTGTATTTGATAATCAAGCCAAGCAGGCAGACGCATAATGTGACTATGAGAAAAATTACTTTTGCTGCAGGGTGGAATATATCTTTTCTTTGTCTTTCTTGAGTGTTTTTCATTTCGGCGGCTCCTGTGTATTGTTTTCCTGTTGACTGAGTAAGAATGTCTTTTATATATGCTGATATCTCCACTGTCTCGGCGAACTCCCATATACATTCTTAAAAGCGCGTGAAAAATGAAGCGGATTGGGATATCCCACCGCATTGCTGATATCTGTAATGGATAAATCGGTAAGTTTTAAAAGTTCGGCGGCTTTGGTCATACGGTAGGAGATAAGGAAGTCCTGAGGAGATTTTCCCATACTCTCGTGAAAAATCTTGCCGAAATAGCTGCGGTTTAAGCCACAGCAGGCGGCGATATCTTCTACGGAAATAGCATTTTGGAAGTTCTGCTCTATAAAAGATATTGCTTCCTTTATGTAAAAATCGCGCAGACTGTTTCCCTTATTTAACTGTGCAAAGCTGCATGAACGTACGAGACTGTCTATAAATAAATAGAGGTGTCCGATTAAGTGAAAAGGGGATTCTTCTTTGTGATTTACAATATATAACATTTCCGATTTCATTGTTTCGGCAATATCTTTATACCGTGCCTTATAAATTGGCTGGTCCATACTAAGACCGGCCATTTCTATTGTTTCTTTTACACGCAGTCCGTCAAATTCAAGCCAGACATATTCCCAGGGAATCTCATAATCGGCAATATAGGTGCAGACCTGATTAGGAAAAAGCATAAAGCCCTGCCCGCTTTTGATTTGATAGGTGATAGATTCGCCTTTGGAATTGTTGGCAATTAAAGTACCTGTACCCGATAGGCATAAATGGAATAGGTAGTGATTTCGTGCAGCGGGCCCAAAGGAATGGGATGGATCGCACTTTTCCCAGCCAAACTGGTATAGTCCTAAATCTATAAAATTTTCACTTGGGAATACTGAAAAGATCACTTCGCTCATTTAATTTTCCACCCGGCTTCTATGTATTTCTTTATTTATATTTTTGATACAAAAATTGTTGCTTTTTATAGTGTTAAAATCATTATATACCAAAATGCTAGATGACTTCAACTAAAGAGAATAAAAATAGCATTAAGGCATAAAATATACAAAATGCTGACATTTACTGATAGCATAATGATATGTTAGAGTGTATATATCAAAAATATGGGAAGGAGAAATAACTATGAAAGGAAAAGGAATAAGGTACTTAGGCCTAGCATTATGCTGTATTGTAACTGCATTAGGCGTTCAAGGCTGTGGGAATTCCGGTGACGGCGGCAAGACCAAAATTGAGATTGTTCAGTATAAACCGGAAGCGGCAGGCTATTTTGATGCTTTGGAAGAGGAATTTAATGCAGCACATGATGACATAGAATTGAAGATCATGTCCCCAAACGATGCGATGGTTATTTTGAAAACAAGGTTTATCCGTGAGGATTATCCGGATATTATAGGAATCGGCGGGGATATCAATTACTCCTATTTTGTGGATGCGGAAATATTAGCAGATATTTCAGATTATGAGGGACTTAAAGATATCAAGCAGGCATATCTTGACATTGATGAGGCGCTTGAACTGGTTCCGACGGAAGGTACATATGCAATTCCGTATGTGGCAAATGCGGCAGGTATTCTTTACAATAAGGATATGTTTGAAGAGCATGGCTGGGAAATCCCGGAAAACTGGGGAGAATTGCAGTCTTTATGTGCAGATATCCAGTCGGAAGGAATTCTTCCTTTTTACTTTGGATTTAAGGATACATGGACCTGTCTGGCACCTTGGAATTCTATGGCGGTAAGTCTTGCACCTGCAGATGTGACCAAACAAGTCAATAAAGGTGAAACGACATTTGCCAAAGAATATGAGGAAGTGTCCGAGAAATATTTGGATCTTTTACAGTATGGCGTAGACGATCCGTTTGCTTATGGCTACAATGACGCATGTACTGCTTTTGCAAGGGGAGAAGCAGCAATGTATCCGATTGGAAGTTATGCGATTCCGCAGATATTATCTGTAAATCCTGATTTGAATATTGACTCATTTGTTATGCCGGCAAACGATGAAGCGGATAAAAACACACTTAATTCCGGAATTGATCTTCAGTTTTGCGTGACGGCTGAGTGTAAGAATAAAGAGGCGGCTTATGAGGTTTTAGACTTCCTCTATGAACAGGAAAATATGCAGAAATATATTGATGCACAGAATGCGGTTCCATGTAAGGAAGGTGATTTTGAAATATCACCTATGCTTGCCGGTATGAAAGAATATATTGATGCGGGCAATATGACGGATTTCCAGGATCACTATTATCCGTCCGAAATGGCTGTAGATGCGCAGATTCAGACTTTCTTAATACAAAAGGATGTGGACGCCTTTTTACAGAAATTCGATAAGGACTGGCTGCGGTATAACAGGGATATTATCCGCATGGTACAGGAGTATGAAAAGCAGCATTGAATATAGAAAAAATTATAAGGAGAGAAGAAGATATGGATATGCCAAATGAGAGAAAAAGAACTTTTTTACTTATTACAATTCCCATTTTAGCGTTGTTTATCTGTTTTAATACAATTCCTCTTATCAGGGGTGTTATATACAGTTTTACGAATTTTAAGGGTTTTGGAAAATATGACTGGGTAGGACTTCGTAATTACATTGATTTGTTTTCGGATTTGCGTGTGGGTAAATCTTACTGGTTTACATTTAAGCTGGCAATTGTGTCAACAGTTGTGGTAAATGTATTAAGTCTGGTTTTAGCGCTTGCTCTTAACAGTCAGATACGGGCTAAAAGCTTTTTCAGAGGAGCATACTTTCTGCCTAATATATTAGGCGCACTGGTTGTAGGTTATATATTTAATTATTTTTTTACATATATTCTTCCTGCACTGGGTTCCATGATAGGTTCAGAGGCCTTAAGCGCAAGTATATTGTCAAATCCTAAGACAGCATGGCTGGGAATTCTTGCGGTGTGCGCATGGCAGGCCGTTGCAATGAATACTATAATTTATATTTCAGGTTTACAGACGGTGCCGGAAGATGTATATGAGGCAGGCGGCTTAGACGGGGCAACCGGATTTAAACAATTCCGTTATTTAACTTTTCCATTGATTATTCCGTTCTTTTCGATTAATATGGTCTTGTGTGTAAAGAATTTTTTAATGGTGTTCGATCAGGTCATGGCTTTGACAAAAGGAGGCCCTGCACAGAGTACGGAATCTATTTCTTATCTGATATACAACAACGGTATGTCAGGCGGACAGTTTGGATTCCAGAGTGCTAATGCCGTAATATTCTTTTTGGTAATTGTAACGCTTTCCGTTGCACAGATGAGATTTTCCGGTAAAAAGGAGGAACAGCTATGATCGAGAAAAAAACGAATTGGGCAGCAATGGTTGTGTTGATTCTTGGATTGAGCGCTATTGTTTTCCCGCTGTATTTGACTGTTATTATTGCATTTAAACAGCCTTCAGAAATGACAAACAGTATAAGCGGTATTTTATCTTTGCCAAAGACATGGAGTTTAAGTAACTTTAAGGAAGCAATGAGGGTAACTGATTTCTGGCGTTCACTGCGAAACAGTTTGCTTATTACTACAATAACAGTTGCTTTATCTATTGTAATTCACTCTATTATGGGTTATGTACTGGGAAGAAATAAGGGAAGCAGTAAATTTTACAACTTTGTATATTTATTTATTGTGAGCGGTATGTTTGTACCTTTTGCCATTTTAATGATGCCTCTTGCAAAACAGACGGCAGAGCTGGGGCTGGCAAACTGGTTCGGTGTAATTATCTTATATGTAGTGTTCTATATGCCTATGAATATATTACTTTATTCCGGATACCTTGTTAATATTCCGATGGCTCTTGAGGAAGCAGCAAGAGTGGACGGAGCGTCAACATGGAGAACATACTGGAAGATCATATTTCCGATAATGAAGCCTATGCATGCAACGGTTGCGGTTTTAACAGCCCTTGCCGTATGGAATGATGTAATGACGCCGCTTGTTATTATGGCAGGTTCAGATCAGAATACCCTGCCGCTTGCTCAGTTGAATTTCCAGTCGCAGTTTGGAACTAACTACAATTTAGCATTTGCATCATACCTGCTGGCACTGATTCCAATTCTGATTTTCTATGTAATCTGCCAGAAACAGATTTTGAACGGTGTAGTAAATGGTGCGGTAAAATAGGAGAAACGAAATGGCGATTTACTATCAGCACGAAGAACGAATTTTTACATTGAATACTGATAATACAACATATCAGATTAAAGTGGATAAGTATGGTTTTGTCCTGCATTTGTACTATGGGAAAAAAATATCCGGTAACATGGATTATCTATTGACTTATTATGATAGAGGTTTTTCGGGAAATCCAGCGGATGCGGGCGATGACAGAACATATTCCATGGATGCACTTCCACAGGAATATCCGGTAATGGGTATGGGTGATTATCGTAACAGCGCTGTTATTATACGTAACGCAGACTGTTCTGAGTGCTGTGACCTTCGCTATGTCAGTCACGAAATAAAAGAAGGAAAATATTCATTAAAGGGTCTTCCGGCGGTGTATGCAGCAGAAGATGAAGCGCAGACATTGGAAATTTTATTGGAAGACCCTGTAAGTAAAGTGCAGGTAAAGCTTCTGTATGGTGTGCTTGAAAAAGAAGACATCATTACAAGGAGCGCAGTGATCACAAATGACGGTGAAGACCGTATCATTGTGGAAAAGGCGGCATCGGCATGTTTGGATTTTATTAGCGGAGACTATGATTTTATCAGTTTCTATGGCAGGCATGCTATGGAGCGCAATTTTCAGAGGACGGAAATTGCACATGGAAGCCATACGATCGGAAGCCGCAGAGGAGCTTCCAGTCATCAATATAATCCGGCAGTAATAATTTCCGGAAAAGATACTACCGAAGATAACGGAAGCTGTTACGGACTTGCTTTTGTATACAGCGGTAATTTTATGTGTGAAGCGGAAAAGGACCAGTATGGCCAGACGAGAGTGATAATGGGACTGCAAAGCGATTTATTCCACTATCCGCTTAGTAAGGATGAAAGCCTAATTGTTCCTGAAACGATTCTATGTTATTCCTCACAAGGCTTTGGAACATTGTCAAAAAAATATCATACTTGTATCAGGAAACATATATGCAGGGGAAAATACAGTAATAAACCAAGACCGATATTAATTAACAGCTGGGAAGCCGCATATTTTAATTTTAATGGAGAAACTATCTATAAGCTGGCAAAAGATGCTGTAGAGCTTGGCTTGGATATGGTTGTTATGGACGACGGCTGGTTTGGAAACAGGGAAGATGATAACAGCAGTTTAGGTGACTGGCAGGTAAATGAGAAAAAACTTGGCTGCACTTTAGGCGGGCTGATTCAAAAAATTAATGCTCTGGGAATAAAGTTTGGAATCTGGATAGAGCCGGAAATGGTATCGGAGAAAAGCAGTTTCTATAAAGATCATCCGGACTGGGTTATGAAGATACCAAAAAGGCAGCCTGTAAGGGGAAGAAATCAGCTTGTGCTTGACTTTTCAAGAGAAGAAGTGAGAACGCATGTTTTTAAACAGATATGTGATATATTGGATCAGGGAAATGTTGAATATATAAAATGGGATATGAATAGAAGTCTTGCGGATATATATTCCATGGATAAGGAACAGGGCAGGGTCACTTATGATTATGTGCTTGGAGTTTATGACTTTTTGGAAAAATTGACGGGGAGATATCCGGATATACTTATAGAAGGATGCTGCGGCGGCGGCGGAAGATTTGACGCGGGTATGCTATATTATGCGCCTCAGATATGGTGCAGTGATAATACGGATGCACTGGACCGCATAAAGATTCAGTATGGAACATCTTTCTTTTATCCTGTTTCTGCGGTCGGAGCCCATGTATCGGCATCGCCGAATCATCAGACCGGAAGAAGTATAAGTATACATACCAAGGGTGTTGTAGCGATGGCTGGTACTTTTGGGTATGAGCTTAATCCGGATGTGCTTACCAAAGAAGAAAAAGAAGAGATCAAGGAGCAGATTGCCTGCTTTAAGAAAAATGAGGCTTTGATCAGTACAGGAGATTATTACCGCTTATCCAATCCTTACAAAGATGAGTATGCGGCATGGATGTTTGTGTCGGAAGATGCGAATGAAGCGTTATTAAGTGTTGTAATGCTAAAGATGCATGGGAATATGACGGTTAATTATGTGAAATTAAGAGGATTAAAAGCGGATGCAATATATAAGAATGAGGAGACAGGGCAGTGTTATTACGGCTCTGCGCTTATGGAAGCGGGGCTTCCTATGCCGGCGGAGCTGGTGGAGTATCCGGCTTATCAATTTAGGTTTGTGAGGTGTTAAGAGGGAGAGTAATTGGTATGAACCAAAGTTATGAAAAAATTATGGCACTAACTAAAGATGTAGAGAAAATGCTTAAGGATTATATTCTCATGCAGCCGGACATTTTAGCCGCTAGTGTAAATATAAATGAATTGAATAATATTCCACAAGGAGATGTGCCGGGAGAGAGGGTTGAGATTAAGGAAAAACAGGTAATGAAGACTGGGCTTCTTTTTCAGGAAACTGCAAAAGCGTTAATACCATTGCTATCAAAGAATACTTATAAAAGAGCTGTAATTACCATATGCGGAGGTTCGGGAGTTGGGAAGACCGGAATTGCGTCAATTTTTGCACATTATTTCAAATGTGCTGGGGTGGGCTGCTATATTCTTTCGGGAGACAATTATCCGCACCGGATTCCTAAGTATAATGATGCGGAAAGACTGTGGGTTTTTCGTGAGGGCGGTATACAGGGAATGGTTGAAGATGGTGTTTATACTGAGGAAAATTTTGATATTATAAATAAGTGGCAAAAGGAAGATGAAGATGCAAATCCGGCGCACCTTAATGATGCGGTGTGGTTTGCATCTTATCTTAACGGAGGAAGGAAAGCGCTTGAAGCTTATCTTGGCACAGAAAAGGAGATTGCATTTAATGAGGTCGGAAGCATTGTTTCAGCTTTTAAGGATGGCGCGAAAGATATCTGGCTAAGGAGAATGGGGAGAGAAGAGACTGAATTATGGTATGAGAAGGTAGATTTTAGAGATACTAATATTCTGTTGATAGAATGGACACATGGGAACAGTGATTATTATAAAGGAGTGGATTTCCCGATTTTATTAAACAGTACCCCAAGAGAAACATTGGCATACCGTAAATCAAGAAACAGGGACGGTCAGACCGATAGTGCGTTTACGACGCTTGTTTTGGAAATTGAGCAGGAAATGCTGCACCGTCAGGCTAAAAAAGCTAAGTTGATTCTTTCTAAATCAGGGCAGCTATTAAGTTATGATGAATATTGTAAAATAATGGAAGAAGGCGGAATGTAAGTTATGAGTAAAGAAAAATATGTTGATAACGGACCTATGCTAAATGCTTATCCGGATAGTCTGGGAGGAAAATTGTCGGATATCGTATCACTGCTTGAAAAATCTGAGTTTCAGGATGTATTTCAGTCCTTTTATATACTTCCAAGCATTTATCATTCTGACCTTGACCGCGGATTTTCGGTTATTGACTATGGGCTAAATGAACGGTTTGCCGATAAAAAAGATTTGGAAAATCTGAAAGAATTAGGCTTTAATTTTAAGTTGGATTTTATTTTGAATCATGCCTCGGTACTTTCCAAGCAGTTTCAGGATGTTATCAAAAACGGAGAAAAGTCGGAGTATAAAGACTTTTTTATTAACTGGAACAAGTTTTGGGAAGGCTTGGGAGAGATGACTCCTGAAGGCTATATTTTGCCTGAGAAAAAACTTATACAGGACATGTTTTTCAGAAAACAGGGACTTCCGATTCTTATGGTGCGCTTTCCGGACGGAACGGAGGTGCCTTATTGGAATACTTTTTATCAGGAAATAAGATATGATCATATAGAGGCGCAGGATTTGATAGATCGTCTTGATATATCAGGTAAAGAGGCAGTAGAGTTTGCTGCCATTGTCAACAAAAATCTGGATGCAGGTAAGAAACCTGTGGATATAGAATTCGGCAAGTATGATAAGTACAAACAGTCTGTTGTATCTATGCTGGAATCCGCAAGAAACTACTTAGGACAGATGGATTTGAATATTAAATCTCCTCTTGTTTGGAGCTTTTATGAAGATACATTAAATCAGCTTGCCGAATACGGAGCTAAGATTGTAAGGCTGGATGCATTTGCTTATGCACCTAAAGAACCGGGGGAGAAAAATTTTATGAACGAACCCGGAACCTGGGAGCTGCTGGCCCGCGTACAGGAATTGGCGGATAAGAATCAATTGGAGTTGCTTCCGGAGATTCATGCAGGCTATGAAGAGAAGGTTTATGAGACTCTGGCAAAGAAAGGATACATGATATATGATTTCTTTTTGCCGGGCTTAATTATAGATGCTATGGAGAGAAAAAACGGTGAGGTCCTGGCAGCATGGGCTGAAGAAATCAGGGAAAAAAAGATGCGCACCGTTAATATGCTGGGGTGCCACGACGGTATTCCACTGCTTGATTTAAAGGGGCTGATTCCCGAAAAAGAGATATTAGCTTTGATAGGTATCATTGTAGAGCGAGGTGGGTTTATAAAGAATCTTCATGGGCAGCAAAATGTCTATTATCAGGTTAACGCCACGTATTACAGTGCCTTGGGCGAAGATGATGGTAAGATGCTCTTGGCGAGGGCATTACAGTTATTCATGCCGGGAAAACCTCAAATTTGGTATCTTGATCTATTTGCCGGGAAAAACGATTACGAAGCGGTTGAAAAAGCCGGAGCGGGCGGTCATAAGGAGATTAACAGGACCAATCTGTCTTTGGAAGAAATAGAAGAGAGAATGAAACTTGATGTTGTAAAAAAACAGATATCGATGCTGCAATTTAGAAATACATTTCCGGCATTTGGGTTTGAGGCTGAATTTTCGGTCAACTGTAATAACAGTAGTCTGGAAATGTGCTGGAAAAATCAGGGATGCAGCGCAGCTCTTAGTGTGGATTTTGAGGATGGTTCTTTTCGGATGGAAGGTAAAAATGAAGATGGGGCGGTGGTTTATTCGGAAAGTAATTGATAGTGCATCCGAAATTATTGACTATCGCCCAGCATCTTATGATATATTTTTCGTAAATTACAAGGAAAGCATATAATAACCCCTACAATAGCACCGACAGCCGCCTGAAGAATCTCATAGGGCAGTTTAATTATTGCATATTCCGGCGTGCTGTATACATAGGCACGCCCAAGCGTATAGCCGATTATCATTATGACAGCACCGATAGAAACGCCGATAATTGCTCCGGCTTTATGGTTTTTGGTAAAAAGTTTATTAGCAAATAAGGAAATAACTATGGCTTGGATTCCATGTGTAACCAGTGATACAAACATAGGTGCAGGATAGAAGAAAAAGTCACCCAGAAATGAGCCTATGCCGCCCACAACAAAGGCATAAAAAGGATCCAAAAGGATTGCCGCACTGCATATGGCAACATCACATAAGTAAAAATGTCCGCCGGGCACAGGAATTCCAAAGGAGCTTAAAGCTATGTTCAGAGCCATAAAAAGACCCGCAAATGTAAGTTTTTTGGTAGTTGTGCTAGTCTGCATGATGTAATTCTCCTGTTGATATGTATTGTATAGTGTTAGCTAAAATGTTTATTTGCTACTTAGTCGGTAGGAATAATATGGATTTAATAATATACTTATATTATATATGTGTCAAGTATATTTTAGGTACATCATAAGAAAAACTTAATAAATCTCATACTATTTTTTTAAAAAAGTGTATGTAAAATAAAAATAACGAAAGGAACGAAGAAAAATGGTACATCATATTGTTTTATGGAATCTTAAAGAGGAGTTATCCGAGGCAGAAAAGAAGGAAGCGGCTAATAGGATTAAGAAAGAGTTAGAAGCAGTTAAAAAAGAAGTTTCAGGCGTGGTTTCACTCAATGTTGTTACAAACGGACTTGAGTCAAGCAATAAGGAAATCGGACTTATTTCGGTTTTTGAGTCGGAGGAAGCCTTAAAGGCATATCAGGTGCATCCGGCGCATGTTGCGGCAGGCGGCTTTATTAAAACTGTTACGTCCGGAAGATGCTGCCTTGATTATGAAGAATAGGGTGAAAAATAAATTTTTCACCCTTTGAGAGAATGGCATGGAGGGCTATGTTAATGGATGAGAACAAAAATGAGCATAAGAAGTTATTTGACAAAAACAGTCCGGTAATTTGGGTTATTATTGGGGGAATATCTGCTATTTTGGCAGGGGTGATCATCCTGTTTTTTGTAAAGATATTTACTGTTTCGCCCGCCAGCCGAGATAAAAATACGGATTTACAACAAAAAATTACCGATTATGCGAATGAACAGCAACAGAATGATATGGTTAACATGCCGCAGGCTATTACCGCAGACTCATCCGATGTAACGACCGGAATAGAGGATGGGGGGACTGTCAGCGGGAACGAGGAAGTTGAAGAATCAGGTGAAGAAAAAGCCGTAACATCCGATACAATAGATAAAGTGGCGGTTGTTGTGGATGTTGAGGATGAAACTGACGTTTCTTATACCAAGGAATATATTTTAAAAGAAATGACGCCTTATTTTGAGGCAAATAATTTGGAAGCAGTATGGGATTTGTCTCACTTAAAGCGTTATGTGAAACTCTCCGAGAGCCTTA
The DNA here is from genome assembly GCA_014804695.1 of Lachnospiraceae bacterium. Lineage (GTDB taxonomy): Bacteria > Bacillota > Clostridia > Lachnospirales > Lachnospiraceae > UBA3282. The sequence continues at coordinate 86,687 of JAAUZJ010000010.1, forward strand.
AAGGCAGTGATACCTATTATTATCAGGGCGATATTGACAGCGCAGGGCTGCCTGACGGAAAAGGGCTCGCAATTTATGAAGCCAATACCTATTATTATGGCGAATGGTCGCATGGCGTGCGTGAGGGTAACGGCAGATGGTGTCGTTTTTATATCAATGCATCGGATAAACTGACTCAGAATAAAAAGTATCAGGCACACAGCTATGCGGGCAATTGGAAAAATGATCTGCCAAACGGAAGCGGTGCCGAGCATTATGATGTGGATACCAGTAAGTTAGAGACAAATGAGAGAATCATTCAGAATGTTGTCGGCAATTTTACGGATGGTCTTTATGACGACTACATGTATGCAAATACCGTCAATTATATAGGGGTTGTAGAAGAGTGGTACGGCACCGCAAAAAAGGGTGTATTTGAGTCATGGGAGGATATAGGCCGCCGGGGGGAATATTATGCATGGCAGAATAAAGACGATAATAATGTCTATATGGCAATTTATAGGGCTGATAATAAAAACCAGGGCATACGCGAGATGTTAGACTTAAGTACAGGGAAGTGATAAGCCATACAAAGCTTGTGCCCGATGACTGCAACACCGAATGCTAAGGAAGGAGCATTGTCATAAAAATGAAGTGGATGATCGCATCTGATATTCATGGTTCGGAATATTATTGTAAACAATTACTTAAAGCATATGAAAAAGAAGAGGCAGGCCGTTTACTCCTGCTTGGGGATATCTTATATCATGGCCCGAGAAATGACCTGCCAAAAGACTATAACCCCAAGCAGGTAATCGAGATGTTAAATAATCGTAAACAGGATATAGTATGCGTGCGTGGGAACTGCGATACGGAAGTGGATCAAATGGTGTTGGAATTCCCTATTTTGGCAGATTACTGCGTAATTACGGAGGGCGAGCGGCTGATTTATGCCACACATGGACATAATTACAACGAACAGAACCTGCCGCCGTTACATAATGGCGATATCCTGCTGCACGGTCATACCCACATCCCTAAATGTACCGAACATGAAAACTATACCTATATGAATCCGGGCTCAGTATCTATCCCGAAGGAGGATAGCTGGCGTGGATATATTATTTATGAAAAAGAAACGTTTGTGTGGAAGGATTTGGACGGACACGAAAAAATGCGCTATCGATAATCATTTCTCTTTTCTATATGTTAAAATTCTGCTATACTTATCTATATAAATTACCAAATTTATACATAAGGAGAAAACCTATATGTCATATCAGGACAGTGCACAAAAAGCAGAAGAAAACAGAACCTCCGCATACACCCTGTTAATTGTAGGAATTATAGGCCTTGCAGCTGATATCCTTGTTTTTGCCGGAGTAATTCCGATATACCAAAACGCAGGTATTACCAGATATCTTGTCTGCGGGGTTATGGGCGCACTGTTTGTGCTTTTTATTATATTCGGAATTGTGTCTATGAAAAGCTTTAAGATATTGTCTGTTAAAGCTGAATCGGAGAGCAATCTGGTGCGTGAAATGACTAAGTGGTGCGAAGAAAACTTAAGTGCGAAGCTGATTGACGAAGGCTTATTTGAAACGGATGATATAGCCGAGGAACAGAAATATTTTAAACGTACGGATAAGATGAGAAATATTATTCAGGACAAATTTATGAACTTAGGGGAAGATTTTCTGGATCATTTCATTGATGATTATTATCAGAATCTGTTTTAGTTATGAAAATAACAATTATTTCAGTGGGAAAAATTAAGGAAAAATATTACCGCGATGCAATAAAAGAGTATGAAAAAAGACTCAGCCGCTACTGCAAGTTAGAAATCATTGAAGTAGAGGATGAAAAAACTCCGGATAAAGCAAGCGATGCACTGGAAGACCAGATAAAAGCCAAAGAAGCAGAACGCATACTAAAGCATATAAAAGATGACGCTTATCTGATAACACTCGAAATCGCAGGTGAAATGCATAACTCAGAGGAACTTGCACAGAAGATTGAAAAGCTTGGAACACAAGGCGTAAGCCACATTCAATTCGTAATCGGCGGCTCGTTAGGTTTACATAACAATGTTTGTAGTCGTGCGGACTTTCCTCTTAGCTTTTCTAAAATGACTTTTCCACATCAACTCATGCGTGTCATCTTGCTTGAGCAGATATACAGAAGCTATAGAATAATTAATGGCGAACCCTATCACAAGTAGATATAATAGAATGTGGGATTCGGGTGTCAAAAGGTACATTTTAAATTTTGTGGGGGCAAGCTGAACAAAAATTAATCTGTACCTATACCGTTGTGCGGAAATAAGAAATTCTAAACATTCCTATTTAGGTTGTGAGATCCGGACGCAATCGGGGCAAATTCGCCATCCATGGCTCAGTTGCCCCTTTTCGGAACATCGTGTTCCGAAATTGCTGAATATCGGAATAGGAATGTTAAGAAGTTCTAATTTCCTTCCAAAGGCATAGTTACAGATTAATTTTTGTACAGCTTGCCATATCAGTTTTAAAAATGTACCTTTTGCCACCCGAATCAATGTAGGTATTGCAAATCTAATAGTTTGATACAGTAACGTATGACTTAGTATCGGAATAATAAAATATGGCTGATTGCAAGGTGCATTTTCCAATACCCAGAACTTAGGAAATATAAATAAAAAAGGGGCGACCTTCGCTCCCGCGACCCGAGCCCCTTTTTTATTTATATTGCCTAAGTTCGTCCCATTGAAACACCCCCCGCAATCACCAAAACCTTTATAGGAGACCACCACCATGAGAATGTACGACCTTATTATGAAAAAACGAAGCGGAATCGAACTAACCAGCGACGAAATCGACTTCATGATTTCCAACTACACCGCCGACCAAATCCCCGACTACCAAATGTCCGCAATGATGATGGCCATTTTTTTCCAGGGAATGAACGAACAAGAGACAGCGGCGCTTACAATGGCAATGGCACGCAGCGGTGATATGCTCGATCTGTCAGCTATTGACGGAATCAAAGTAGATAAGCACTCAACCGGCGGTGTCGGCGATAAAACTTCGATTGCGCTTACGCCTATGGTGGCCGCCTGTGGAATTAAAATAGCCAAAATGAGCGGCAGAGGTTTAGGACATACGGGCGGAACTATAGATAAACTTGAAAGTTTTAATGGCTTTTCCACAGGAATTACCTCAGAACATTTTATTTCACAGGTAAATAATATAGGAATTGCGATAATGGGGCAGACACTTGATATCGCACCTGCGGATAAGAAGCTGTATGCACTTAGGGATGTGACGGCAACTGTAGATAACATGTCCTTAATTGCAAGCTCAATTATGAGTAAGAAACTCGCCTCCGGAGCTGACGCTATTGTGTTGGATGTAAAAACAGGCAGCGGTGCATTTATGAAAAAGGAAGAGGACGCATTTGCGCTTGCAAGGGAAATGACCGCGCTTGGTAAACATGCCGGAAGAAATACAATTGCCATCGTATCTGACATGGATCAGCCGCTTGGCTTTGCAGTGGGCAACGCTTTAGAGGTAAAAGAAGCCATTGAAACCCTGCAGGGAAAAGGGCCTGATGATTTTACGCAGTTGTGTATGACCTTAGGCGCTCATATGATAGTGGCCGGAGGTAAAGCTAAGGATGAAGAAGAAGCTCGGGTTATGCTTAAAGGCGTTATAGAGGATGGAAGTGCGCTTAAGAAGCTGGCTGAATTTGTAGAGGCACAGGGCGGAGACGCGGCTGCGGTTTATGATACTTCGCTTTTACCTAAAGCCTCTATAATAGAAGAGATAATATCAAAAGAGGAAGGTTATGTAAACCAAATTATCTGCGATGAAATCGGAATATGTTCGCTTATTCTTGGCGGAGGCAGGGAGACTAAAGAGAGTGAAATTGATCTGTCGGTAGGTCTTATCTTACATAAAAAGGTAGGAGACTACGTTAAATGCGGCGAATCGCTTGCCACCATCCATGCCAATGATAAAGATAAGTTAGAGACTGCAAAAGAGCGCTTTTTAAGTGCATATTCGATTGGAAAGGAGCCTGTTGCACCTTCAAAATTGATCAAAGGAACTATTTCCTGTTATTAATTTCACGTATTTGTCATATAGTTTAATATGAGAAAAAATGCGAGATTGTCTTTATCCAGACAAAAGGAAATAATTGTAGAGTCTTTAAAGCTGCCTAAGGATTCCATGCTTGGCGCCTCCATAGTTTCCGTAACGGGAAATAAGGAGGCATTTATCGAAAATTATAAGGGTATTTTGGAATACACCAGTGATTCTATTGTACTGCAGGGAAAAAACTGCAGGATCTGTTTTCAGGGCAAACAGCTTTCTATAGATTATTATACCAATGAAGACATGAAAATAAGCGGCGTTATTGAGGCTGTCCGCTATCTTTAGATTTATAAAATTGGAAAGGCATGACAATTTATGCTTCATTGGATTCAATATGTTAAAGGATATGTTTCCATTAAGGTGTGGGGCTATTCGACGGAAAGATTTTTAAATTTATGCGGAAATCATGACATTCTGGTCTGGGATATAGAGAATCATGGCGATCATTATACGATGAAAGTAAGTGTTAAAGGTTTTTTTGCACTTAAGACACTGCTTAAAAAAACCGGAACCAGGGCGTCTGTATTAGAACGATATGGACTGCCTTTTTTTGTGTCCGGAATAAAAAAACGTAAAATCTTCGTCACAGGATTATTAGTCTGTCTGCTGTTTTGGATGCTTACAACGCGATTTATCTGGGATATTAAGATCACAGGAAACTATTCGCTGACAGAAGACGTTCTTATGGACTACCTGAATGACCAAAACGTGCATACAGCGATGAAAAAATCGAATTTGCAGATTGAAGAATTGGAAAGAAATCTGCGGGAAGAATATGATATAATCACATGGGCATCATTAAAAGTGGATGGAACTACCTTGATCATACAGATTCGTGAAAACGAAATGCCAGAATATGACACTGGTGTCGGAAATGAGCAGGACAGTGCATTTCCAGATGATGATATGCGTTCCGGCAAGGATATTGTAGCCACTAAGGACGGAACGATCGTCTATATGATCACAAGAAAGGGAGTTCCGCAGGCTGCGCTTGGAGACAGCGTTGAAAAAGGCCAGCTTCTTGTAAGCGGAGCTGTACCTGTATATAATGAAGATGCAACGATAAGAAGATACCAGTACTATGAAGCCGATGCGGATATTATGATTTCTTATGATAAATCAATTAAGGTAGAGAAAGAAACCGCTTATGAGGATAAGGTTTATTCCGGAAATGAGAAAAAAATTCTGCTTCTTGGATTTAAAGACAGGGAATGGGATCTTTCATTTGGAAAGGTTAAGTATGAGGAGTATGACATCTCAGGAGAAAAGAAACAGGTACAGCTATTAGACCACCTTTTTCTGCCTGCTTACTATGGAGTGAAGTACGCCAAAGAGTACACGTTGGTGGAGAAAAAGCATACGGAAGATGAGATGCAGCAGATCATGGAGGCGGAGTGGAGTAAAATATTACAGACTTTAGAAGAAAAAGGGGTAGAAATAACGGAAAAAAATGGTAAAATAATAAAGAATGAGGATAAATGGGTATTGAATGTCAGGATGAATCTGGTTGAAGAGGCAGTTAAGAAAGTAAGCAGTACCACGCAGCAAATCCCCATTACGGAAAGTGAAGAGGAAACGGAAATATCGGATGAATGAATTTACGATAAGAATGGATCTTCCAATGGAGCATATGAAAAATCTCTTTGGAGAATATGATGCTTATATTAAAAAGATTGAAAAAGATTTTCATGTGATTATAATTAATAGAGACGGCGCGGTAAAGATAAGCGGCGATAAGGAAGATGTAGAGAAGGCGGCAAGAACCGTTGAGGAGCTTGTAACCTTATCAAAAAGAGGGAATGTTTTGCAGGAGCAGAATATTGATTACGCAATAGAAATGGAAAAAGAGAGCAAGGGCGACGTCCTGCTTACAATAGACGGGGACTGTATATGCCATACTATTAACGGAAAACCGATAAAACCTAAAACATTAGGACAGAAACAATATGTGGACGCCATACGGAACAATATGATAGTGTTCGGAATAGGTCCCGCCGGAACAGGCAAGACCTATCTTGCAATGGCAATGGCGATCACTGCTTTTAAAAGTAACGAAGTAAGCAGGATCATACTCACAAGACCGGCGATAGAAGCGGGAGAGAAACTGGGGTTTTTACCGGGCGATCTGCAAAGTAAGGTAGATCCTTATCTCAGACCATTGTACGACGCTCTTTATCAGATCATGGGTGCGGAGAGTTTTGCAAAGAATATGGAAAAGGGGCTTATTGAGGTTGCGCCGCTTGCATATATGCGCGGACGAACTTTGGACAACGCCTATATTATTCTTGATGAAGCGCAGAATACAACACCGGCGCAGATGAAGATGTTCCTTACAAGAATAGGATTTGGCTCTAAAGTTGTAATTACGGGCGATGCCTCACAGAAAGATCTTGCACCGGATGCTAAGTCGGGACTTGACGTTGCGATGAAGGTATTGTCTAAGATTGAAGATATAGCTTTTTGTAACCTTACAAGTAAAGACGTTGTAAGGCATCCGCTTGTACAAAAAATTGTCAAAGCATATGAAACATATGAGACAAGGGAAAAAACTTACGATAAAAAACATAGAAACAGGCGCTGAGTGGGAATGGAAGAATAAGATTGAAAATAAAATTTTCAATCTTGAGTTTGTGTCTCAAATGAATGTGCAAGCGCATTCGCTTGAGACACTAGGAGACAAATTATGGAAGAAAATAACAATGTACAAACAACAAAACAGAAAATGGTCCGGATGGCGCAGTTTATATTTTTATTTTGCATGTCCGGCGTGATCGCAGGGATCGGAAGCTCTTTTTACGATTGTAAAAGCGGTGAGATCATCCGTAATACGATAATGGTTTTTCTTGGCACAGGAGTGGTAATTTTTGCACTTGTGGCAAGTGAACTTTATGACCTCTATTTTTATAAAAATAAAGGCAGATATGGCAAATTCATTTTATTCTATTTGAGCGGACTTATACTGGCACTGTTATTTCCGCTTATTCCGGTTGGTGGCTGGCCGTTTTTGGTTATTTTCGTGCTTCTTAGCCTGTTTAGCAACAGTATCTGTGGTCTTATTGCGGGAAGCGTGTGCCTGATGTTGTCCATAATGCTTGAAAACGGCGGCGGCTATCAGGAATTTTTCTTATATTTTCTCAGCGGTTTAGTAGGAATTATGGTGTTTAGCAGACTTAATACGGAGTTTAAAGTCGGACTACCGATTTTTATTTCGCTTGTCTGTCTTGCGGTCTGCTTACTTGCGGGCACTGTCCTTAATGCAAACGGGAATGTTACGATATCGCATTTTACGGTAATTGGGATTAATATTATGATAAGCCTTATTCTTCTGCTTATTATTTTAAAGGTATTCAGCAATACCATGATCCATAAATACAGTGAAAAATACATGGAAATTAACGACCCTGAGTGTCCTCTGCTTGTGCAGCTAAAGGAACTGTCTAAGGACGAATATTATCATGCAGTGCATACCGCATATCTTGGAGATAAAATTGCCAAGAAACTGGGGCTTAATGAAAGGGCAATTAAGGCGTGCGGGTATTATCACAGGATCGGCATATTAAAAGGCGAAAATACCTGGGAAAATATAGACAAAATCTGTAAAGAGTACCGTATACCTCCGGATGCGCGAATGGCTCTTAAAGAGTACGTAGATCCTGAGCAGGATTCGCTTTCTAAGGAAGCGACGGTAGTGTTGTTTACCGATTGTATAGTCACCTCAATTACCAAACTTTTTAAGAAGGATCCCAAGGCGGAGTTAAATTATGAGAAGATTATTGATACCATATTCAATAACAAAATGGAATCCGGCGAGTTACTAAAAAGCGATATATCAATTGCGCAGCTTCGCAAGATGAGAAAGATTTTCAGTGAGGAGAAATTATACTATGACTTTCTACGTTGAAAATGAAACGGATAAGGAGTTTTCATTTTCAGTGCAGGAGATTTCTGAAAAGGTAGCAGACGAAGTACTGAAGATGGAAAACTGCCCTTATGGGACATGTATCAACCTCCTTTTGACAGATAATGAAGGTATTCGTACTTATAACAGGGAGTATCGGGATATAGACAGGGAAACTGATGTTCTCTCTTTTCCAAATGTCGAGTATGAATGCGCCGGAGATTTTTCAGCAGCTGAGAAGGCCAGGGCACAGTGCTTTGACTTAGACAGTGGGGAATTAATTCTTGGCGATATAATTATCAGTGTAGAAAAGGTAGAAGAACAGGCGAAGGAGTACGGACATAGCAGCTTGCGTGAATTTGCGTTTCTGGTGGCACACAGTATGCTTCATTTGTGCGGATATGACCACATGAGCGAGGATGAAGCTGCTGTTATGGAAGAGAAACAGGAAATGGTTCTTAACGGACTTGGGATAGTCCGCAACTAGACAAGAAAGGTACTATTTATGAAAATACGTAAGAATTCTCAGCGGGAATTTAAAGGCAATATGACGGCATATGCGGGAATTATTGCTTATATAATATGCCTTGTACTCAGGATTCCCCTATGTAGGTTTATAGGGGATGAAGGCGTTGGACTCTATGCTATGGCATTTGAGATATTTATATTAATTATGCTTTTGTTTTCGCATGGTATTTCAAGGACAATAACAGGCATGATACGCTATCGTGTAAAGAGAGCACAGTATAAGAGTGCAAGGAAGGTTTTTGGCACCGCTTTCAGATTTTCCTTTATTGCAAGCGTAGTATTTGCAGTCGTAGTGGCGGCAGCATCAGAATTGATCGCAGATACGTTAGTCTTAGAGCCTATGAGTAAAAAAGCAGTGCTTGCAGTTTCGCCGGTGATCATACTGGCCGCGCTTGTAAATGTATTCAGGGGATATTATAACGGAAACGGTTATGGCGTATTAGGTGCACATTCACAGTATATTGAAAAAATAGCAATTGTTATCTTTTCCGTCATATGCGGTAGATTTATGTATGACTATGGACTTAAAGTATCGGCTCTGCTTAAAAACGATATGGCGGCGTATTCCTATGGTGCATTGGGAGCTGTAATTGGTATGATGTTAGCCGAACTTATTACGCTTATTTACCTTCTTGTTATTTTTATAATTTATTCCGGAACATGGAAAAAGCAGCTTGCACAGGACGGTGCAAGAAGAGTTGAAAGTGATGGGGAAATATCAAGGCTTATTCTTGGCAATGCGTTTCCTACAGCTGTTATTGCCGTTATCTGCAATTCTTTTATGCTGATTGACCAGCGTTTTTTTAACTATTGCATGAACCGGATGGAGCTTGGAGCACAGAGAGCCGGAATTTGGGGGGCGTATTATGGTAAATTTGCAGCCCTTACAGGAATAGGCGCTGCATTTGTATGTCTGGCATTATATGGTTTTATCGGTAAGATCGGAAGCGCATATGACAAAGAAGAGTATCGCATGATGAAGGACCGCATGGGCAGCGCGGTTAAGACGTTGTGCGTTATTGCAATTCCGATCGTAGTATTTATGACGGTCATGGCACAGGCTCTTGTTAACGGGCTGTATAAAGGTGAAAATGAACTGGCTATAAGCCTGGTCAGGTGCGGGAGCGTTATAATCTTCCTGTATGGTGCAGCTTATTTATTTGGACAGCTTATGTTGAAAGTGCATATGGGAAAGGAATTTATAATATCACTTGTTATTTCATTTGCGTTACATATAGCCGCGCTTTTTCTGATGGAAAGAGTTCTCTTAATGGGAGCTGCTGGGATATTATACTCTACGATTATTTTTATAGGTCTGCTTGCAGTGTTGTGCTTTGTATTTACGATAAAAAGGTTAAAATACCGGCAGGAACTTATTTATTCGGTTCTGCTTCCGGCGTTGGCTGCGTGTATAGTGGGGCTTATAGTAATGCTGCTTAATAAGCTGCTTTTGCCGGTAGTCGGAAATCTGCCAACACTTTTAATAACGGCAGTTATTGGATTTGCTTTATATATATTGATATTAATAGCGCTTCGTGTATTGAATGAGGGGGAACTGTCAAAACTGCCTTTTGGAAACTTATGGATTAAACTTGGAAGAACGGTAGGGCTGATGTAAGGAGTTATTATGTTAAGAAAAACTGAATAAAATATAAAATTTGACTGATACTGATTATATAGTATTTTTGGAAAGGACATGGGCTTACCGGAAATGAAGGTTTTTAAACGTATCAGTCTTTTTTTGTTTACAGCGGGTGTGATGTTTGGCGCGGGAAGCTATGCCACGCTTAAGGCGGAGCATTTTTTTTACCCTAATAAATATGAGAATGATAATGATAAGATCATAGAGAATTCTTTGGAAAAGGTATTTGAGGATGAAAGTGCATCAGATGAATCAGACAATACGAATCTTATAGGTGAAGATGATGAGGTAAAAGAGGCAGATGAGGAGCGTGTGATTGAAGCCGCGGTCGAAGAAATTCCGGTAATTACGGCTGATACCGTTTATCTGGTTGGCGAAATAAATTTATCCGACGGAAGTATTGACGAAAAGGAAGAGGAGGTTCCAACCAAATATATCGGACTTGACAGGATAAGCCTTCTTGACGAACTTGAGGAATATAATAAAAATCCGCCGCTTGCCGAACTTAAGCAGGGTTTTACTAATATTGAACTTACGGCCTTTTCCAAGGAAAGAGTGGTTATATGCAAGTATTACCAGCCGGAGCCCGAAGAAGAGGGGTTTTATTTAATGGTGGCGGATCATTATGTGATCGTATATAAGGAAGACAAGCAGAGTATTTATATGAATACGGACATTTTATTGGAGAGTCTGAATTCACAGCTTCAAGATGAGATAATAAAAGGCAAGTATATTGAAAACGAACAGGAGTTATATAATTTTCTTGAGTCTTATTCCAGTTAGTGTTATAGTGTGAAGAGAAGTTCTAAGGCTCATACAGCAAAAGTCTGATTCTCAGACTTGGCTGATTTCGCAAAGTCAGCATAGCTGACTTAGAACTTCTATAGCTTCACACTATGAAAGATTTGTATCGCCAGAGGTGGCATGAGGATTGAGATGAGTAGGAAAGTTGCGGTAATAGGCGGCGGCGCGGCTGGGATGATGTCAGCGGTTCAGGCGGCTCTTCTCGGAGCGCAGGTAGAGCTTTATGAGAAAAATAACAGGGTTGGAAAGAAACTTCTTGCTACCGGAAACGGCAAGTGCAATTTTTCCAACATGAATATGGAACAAAGCGTTTATTATGGCAGCATGGCGGCTTATTATGATGAGATGTTTTCTAAGTTTGGCGTCAGGGACACGATTGACTTCTTCAGTCAATGCGGGATGCTTATAAAAGATAAAAACGGCTACCTTTATCCCCGCTCCGAACAGGCTGCTACCGTACTGGATGTACTGCGATTTGAGCTGGAGAAATGTAAAGTGACTGTCTATACGGACATGAGCGTGAAAGGTATTCAGATAGGACAAAGTGGCAGTAAGAATAATGAAAAAAACTGCGAAAATAGCAATGAAAGTAAAAAAATTGGAGTAATCACTGTTAGCGCGGCATCAGGCGGTAACGCAGTTAAGTTCTACGACGCAGTGATCCTCGCCTGCGGTGGAATGGCGGCTCCTAAGACCGGCTCCGACGGAAGCGGACTTAAAATAGCGCAGGATTTAGGGCATCAGCTCATAAAAGCAGTGCCTGCTTTAGTCCAGCTTCGCTGCAGTGATCCTTTTTTTAAAAGCGTGGCAGGCGTTAGAACGGACGCAGGAGTGACGCTGTATATTGATGGACAAAAAGAGGCTTATGAGCGGGGGGAGTTACAGCTTACCGATTATGGCATCTCCGGTATACCGGTTTTTCAATTCAGCAGAAAGGCAGCTTACGGCCTTTTACATAAAAGAAAAGTTGAAGCATATATTAATTTCCTGCCGGATTACACTGATGACGAGTACGGGAAGTTATGGGAGATGAGGTGGAAAAGCCAGTCATCCGGGTATTTGGAGCAGTTTTTAACAGGGATTGCCAATAAAAAAATCAATCAGCTTATTATAAAATTGGCGGGATGCGGACCTCATGATAAAGTGAGTGATATTCCGGCAAAGAAGCGCAAGAAGATTGAAGATCTGTACCGAAGTCTTAAGGTTACGGTATGCAAAACCAACGGTTTTGAATATTCACAGGTCAGTGCCGGGGGGATTTTAGCAGAGGAACTTACATTGGATTTAGAGTCCAAGATAGTACCGAATCTTTACTTCGCAGGAGAAATCATAGATATGGATGGAATCTGCGGCGGATATAACTTGCAGTGGGCATGGACAAGCGGTGCGGTTGCGGGGCGTGCTGCAGCCACAAAACATTGAATAAGTTTTCACACTTTGAGAGAAAGGCATGGTTATTGATATAGAAAATGATAAGAATAAATCAGATAAAGCTGCCTATATCCCATACAGATAAAGAACTTATTAAAAAAGCAGCAAACTTATTAGACGTTGAACCGGACAAGATTTTATCCTGTAAAATTGTCAAAAAGTCCATAGATGCCAGAAAGAAACCGGAAATATATTTTATATATGCAATAGATATAGAAACCGAAAATGAGGACGGAATTCTCGGTCGCTTAAGTTCGGGACGTTCACACCGAAACAGAAGTGTTCAGATCACTAAAGCTAAGGAGCAGGGATATAGTTTTCCTGATTCCGGAGAAATTAAGATAAATAAACGCCCTGTAATAATCGGCACCGGGCCGGCCGGGCTTTTCTGCGGATATTATTTATCACTTTACGGTTATCGCCCTATCCTGCTTGAACGTGGAAAAGCGGTGGATGAGAGGCGTAAGGATGTTGAAAAGTTCTGGGAAAGCGGCGTGCTTAACACAGATTCTAACGTCCAGTTTGGAGAGGGCGGAGCGGGAACCTTTTCGGATGGGAAGCTCAACACCCTTATTAAGGATAAAACCGGAAGAAATAAAGAGGTGCTTAAGGTTTTTGTACGATCAGGTGCACCGGAAGAAATTTTATATGAAGCCAAACCGCATATCGGCACCGACATACTGATGAATGTGGTGAAAAATATGCGAAACGAGATAACCGCGCATGGCGGTGAGGTACGCTTTGAGAGCAAAGTAACTGATATTATAATAGATAAGGATAGAATAACAGGGGTTATTATTAATGACAGCGAGCAGCTTTCAACTGATATAGTAGTATTTGCCATCGGCCATAGTGCAAGAGATACCTTTTATATGCTTAATAGGCATGGCGTACCAATGGAAGCGAAGGCATTTGCGGTCGGACTTAGAGTTGAGCATCCGCGAAAGTTTATTAATAACACCCAGTATGGAATGGAAGAAAATAAGCATCTTCCGACGGCAAACTATAAGTTGACCGCTAAAGCCACAAATGGCAGGGGAGTCTATTCATTTTGCATGTGTCCCGGAGGTTATGTGGTAAATGCCTCTTCTGAGGAGGGGCGGCTTGCAATAAACGGCATGAGTTACAGTAAAAGAAATGGTGATAATTCCAACAGCGCCATAATAATTACCGTAACGCCGGAGGATTTTGAAAGTACGCATCCGTTTTCCGGAGTGGAATTTCAGCGCCTTTTAGAAAAAAAAGCCTTTGAGGTCGGGAAAGGGCAGGTCCCTGTGGAAACTTACGGTGATTTTAGACAGGCTGTTACAGGCGCGATGCCGTCTATATCGGTGATTGCCGGTGAGTATCCGGATTTTAAGCCACAAATAAAGGGAGCCTATAGTTTTGCACCTGTTCATAAAATTTTGCCGGAGGTTCTTAATCAATCGTTTGTAGAAGGAATGGAGCAGTTTAACAGGATGATGCCGGGTTTCGCGGATAGCGGCGTTTATGTATCCGGTGTTGAAAGCAGGACTTCTTCGCCGGTACGCATACATAGGGATGAACTTGGACAGTCGCAGATTCGCGGGCTTTACCCATGCGGTGAAGGTGCGGGATATGCAGGCGGAATTACATCGGCAGCTATGGACGGCATGGCTATTGCTGAAAAAATTGCAAGTGTTTATAAGGGTGAAAAATGATTGGAGAGTGATATAAATGTCAGGAATCAGGGAAACACTTAAGGATAAAAAGAGAATTGTTATAAAAATAGGTTCATCATCCCTACAGCATGTAGAAACAGGGAATTTGGACTATGCAAAACTTGATATGCTTGTCAGGGAGCTTTGTGATTTAAGAAATCAGGGTAAGGATGTGGTGCTTGTTACGTCAGGCGCAATCGCTGTCGGAAAAAGAGCTGTTAACTTTAACGACGTAAAAGAAGAAAACCCTATAGCCGTTAAGCAGGCATATGCGGCAATAGGGCAGGCAAGGCTTATGATGACCTATCAGAAGATTTTTGCGGAATATAATCAGGTTGCAGCTCAGATTCTTATGACCAAATATACGATAGTGGATAACCTCAATCGTTTTAATGCAAGGAATACATTTGCAGAGTTATTTAAGCTTGGCGTTATTCCGATAGTAAATGAAAATGATACCGTAGCGACCCATGAAATTGAGATTGGAGATAACGATACACTCTCGGCAATCGTAGCTTCGTTGGTCGGTGCCGATCTGCTCATCCTTTTATCCGATATCGACGGACTCTATACGGATGATCCGCACAGTAATCCGGACGCTAAGTATATAGAAGTGGTAGAAGAACTTACGGAAGAACTCCTTGAAATGGGAAAAGAATCCACTGGAAGCGATTCGGGAACCGGCGGTATGAATACCAAGCTTCAGGCGGCTAAGATCGCAAGCAGCGTCGGTATCGATATGGTTATTGCCAACAGCAGGGAAATTAAGAATATCCGAAGGATTTTAGATGGGAAAAATATCGGAACGCTGTTTGTGGCAAACAGAGATGAGCAGTTTGATCTTCCGTTGTATGTGCAGCAGATGCATATTAAGGGATAGCGGGATAGGATATTGGAAATGTTTGAGCAATTGATTGGTAATATATGAGAAAGGCGGATAACTTATATGGGCGAAGACAATGCGAAGTATACAATGGATGAAATGGTCAAGCGAATTAATGAACTGTATCATAAATCACAGGCGGAAGGTTTGACGGATGCCGAAAAAGAAGAACAGGATAAGCTAAGGCATGCCTATGCAGCGAATATAAGGAATAACCTTCGCGGGCAGCTTGATAATATTTCAATTGTGGAAAAGGACGGTTCGATCACTAATTTAGGAGAAAAACATGGACGTTAGTTTAAATGATGGAAAAGATTTGGCTGACGAAAAAAAGCGGATCAGAAGAGAGGCATTATCTGTCCGAGATATGCTTTCGCAGGAACTTCGGCAAGAGAAGAGCAGTAAAATCTTACAGACTATATATGAAATGGAAATATATAAAATAACAAACGTTATATTATGCTATGTGGATTACCAAAGCGAAGTTATAACTACGCCTCTGATTGAGCGGGCGATTGCAGATGGGAAAAAAGTCTTTTGCCCGAAAGTATCCGGAACTGATATGGAGTTTTACCGTATAATAGGTGTGGGCGAACTTAAGGCAGGATACAAGGGAATAAAAGAACCGGTGGGCAGTCAAGACTTTTTGGATTTTTTATGTGAGAGAGATGACTTGTCGGACGATCCGGATGCCGGGAATAGGGTAAATAACAAAACGCTTGTTATTATACCGGGGTCAGCTTTTGATAAAGGCTGTCACAGGATGGGATATGGAAAGGGTTTTTATGATAAATATCTGACACGGCTGTTGGAAAATAATATTGATGTTTATATGCTTGGATTAGGATATGAATGTCAGTTAATTGATAAGGTGCCATGTGAGGCGCATGATATTGTTCTTGATATGCTGGTGACAGAAGAAAATATATATAGGAGGAAGATATAGTTATGTGTAATTTAGAAGAAATCGGAAAAAGGGCGGTGGATGCCAAATATGTTTTGCAGATGCTTCCCACTGTAAAAAAGGATGAGGCGCTTAAGGCAGTAGCGGATGCCCTGTTGGAAAGGCGTAAAGAAATTCTTGAAGCCAATGAAAAAGATTTGGTTATAGCGCAGGACAACGGTATGCATGAGGGAATGCTTGACCGGTTAAAACTTACGTCTGAGCGTATTGAGGCAATGGCGCAGGGGCTTGTGCAGATTGCGGGCTTAACCGACCCTCTGGGTGAGGTGTTGGATAGATTTAACAGACCAAACGGCCTTCAGATCACAAAGATTCGTGTACCGCTCGGAGTTGTTGGGATTATTTATGAATCCAGGCCTAATGTTACTGCGGATGCTTTTGGACTGTGTTTTAAGACCGGTAATGCGGTTATATTAAAAGGTGGTAAGGATGCAATTAATTCAAACATTGCAATAACAGATGTTATTAGAGAGGCACTTGCCAAAGAAGGAATAACCGAGGACGCCATACAGCTTATTACTGATAACGATAGAAGCGTAACTAATGAATTTATGAAGATGAATAAATACATAGATGTGCTGATTCCAAGAGGCGGTGCGGGGCTGATCCGTGCGGTTGTGGAGAATAGTACAGTTCCTGTAATTGAGACAGGCAGCGGAAATTGTCATATTTATATTGATGAGGATGCGGATATAATGAAGATAATCCTGATCGTTATGAATGCCAAGATACAGCGCATCGGAGTGTGCAATGCCTGCGAGTCTTTAGTTATTCATGAGAAGATAGTTGACAAGGTGCTTCCGGCGCTTGGAAAGGCCCTTCGTGAGAAAAATGTGGAAATAAGGGGCGATGAGAGAGTACAGAAGGTGCTTTCAAATTGTGTGCCTGCATCGGATGAAGATTATGGAACGGAGTATCTGGATTACATTATTTCTATTAAAACCGTATCATCAATAGAAGAGGCAATTGAACATATCAATCGTTATTCAACCGGACATTCCGAGGCTATTATTACCGAGAATGACGAACATGCCCAGATGTTTTTGCATGGAATTGACTCTGCCTGCGTTTATGTAAATGCTTCCACCAGATTTACTGACGGTTTTGAGTTTGGGTTCGGTGCGGAAATCGGAATAAGCACACAGAAACTCCATGCAAGGGGACCTATGGGCTTAAAAGAACTTACGACATATAAATATGGTATAATTGGCGATGGACAGATAAGACAGTAAGCTTTTTATATACTTTTTTAGTATATTTAGTATGCTTTTATTCACATTTTCTGTATTTTGCTTGCATTTTTTATCTTTTTTTAAATTTTTTTGTTTATTTTTATACAAATGTGTGATATAATGAAGTCGAATTTTTATGCTATTGAAAAGAAATTACATAAAGCATCAATGATATGCTGATTTCCAAAAAATATCTACAGTAAAGAGAGGGCAAAATTGTGGACAAAAAGAAGAAAAAAGGATTAAGCGTTTTAACCAAAATAATACTTATGTGTTCTCTTCCCATGATCATCCTGAGCGTGATAATTACGGTTTATTCGGTTGAAGTGCTTATATCAGGAATGCAAAGTGAGGCAATAAAATCATTGAGTTACCTGTGTCAGAGTGTTTCGGCATCTTATGATGCACTTGATCCCGGAGATTATTATATGGATGGCGATCAACTTTATAAAGGTGAGTTTTGTATTTCAGGTAATGAGGATATAATTGATAGTTATACCAAAGGCTATGATGTTGATATTACACTTTTCTACGGTGACACCAGGCGGGCTACTTCTTTAAAGGATTCTCAGACAGGAGAGCGTATTATAGGAACTACGGCTTCTGACGCAGTAGTAGATAAGGTTATTAATAAAGGAGAAAGTTATACTTCTACTGACATTACAATTAATAATAAGAATTACTATGCTTACTACCAACCGTTACAGAATAGCAACGGACAGATAGTCGGTATGATATTTGCGGGAGAACCGAGTGAAGATATTGATAAAACAATAAGCCAGAGAAGACTTAGCATAATCGGAATTTCGTTATTTATTTTGATCATATCTATAGGAATATGTTCAGTTCTTATAAAAGGTATAGTGAGTATTATAACTCATGCCGGAGGAATGGTTGATGGAATTTCAAATGGTGATTTACGTATACAACTGAGTGACAGGGCTGCCAGACTTAGTGAGAAAGCTAAAACCAGAGATGATGAAATAGGCATTATGATCAATTCTATGTATAGTCTGGTGGATAAACTTCAGGGGACGATAAGGAGAATTAAAGAGACAACGGAAAATCTGCTTCAGGCGGGTGATTCACTTGAAGGAATGGCAAACCAGACCAGCAACACTACGGATGAGATCAGCAGGGCGATAGAAGAGGTTTCTAAAGGCGCCGTTATACAGGCGGAAGAGATTGAGTCTGCAACCATGCAGGTGGCTACTATCGGTAATATGATTGAAAGCATAGTTATAAGCGTAAAAGAATTAGATGAGGTATCCAGAAATATGAAGCAGGCGGATGATGAATCCGAGCAGATCATTGATGAACTTGGCAGGTCTAATGACAGAACGATTGAAGCAATTAAAAAGATAGACGAATCCGTACATACTACGAATGATTCCGTTGGAAAGATTCAGGAAGCTGTTAATCTGATCACATCGATTGCCAGCGAGACAAGCCTTCTTGCACTTAATGCTAGTATTGAGGCTGCAAGGGCAGGAGAGGCAGGACGTGGTTTTGCAGTTGTTGCATCCCAGATTTCTAAACTGTCCGAGGATTCCAATAATTCTGCTAAGACAATTGAGGATATTATTAATCAGCTTTCTGTTGATTCGGAAGCTTCCGTACAGATTATGGCAGAGGTGAGCGACATTATAGCTGAGCAGCAGAGTAAACTGAATGAAACAAGAATTAAATTTAACGATGTGAGCAAGGGCATTGATTCATCTATGGTAGAGTCCAAGAATATTTATGATCAGATTCAGGAATGTGATGCGGCAAGAGTTAAAGTAACAGATGTTATTGAAAATCTGTCTGCGGTTTCCGAAGAAAATGCAGCTTCAACGCAACAGACAAATTCCTCTATGCAGGAACTTAATTACACTGTTAACCAACTTGCTGATGCTGCTAAGGAGCTTAAGAATATTGCAGATGCTCTTGGCGAAGATATTTCATTCTTCA
This sequence comes from Lachnospiraceae bacterium, assembly GCA_014804695.1. Taxonomy (GTDB): domain Bacteria; phylum Bacillota; class Clostridia; order Lachnospirales; family Lachnospiraceae; genus UBA3282. The sequence goes on from JAAUZJ010000010.1 coordinate 105,813, forward strand.
CTGTTTAGTGATGATGCCTGTATTGGGTTTTGAATGGGAATAGAATTATGAATAATGAGTTAGAAATGTCTGTTTCTCCAATATGCACTAAGGATGCACAGAAATATGCGTTTGTATCCTTTACCGATGGAGTAAGAACCGCAGAAGGTAAAATTCCCGATTGCGTAATTATAAACAATAATGGTTTTGGCGAAGACGAAGTACAGCAATTGGAGGCTTACATGAAACAGGAACTGCCACAGCTTAAAAAGATGGCTGCTGGGATAAATGTATTAAAGAATTTTTTAACAACGTAATTAAAAGGGTATGTCCGAAAGCATATTTGGGCATACCCTTATTTTTACATTATAGGAAATTACGCCACATTGTATATTATTTCAACTCTATATAATAGGGACAGATATCTTCATATTCCCCATTTTTTAAAAGAAATCCCTTCGGTATAACCCCTAACTGTTTGAATCCGATTCTCTCATACAAATGGCGTGCATGGATATTGGTTGATACAACAGCATTAAATTGAAGTATTCTAAAGCCTGATTCTTTTCCCCTTGCTATGCAGTCTAAGACCAGTTTTTCTCCAATGTGCAGTCCGCGGCTTGTGGAAGTCACAGCATAGCTTGCATTGCAAATATGTCCGCATCTGCCCACGTTGTTAGGATGTAGTATGTATAACCCCAGAATCTCACCAGTGTCGCTATTCTCGGCTACTCCACAGTAGCTTTGTCCTTCAAAAAACTCTTTTCCGGTTACGGAGTCCAGTAATTCTAACTGCGGAAATGCAATACCGTCTTCGACAACTTCATTCCATATTTTAACCATAGGTTCAATATCTGCTGGGGTGTATTTTCTGATTAGAATATTATTTTTCATGATCGTTCCTCCTCGTATTTGTTACAATAGCATAAAAATCACAGTATATGGAGTCCACCTAAGCCTGTGCCTGCACTTGCACTATAATTAGAAGTATACTACATTTTCGTTCATATGGGATAAAGTTCAGCAAAATTTTTTATAATCAGGTTTGTCTCTATTTTTCATACTTTTTATATAAAAATAGTGTAAATGTTTAAATTACAGTTGACATATATATTAAAATGTAATATTATACATATGAACAGATGAACATATGTTAAACGAAAGGAGAGAAATGTGGAAACCAATAAAGAAATGGAAGTATCAGAGATTCCTGAAACTGAGTTTCTGGCGGCAAGAGAAGATGTTGTAAAAAGAGTTCTTTCACAACAGCCTGATGACGAAATCTTATATGACTTGGCAGAATTATTTAAAGTATTCGGAGATTCGACCAGGATTAAAATATTGTATTCCCTGTTTGAAAACGAATTATGCGTATACGATATTGCAAGACTTCTTAATTTGAGCCAGTCATCGGTAAGCCATCAGCTTAGAATCCTGAAAACCTCTAAACTGGTTAAATTCAGGCGTGAAGGAAAATCAATTTTTTATTCCCTTGATGATGAACATGTACGCGAGATCATAAGTATGGGAATGGAACATGTGGAAGAGTAAGTGAAATGAGTCAATTGCAAAATGCCTAAGTGAATAAAATAAGTGAAAGGAAAGAGGTAAGTAAAATGGAAAAAACATATAAGATTGAGGTGGATTGTGCAAACTGCGCAGAGAAGATGGAAGATGCGGCAAAGAAGACTGAGGGCGTGGCTGATGCTACGGTTAGTTTTATGACACAGAAAATGAAGGTTGTGTTTGCAGATGGCGCTGACGAGAAGGCAGTTATGAAGAAGGTTTTAAAGGCATGTAGGAAGGTAGAGCCTGATTGTGATATTGAACTATAAAAATTGTTGCCCGACGGCGACAATTCAGAATACACAATATTGAAGGCTAAAGAGGTATTAAACAATGACTAGAAAACAGAAAAAAGTATTATTCAGAATAATAATCTCAGCAATATTGTTAGTTATAGTACGCTTGATCAATCCGCAAGGATGGCTGTCCTTGTTATATCTTATCCCGTATTTTGTTATAGGCTATGATATTTTAAGAAAGGCCGTACTTGGCATTATACATGGTGAAGTGTTTGATGAAAATTTCCTGATGGCGGTTGCTACGGTAGGCGCAATCGGATTAGGAGAATTTTCAGAAGGCGTGGCGGTAATGCTTTTTTACCAGATTGGAGAATTGTTCCAGAGCTACGCAGTTGGAAAAAGCCGTAAGAATATAACGGCGCTTATGGATATAAGACCGGATTATGCCAATATTGAAAAAGACGGGGAGTTAGAGCAGGTTGCACCGGATGATGTTAAGGTGGGGCAGATCATAGTTGTACGACCTGGGGAAAAGATTCCTTTGGACGGCGTGATCATCGAAGGCAGCTCTACCATAAACACCAGCGCGCTTACAGGCGAGAGCGTACCAAGGGATGCGCTTACGGGCGATGAGGTAATCAGTGGCTGCGTGAATATGACAGGCTTAATCAAGGTCAGAACTACCAAAGAATTTGGAGAATCAACAGTAAGTAAGATCCTTGATCTTGTTGAAAATTCAAGTATGAAGAAGTCGCGCTCGGAGAATTTTATATCTAAATTCGCCAAGGTATATACTCCGGCAGTCTGTTACGGGGCCGTAGCGCTGGCTGTTTTACCTCCACTTGTACGTATGCTGTTTTTAAATATGGAGCCGGCATGGGGTGATTGGGTATTCAGGGCGTTGACATTCTTAGTCATTAGTTGTCCCTGTGCACTGGTTATTTCCATTCCGCTTAGTTTCTTTGGAGGAATCGGGGCTGCGTCTAAGTGCGGTATTCTGGTTAAGGGTTCTAATTATCTGGAAGCCTTGGCGGACAGCGGATATATAGTTTTTGATAAAACCGGAACATTGACAGAGGGTGTTTTTCGTGTTAAAAATGTATATGCGGAGGATAATGCAGCCGTAGAAGACGCAGCAGAGACTAATGCAGAAAATTATGTGTTGGAGATTGCAGCGCTGGCAGAGAGCTATTCCTCACACCCTATAAGCACAAGCCTTAGGGAAGCGTGTGTAAATCCTCTTGATAAAGAGCGGGTTGCGCAGGTCGAAGAAATAAGCGGTCATGGCGTAACTGCGATTATTGACGGCAAAGCGGCGGCAGTTGGCAATGCTAAATTAATGAAGAAATTACAGATTGCCTATAAAGAATGCACGGAACCGGGAACAGTAGTTTATGTTGCGCTGGAGCAAAAGTACTTAGGCCGCATACTTATATCGGATGTAGTTAAAGAAGATGCAAAAGATGCGATTGAAGCGTTTAAAACGGTAGGAATAAAGAAAACAGTGATGCTTACCGGAGATAATAAAGCAGTAGCAGAGTCTGTAGGAAAAGAGCTTGGAATTGACGAGCTTCACAGTGAACTTCTTCCGGCGGATAAAGTGACGCGAGTAGAGGAGCTTTTAAAAGAAAAAGCGGAAAAAGACAAATTAATCTTTGTTGGAGACGGAATTAACGATGCGCCGGTACTTACAAGGGCTGATATCGGCATTGCAATGGGTGCGCTTGGCTCGGATGCAGCAATAGAAGCGGCTGATGTGGTTCTTATGGACGATGATCCTGTAAAGATTGCGCTGGCGATTAAGATTTCCAGAAAATGTTTAAGAATCGTTTACCAGAACATTGTGTTTGCACTTGCCGTAAAAGCACTCTGCCTGATTTTAGGCGCACTTGGTATTGCTAATATGTGGATTGCTATTTTTGCGGACGTCGGGGTTATGGTAATCGCGGTTCTCAATGCGACACGTACATTATATACTAAGAAGTTAACATAATATATTTTGGCAGGAGAGTACAAATGAAGGGACTTGGAACAATACTGAACGTAACTGCGGTTATATTGGGCAGTATGCTTGGTATCTTAATTAAGGGCGGAATTAAGGAAAAAATGCAGAATGTTTTAATACAGGCCTGCGGACTTGCCACCCTTTTTATAGGAATCAGCGGAGCTCTTGAAAATATGATCGTTATATCTGACGGCGCAGTAAGTATACAGGGAACCCTTCTTCTCATCTGCTCGCTTGTAATCGGAAGTTTGATAGGAGAATGGATAGATATAGAGGCAAGATTAGAAAGTGCCGGAGAGAGATTAAAAGTAATTGTAAAGTCTAAAAATGACAGCAGATTTGTAGACGGTTTTGTTACGGCGTCTTTGGTAATCTGTATCGGTGCAATGGCAGTTGTCGGCTCGTTGCAGGACGGCCTTACGGGCGACTACAGTATGCTCCTTTCCAAATCAATTTTGGACTTTATCATTATAATTGTCTTTGCATCAACAATGGGAATCGGAGTGCTGTTTTCGGCGCTGCCGCTTGGTATATATCAGGGACTTATAACCTTACTTGCAGTTTTCATAGCCCCCTATATGACCGACTCCATGATTTCCAGCCTATCCCTTGTCGGTTCAGCGCTTATATTCGGTGTAGGTGTAAACCTGATTTGGGAAAACAAATTGCGTGTGGGTAATATGCTTCCATCCCTGTTAGTGCCGATTATATATGAATTGATCATGCAGTTTTTGGCTTGATATGCTTGACCTATCAATAGCATAATATTTGACTTGATGTGTAGTTTATGATAACATTCTTAGAGCGGAATATATAAATAGATATATTATCTATTTGAACATATTCCGCTCTGAGAATGTTTTTAATTATTTAGAATCATGATTAAGTTCGCGCTGCTGAACAACAGTTTCGCAATCGCTGATCATTCATCCACATACAGGAGAAAACACATGCTATTTAATTCCACGCAGTTTTTGATTTTCTTCCCAATCGTTTTGCTGATTTATTATATACTGCCATCCAAAATCCGTTATGTATGGCTTTTGATATCAAGCTACTATTTTTATATGTGTTGGAATCCTGTATACATTGTACTGATTCTTATTTCAACAGTTATTACCTATATTTGCGCAAGACTTGTAGAAATGTTGAAAGGGGCTTCATATGGCGGTGCAGAGGGTAAGAAATTATGGATGAAACTTACCATTGCCGTATGTTTTATAGCAAATTTAGGTATCCTGATCTATTTTAAATATACTAATTTTTTAATAGATATAGCAAATCAGCTATTAAAGCCGTTAAATATTGCAGTCCCTTCTTTTGATATTTTACTTCCTGTCGGTATATCATTTTATACATTTCAGGCGCTTGGATATACTATAGATGTGTATAGGGGGCAGTGTAAGGCGGAGAAAAACATATTAAAATATGCCTTATTTGTCTCGTTTTTTCCACAACTGGTAGCAGGACCGATAGAGCGTTCGGAAAACTTGCTTAACCAGATCCGGTCTGAGCATAAACATAAACTATGGGATTATGAAAAAATCACTACCGGTTTGATCACCATGCTTTGGGGATTTTTTATAAAAATCGTAATTGCCGACAGGGTAGCTATTTTGGTAGATACGGTATTTAATTCGTATGAAAAATATCAAATGACGGCGTTAGTGGCAGGAGCGATTGGATTTGCGTTGCAGATATACTGTGATTTCGCAGGATATTCCACCATTGCGATAGGCGCGGCTAAGGTGCTTGGATTTGAGCTGATGGAGAACTTTGATACGCCTTATTTTGCAGAAAGTGTTGCAGATTTCTGGCGAAGATGGCATATTTCCTTAAGCAGTTGGTTTAAAGACTACTTATACATTCCGCTTGGAGGAAGCCGGTGCAGTAAGCTAAAGCATTACCGCAATATTCTGATCACGTTTACGGTAAGCGGTTTATGGCATGGCGCAGGATTAAATTATGTTGTATGGGGGCTATGCCATGGAGTATATCAGATTGTGGAAAATGAATTACACCCGTTATTTTATAAGATAAATGAAAAGTTAGGAACAAAAGTTAAGTCATTTGGTTACCGTTTATTTAAAGTTGCCGTAACGTTTGTATTAGTTGATATAGCGTGGATTTTTTTCAGGGCGGATTCGCTTTACCAGGCGCTGCATTATATACAAAGAATGTTTAAATACAGAGATTGGTGGTCGCTTTTTGATCTAAGTATTTATGAACTTGGTTTGGACATACAGGAAATGAATATTTTGATTTCAAGTGTTATTTTATTGTTCCTGGTGGATCTGATACAGTATAAAAAGAAAATGAGCTTAGCCGGATTTTTAAGTAAGCAGTGGATTGTATTTCGCTGGGGCGTGCTGTTTGTCTTGTTGTTCTGTTGTATAGTATTCGGATGTTATGGACCGGGATTTAATTCGGCTCAGTTTATTTATTTCCAGTTTTAGTCAGAAGGGAATACTTAGAGTATGAATAAGCGTAAGTTATGGATAAATATATGTAAGTCGGTATTGTTCATAGGACTGTTGTGTGTTATGCTGCATACCATATTTACTGTTTTAAACTATAAGGATATGGGCGGCGGTGCAGGCTGGCAGAGGCTTTATCAGGCTAAAAAGAATTCCATCGATGTGATGTTTTTTGGGAGCAGTCATGCTCACTGTACCATAGACCATAAACTTTTGTGGGACGATTACGGAATTGCGGGGTATACGCTTTCATCGGGTTCACAAAATATAGATAGCACCTATTATTTTATTAAAGAAAGTTTACCGTTGCAAAAGCCTGAAGTTATAGTGATAGAAGCATATAGCGTAATAGGAGACGGAATGTATAATTCCGATGTGGCGGCGTATCGGGCTACACTGGGTGTGAAATGGTCCAGTGAATACATGGAATGTTTAAACTATTTCGCAGACGAGCTTAATATGGATGAGACGCAGAAACAGGAACTTTTTTTAAAATTTCCTTTAATTCATTCGCGCTATAAAGAATTGACCAGAGATGATTTCGAGGATTCGCTTCCTTTTATGAGGGGATACCGCGGCGGTTTCGAGACTATGGCGTATGAAAAGCCCGTAGTTATAGAAAATGATACTGCAGAGCTTGATTCCCATAGACAGGAAATGATGCAAAACATTATTGATCTGTCTAAAGAAAAAAATATACCGTTATTAATTTTTGCATCACCGTTTGTTTTAAGTGATAAACAGCAGATGATGTATAATAAAATCTCAGAAATTGCAGAAGAAAACCAAGTGCAGTTCCTTGATTTTAATCATCTTTATAATGAAACAGGACTTGATTTTGAACGTGATTTTCGCGATAAGGATCATTTAAATAATTACGGTGCGGCTAAGGTGACGAATTATCTGGCCTGCTATTTGAAAGAAAATTATGATATACCAGATAGAAGAGAAGAAACAGGTTATGAGTTATGGAACCAGAATTCACTGTATCTTAGGAATAAAGAATTAAGCCACGAACTTAGGTCAACCGAAGATATAAATGCTTATCTGCAAAAAATGTCAAAAATGGAAGATGATCAGCTTGTTATATTGGCGTTAACCGGAAACTATACAGCACTTGGGGATGCTTATCTGGAGAACCTTAAACTGCTTGGGATTACGGATGAAGAATATCAAAATGGCGGAATCTGGGTATGGAAAGAAGGAAAGAGGCTGTTATATTTGTCCGGAAGGGAATATAATGAGCATATAGCTCTTAAGAAGGGCGAAATACACATAGATTCTTCGTTAATAGAAAATAAAGACGGGAACGTTGTGGATGAGACACACTTTTTAATTGACGGAAATGATTATAAAATGGTGGAAAACGGAATTAATATTATTATATATAATGAAAGTTTAAATCAGTTAATAGATGCCGCAGGAGATGATGTTTATGCCGGCTTATCTGTAACACACTGCGAAAGAGCAGATGAATAATAACGAAAAAACGCACCTAAGGATTGTCTATTGGAGGATAAAATGTTTAAAAACATAAAAATTCTATCTTCTATATACTTGCTTTTCATATGTATGTTATGTCTTACCGGCTGCGGTGAAGACGAAGCATTAGAGACATATAAAGCTGATATGGAAACTTTTTTTAGTAATATTTCTGAAATTAATGACAATATGAATTCCATAGATGTATCGGAAGACGGCTATGTTGCCCAGATATTGGAATATCTGGACGAGCTTGATGAAGAAGTGACATGGATGGCGGAGCTTGAAGTGCCGGAGGAGTTTTCGGCAGTAGAAAGCCTTGCCGATGAAGCAAGCGAGAATATGGCACAGGCAGTTTCTTATTATCATGTGGCTTATGAAGGCGAAGAATATGATGCCAATATGGAAGAGGCGGCGCATGAGTATTATGACAGGGCTAATGCGATGATCCAGTATATAATTACAATTCTGCATGGTGGAATACCGGAAGGAGAGGGTATTACATATACGCAGGAGGATAAGATTTTTGGCAGTGGATATATGAATAAGACAGAAGATGATGATATAGAAGATAATAATACAGAAAATGGGAATTAAATCATAAGGTAAAAGAATACAGGGGATATAAGTAATGAATAAACAGCAATTTTTAGACATGATAAAAGAACATCCAATATTTCTTGACGGTGCAACAGGCAGTAATCTTTTAAAAAGAGGGATGCCTGTAGGCGTATGTCCGGAAAAATGGATACTGGAAAATAAAGATGTCCTGATCGGACTGCAAAGAGAATATATCGAGGCGGGAAGCAATATAGTCTATGCACCGACTTTTTCCGCTAACCGTATTAAATTAAAAGAATACGGACTTGAGTCACAGATTAAGGAAATGAACCATGACCTTGTAGCCGTTTCCAAAGAAGCGGCGGATGGAAGGGCTTTTGTAGCAGGCGATATTACCATGACAGGCGAGCAGCTTGCACCAATGGGGAAACTGGATTTTGAAGAGCTTATTACAATCTATAAAGAACAGATAGGCTATCTTGTGGAGGCAGGAGTTGATCTGCTGGTCGTGGAGACGATGATGAGCCTTCAGGAGACAAGGGCTGCGCTGATAGCGGCCGGGGAAGTCTGCGATTTACCGGTTATGGCAACTATGACATTTGAAACAGATGCAAGAACCCTATACGGAACCGATGCAAGGACTGCGGCGATTGTGTTAGAGAGCCTTGGTGCGGCAGCAATTGGAGCAAACTGCTCAACCGGACCGGATAAAATGGTTGACATAATTCGGAGTATGGCGGAGGTGACAAGCATACCGATCATTGCTAAGCCAAATGCAGGACTTCCGTCACTTGATGAAAATGGACAAACTGTTTATGATATGGGAGAAGAGGAATTTGCCCAGGGCATGAAAGAAATAATAGAGGCAGGGGCTTCCATAGTCGGCGGCTGCTGCGGAACCGCGCCGTCATATATCGGTGCGCTTAAGGCCTCTGTAGGAAATATGAGGCTTAGTGAGAGAAAAGTGCCAACGCACAGATATCTTACAAGTGAGCGAAAAACCGTTCAGTTTGGGCTTGATGATAATTTCATGATCGTAGGGGAGCGCATCAATCCTACCGGAAAAAAGAAGCTACAGGCCGAACTTAAAGAAGGTTCTATGGAAATGGTGATGTCATTTGCAGAAGAACAGGAACTTTGCGGAGCAGGTATTTTGGATGTAAATATGGGTATGAGCGGAATTGACGAGAAGAAGATGATGCTTAAGGCGCTTGATACCATAAGTGGAGTAACAAGTCTGCCGATTTCGATTGATTCAAGCCACGTGGACGTTATAGAAGAGGCTTTGCGCAGATACCCGGGGCGTGCGTTAATTAATTCGATTTCGTATGAAAAGGCTAAGTTTGAGGCACTCTTGCCGATTGCTAAAAAGTATGGGGCTATGTTTATACTCCTTCCTTTATCAGATGAAGGCTTACCTAAGAACTTAGAAGAAAAAATAGATATAATAGAAAAAATTGAAAGCCGTGCCTACGAGCTTGGCTTTCGCAAGGAAGATATAATTGTTGATGGTCTTGTCGCTACAGTGGGCGCTAATAAAACCGCGGCCATTGAGACATTAGATACCATCCGTTATTGTAAGGAAAAAGGACTTGCAACGATCTGTGGTCTGTCCAATATTTCTTTTGGATTGCCGGAGAGAAGTTATGTAAACTCAGCTTTTCTTACAATGGCGATACAAGCGGGGCTTACTATGGCAATTGCAAATCCTTCACAGGAGTTGCTTGTGAGTCTTGCATTTGCAGCCGATCTGCTTTTAAATAAAGAAGGTGCGGATATACGCTATATTGAGCTTATGGATGCCGTTAAGAAGAAACGTGAGGCGCTTGGCGAAACTGATAATAATAAACCTATGGGAATCCATTTTGCAGGAAATACTGCAAAAGAACAGGCTTCGGCTGCAAATTCAGTTTCAGCTTCAATTATGGATAAACTGCACTTGGATGTGCTTAAAGGAAAGCAGGACAGCATTGTTGCAGACACGAAAAAGGCGCTGGAAGAGGGAAATGATCCAAAAAAACTCTTGGATGAGGCGCTACTTCCGGCGATTAACGAAGTGGGAGAGCTTTTTGATAAGGGCAAATATTTTCTGCCACAGCTAATAGCAAGCGCTGAAGCCATGAAAGCTTCTATTGAATATTTAGAGCCGCTTCTTGTGGAAAATAATTCGGCTAAGGACATGCCCACCGTAGTTATAGCGACAGTGGAGGGGGATATTCATGATATAGGCAAGAATCTGGTTACCCTTATGCTTAAGAATTACGGTTTTAAAGTTATAGACCTTGGAAAAGATGTTCCAAAGGAGAAAATCATTGAAGCCGCAAAGGAGCATAATGCACAGATCATAGCCCTGTCGGCGCTTATGACAACAACCATGCAGCAGATGAAAAAAGTTGTTGACTATGCTAAGGAAAAAGAAGTAGATGCAAAAATCATAATCGGCGGGGCCGTCATAACGCAGGACTATGCCGATGAAATCGGTGCAGACGGTTATTCTAAGGATGCAGCCGACGCAGTAAAAGTGACTAAGAGAATATTGGGAATAGAGAATAATTAGTGGGAGGAATAAACACAATGATAGGTGCAGAGGCAATAGTTAAATGTCTGGAAAAGGAAGGCGTAGAATATGTATTCGGATATCCGGGCGTTGCAATTTGTCCGTTTTATAACAGTATACTGAATTCCGATATAAAAACTATTTTGATCCGTACAGAGCAAAATGCGGCACACGCAGCAAGCGGACTTGCGAGAGTAAGCGGCAAAGTAGGCGTCTGTGCAGTAACATCGGGACCTGGGGCAACTAATGTAATTACCGGTATAGCAACTGCTTTTGCCGACAGTATCCCGCTTATATGCATAACAGGGCAGGTAAACAGTGAACTGCTTGGTTCCGACGTGTTTCAGGAGGCGGATATCACGGGGGCCGTGGAGTCTTTTGTCAAATACAGTTATCTGGTAAAAGACGCCAATCAGATACCGAGAATTTTTAAAGAAGCCTTCTATATTGCAAATTCGGGCAGAAAAGGACCGGTACTCATTGATATACCGATAGATGTGCAGAATTCGGCGCTTAAGAAGTTTGACTATCCGGAGGAAGTCAACCTAAGAACATATAAACCTACGATCAAGGGTCATGCAGTACAGATTAAGAAGGTTGTAAGTGAGCTTGCAAAAGCAAAGCGCCCCATTATCTGTGCCGGTGGCGGCGTGCTTCTCAGCGGTGCGGAAAAGGAACTTCGTGCACTTGCAGAAAAATACAGTATTCCCGTTGTATCTACAATGATGGGAATAGGCGTCATGCCCACCAACCATCCCATGTATTACGGTATGGTTGGAAATAACGGTAAACCTTATGCCAACAGGGCTATGAACGAGTCAGATCTGCTTATAATGGTAGGTGCAAGAGTGGCTGACCGTGCAGTCAGTCAGCCCGACCTTATTACTGAAAATAAGATTTTAGTACATATAGATGTGGATCCTGCGGAAATCGGTAAAAATGTCGGCCCGACAATACCGCTTGTCGGTGATGCAAAGCATATTTTTGAAGATTTCGCGAAAGAAGAAATAACCTGTAATCATGAGGATTGGATACAAACTTTAAATGAATATAGGGAAACAATGAAGCGGAAGAGAAATCCGAATCCTGATTATGTGGATCCGGCGGAATTTATCAGAATGTTATCCGAAGAGATGAACGACGATGCGGTGTATGTTGCCGATGTCGGACAGAACCAAATCTGGTCCTGCTCTTATCATATAGTGAAAAACGGACGCTTTTTAACAACCGGGGGAATGGGCACAATGGGTTATTCCATTCCGGCAGCTATGGGCGCCAAGCTTGCATGCAGGGACAAACAGGTGGTCGCCGTATGCGGTGACGGTTCTTTCCAGATGTCGATGATGGAGCTTGCTACCATGCGCCAGTTCAATGTGCCTGTCAAAATTATTGTGCTAAAGAATACTTACTTGGGAATGGTCAGAGAGTATCAGCACTATAACTACAAAGACAATTATTCAGTAGTGGATTTGTCAGGAAGTCCAGATTTAGAGAAACTGGCTATGGCGTATGATATGAAATTTATGAGACTTCTTACTATGGATAAGGCACAGGAGACTATTAAGGAATTTTTAAAGGATGATGAGTCGGTTCTTTTAGAGTGCGTTATTGATCCAATGGATTTGGTTTAGGTTGGAGGGTATGTATAATGAAGAAAAAAATATATTCGGTGCAGGTAGAGAATAGATCTGGTGTGCTTTGTAAGGTGTCGGGGCTGTTTTCAAGAAGATGTTTTAACATTGATTCGCTGGCTGTTGGTGAGACTGATGATCCGCATGTTTCATGCATGACGATTGTCAGCAGCGGAGACCAGAGGACCATAGAGCAGATTGAGAAACAGCTTAATAAGAAGATAGATGTAATTAAGGTTAAGACCTTTGATGAAACTGAGAGTGTAAGCAGGGAGTTAATGCTTATTAAGGTAAAATATAACAGGAGCAACAGGCGTGATATAATGGAAACCTGCGAAATCCTTAAGGCTGATATTGTGGATATGTCTAAGAATCAGATGATGATTCAAATTTGTGACGTTCCGGAGAAGATTGCGCTGCTTATTAATATGCTACAGTCCATAAGTGTGATTGAAGTAGCAAGAACTGGAACCCTGGCGCTGCCTAAGTGTGTGGATACGGAGTAGTTATAGACAGTTGACTTTTTTACTTATAATTGCTACAATTATTGACAGTGTTTATAAGGTTGTTTTATAGAAAGGTAGGATTGTGATGCATAGAAAGGTGTTTCAGCTTTTAGTTGATAATACATCAGGTGTACTTAGCCGTATTTCCGGTCTTTTTTCAAGGCGCGGATACAATATAGAGAGCATTACAGCAGGTGTGACCGCGGATGCGCGTTATACCCGCATTACGATTGTGACATCAGGCGATGATGAGATTCTTGATCAGATTGAGAAGCAGGTGGCGAAGCTTGTAGATGTCAAGGATATCAAGGAGCTTGAGCCGAATGACAGCGTATACCGCGAGTTGGCGCTGATTAAAGTTAAGGTGTCTGCGGAACAAAGAGAGGGTGTTATTTCGGTAGCTAATATTTTCCGTGCTAATATTATTGATGTATCTCCGGATAGCCTGATAATCGAACTTACAGGTAATCAGAATAAGATAGAGGCATTTATCAGCCTGCTTGATGGATACGAGATTCTGGAACTTGCAAGAACTGGTATTGCAGGACTTGGACGCGGAACGGATAATGTAACGTATTTATAATTAAGTTAGCTCTGAGAGGTTTTCCTCTTTCAGTTATAAAAACAATAACAAATGTTATATAATAAGAAAATGGAGGATTGAGAGAAATGGCTAATATTTTTTATCAGGAAGACTGTAATCTGTCTTTATTGGAAGGCAAGACAATTGCAGTTATCGGTTATGGAAGTCAGGGACATGCACATGCATTAAATGCAAAGGAGTCAGGCTGCCATGTTATCATAGGTTTATACGAGGGTTCTAAATCATGGGCAAAAGCAGAAGCTCAGGGATTTGAAGTATATACCGCTGCTGAAGCTGCTAAGAAGGCAGATATCATTATGATACTTATTAATGATGAATTACAGGCTTCAATGTATAAGAAAGATATTGAGCCAAACTTAGAGGCAGGCAACATGCTTATGTTTGCACATGGATTTAACATACATTTCGGATGTATCGTACCTCCTAAGGATGTAGATGTAACAATGATCGCTCCCAAGGGGCCAGGACATACTGTAAGAAGCGAATATCAGGCAGGAAAAGGTGTTCCGTGTCTGGTAGCCGTTCATCAGGATGCAACAGGAAAGGCTCAGGATATGGCTTTGGCATATGCATTGGCAATCGGCGGCGCAAGAGCAGGCGTACTTGAGACTACTTTCAGAACCGAAACCGAGACAGACCTTTTCGGAGAGCAGGCTGTACTTTGCGGCGGTGTCTGCGCACTTATGCAGGCAGGCTTTGANACANTGGTAGAAGCAGGATATGATCCGAGAAATGCATATTTTGAGTGTATACATGANATGAAACTCATTGTTGACCTTATCTATCAGTCAGGTTTTGCAGGAATGAGATATTCTATCTCTAACACCGCAGAATATGGTGATTATATAACAGGTCCTAAGATTATTACAGAAGAGACTAAGAAGACCATGAAGAAGATTCTTGCTGACATTCAGGACGGAACNTTTGCAAAGGATTTCTTATTAGATATGTCCTCAGCAGGCGGACAGGTTCATTTCAANGCNATGAGAAAGTTAGCTTCCGAGCATCCGGCAGAGGTAGTAGGGGAAGAGGTTAGAAAGCTTTACAGCTGGAATGGCGAGGATAAGTTGATTAATAACTAATTTAAGATGATGTTAATAGAGTTATAATAATAAGTTTTCTATTATTGAAAAGCCGACTTTTACAGCCGGCTTTTCATAATTATAGGAAATTCCTTTATTGAGAATCAAGAATTTGCTAAGCAAATTCTTGTAAGTGTTGGTTTNTTACGACACTTTTTGCATGGCTTGCGTCTCTCACTTAAGAATGTTAAAATTGATTTAAGGAGGTGTATACGNTTGGATTCACATGTAGAATTAGCGCATAAGGTACTGGCGGAAGTAAATAGGGTAATTCTTGGAAAAGAAAAAGAAGTTAGGGAAGTTCTGACGGCATTTCTGGCAAACGGGCATATTTTGATNGAAGANATTCCGGGAGTNGGNAAAACCACTCTGGCGGCNGCTTTTTCAAGGGCGCTTGGTCTNGAATCTACAAGAGTNCANTTTACTCCTGACGTTATGCCTTCCGATNTGACNGGNTTTTCGATATATAACAGGNAAGAAGAGAANTTTGTATACCGNGAAGGCAGCGTTTTCTGCAATTTACTCTTAGCNGATGAAATAAACCGTACNTCTCCTAAAACNCAGTCTGCGCTGCTTGAGGTAATGGAAGAGAGAAAGGTATCTGTAGAAGGCGTTACAAGNCAGGTGNCGGAGCCTTTTTTGGTAATTGCTACACAAAATCCTTACGGAAGCGTAGGAACCCAGTCTTTGCCGGAAGCACAGATGGACAGGTTTATGATAGTTTTGACATTAGGCTATCCGGACTTTGAGAGCGAGCTTGAAATGGCTAAAGCCGTAAGCACTGAAAATGGAATTGATAAAATAGCAACCGTTATGAACTCGGAGATTTTTCGCAGTATGCAGGAGAAAATTCATACGGTTTTTATAAAAGATGAAGTTTATAGTTACATTTTAGAGCTTGTCAGGGCAACAAGGAATCATCCTTCTATAGAACGCGGCGCAAGTCCCAGGGCGACCATAGCGTTGGTGAAGATGGCTAAGGCGCAGGCCTGGTTAGAAGGAAGGGATTACTGTACGCCTGCGGATGTTGCAAGCCAGTTCCCTTATGTGATCTCTCATAGAATGACACTGGTTATGACAGGCACGGAAGGAAATGAGGGAAAGCAACAGGTTATTAGNGAAATTATTGATTCAGTAAAGAAACCTTTTCTCCAATCATAAAAGCTGCANAAGTGCTGTGGNTTGTGAAAATTGCATGCAGGGAGGAGAAAACAGAGNTAATGCGAAAACTGATTTTTATTNCGATAGCTGCAGCATCTTATTATATTGCGGGAATGTACCGNCAGATGCCGCTTATGATACTGGCGGTTATGGAATGGCTTTTGTTTATTTTTCTTTTTATTCTTTCGCGCTGCCTTAGGAAAAATCTGACTGTATCATTTCCAATGCAAAACACTGAGGCGGAAAAAGGAAGTGTGAAAAAGTGTCTGATACATATAAAACGCACCGGTGTACTTCCCCTTAAAAAGGTCTGCATTAAATTTAAAATATATGATGACGAGGGTAATTTTATTCAGAAAATCAAAGTTAAAAAAACAGTTGATATTTTAACTGGGAATATAGACTTTGATANCTGTTTAGACCGCTGNGGTATGTTTTGTATACAGGTTNATAAAGTCTATATATATG
This sequence comes from Lachnospiraceae bacterium, assembly GCA_014804695.1. Taxonomy (GTDB): domain Bacteria; phylum Bacillota; class Clostridia; order Lachnospirales; family Lachnospiraceae; genus UBA3282. The sequence continues at coordinate 122,131 of JAAUZJ010000010.1, forward strand.
ATTATCTTTCTATATTCCACGCGCTAAAAACTGCAAATGAGGAAATGAAACTGNCNGTGTTGCCNAAANCAAGNGCNTTGCAGATGCAGNTGCTTTCTACGGAATCNATAGCNNATCANACGGATGAAGCGCCNTATCAGNCCCACATTGGATATTTGGGNAATGAAACCAGAGAAGTACGCCAGACACGTGAGTATCGNACCGGCGATACAATGCGTTATATCCACTGGAATCAGAGCGCTAAGACTGAAAAACTCTGGATCAAAGAATTTGAGAAGGAAGATGAGGCTTCTTTTGAANTATTGNTGGATATGATGATGCNGGATGATTGGAAACCCAATAATAGNGANTGCTTTTACGAGGTGGTNTCNGCGCTCATACTGGGCTTTTTGCAAAGAGGNCAGAGTGTAAATGTCAGTTGGTATGATGNAAAAGTAATGGATTTTATAACAATTCCGGTAGAAAACAGAGCGGATTACCGTAACATGATGCGNAANCTTTTTCAGANGGAAATTATTAAAAGAACAGATGTTATTGAAANGGCNTATGAGAGAAAGCAGGCGTTATCAAATGGGAGNCTGCTTAAATGCAATCTGCGCTTGGAATGTTATGATATAAATGGCTCTGGTAAAGAAGAATTGAGGCATAGGTTTAGTTATGAAAATCTGGAAGAAGAACTATCAGGAGATTATACTTTTCCTTTGCGGTAACTATGGTTTTTTNTGCTTTTGGGAAAGTNTATCCGGAATTGAATGTCGGGAAAGCCTTGTCTGTCTGTGGATGATATTGCTTGTCTGCGGTCTGTGGTATTTTTATGATAAAAAAAGGATAGTTCAGGCGGNAGGAGCGCTTATNGNAGGGATACTTGTTGCCGGTNTGGCTGGCGGAAGTATACTNATAAAGCAGGCAGGACATATGCTAAGGTCGTTTAACGGTATGGACGGAATAGCGAATCAGGATGTAACGTTTTTATTTATGCTGGTAATGACCTTTGTTGTGNTTTTATTATTTTTCNTAGAATTCATATGGGAAAAGCATGNTATTGCCTGNCTTATTACGCTTGCAATGTTANTCTTAGGNCCNATGTTNGGTATTGTGTCAAGTTACAGGGCGGTATTCTTTCTGGCGTTGTACCAGCTTTCNTTTTTTATGATNAAATTTAAAAAAGTGACAGGNATTATGACTNTTATNGCNTTTGCNGNAGTTTTTCTGCTGGTGTCGTTNAATCAGGAGGGGTTATACCACTTTGCTTATCAGGCGGAGCACTTTGTCCATAATACGATCAANTATATAACAGGTACGGCCGATGANGCGGTTGCCGANGGTCATATTAATAGAGGAAATGATTATAAAACGGGAACAGTGCAGATGGTAATAGAAACTTATGAGCTGCCTACGGAACCTCTTTATCTTTGCGGATTCAGTGGTGATAAATATNNNGGGGGCGAGTGGAGCAGAGCCGATGATACTAAACTTTTAGAACAGGCTTCTAATGCGCTTGGACTGCGTCAGAGGATAAATACCGTCAGTACGATGTATGGNGGCATGTACTATACTTTGAATTCNTTCTTNTCNGGAGATGGNATTTTAAACAGCAGGAGCGTGAATATTAAGCATGTCAGCGGAAAATACAGAAATTACTTTGAGCCATATGGAGGACAGTGGCTAAGCGGTACGGCTTATAGTATATATTATAGCTATACGGGGTATGATTACAGATACTATGAACAGGCTGATATGAANATTGACTGGAACAGGGTAAATACGGCTTTTTCCCGCCAGGCGANATGGTATGGAAACCTGCAGGATGCNTATATGGANGAAGTGGGAAGGGAGTGTCTTGATGTTCCAANACAGAGGCTTCCTAAACTGACAGAGTTATGCGAATCNTATCCTTTAGANGATTTTTACGANATTACGGCGTTTATAACTGCNGCACTTGAAAGCAGGGCCGTCTATACCCAAACGCCGGGCAATGCACCTATAAATAAAGACATTGTAGAATATTTTCTTTTTGAGAGCGGAAAAGGATATTGCCAGCACTTTGCGTCGGCGGCAACGCTGATGTACCGTTTATACGGTATCCCGGCAAGATATGCTTCGGGATACATGGTAGCTCCTTCGGATTTTGTACTGGAAAAGGGCGTTTATAAAGCATATGCTACCGACGAATCCGCCCATGCGTGGGTAGAGGTATTTATAAAAGATTANGGCTGGGTTCCGATAGAGGTGACGCCGGGTACAAANGGAAATATACAACCGGTGTATCCGGGAATAGATTTATCAGANTGGGAGCAGTCACTTAATAAATACCGTCTGGATNTGGNTATAAACCTTCCTGCACCGGCAGATGAAGATGTGCAGGAGATNCAGGATAATTTATGGGATTGGAATGATATTAACTGGGAAGATTATGAGGTATTAATAGCTGTTGTATTAACAATCGTTATCTACACAATTATTCTGCTTCCGTTCTTTGTGAATACCAGACGTTTAAAACGGTTGGAAAAGCTGAGTGCTATGGGATGCTGNGANCATTTTGCAAGACTTATGCGGATACTNCNNTATGCAGGATTTCCTGCAGATTATGACGGAACTGANGAAGACTTTGCAAAACGCTTCTTAGAAGAATTTCNGGATATAAATATAGAATTATCNGAGATAGAGCGTATGGTNTGTATTGTTGAAAAGGCCGCCTATGGAAGACCGGNAGCNTTANCNANAATGGAAGANGCCTTTGTAAAAGAGCTATGCAGGGAGCTTTCNGAGTATATCTGTAANAGGCTTAAAGGTTATAAGAANTGGAGAGTAAAATATGGAAAATAATAAGAAAGACGTTTTAGTGAAATATAGAACCTTATATGCGGATGAAATTTGTCCGGATTTATTTAGTAATTTTACCAGACATCAGGTGGTTACGAAATGTTGGAGAAAAGAAAACGGCAAATGGATAATCAAGGACGCTCCTTTTATTGATGACTGGAAGGAAGCGGAGTATAAGATATTAGTTTCATGCCTTAAAAATACGATTGCTACTGGCGGTATGGTATACGCAGCATTTTATAATGAAAAACTGAAAGGCTTTGTTTCGGTCGAGGCTGGATTATTTGGAGACGAGCATAAATATCTTGACCTTTCAAGTATTCATGTGTCCGAAGATATGCGGGGGATGGGAATAGGTAAGGTGCTTTTTCTTGAGGCTAAGAGGTGGGCAAAAGAAAATGGTGCAGGGAAGCTGTATATATCTGCCCATTCTGCGGTTGAAAGCCAAGCTTTTTATAAGAAAATGGGTTGTGTTGAAGCGATGGTATATAATCAGGAACATGTTGAAAGAGAGCCTTATGACTGCCAGTTGGAATGTGAAGTGTAGGGCTTGTAATTGCCTAATAAATAGGAGGAGAAAAAATGTACGAATTAATACAACTAACAGAAAAATGTTATTACATAGACTGTCCTGCTAAGATTGGCGTCTATCGCGCAAATGAGAATGATGTCTATCTGATTGACAGCGGAAACGATAAAGAGGCAGGGCGTAAGGTCAGGCAGATTTTAGAGAAAAATAATTGGAGGCTGCTTGGAATCCTAAACACGCATTCCAATGCTGACCATATCGGCGGAAACAATTATCTTCAAAAGCAGACAGGCTGTAAGGTTTATTCATCCGGCATAGAGGCGGCTTTTACAAAATATCCGGTACTGGAACCCTCATTTCTTTATGGCGGCTATCCATTCAAGGATTTACGGCATAAATTTCTTATGGCGCAGGAAAGTGAGGTCACCGATTTTTCGGATGACAGTTTCCCTAAAGAAATTGAAGTGATACCATTATATGGACACTTTTTTGATATGGCTGGTTTCCGTACTTCCGATGGGGTAGTGTTCCTTGCAGACTGTATCAGCAGCAAGGCTGCGCTGGATAAGTATGCGGTGTCCTTTATCTATGATGTGGAAGCTTATTTAAAAACGCTGGATATGGTAGAAGAGATGGAAGCGGTAATGTTCGTGCCAGCCCATGCACCAGCCACTGATAACATAAAGGAGCTTGTCTGCTATAACAGGGAAAAAGTGCATAGCATAGCCGAAAAGATTGCAGATATTTGCAGGAAACCTAAGAATTTTGAAAAAATTTTGCAGGAAATCTTTCATGAGTATGAACTTGCAATGAATTTCGAGCAGTACGTTTTAGTCGGCAGTACAATACGTTCTTACCTTTCATGGATGAAAGATAATGGGAGGATAAGCAGCGTGTTTGAGGATAATATGTTATTGTGGCAGGCTGAACGATAAATACGTATTTTAACAAACAGGAGGAATATACCCCATTTGAATAGCCTTTGTTACAGCTTCAACCGATGAGGTGACACCGAGTTTTTCAAATATATGCTGCAAATGATTTGATAGAGTACGCTCACTTATGTAGAGTGTATTTGCGATATCTTTTCGCTTCATGCCACCAGCTATAAGCTTGAGGATTTGTTTCTCACTGTCGGTTAATTCCTCAAAATATGGGATTTTAGTATTAAAAATAATTGCGCCCTGTAAAATTTGGGAAAGTAGTGATATTAGTTTTTCAGGTTCTGTATTTTTATTAATAAAACCCTTTGTACCGATTTTCTTTGCTTCACTGCGATATACTGGTAAATCATATCCGGACAAGATTACTATTTTTTGCTCCGGATAACGGCATAGTATCTGCTTTGCTAATGCTAAACCATCTTCGGATGCTATGTTTTTTAGGTTTATATCCATGAGAATGATGTCTGGTCTATTTACTTCAATGTATTCATCTAATGTTGAGATATCATTTATACTTTTAAATTTCTTAATTTCTGGATGATCCGACAATGCAATTTCTAAACTCTTTGAAAATAAAGCGTGGTCATCGACTAACAAAATATTGATAAGAAACATCTCCTTTCATTGGCAAAGTGATCTGTATGCAGATTCCCTGCGGAAAATTATTTGATATCTTTATGGAGCCGTCCATGCCCTCAACCTGGTCAGTGATCAGTGCAAGCCCTCTGTGCTTTGATTTATCGGCGGATATCAGAGCGTCTGCATCAGCATTTCCATTGTCCCTAACACAAAGTGTTATAATACCGTTATTCTGTGTAAGCGCTATACCTGCATTTTCCCCAGCCGAGTGTTTGTAAATGTTGGTAACAAGCTCTTTTATCAGACGATATATGAAAATATCATATGGTTCGACTAAAAACAGCGAATCCGGACAATCAAAAATAACACGTATATTACGGTGTGGAAATGATTGTGAAATATATTCAAGCAGGTTTTGATAATTTTCTTTAATAGTAAGCTTGGTGAGCAGCACAGGATGATAATCATGCATACGCCTGCGAATATAAGTGTTCATGTTATCAAGAGTTTCCGTAATGATTTTTTGTATATTAGGCCGGTCGGCTTTATTTATCATGTTTTTTATGGAAAGCAGGTCTTGGAGAATGTCATCATGAAGAAAATTTGCAAATTCAAGATTTAGCTGTTCTTCCTTCTGCATTTGACGTAGTGCGGCATGATATTTACTTTCTTTGATAATCTCATTTTTCCCATGCTTTAAATTGAATTCCAATGCAATATTACAGACGTATACAAAGACGGACATAGCATCCAGCATAAGGAAAAGAGTCGGCAGGCCAAGGTTCAAAGTCATTGTGATGAGGCCGCAAATGACTGTTCCGAAAAGCAGGATTAACAGTAACTGACATCTGCTGAATATGGTTGACAATGGAAAACTGTTATGTTCTTTCAGTATAATACTGTGGATACTCATAGAGAAGAGCAAAACAGGAATGTATATTCCGAAATTTGAAAGATGTCCCTTTATTCCCATGGTGATAAAATTATATGCAAGAAATAAAATGATTGTTATTACAAAGGAAAAAAGAATACTTTTACTTTCTGCTTTAAAAACAAAGGAAACTCTTTTTCTATGATACGCAACAATAAAAATAAAGCCAAGCCAGCTTACCAATAACTGAATGCCATAAAGAAGGGCAAATACCCGGTCTGACACCAAAATGCCGGTAAGGGAGCAGATACAGCTTCCTGTCAGGCAGATGTTCATTGCCTTTTGGAATTTATATCTGCTGCCCTGAAACAGGAACATGAGTATAAAATATATGGAAACACACCATATGACCGGGCCTAGAGCAGAAAAAACCTTATAGCTCACGGCATTGTACGAAATTAATAAAAGTATATACCAGCTATCCAATACCAACAGGCCGCAGAAGAGGGAAATGACTTTATTTTCCCTGATATTGCAGGAACTTATATAAGTAATATCTATCAATATCAGAGAGGACAGGAATATGGGCATGGTTTCCATGATATTGAATTGTGCACAATTAATTGTCATCCCCATATATAAAATGAATAAAATAAAGTTTGCAAAAAGTAGAAATTTTAACAGGATATGCTTCATAGCCGGTCTCCTTATTCAAAGGAAAGCAAATGTCTCATTCGGGGCCGTTTGTTTTCATTTGTGTTTTTTATAGTGTAACATAGTTTTTATTTTTTCATAATAGTTTTACAGCATGTATGGACAGTCATAAGGTAATAAATCAAATAAATTATTAATGTCAACATAACAGCGATCATCACCGGTGTATATAGTGCAAGGCTGTTTTTCAGAAGATTCTGCATAAGGGCTGTTTTGTATACTAACGTAGCAAATATACAGTCTGTCAGACCGAATAAAAAGGGGATACTGAAAAATGTTACAGCCTGCTTTTGAATGATTCTTTTGATTTTTTTATTTGTATAGCCCATTTTTATCAGTGTGTCATAATCAGACTTTGAGTCGGTTATGGCTGAAATATTATTAAAGTAAAGTATACTTCCGGCTGCGATAAAGAACAACACTACAAGAAAGCCTATCAACAGAAAAGTGGAACTGTTTAAGGACATCACTTCATGTATCCTGTGAGAGTTACCCTGTAGATAAGGACTGTCGTTTAGATATTCGGACAGTGCTTTAAAAAGATTCTCATTATTTGCAATGGACTTTCCGTTAATGCTGATAATTTTTGTTTCCGGGGCGGCATTTTCGGCTATTCTGTAATATAGATCATCACTTACGATCAATGTGCCGACACTGTTTGCGAATGAAATAGGGTTATCCAATGTAGTCATGGTTACTATAACGGGTACTTCTTCATTGTTTATGATAAGTGGATATATGTCGCCGGTTTCATCCTCGCCGGAAGCTGGCTGATATCTTACAAAAATACATTCATTGCTGTTTAATACGGCTAGCCGGTCTATAATTTTTTGCCTTCCCTGAGCTTTTAAGAGGGCAGTATAGTCTGAGTATGAGATACATTCAAATCCCGCATTCCGCAGGATTTTTTCATTATCTGCGTCGCCTTTTGAAGTTCCAACACCATACTCCATAGGGAGCTGCTTAGCCGTAGAAGTGACCTTATAGATATCGGTCTGCAGGATGGTGATATCGTCCCCGGATGCATATTCGCTTATGAGCTGTCTGATTGAGGATATATCGCGTTCTTTTTCAATCCTGCATTCAATTTCCGATGGTGCAATGCGGGATACCGCAGCTATCGGATAATACAGGGAGAGTGCCATTACGCTTGAGACAGTCAGGGTAGCGGCCGATAATAGCGTAAGCATGATCAGTGTTTTGGAATTTGAACGCATACGATATATGAAATTAGGAGAAGTGATAATTTTTATCGCTGTATAAAATTTCCGCTTGTTTCTTTTAGCTGTCTGTACTGCATAGGGAAGAAAGGACGCAATAAAAAGCACTGTACCAAAGAGGACGAGCATAAGCGTCAGCATTCCGACAGGGGAAAAGCCGACTGTGATCCAGACAGATTTTTTCCCTCTTAATATATCAAGTGCAAGGCAATATCCTGATATAACGGACAAAAGGCCAATGATGGATGGAACCGCATGAAATGTCGGCTGTTTTTCAGCACTCTTTTCAAATCGCACTAAATCCATGAGGGATGCCCTGAAAAGAAATATGCTGTTTGACAGGGCTAATATGATGACAACTACAAAAACAAAACAGGCTGTCTTAATAATAGCATTCGGATTAAAAAGTGGTATCTCTGAAAGATTGACTGCTAAAGTCAATAATCTTGTAATACCAAATACTATGCCTTTATGAAACAGGCCGCCTAAAAGGATTCCGATTATAAAGGCTGCGAAACAGGAGAGTAGATTCTCCGCTGTCAGTAAAGATAATATTGTAGATTTTCGGTATCCTAATAATGCGTAAATACCCAGTTCTTTTGTACGGCGGCGTAAAAAGAAACGGTTTGAATATGACATATAAAAAACAACAAATGACATGAGAAACAGCGAAATAGTGTTGCACATTGTTTCCACACGCCCGTCACCTGATATTTTTTCAAGCATGACCGTATTCATGGAAAAAGAAGTAAATGCAAAGTAAATCGTTATGACGAATGAAACGGATAATAAATAAAGGGCGTAAAACGAGAAATTATTTTTTAGATTTTTAACTGCCATTGATAAATTTTTCATGAGTATTTCCCCCTATCTTTCCGTATCTAATTTGGCGACTTCCTGCGCAATCGATTCATAGAATGAACGTCTGTCGTTATTCTGTTTAAGCAGCTCCTGTAGTATATTGCCGTCCTTAAAAATTAAAATGCGGTCAGCGAAGCTTGCAGCATAGGCATCGTGTGTGACCATTAGTATTGTGGTATGAAATTTTTCATTTGATTCTTTCAGTGTGTTTAGTAAATCTGTCGCAGAAGCAGAGTCTAATGCTCCTGTCGGTTCATCAGCAAATAGAATAGACGGTCGTTTTACAATAGCCCTTAAAGCCGATGCCCGCTGTCTTTGCCCGCCCGAAAGTTCACACGGATACTTATTTAACTGCGAGTCAATGCCGAATACTTTTGCCATACTCTGAATCATATTTTCTATTTTTTTCGGTGGAAGTTTCTGCAGCGTAAGAGGAACGGCAATATTTTCAAGAATAGTGAGGCTGTCAAGCAGGAGGTATTCCTGAAAAATAAATCCCAGATAATCTCTGCGGAAATCAGCCGCGCCGGTATCGGTTAGATTTTTAATATTGACACCGTTTATCGTTATACTGCCGCTTGTAGGTGTATCAATTGTGGAAAGCACATTAAGCAATGTAGTCTTTCCAGACCCTGAAGCCCCCATGATGGCAATAAATTCACTTTCTGCTACGCTGAATGATACCTTATTCAGACTTGGATGATGTGCTTTGGCGTAGATTTTTGTTACTTCTTTTGCTTCTAATAATGTAGACATATTTGAATCTCCTTTCAGTTGATAGAAGTAGTGTACTATTTCAGATAACAAATAAAATGAGTAAATTAGGCAAAAATTTGTCTCGCAGAGCTGGAGCAAAATGAATATATAGAAATAAAGATAAAAACATGTTATAATAATTTAGAGCGTAAACTTTATCAACAACCACCGCTTATAAGTGAATGAAAGTCATCGTATTTCATGCGTATGCGTTCTTTTGATCAATCTGGCAGACAGTGGCTGAATACTTCATGCTGTTTTGCCATTTTTTTATGTATGGAAAAACGTTAATGATCATGGAGGAAAACATGTTTTTACCTGAAAAGATACACAATCTGATTCCGGAAGAAAATTATAAAATAGATAATATCGGCATGTCAGGCTCAGATATTTTAATCTACGAAAACAGGGTTCTAAAGGTGCAGGAATATAATGAAGAGGCAGAAAACGAGTATCGTATGCTGCAATATCTGCAAAATAAACTCCCTGTTCCGTTGATATGTGCCTATGAGATATCAGACGACAAATCATATTTGTTAATGAGTAAATGTAAAGGGCAAATGGCATGTTCGCATGAATACATGACAAATCCAACATTGTTATGTAAACTACTTGCAGATGGCCTGAATAAATTATGGAGCATAGATATATCAGATTGTCCGTCAGACCAGAGATTGTCCAACAAACTTGTTATGGCCGAATATAATATAGAGAACGGTTTGGTTGATTTAGATAATGTTGAGCCTGAAACATTTAGTGAAAACGGTTTCAAAAATCCCGCTGAATTATTGCAGTGGCTATATGATAACGAACCGGAAGAGGAACCGGTTTTATCCCATGGGGATTTCTGTCTTCCAAATATATTTGGCGTTAATGATGAAGTGACAGGTTATATAGATTTAGGCAGGGCAGGCATAGCTGATAAATGGTGCGATATAGCGCTATGTTACCGGAGCTTATCGCATAATTTTAGCGGGAAATACAAAGGTCAGGAAAATAGTACGTATTCGGATTATGATGAATTACTTTTATTTCGTGAACTTGGTATAAAGCCGGACTGGGAGAAAATACGATATTATATTTTGCTGGATGAGTTGTTTTAGGGAAAGGAGAAAAGTAACTAATGAGTAAAACTGAACTTGCAAAGCGTTACATACTGTTTATAATCAGCCTGTTTTTTGCTGCATTGGGAGTGGCATTTACTAAGCATGCTGAACTAGGAGTATCACCTATTTCATCGGTTGCAAATGTTATGAACAGCAGGTTTGATTCACTTTCGTTAGGAACATGGCTGATAATCTGGAACTGTGTTCTGATCCTCGGACAGATAGTGATCCTTCGTAAAGATTTTCAGCTGATACAGCTTTTACAGATTCCGTTGTCATTTCTTTTCGGCGTGTTTACCGATTTAGGCATGTGGATTGTAGCGCCCATTCCGGCGGATTTTTATCCGGTACGTTTGCTTTTGGTTATTGTAGGAATTATTATACTTGGTTTTGGAGTTGCGCTCTCCGTTATTGCAAATGTTATCATGAATTCAGGTGAGGCGTTTGTGAAAGCGGTTTCAGATAAGATTCATAAAGAATTTGGAAATGTAAAAATAGCGTTTGATATTATCTGCGTTATTATGGCGATTGCCTTATCACTAATATTTTTTGATTTTTCAATTGTGGGCACGAGAGAGGGCACTGTAATTTCAGCGTTGTTGACAGGTGTGGTTGTAAAATTTTTTGACAGGAAGTTAAATCACCATTTAACATTGTTGTTACAATCAGAAAAAGAAGGTGGAGTGGAAAACTAAATGAAAAAGGGATTAAACGCAAAGGCCATGCTAAGTATTTCCATGGCTATTTTCGGAACACTTGGTCTTTTTACCAGAAATATTTCAGTAAGTTCAGGCGAATTGGCATTATACAGGGCAGTTTTAGCTGCCGCATTAATTATAGTTTATCTGGTGGTTTCAAAGCAGAAAATTGATTTCAAGGCGATAAAAGGGGAAATTCTACTTTTATTTTTATCCGGTATTGCAATGGGTATTAATTGGATTTTGCTTTTTCAGGCATATAAATATACTACAATTTCCGCTGCAACGTTGAGCTACTATTTTGCTCCGGTCATCGTGACCGTTGTATGTCCTTTTTTGTTTCACGAAAAATTGACAGGAAAGCAGATTGTGTGTTTTTGCATGTCAACGTTGGGATTGATTTTGATTATCGGAGTCGGCGGAGCAGGGCAGGGCGGAAATGATGTGTTGGGTATTCTATTTGGCCTTGGCGCAGCGGCTTTTTATGCGACGGTTATCCTGCTTAATAAATTCATCAAAAATGTGACAGGTATACACCGGACGCTTTTACAATTTTTTGCAGCAATCGTTATTTTAATACCATATGTGGCATGTACAGGAGGCGTGCATCTGGCAGAGTTAGATGGCGTAGGCTGGGGCTGTCTTTTAGCTGTGGGGCTTATTCATACGGGAGTTACTTATTGTATGTATTTTTCCGCTCTGAAGGAATTAAAAGGTCAGGAGGCAGCTATCTTAAGTTACATAGATCCTCTTATGGCAGTTGTTGTTTCAGTAGCGCTTCTTGGGGAGAGTATGACTTTAGCGCAGCTATTTGGTGGGATTCTGATTCTTGGTTTTACGTTGTGGAATGAACGGTAAACCGTAGATTTATGCACAAATATTATTATGTTAAAACAAAACCATTAATCTATACAGCCATTAATCGGGACAGGAGCGCATGACTTGCAAAAATCCGCTTATCGTGATAAAATTATCTTTAAATCTTAAGACAGGAGGAAAACGAGATGGGAATGACGATGACCCAGAAAATACTGGCGGCTCACGCAGGACTTGAAAGTGTTGAAGCCGGACAGCTTATTGAGGCAGATCTGGATTTGGTGCTTGGCAATGATATTACAAGTCCGGTTGCTATTAAAGAAATGGATAAAATGAAAGTGGACGGAGTTTTTGACAAGGATAAAATTGCGCTTGTACCGGACCATTTTGTACCTAATAAAGACATTAAATCAGCAGAACATTGTAAGTGTGTAAGGGAATTTGCTTACCGCAATGAGATCACCAATTATTTTGAAGTAGGGGAGATGGGAATTGAGCATGCGCTGCTTCCGGAAAAAGGACTTACTGTTGCAGGTGATGTGATCATTGGTGCGGATTCACACACTTGTACTTACGGTGCGCTTGGCGCATTTTCTACAGGCGTTGGAAGTACCGATATGGCGGCAGGTATGGCTACCGGAAAGGCATGGTTTAAGGTGCCTTCGGCAATTAAGTTTAATATAGTCGGAAAGCCGGATAAATGGGTAAGCGGCAAGGATGTTATCTTACATATAATAGGTATGATTGGCGTTGACGGCGCCTTGTATAAATCAATGGAATTTGTCGGTGAGGGAATTAAGAACCTTAGCATGGACGATCGTTTTACGATTGCCAATATGGCAATAGAAGCAGGCGGAAAGAACGGAATTTTCCCAGTGGATGAGCTTGCAATTTCTTATATGAAAGAACATTCCAATAAAACGTACACAATTTATGAAGCAGATGAAGATGCCGTATATGATGAAGAGTATACCATTGACCTTAGCACGCTTCGTCCGACCATAGCATTTCCTCATCTGCCGGAAAATACTAAAACAATTGATGAAATTAAAGACGATATTAAAATAGATCAGGTTGTTATAGGCTCATGTACGAACGGAAGACTGGACGATTTACGAATTGCTGCAGAAGTTTTAAAGGACAGACATGTAGCAAAGGGAATGAGATGCATTGTTATTCCTGCAACACAGAAAATTTATATGCAGGCAATGGAAGAGGGACTGTTAAAAACTTTCATAGAGGCAGGCGCGATTGTAAGTACACCGACCTGTGGTCCATGTCTTGGCGGCTATATGGGTATACTTGCGGCAGGAGAACGCTGCGTATCAACTACGAATCGTAATTTTGTTGGCAGGATGGGACACGTAGATTCCGAAATCTATCTTGCAAGTCCTGCAGTTGCAGCAGCAAGCGCTGTTATGGGAAAAATTTCCTGTCCTTGCAAACTGTAACGACAAACAGATAAAAAACAGACTATAATACGTTTATAATGGAGGTATGAGATGAAAGCGGCTAAAGGATTAGTTTTTAAATATGGCGATAATGTTGATACAGATGTAATCATTCCTGCTCGTTACTTAAATTCTTCCGACCCGAAGGAATTAGCAACGCATTGTATGGAGGATATTGATAAGGAATTTATAAACAAGGTTAATGAAGGCGATATAATTGTTGCAACCAAGAATTTCGGCTGCGGTTCTTCTAGAGAGCATGCGCCTATAGCGATTAAGGCGGCGGGCGTAAGCTGTGTCATTGCCGAGACATTTGCACGAATTTTTTATCGCAACGCAATTAACATCGGGCTTCCTATAATTGAGTGTCCGGAAGCAGCAAAAGGAATTGATGCAGGAGATACAGTAGAAGTTAATTTTGACACCGGCGTTATCACGGATGTGACAAAGAACACTACATATCAGGGACAGGCATTTCCTGAATTTATGCAAAAAATTATTGCTGCCGAAGGTCTGGTTAATTACATTAATCAGAAATAGAATGGAGTTTATATTATTTTATGGTAAATAGAATTGACGGAAACAATTACTATGATTATCAAAAGTTAAAAAATGTCAATATTCCCGATGCAAGCGAGAAATTCAGCCTGGACTATAAGCAAAATGAATTGCAGTCCGAAGCAAAGGATAAAAAGGATAAATCTGAAAAAACGGCTGATGAACAAAAACTGTCTTCAGATAAAAGCGGAGTAAAATTAGAACTATCGAGCAGAGGGCAGAGCGCGGCAGCCGGAAGGTCATATAGTGGTCTGTCCAAACCGGAGGCTAAGTCTGAGAGCCAGTCTCTGGTTGATACAATAAGATCATTTGTTTCTACTGCCATTGAAGCTGTTAAGGACTTTTTCTATAAATTATGGTATGATGACACGAAGCCCGAGGATTCAGGCAGCATAGAAACTATGGGATTAGATGCTTTGGAATCGGAAACTTTGGAGTCAGAGTCAGCGGCGACTATAGATGCGTCAGAAACAGTCGGATATGCGGAGACTGAGGTGCTTTCAGATATTGCAGGAATAGAAGATGAATTCGGGTTAAATATACAGGAAATAGATGCAGGAACTGCTTACCGCATGGATGTTGAGAAACGTCACCGTGAGATTCAACCGTATCTTCGCAAGGGAGATATAAATCAGGTTATTAATCTTCTTACTGATGAGGGGAGAAAGACTATTGCAAGAAATTCAAGTCTTCTGACTTACTATGATAAGAATGGAAGAATGGTAGAACCAAATGCCTCAGACCGAGAAAGAATTCTTCATGGGGATGGCAATGTAAGAAAATTATAAAAATGGCCCGCATATTATGCGGGTCATTAATAGTTGATGCTTTATTATCTATCATATGGGGATACAACCCTGTTCTTACCGTTTTGTTTTCCGTAATATAATCTGCTGTCTGCATGAGTGATAGTATCTTCAATTGTAGAGCCATTTGTATGCGAGGCGATTCCAAGAGTAAGTGAACAATGTATTGTTGTATTATGTAAACTGAAAGAATGTTTTTCGACATTGCTGCGAATATCTTCCGAAACCTTACAGGTATCATCAACGCTTCCAATATACAAAATCAATATTTCCTCGCCGCCCCAACGGCATACATAACCGTTAGTGTCTACAAGCTGCTGTATAATGTGGGCAATATCTCTTAATACAACATCCCCGAAATCGTGTCCATAGGTATCATTGACTCTCTTAAAATTATCAATATCACACATAACAAGTGAGAACGGCTCGTCTGCTTCAGCGGCAGCATCCAAGAATGTATGCATACTGCGGCGGTTATACAATCCGGTCAGGGGATCTATGTTTGCCATATTATCCAACATGGCATTCTGTATATGCAGTTTATTGGTAGTTATCTGCACATCCGCAACAAAGATAAGTGTAACCATAAACAGAAAAGCAAAATTGCAGGTAGCATTATAGGAATAAATCAGAGATTCTGTAGTATCGGATACATCTAATTGATATAGACAGCCGATGAAGCCTGTGATCATACGGCAGGCAATAAATGAAGCATACGAAATAAAGCCTAAAATAGTGGCAATAACGTATTTTTGTTTACCTTTCATCATTGTAACGCAGATATAATAACCGAAAGGAACAAGTCCGATTAAGTAATGCGGAAAGCCAAACTTCCAACCAATGCAGATAGTGGCAACAAAGGCATGTACGATAATTTCAATATAAGTGGCATAAAAAGTATAAATAATATTCTTCTCATAACCATATTTGATAACGCTGGCACAGATTATGTATGTGGTAACGCTGCCTATGTTGAAAATAACCATAGGAAAGACTCCCAGTAGGGCAAATAGCGCGATAAAGCTTACATGTACTGCGCAGACAGCATATATAAACAGACCATATTTAAATCTGTTAGACGACATATTGTTAACAACAAATTCTGCCAATTTTGCAATAGTTTTCATTAATTCTACAAACCTCTATAGTAAAGACATAACATCTATATATTTTTTATATAATTGCATATACAGTAATTATATATTAAAAAGCAAATAATGTAAACAAGTTATATATAACCTAGGGTTTACCAAGGTACTATAATTTGCAGACCTTACTTCAGCTATTAGAGGCGGTATTTTCTTCCAGCATCTTCTCAAACACATCCTCCGGTACCGGTTTACAGTATAGGTAACCCTGTGCCACATAAGCACCAATCTCCATCATAAGTTCAGTATCGTTCTTTGTCTCCACGCCCTCACAGAC
This sequence comes from Lachnospiraceae bacterium, assembly GCA_014804695.1. Lineage (GTDB taxonomy): Bacteria > Bacillota > Clostridia > Lachnospirales > Lachnospiraceae > UBA3282. Next base: position 138,288 of record JAAUZJ010000010.1, read on the forward strand.
CACTTGGGCATTCAGATCTTTGGCAAGATTTACGATATTCTTCATGATCTGAACCTGTCTGATACGATTTTCGTTATTAAGCAGGAAAGAACGATCCAGCTTAATAACGGAGGCCGGTATCTGTTCAAATACTCCCAGAGAAGAGTACCCTGAGCCGAAATCATCTATGGAGAGATGCACGCCATTTTCGCGCAGGATGTCTACGGTCTCCTTGACTTTCTGCTGCTGCACATCCTCTACCACAAGTGTCTCTGTAATCTCCACCTCGATCAGTTCTTTAGGAATCTTATATTTGTCAATAATGGATACAAATCTTTCCGGGAAACCATCCTCCGTAAAATGCATTCTGGAAAAATTGCACGACACAGGCACAACGTTCCTGCCTGCATCAATACGGCGGCGCAGCATTTTACACACGCTTTCCATAACAAAGAAATCAATCTCCTTAATCCAGCCGGTGCGCTCATAATAGGGTACAAAGAACCAAGGTGTGCGAATGGCTCCATCCGCTGTGGGATCCTTGAAGCGTATCAACGCTTCAGCGCCTACGATATTTTCATTACGAATATCCACCTTTGCCTGATAATAAGCCACAAAGTCCTTATTGATATCGGCAGATTCCAAAAGCTTTTCCCGCTCGTGCGTCTCTTTCAGCTGTGCCCGCAGTTTGTCATCATAAATCTGCACCGCGTTGCCATAGCTGCTCTTTAAAGAATCTACCAACTGTATACCTTCAGACAAAGCACGCTGTAAATCGTCGTCACCATTCTCCAGACAACCTACACCTATAGCCAGTGACATATGAGTATCTACCTTATCGTGGATTCGTGAGGATATTTTGTCAGCAATGTCCATCAGACGGCTTCGCAGAGCTTCCACATCTTCATACTTCATAAAAAGTACGAAATGGCTTCCATAGCTTCTGGCGTAGAGTTCGTTTTTAGCATCTATTTCCTCGGATAGTGTCTCTATGACTAATTCCAGTATGTGCTGCCCCGCATTCCAGCCATATAAGGCGTTGTAACTCTTAAATTGACCGATATCCGTGTAGGCAACAGCATAATTACTGTTTTTGTCCACTGCCAGTTTCTGTGTTGCACGATACCTTAAATAATGAAGATTCCAAATATTAAATTCCGTATCCTTGTACATCAGTTTCTGAACACGGATACTGTTACGCAGTAAAAAGAACAGCACCAGAATGATTGCCACAGCACAGCACGATAGAACAAGGATAATCGGAATACTATGATCGCTGATAAAGTTTGCCATACTCATCTTGGAATAGAAATTGTCCTGGAGCATATAGTCATTGACCATCTTGTCGCTGACATCAAGCAGCTCTTTATTTAAAATACCGAGAAGAGGTGAATCCTCATTATCTGACACAAGCATACAGATGCTGTGGACGTCACTAAGCACACTGTGTATCTCCATTTTGTTGAAACGAAGCCCAGAACCGAGCAGATACTCCGCCAGATATCCGTCACATATGGAAGCGTCTGCCTCGCCGGACCTCACCGCATTCAAGCTCTCAAGTTGTGTGGAATAGAGTAGAAGACGCGTATTCTCATCAATGAAATTCTGCACTGCCTCCCCTGAAGCGTAACTTTCTTCCACAGCCACGACATTTATCGAATCTGATTTGTTATTCCTCCTCATAATAATGACTTGTGGTACCTGGGCATACTCTTTTGTAGCTGCCAGTCCATCTGACTGCATCCGTTGAACCGTCTCACCGCAGTAGCTTAGAATATCGATACTACCGGTTTTTAAGGCTTTCTTAGCATCCTCCATGTTTTCCAGTTTCACATAGTTAAAGAGGATACCTGTGCTCACAGACACTTCCTCCAACATTTGTTTGGAAAGCCCCGTATAGACTCCGTCATTTTCGTAGGAGAACGGATAGTAACCATCTAAATATCCCACGGTCAATGTACCTTTTTCAGCAATATATTGCTTCTCACTATTTGTCAACAGAATTGTCTGGTCCAGTCTGTTGTCATAGTGTTTTACCATCAGTTCATTTTCCAATCCCGGACGGTTCATCTTCAAGTCTGCGATTCCCTGATTAAGTTCCCGTATAAGATCATTGTTACTCTGATAGGTAATGTAATAAAAAGGCATGGGTGCAAACCTGCCGACCACACGCTGTCCTTCACGAACCTCTGTCAGGGAATGTACGAGAGCATCAATCTCTCCGGCATTCAATGCTTCATGCAAAGCTGCCGTATTTTCGTATTCCCTCACCTTTGGACTGAGAATACCGTGATCTGCCATATATTCGTAAAATTCGTCTTTTCGTATGTAAGTGCCTACAACACCAAAGGAGGCATCGCGCATTGCGTCAAAGTCTTCATATGCAAATGTGCTGTCGCCATTTACAGCAATCACACCAAAGGTATATCCGCTGGCTAAGTCCGCATACTGGTACAGCTTTGCCCGTTCCGCGGAATACTGCGCAGAACCCACCAGATCTATCTCCTCATTCAAAAGCATAGTCAGGGCGTCGTCCCAGCTTTCGCAATCCACATACTCAATATTCCAGTTAACATAATCGCTCAGCTCATCCAGGTACTCAACATCCATACCGGTGCGGCTGCCATCCGCTTTGGTCTCATTGTAACCTTCCATAGGGAAAAAGCCAACACGGACTGTGCGCTTTTCCGCGCCTTGTACAACTTTGGTGTTCCCAATTGATGTAAGAAGCGCCGCTACAAGCATAAAAGCAAGAAACCTGCTTGCCCTGCCAAAAGTTCTTTTTTGTATATTCTCCATAATACTTCGACCTTTCTGATTATTCTATCTTTAATTATAAGTTAACAAGCCTACAAGATGCAAGTGTTTTGCGTTGTCTTATAGGATAAACTTATGCGGAGTTTGACAGTTGAATAATAGAAAAGTTATAATAGGGTGAAAAATTTAAATAAAGGAATATACAATGGATAAGGAAGCGTTTGAACAGGCAAAATTAAAAGTCCTTTTAAAGCAGCATGACCCACATGGTTTTGGAACATTACAGGAAAAGACAGTACATGCTGTGATGAAACTATATTATGAACCAAACATAGACTATCATGAAGTCCCGATAGAAGGATATATAGCGGACATATATACAGGAAGCCTAATTATAGAAATTCAAAACGGAAATTTTAACAGACTCAGAGAAAAACTTAAAGCCTTTTTGCCAACCTATAAAGTCATGGTAGTGCTGCCGATTCCACATAACAAGTGGCTGATATATATGGACGACGAAAGCGGGGAACTTTCCCCAAGACGAAAATCTCCGGTAACAGGCAGCATATACAGCGCTTTCCCGGAACTATACAAAATAAAGGACTATCTGACGCATCCAAACCTTTCCTTCGCATTTCCGCTTATTGACATGGATGAGTACAAACTACTTCAGAAACAGGGAAGAGGCAGACGAAAAAAAAGCACCCGCTATGACAGGATGCCAATTGCCTTATATGATGAAATAATATTTGAAAGAGTCGAAGATTTCATTCAGGTAATCCCATACGAACTGGATGAGCAATTCACCACCAAAGAATTTGCCGCCGCCGCCCACATCCACCGCGACTTCGCGCAGCTGACGTTGCATATCCTATACCATATGAAGCTGGTTGACAGAGTAGGAAAGCGGGGACGTGAATACTTATATGAAGTACTATTATAAATTCATTTGCCAATACCCAGAACTTAGGACAATATAAATAAAAACGGGGCGACCTTCGCTCCCGCGGTTCGAGCCCCGTTTTTATTTATATTGCCCTAAGTTCGTGGCATGTTCGTGGCATTTAAATAACACCCTTTTGCAATTTAAATCTTTTTATGGTAAAATATGCAATAATATCAAGCGATAAAGAAAGGCATGGTTACTTTTTATGTCAAAAGAAAACAAGTACGACGCGTCCAGCATAACCGTCTTAGAAGGCTTAGAGGCCGTCAGGGTAAGACCGGGTATGTATATAGGAAGCGTTTCTACCAAGGGACTTAATCATTTAATATATGAAATTGTAGATAATGCAGTGGATGAGCATCTTGCGGGCTATTGTAATACTATTTATGTTACGTTAGAAGCGGATGGCTCCGCAACGATAGAAGATGACGGCCGCGGTATTCCGGTAGGTATGCATGAAAAAGGCATGAGTGCGGAGAGACTGGTATTTACGACACTTCACGCGGGCGGAAAATTTGATAATGAAGCATATAAGACAAGCGGCGGTCTGCATGGCGTGGGTTCTTCGGTTGTCAATGCTTTGTCTGAATGGCTGCATGTGACGGTCAAGACGGAAGGTTTTATTTATGAAGATAAGTATGAGCGCGGTATACCGACGCTTGAGTTAAATAACGGTCTTTTGCCTGTGATCGGAAAGACAAAGGAGACCGGAACCAAGATTACGTTCATGCCGGACGATACGATTTTTGACAAGACTAGGTTTAAGGAAGATGACGTTAAGAGCCGTCTTCATGAGACTGCATACTTAAATCCAAATTTAACAATTGTCTTTGAAGACAAAAGAAAAGAAGAAACAGAGCATGTTGAATTTCATGAGCCGGAAGGAATTGTCGGTTTTGTAAAAGACATGAATAAGTCCAAAGAGAGTATTCATGATGTAATTTTCTTTAAAGGCGAAGCAGAAGGCATTACCGTCGAGGGCGCTTTTCAGTATGTTAATGAATTTCATGAGAACGTTTTGGGCTTTTGTAATAACATATATAATGCCGAGGGGGGAACACACCTCACCGGCTTTAAAACCATGTTTACAAATGTAATAAACAATTACGCAAGAGGTCTTAATATTCTTAAGGAAAAAGACGTCAATTTTACGGGCGCGGATGTAAGAAATGGTATGACTGCCGTTATATCGATCAAGCATCCAGATCCAAGGTTTGAAGGACAGACCAAGACTAAACTGGACAATCAGGATGCCGCAAAAGTCGTATCGAAGGTTACGGGAGACGAAATTGTCCGTTATTTTGACAGAAATCTGGAAACCTTGAAAAACATCATAGGATGTGCGGAAAAGGCTGCAAAAATCCGTAAGGCGGAGGAAAAGGCCAAGACCAATATGCTTACAAAGCAGAAATTTTCCTTTGATTCCAATGGGAAATTAGCAAATTGTGAGTCCAAAGATCCTTCTAAATGTGAAATATTCATTGTAGAGGGTGATTCCGCGGGCGGCAGCGCCAAAACTGCAAGAAACCGTATGTTTCAGGCAATTTTGCCAATCCGCGGTAAGATTTTGAATGTGGAAAAAGCAAGTATTGACAAGGTTCTTGCCAATGCGGAGATCAAGACCATGATATATGCTTTTGGCTGTGGATTTTCGGAAGGATACGGCAATGATTTTGATATTACCAAGCTGCGCTATGATAAAATAATCATTATGGCAGATGCAGATGTGGATGGCGAACATATATCAAACCTGCTCCTTACCTTGTTTTACCGCTTTATGCCTGAGCTTATTTATGAGGGGCATGTCTATATAGCAATGCCGCCTCTTTATAAAGCGATGCCATCTAAGGGAAAAGAAGAATATCTATATGACGATAAAGCGTTAGAAAAATATCGTAAAACCCATAAAGGACCATTTACATTACAACGATATAAGGGACTTGGAGAAATGGATGCCAACCAGCTGTGGGAGACTACGCTTGATCCGGAAACAAGGCTGCTTAAGTTGGTAGAAATTGAAGATGCGCGTATGGCATCCGAGGTTACTGAAATGCTGATGGGGACAGATGTTGCTCCGCGTAAACAGTTTATATATAATAACGCACAGGATGCTGAGTTGGATATATAAAATTAGAAACAAAGAGGTAATAGATATTTTATGAACGACAGAATAATCAAAACGGAATACTCCGAAGTAATGCAGAAATCTTTTATAAACTATGCCATGAGCGTCATAATTGCCAGAGCGCTTCCGGATGTAAGGGACGGACTTAAACCCGTACAAAGAAGAACTCTTTATGATATGTATGAGCTGGGAATCCGTTATGACAGACCATACCGTAAGGCGGCGCGTATCGTCGGAGATACTATGGGTAAGTATCATCCGCATGGCGACAGTTCAATTTATGACGCGCTTGTCGTTATGACTCAGGATTTTAAAAAGGGGCTGCCCCTTGTGGACGGGCATGGTAACTTCGGCAATATCGAAGGTGACGGTGCTGCTGCGATGCGTTATACGGAAGCAAGGCTTGAGCGCATTACACAGGAAGCTTTTCTTGCCGATTTGGATAAGGATGTTGTGGATTTCGTACCTAACTTTGATGAAACAGAGAAAGAGCCGAGCGTTCTTCCGGTCAAAATCCCTAATCTGCTGATCAACGGCTCGGAGGGTATTGCTGTCGGTATGGCGACCAATATACCGCCTCATAACATGGTGGAAATAATAAACGCCACCAAAGCCTATATGAATGATGAAAATATTACGACCAGAGAGCTTATGCGCTATGTCAAAGGCCCAGATTTCCCGACCGGCGGCATTGTCATCAATAAAGACGAGCTGCTTGAGATTTATGAGACCGGAATGGGTAAGATCAAGATCCGAGGAAAAGTGGAAGTAGAGAAGGCAAAAGGCGGCAGAATCAATCTGGTAATTACGGAAATCCCATACACTATGATAGGCGCCAATATCGGTAAATTTTTAATGGATGTGGCTAATCTTGTGGAAAGCAAGAAGACACAGGATATAGTTGACATAACAAACCAGTCTTCCAAAGAAGGCATACGTATTGTTATAGAACTTAGAAAAGACGCCGATGTTGAGAATTTTAAAAACCTTTTATATAAGAAAACAAGGCTCGAAGACACCTTCGGTGTAAATATGCTGGCAATTTCCGATGGCAGGCCGGAAACTATGGGCTTAAAGCAGATTCTTGCGGCAAACGTTAAGTTCAGCTTTGAGGTGACAACCAGAAAATATAAGAACCTGCTTGAAAAAGAGCTTGATAAAAAGGAAATTCAGGAAGGCCTTATTAAAGCCTGCAATGTAATAGATTTAATTATTGAAATCCTTAGAGGCTCCAAAGACAGAAATATGGCCAAAGCCTGTCTTGTTGAAGGTAAGGTAGACGGAATTAAATTCAGAAGCAAGGAATCCAAAATCATGGCGACACAGCTTCTTTTTTCCGAAAAACAGGCAAACGCCATTCTGGAAATGCGCTTATATAAATTAATCGGATTGGAAATAGAAGCGCTTATTAATGAGCATGAAGATACAATGGCGAATATATACCGTTATGAAGATATCCTTGCAAGACGCGATTCCATGGCGCAGGTTATTATAAACGAGCTTGATGAGATAAAAGAAAGCTATGGCCGCAAGAGAAGAACCGAAATTACAAATGCAGAGGAAGCCGTCTATGTTGAGAAAAAGGTAGAAGAGATGGACATTGTCTTTCTCATGGACCGTTTTGGTTATGCCAGAACGATAGATTTACAAACCTATGAACGAAATAAAGATACTGTACATGCGGAAAACCGATATGTGTTCCAGTGTAAGAATATGGGAAAAGTATGTATTTTCACAAATACCGGACAGCTTCATACGATAAAAGCTTCGGATATACCTTTCGGAAGATTCAGGGACAAAGGTATTCCTATTGATAATATAAGTAATTATGATTCATCTAAAGAAAGCATTATCTATGCGGCAAGCCAGACCGATTTAAACCTTTATCGTGTAATTTTTGCCACCAAGCAGGCAATGCTTAAGATTGTTGACGGAGGCGAGTTCGATGTAGCCAAAAGAACCGTTGCTGCAACCAAGTTACAGGATGGCGACGAGGTTGTAAGCGTTGTTACGTATAAGGAACAGCAGAATATAATTTTGCAGACTAAAGACGGTTACTTCCTAAGATTTCCGGTGGCCGATATTCCCGAGAAGAAGAAGGCTGCTGTAGGCGTACGCGGCATGAAACTGGGTGCAAATGACGAGCTGGAAGCTGTATATTATACCAGAAGCACCGATGACAGCACCATTGAATATAAAGAGAAGACTATTGAGTTAAATAAGCTTAAATTAGGTAATAGAGATACCAAGGGCGTTAAAGTGAGGGTATAATGTTAAAGTGAGGGTATAATAAGGAGACGATAGAATTGAGTTTTACGGAAACATTTGCGTCTGCATTTCTTATATTATTGATTGTAGCATTGGTGATCAGTGCTGTAGGATTTTATAAGTATGTATATTTTATTTCATTGGGATACGGATTTTCAATAGCGGGCCTCGGAGTGACAATGTTAATTGTTTTCCGAGATAATTTAAACATAATAACGGTTATAGCCTGCGTGCTATTTATTATTTATGGATGCAGGTTGGGCGGATATTTATTGATTCGCGAGATTAAAAGCGCCTCTTACCGCAACACGATGAAAAAAGAGATTAATGACGGTTCCGGTATGAAGCTTGTGGCCAAGCTGGCGATTTGGATCAGTTGTTCATTACTTTATGTATTGCAGGTTTCTCCGGTTTTCTTCAGGCTGCAAAATGACGGCATCGCGGACGGATTTGCGTATACCGGTATCGTAATTATGATATGCGGTGTAGTTTTAGAATCACTGGCAGACATACAAAAATCTGAAGCAAAAAAGAAAAATCCGAAACGTTTTTGTGATAGTGGATTATATAAGCTTGTTCGTTGTCCAAATTATCTGGGAGAAATTTTGGTATGGACCGGCGTACTCGTTACAGGTATAGGTACACTTTCAGGCGGTTGGCAGTGGGCGACGGCAATCATTGGCTGGGAATGTATCGTATACATTATGTTTGGCGGTGCAAGACGGCTGGAAATCCGGCAGAATAGAAACTATGGCGCAGACAAAGAGTATCAGACCTATGTAAAAAAGACACCGATTTTGATTCCGTTTGTACCTCTTTACAGTGTGGAGAAGTACAAATGGCTGTTGGGATAGGATTGTGGAATAAGAAACCGGAATATTAAGGGAAAGGAACACTACAGATGCGTGTTATTGCAGGGAAGGCACGAAGCCTTAAATTAAAGACACCGGAAGGTCTTGATACAAGACCGACTACGGATCGTATAAAAGAGACTTTATTTAATATGCTTCAGCCATATCTTCCGGACGGTATTTTCATAGATTTATTCAGCGGCAGTGGCGGAATTGGAATAGAGGCACTTAGCCGCGGCGCAAAGCATGCTTATTTTATAGAAAATAATAAGAATGCAATCGCCTGTATTCTGGACAATCTGAAATTTACCAGATTAACTGAGGATGCAACGGTGTTAAAGCAGGATGCTTTAAGCGCCCTTTCCGGAATTCATGAAAAAGAGGCCGACGTTATTTTTATGGATCCACCGTATGGGCAGGAGTTTGAAAAACAGGTGTTGGCGCTATTAAAAAATATGCCGTATGTGACGGAGAATACGCTTATTGTGGTGGAAGCTATGCGCGATGAGGATTTCTCGTATGTGGAAGAGCTGGGGTATGAGATAGTTAAGGATAAGAGGTATAAGACTAATAAGCATGTGTTTTTGAAACTTATATAGAAGAAAAAAGACGGTATTGACCGTCTTTTTCCATCTTAATGTGTCTGGATTTACGCATAAATGCAACCCTGTACACCCGTCTTACTATATGCATTTTGTTCATATAATATGTGTCTGGGTTTACGTTATAAAATTAACAACCCTGTACACCCTTGTCAATATAAGTAACGGCTGGATTTATGTCCATATAGTAAAACTACCCTTCCGTTGCGTTCACTTTAACATATTTTGATTTTAAGGTCAATAGTCTCTTTTCCGTATTTGCCACAATAATAGATATATTTTTATCATCCATAAAGACTTTGTAGTTATGTCTGTTAAAATATATATTTATAATATCATATAATTCTTGTATCGAAATATTATTTGTGTAACTTTTGTCAAAGGAAAAAATACATTCATTTTGTGTAAAAAAAACTGATATAAAGGATTGTTCATTGGAATGTATACCAAAAATTTTTTCAAATTCTTTTGTAAGTTGCTCAGTGTTTTTCTGAACCTTTTTATATTCGTTTTTTCCTAGCGAAAAACTTGATTTAAAATACGCCAGAGCATTATTTATTACATTTTGCAAATCTTCTGGTTCTGGTATTAATAGCTTTCCATTTTCCCGCCACCTATTTTTTATTTTACCGGATGAGATGATTTCCATTTTATCAATTCTGGCAATAGAGTTTGTTGAAATGGATCTACAGCACATATATTTCTTTAGTTTTTGCCATTTTTCTTTTGTGTATGTTGTAAAAGGTATGGCGATATACATTTCCTTTTCCATTTTTGTTCTAATAACAAGAGTTGGGTGTTCACCATCAAATTCAGATGTATTTTCACCTTCTAAATCTACGTTATATAGAGCTGCATTAACATATTTAAACATATTATCATCCTATAGTATTTTAGTATAATCACTATACACAAGCTGGAATATTAAGTGAACAATAAGAGTAAATGCAAAGTATTTACTTTATGGCATGCTTGCGAAGAAGTATAAACAATCTCTGAACTTTATTTTTAGTGTTATGGATTGTTCATTATTAGAAAAATAGATTGAAAAATCAATAAACGGTATTTCCTTAATTAGTTTATACCATATCATTAAGAATAATGCAATGAATTTTATAAATTATCATATGATTTACATAATCTATAAATGTTTTCAGTAAGACAACTGAAAGTTTCACATATTTTCCATATAAGCCTTAATCATATGGTAAAAAAGCTGTTGCTCTTTTAAGGGCAGCTTTTTATATAGTATATAGAAATCATCGGTGATTTGAGGATTTAAATCATTAATTTTTGGAACGGTGTATGCCAGTTGAGAATTGTTAATTATATCTCCGGCGGAACATTCCAGAAAATCACAAATGTTAATTAAGGTATCAAAACTCATTCTGCATACTCCGCGCTCTATCTGGCTTACAAAGCCGGCTGACAAGTCAAGTGCTTCTGCAAGTTGTTCCTGAGTAATATTCTTTTGTTTTCTGAAATATTTTATGTTTTTTCCAAGTTTTATATAATCAATTCCCATGTGGAACTCCTTTTTATTTTATAACAATTTATATTATTCTCAATTAAGCTAAATTATATAAACAGATGTTATTTGTCATATTTTGGTAAAAGTACGTATTTGCTACAATGGGTAAAGTTTAAGTAAACACAAAACTATAGACAACATGATAAAAATAATATAAATTATTATATTATGTAGAAATCCATAGATATTAGAGAAATTGGCGGAACTACAAAGAAATGGAAAGGCATTTAAAGTATGAATATGACTAAAAAAATGGCTGCCGTTAAGAGGCGCGTGTTTAAAATCATACAGATTGGTAACATGTCGGATATTCCGAGCATGTGTTTTGATATTTTTATCATAATTGTAATACTGGCCAATATTTCCGTCACTTTTTTTCAGACATTTGAAGAATCAGCCGGATATGAGGGCATGATTGCGACGGTTGAGCTTGTTACCATGCTTATTTTCCTTATAGAATATATCTTAAGGATATGGACGGCTGACTGTCTTTATCCTGAAAAGTCGTATCCGGTGGCGGTGTTGCGATTTGCGGTGTCATTTTATGGCGTGGTAGATCTGCTGACGATCCTTCCGTATTTTTGTCCATTTTTTATTCCAAGCGGAGCAGTTGCCTTCCGCATGCTCCGGGTGGTGCGTATCCTGCATCTGTTTAGGATTAATTCACGGTATGATGCTTTTAACGTAATTACTGAGGTATTAAGGGAGAAAAGGAACGCTTTAGTATCTTCGATTTTTCTGGTGTTGATTCTGATGCTGGCCTCGTCTTTATGCATGTATGGTCTGGAGCATGAAGCGCAGCCGGAGAATTTCTCCAATGCCTTTTCCGGAATATGGTGGTCCGCAGCCACACTCCTTACAGTCGGTTATGGGGATATTTATCCGGTAACGATAGGAGGGCGGATCATGGGGATAGTCATTGCCTTTCTCGGGGTAGGTATGGTCGCTATTCCCACAGGTATAATTTCCGCCGGTTTCGTGGAGTATTATACGAAAATTAAAGTAGGAAGCTATTCTCAGCATAACGCGGATTTCATTACGATCAATATTGTCAATGGGCATCCATATATGGGGCTTAGGTTAAAGGATGTGGAGCTGCCGCAAGGACTTTATCCGGCAGTTGTGCTTCGTGGGGATGATGTGTATACACCCCATGAGAGTCTGGTAATGGAAGCAGGAGATAGTCTGCTGTTAGGAACTACCAGCACAAAAATGCTTGAGTGCCGCATTGATGAGATGTGTCTGGAGGCGGATCATAGCTGGATTGGACACAGGATAAAGGATCTGGATATTTCCCGAAGGGTATTTGTGGTAATGGTGAAGCGCGGAAATAAAAATATATGTCCTCAGGGTTCTACACTGCTTTTGGAGGGAGATGTGGTACTGTTGCTGGAAAGGCAGGTAAAGAATGCGTGAAGCGGGATGTAGGGCTAAAAAATTTATAAAGTATGGCGCAGTTGTTTTGATAGTGGTTTACCTTTGTCTATGTTTTTTAATACACCTTTCGACGAGGGCTTCTTCTTTTACTGAAGGCAGCTATATGTTGTATTATATAGTGAATGCAGACGGTATGAAAGGTCTGGGGCACAGTATTATAATGATTGTGGATGAAAAAGGTTGTGGAACGGTATTAAGTTATAATGGAATGCAGAGAACATTATGGGAAAGTCTCCTGGGAAAGAGCGGCATCGGGAAAATGAGCATAGGGACGATGAATGTCGCGGATACGGAAGCATTTTTACATACAGGTAATTTGCATATAGACGGAGATCAGCTTACAGACAATTATGATTATGCGTTATACAGATCGATTACAGCAGAGGATTACAATTCTATACTAGAACAGACGGTTCCATATCTTGATGCAGAGAAACAGTTTGCGGCTTTATATGAAGAATGGGCAATGGAAGAAGATGAAGGCAAAAAGATTGAATATGAACATAATCTGGAGCAGATGGGGCAGGATGATAGCTTACCGGTATATCAGATTTATAAAAATAATTGCGACCATGTAGCAAGAATGCTGGCTTCTTCGATTGATTCAGAACTGCAGAATTATACAAATAGTGCGTGGCGTATGACGCCAAACGGAAATTTTAAATCCTTTGGAAGAAGAGCACAGGATTGGGGCGTTATGACATTGGGGAAACAGTCGCCGGTGGAAAGAATACTTATGTTTCTGATGATTTTCTAACAGAAATTTGGGAGTTTATAAAATCGATTTGACAATGAAATTTGCCTGAAAAAATGTATTAAGTCATTATAATTACAAAGTTAGTAGACAATTTGATAAAAATAATATAAAATTATTATGTTATGTTAATATCCATACAGGCTGAGGGAAAGGCACGGTTATTGATATGAAGACAGCAATTTATCCAGGCAGTTTTGATCCGGTTACGTTTGGACATCTGGATGTTATTAAGAGAGCCTCTGAAATTTTTGACGAATTAACGGTGAGTGTGTTAAATAATAACACAAAGACTCCATTGTTTTCTGTTGAAGAACGTGTTAGAATACTAGAAGAGGCGACTAAAGATATACCTAATGTCAAGGTGGACTCTTTTAGTGGACTTTTGATCGATTATGCGAAGCGCAAGGGTGTGAATGTAGCAATCAGGGGGCTTCGAGCGATAACGGACTTTGAATATGAACTGCAGATAGCTCAGACCAATAAGAAACTTTCCGGAGGAGAACTGGATACGGTATTTTTGACAACAAGCCTTGAATATGCTTATCTTAGTTCGTCCAGCGTCAAGGAAATTGCCAGTTTTAATGGGGATATATCGCAATGTGTTCCGGATTTTGTCGGTAAATTGGTCTATGAAAAATATGGTCATGTAAGATAGGAGTAGATATGAGCAGTAAAATCGAACAATTAATTGATGAGATTGAAGATTATATTGACGGATGTAAGTATCAGCCGCTTTCTAAGGTGAATATTTTAGTCAATAAGGAAGAGATTGATGAGCTTTTGCGGGAACTTCGTATGAAAACGCCGGATGAGATCAAGCGTTATCAGAAGATTATTTCCAATAAAGAGGCAATTTTGAATGATGCCCGCGCCAAGGCGGAGACTATTATTAATGAAGCGACTGTACATACCAATGAGCTGATCAACGAGCATGAGATTATGCAGCAGGCTTATGCCCAGGCGAATGAAGTAGTTACGCTTGCAGCACATCAGGCTCAGGAAATACTGGATAATGCGACTAATGAAGCTAATGGCGTCAGAAGTTCGGCTATGCAGTATCTTGACGATATGTTGTCCAATCTTGAAAATATAATGACAAATTCGCTCAATGCCGCGTCTGCTCATTATGAGAGTTTTTATAATGCAATTAATGGTTATAATGAGGTAGTCAAGGCTAACCGAGCGGAACTTAAACCGCATGAGGTTGAACAATTGCTTAAAGAGGTAGATTATGATGACCATGCCGAAGAAGCAATTAATTTAGATATGATAAAAAGTTGAAAGGCATGATTAATGATATGATACATAATTTCATAATAAGCCGATTTTGCAGGAAAGACGGATTATTATCAAACTTAAGGACAGTTCGCAGCGCGTACTGTCCGTTGTTTTTCACAATAAATTTTATTTTGATACTTGCCTGTACCGGAGAAGTTATGGCACAGGCGGAAGGCGGATGTATGGTTTATGCGGCCGAAAAAGGTGATGGAGAAGTTTCCGGAGAAACGGCTGAAAATGAGCCTGTCTCCGACGAAGCAGGCGAGGAGCTGTCTTCGGAGGAAAACTCTGATATTGTGGTGGTAATAGATCCTGGGCATGGTGGTAAAAATCTTGGCGGACAATATGAAGACTATACCGAAAAAGAGATGACTTTAATCGTTGCCAATGCCATGAAAGAAGAACTTGAGAAGTACGAAGGCATTACAGTTTACCTGACAAGAACCGGTGATAAGGATATGGATTTGGACGAGCGGTGCGAGTACGCAAAAAGTGTCGGCGCAGACTTTTTGTTCTGCCTGCATTTTAATCTGTCCGAGTATCACACCTTGTTTGGGGCTGAAACTTGGATTTCCGCATATGGGGAACAGTACAGCAGGGGCTATGCTTTTGCAAACATTGAAATAGGACTTTTAGAGGATCTTGGTCTGTATTCGCGTGGTATTAAGACAAGGTTAAATGAAAAGGGTGAGGATTACTATGGCATTATACGTCATTCTACGGAAAGAAACATGCCCTGTGTGCTGATTGAGCACTGCCATCTGGATCAGGAGAACGATAAGCCTTTTTATGACCATAAAGAGAAACTGGAAAAATTCGGAAGACTGGACGCAGAGGCTGTTGCAAAGTATTATGGGCTTAAGTCGGACATCCTTGGAAAAGATTACCGTGGGTATGAGAAAACTGACGTAGCTATACCTAATCATGTAGTGAGTCCTGATAAGACGGAACCTGATGTATGCATTATAGAACTTGTAGAACAGAATAAGAAAAGCGGAGATGTGACGCTGCGTGTGTCTGCGGCTGATTATGACAGTGGGATGCTTTATTATACCTATAGTTACGACGGCGGAGAGAATTTTTCCGAACTGCAAAGATGGCCGGATAAGTCGAGAGACACCTTTGAATTCACATTTAAGGTTCCTTCGGGGATTGTACCGCAGGTGATGGTTAATGCATACAACGGATATGATTTATATACTACAAGCAATGCTCTTAACCTTGCATCGACCAGCTATGACGTGGCAAACGATGAAGATGAAGCTGCCGATTTTCAGAGTGAAGAAAATGACAGCAACGATTCACAGTCGTCGGCAGATGCTTTAGAAACGACCGGTCAGGCGATTTCTAAGAAAGATTATGAAGAGATATCTTATCATTCGCAAAAAGAAAGTGAAGAGCAAAAACCTGTTACAATGGTATATTTTATAAAGGTCTGTCTAATTGGTGTAATTATTGTACTTGCCATGATGTGGACAATACTTATTGCCATAAGGCATAATAAGAAGAAAAAGCGAAGACGAAAAAGTAAATGATCGCGGTTATTATTGTCTGGATA
The DNA here is from genome assembly GCA_014804695.1 of Lachnospiraceae bacterium. Lineage (GTDB taxonomy): Bacteria > Bacillota > Clostridia > Lachnospirales > Lachnospiraceae > UBA3282. The sequence continues at coordinate 154,377 of JAAUZJ010000010.1, forward strand.
CATTTGTGCATGAAGTATCTGGAAATGGATAAGTTGGTATCCTTGATCATACTATAGGTCTGCGCTATACAGGAAAGACCGCCAAACGGAAGTAAGATCAGAATCATATAAAAACCAGAAGGTCCTATGCGGTTTATTCCGCTGGTGATCTCTAGTATGCAGTTACATAGTGCAAGAAACTTGTCAGACAGCGCAGAAAAAGGTATAAACATCACATTTAACAGATTAAAAAATACCATGTAACCACCCAGTTTTCCGATGCCTATAAGCCCTGAGATGACGGAATCATCGATTGCTGAGAGAAGTGACGGTGTGGGATGGTTTTCGGCTGATTGAGCCTTTAGTGCATTATTGCCTGAGTAAGATATGTATGTATATGATTGTTTCTTTTTTAAAAAATAGCATAATGCCTTTTTTATGTAAACCATATAATGCAAAAAGCATCCATAGACAAGCGGTACACCGTACATTATAATAAACGGAATATAGTTACCGGACAAAGAGAGCGTACCCATTACAAAACTTATAAAATATATCGGCCCTATATTGTTACAGAAGGCAAGTAGATATGCGCCTTCATCTTCGGAAAGTTTACCGGCATGGCATAGTTCGCCGATTACCCTTGCACCCATAGGGAAGCCGCATAACATGCCCATAAGTATTACGTATGAACCGTTTAGAGATGTTCCCCAAAGTATATGAAATAGGGGATGAAAGCATCTAGCAAAGCGCTCAGTCAGATTCATGCGTACCATGATGCCGGACAGTATCATGAAGGGAAGAAGCGTGGGTATCATTTTTTTAAACCATAGATCAAGACCTATAGAGGCGTACTCAAGAGACTGCTTCGGATAGTGCAGGAGCAGATAGGTAAGGTATAATGCAAGCAGCGTAAAGAGAAGCTTAGTAAATGAGTCGTATAATTTTTTGATCATAAATTGCACCGTAAATAACTGTTATACTAGTATATGAAAAAAGGATGAGTGGATATGCGTCCGGATAAATTGTCGCTTGACGGAGTAGAAGCCGTAATTTTTGATTTGGATGGTTCCCTTGCGGATTCCATGTGGATATGGTCTGCAATTGATGTTGAATATCTTGGAAAATTCGGTATCAAGCCGCCGGCTAACCTACAGTCGCTTATCGGAGGCAGGAGTTTTAGTGAGACTGCTTTATTTTTTAAGGAAACCTTTGCGATTCCTGACGAATTAGACCAGATTAAGGCTGACTGGAACCGAATGGCATGGGATAAATACAGCTATGAAGTTAAATTAAAAGAAGGCGCACAGACCTTTATCAATCTCTGCATAGAGAAAAAGATCAAACTTGGCATAGCAACAAGCAATTCAAGAGAGTTAGTGGAAAATTTTGTGTCCGTACATAGCCTTAATTCACATTTTGACTGCATAATGACGGGATGCGATGTGGAAAAAGGCAAACCGGCGCCGGATATATATCTGGCAGTGGCCAAAGCACTTGGCGTATCAGCGGCAAACTGCCTTGTATTTGAAGACATAGTTCCGGGCATTATGGCAGGTAAGTCCGCAGGGATGAGAGTATGTGCGGTATATGATGCTGCGTCTAAGGCGCATGAGGAAGAAATAAGGGCTGCGGCGGATTATTATATTCATGATTTTAGGGAACTAGGGTGAAAAATAAATTTTTCACCCACGAGTTTGTACAGGCGTTGATAACGCCTTTGCCCAAACGTCGCAGGTTGAGTCAGGATGGAGGATTAAATGGGATTTTTACCGATTTCAAGAGAGGATATGAAAAAGGCCGGAATAGAACAGCTTGATTTCGTTTATGTTATTGGTGACGCCTACGTGGATCATCCTTCTTTTGGAGCGGCGGTTATCAGCAGGGTATTGGAGGCAAACGGCTACAGCGTGGGGATCATCTCGCAGCCTGACTGGAAGGACGATGACAGCATAACGATTCTTGGCAGGCCGAGACTTGGTTTCTTAGTTACCTCAGGCAATATGGATTCTATGGTAAATCACTATTATGTCTCCAAAAAGCATAGGACAAGCGATGCCTATACCGCAGGCGGTGAGCCTTATAAACGTCCGGATCACGCGACGGTTGTCTATGGTAATCTGATCCGTAAAACATATAAAGATGTGCCAATCATAATAGGCGGCATAGAAGCCAGTCTTCGCAGGATGGCACATTATGATTATTGGTCGGATAAATTAAAACATTCCATTCTGCTTGACAGTCAGGCCGATATTATTTCATATGGAATGGGAGAAAAATCTATTGTAGAGATTGCCGATGCATTATCAAGCGGTATCGACGTAAAAGATATTACTTTTGTGGCGGGAACGGTTTACCGCACAAGAGATATCTCCGGCATATATGATGCAATTTCTCTGCCGCCTTACGAAGACCTTGAAAAAGATTCTGAGTTATATGCGAAGAGTTTTGCAACTCAATATGAAAATACGGATCCATTTACAGGAAAAGTACTTATAGAAGAATATCCGCATCAGGTCTATGTGGTACAAAATCCGCCGCAGAAACCGCTTACAACGCAGGAAATGGACGCAATTTATGAACTTTCATACATGCGGACCTATCATCCAAGCTACGAGGATAAGGGTGGTGTTCCGGCCATTTCGGAGGTTAAGTTTTCCCTGATAAGCAATAGAGGGTGTTTTGGCGGCTGTAATTTTTGCGCACTGACATTTCATCAGGGGAGGATAGTCCAGACAAGGAGTCATGAATCCATTATAAAAGAAGCGGAGCTTATGATAAAAGAGCCTGATTTTAAGGGGTACATTCATGATGTAGGAGGTCCTACGGCGAATTTCAGGCATCCGGCTTGTGAGAAACAGCTTAAACATGGCGTATGTAAGAACAAGCAATGCCTTTTTCCTAAACCGTGTACTAACCTATACATAGATCATTCCGACTATCTTAGTCTTCTTAGGAAACTGCGCGCTCTGCCCGGGGTAAAAAAGGTCTTTGTCCGTTCCGGACTTCGTTTTGATTATCTGTTAACAGATAAAAATGATACGTTTTTCCGTGAACTTGTAGAGCATCATATAAGTGGGCAGTTAAAAGTGGCGCCGGAGCATATTTCGGATGCAGTGCTTTCTAAAATGGGAAAACCTAAGCGAGAGATTTATGAGCAGTTTGTCCGAAAATATGGTAAAATAAATGAAAAGTTAAGTAAAAATCAGTTTCTTGTGCCATATTTGATGTCGTCGCATCCCGGCTCGACGCTTAAAGAAGCTGTAGAGCTTGCCGAATACTTAAGGGATTTGGGATATATGCCGGAACAGGTTCAGGATTTTTACCCTACGCCTTCAACGGTTTCTACAGTCATGTACTATACCGGAATAGACCCAAGGAACATGGAAAAAGTGTATGTATGCAAAAATCCTCATGAAAAGGCGATGCAACGTGCATTGATCCAGTACCGCAGCCCGGATAATTACGAACTTGTAAAAGAGGCTTTGGTTAAGGCCGGCAGGGAGGATTTAATCGGCTTTGACAAAATGTGCCTGATTCCACCAAGGAAAATCGCAGCGAAATCAAGGAAAAGCACAAAAGGTAGTAATAATTCCAAACAAGATAAAAACGCAAGAGCAGAAAAAGGTTCTAAATCGGCTAAAAACACAAAAACATATAAAAATCTAAATCAGATTAAAGACACAAAATCGAATAAATATGCAGCAAATGCGGGGAGAAATAGACGCAAGAAAAAATAAAAAAGCATTTAGACGGTTGCAAAAGTAAAACTTTGCAATTACTTATATGAAGAGAGGGGCGATTTTGTGAACATAGCGATTATTACCGGAGCATCATCCGGAATGGGAAAAGAATTTGCAACGCAGCTTGCAACAACACTCGTAAAAACTGATGAAATCTGGCTTTTAGCTAAAAGAAGAGAACCGTTAGAAGAACTGGCGCTTGAACTTACAAAGGAAATTGAACTTAAAAAATGTAGAGATAAATCACATAAAGCACATGAAATTAAGATTAGGACAATATCCATTGATATTTCAGATGAAAGCAAGCTTGCGCATTTTGCAGAAGTTCTGATGATACGCAATCCGGCGATTTCGGTACTGGTCAATTGCGCAGGCACAGGAATTTATGGCGCATTTGATAAACAGAGCAGAACTGAGGTGTCACAAACGGTCCGACTCAATGTGCTTGCTCTCACGCAGATGACTAAATATTGTCTGCCCTATATGAGAAAGGGCAGTAGAATTATACAGATGGCCTCAGCCTCAGCCTTTTCATCGCAGGCGAATTTTGCGGTGTATGCGGCATCGAAGTCATATGTATATTCTTTTAGCAAAGCGCTTGGAAAAGAGTTAAAGTCTAAGGGCATATCAGTTACAGTGGTCTGCCCGGGACCGGTGGATACGCCGTTTTTATCACATGCCTATGGAAGATACGGAAAAATGAACTTTTTAAAGAAACTTACGATGGCTAAACCCGAAAAGGTTGTATACAAGGCACTTTTAGACAGTAAGAAGAAAAAGAGAATATCAATTTACGGAATACCGATGAAGGTTGTGTATGTTTTTACAAAGCACTAGGATTACATATATGAGAGGAATAGCACTATAATGGCAAAACGAATATACAAAGGCGGCTACGGCTATATCGAATATCAGAAAAAATTTTCCATAGCAAGGACTATCCTTTTCTTCGCAATATCGTTGGCAGTATATGGAATAGGCTATTTTACTACAGGGAGCAGTAAAAATTTACTTACGGTGGTGGCGGTGTTAGGCTGCCTTCCCGCTTGTAAAAGTGCGGTCAATGTGGTGATGTTTTTAAGGGCCGTAGGGTGTAGTGCGTCGGCGCATGAGAAGATATCCGAATATGATGACAAACTTACTGGCTTTTATGATATGTACTTTACATCTTACCAGAAAAACTTTCCGATCAGCCATATGGTTCTAAAAGGCAATATGGTATGTGCTTATGCTGATGATAAAAACTGCGACTGCAACGCCGGAGAAAAACACATAGAGCAGATGCTTAAACAGGACGGATACAAGAATATGACCGTCAAAATCTTTGATAATCTGGATAAGTATATTGACCGAATGCGTCAGTTGACAGAATTGGATATAGAAGAAAGCAAAGACAGAGATGATATGATCAGGATGTTTTATTCAATTACGTTGTGAGGAATCTGGTAATGTATAAAAGGACTATAACCGAGCGTGAGGCCGGACAGCGCTTTGATAAATATCTGCATAAACTGCTGCCGGAAGCTGGAAGCGGTTTTTTATATAAAATGCTGCGCAAAAAGAATATTGTGTTGAACGATAAAAAGGCTGACGGTCGTGAAAAACTTGTTTGTGGGGATACGGTATCGGTGTATTTTTCGGATGAAACACTGCGTAAATTTATGGGAGAACAGCAGAAATTATGGACAGAGCATGTAGATACAACAAAAGAAGATGCGTTTAATATAGCTCATGTGAAAACCGGAAATTCATATTCAGCAAATATAGATGCAGTAGCCGCACATCCCGATGTTATTTATGAAAATACACACATTTTGCTTGCTAATAAACCGGCGGGCATGCTTACACAAAAAGCATCCCCCAAGGATTTTTCACTAAATGAATGGCTTATAAATTACCTGCTTGAATGTCACCAGCTAACAGAAGACGACCTTCAGACTTTCCGTCCCTCTGTCTGCAACAGACTGGATCGAAATACAAGCGGAATCGTGCTCTGTGCTAAAACAGTTCAGGGCGCACAGTTTTTAAGTGAGGCGCTTCGGGCACGTGGTTTACATAAGTATTATCTTCTTTATGTAAAAGGCAGTATTACCGAGGAAAAATTATTGGAAGGGTATCTTGTCAAGGATGAGAAAAGTAATAAAGTGGAGGTATTTTCCTCATTAATGGAAGGTATGGACAGGAAAGCCTATATTTGTACAAGGTATATTCCAATAAGGCAGGAGAAGGATAAGACTTTACTTGAGGTCGAACTTATTACCGGAAAATCCCACCAGATCAGGGCACATCTGGCAAGCATCGGACATCCGCTGCTTGGCGACTATAAATACGGCGACAGGGCATGGAATGATGAATATAAAAAAACATTTGGCGTAGAACATCAGCTTTTGCACGCATATAAAGTAGTTTTTGGAGAAAGTATTTCTCCATTTGAAGATATAAACAATAGGGAGTTTACGGCTCAGTTGCCGGAAATTTTTATTGAAGTGTCAATAAAATGATGGTGTTACAAATATATGATAGATTTTATTGACGAAAAACCGATAATACTTGCACGTGATAATTTACTATGATATACTCTAATAAAAGCATATTTTCTATAATACAGTGCATCCTGACATGATGTCTGTGTTTCAGATAACCATTCTTCTGCCTTCAAGGCAGTTCTATATGCGGTATATATTTTAAATTTACTAAACCGCAAACCGGAAAATCCATGCTTTTAAATCCATAAAAAATAAAAGCAGGGGTTTGGGACAGGACTCCTGCGCATACAGGAGGAGAAAATATGAAAAGTGATATCAGTTGGAAAGCATATTTCTCAGATGATGAGAGGTATGCTGACATTATCAATGGTATTGCATTCGGCGGAGTGCAGGAGGTGTCAGGAGATAATATCTATGAGGCGGACAGTCAGAGTGGATTCTTGAGTATGGCAAGCTTCATGAAAAGAAAAGGAGATTATAATGAAAGTCTTTTCATGAGGAAACTAAAAGAAGGAAGACGCACAAGACGTATCAAAGTGCGGGACACGGTAAGGAAAGTTGCATTTGGAGTTAATTTTGTCATTATAGGAATTGAAAATCAGGGGATAACGGACTATTCCATGCCGCTAAGGAACCTTTCCTATGATACAGGGGAGTATGAGAAGCAGGCTGCGAAGATACGCAGGGAAGTAAGACGGGGAATAAAGGGTAACACACACATAAAAGCCAGACCGGGCGAGTATCTGTACGGTTTTCTGAAGAAAAGCCGCTTAAAACCGGTTGTAACTTTCATCCTATATTCAGGAATTGAGGAATGGGATGGACCGCAGTCGCTCCATGATATGATTGATTTTACAGATATACCGGAGACACTTAGAAATATGGTTTCGGATTACAGAATAAATCTTATTGAGATAAGAAAGCTTAAGGATACAAGCATGTTCAAGACGGATGTCAGACAGGTATTTGATTTCATACGCCTGTCAGAAGACAAAACTGCATTGGTTAAATTAGTAGAGAATGATGATTACTATAAGAACATGGAAGAAGATGCGTTTGAGGTGGCGGCACATTATACCAATGCGCAGGAACTGATAGAAACTGGAGATAATTATAGTGGAAAGGACGGTAAAATAGATATGTGTAGGGCGATAAAAGAATTGATAGCGGATGGCAAGGCGGAAGGAAAGGCAGAAGGAATGGTAGAAGGAATTACACAGGGTATTTATGCAGTAATCACAATCTGCCGCGAGCTTAATTGTTCTGATGAAATAATAAGAAAAAAGCTGATGGATAATTTTACGCTTACAGAGGAAGAGGCAGGGAAGTATTTAAAGTAGGATTGTTTATCTTACTTCGCACAAATCATTAATCTACTTGACATAAAAATCATGATTTCATATAATATTATTAAAAATAAGAAGGTTGTCCGAAAGGACAGCCTTTTTATGGTAAAAGAGGATTTACGCATCATGGCAACCTGGAATTCAAGAGGTCTGCGGGGTTCTACTTTAGAGGAACTGATAAACCGCACTAATGAAAAATATTTAGAAAACGGACTGGCCTTAATTCAAAAAATACCAACCCCGATCACGCCAATCAACATTGATAAGCAGAGCCGGCATATAACTCTGGCGTATTTTGAGCAGAAAAGTACGGTAGACTACATAGGGGTAGTTCAGGGGATTCCGGTCTGCTTTGATGCCAAGGAATGTGCGACTGATACTTTTGCGTTGCAGAATATCCACGAGCATCAGGTTGACTTTATGAGTCAATTTGAAAAACAAAAGGGCATAGCCTTTTTTCTGATTTACTACACTCATAAGGATGTATTTTACTACCTGCCTTATGAAATGCTACGCTTTTTCTGGGACAGGGCAAAGGACGGCGGCAGGAAGAGTTTCAGGTATGAAGAACTTAATCCGGAGTATATTTTACCGAAGAAACATGGAATTTTAGTGCCTTATCTGGACATGCTTCAGAAAGATTTAGATGACAGGGTGGATTAAAAGTGTTAAAGTATGTCTGTGGGATTAAATTATACGCAAATAAAGGAGTATCATACTAATAATGAGTAAACAGCTGGTACATACACCTGAGGGTGTGAGAGATATTTATGGTGATGAGAGGGAACGGAAGCTGGAAGTTGAGAGGCTTCTTGGGGAGCGTATTCATTCTTATGGATATCGCGATATTCAGACACCAACTTTCGAGTTTTTTGATGTGTTTTCCAAGGAAGTGGGCACGACCCCTTCTAAGGAATTATATAAATTTTTTGATAAGGAAGGCAATACGCTTGTGCTGAGACCGGATTTTACGCCGTCTATTGCCAGATGTGCCGCTAAGTATTTCATGGATGATGATGTGCCTATACGCTTTTGCTATAAAGGAAATACTTTTACCAACACATCCAATCTGCAGGGTAAGTTAAAGGAAACCACGCAGATGGGGGCGGAGCTTATAGGGGATGACTCCGTTTTTGCGGATGCGGAGATGATCGCAATGACTATAGAATCGCTCCTTCATGCAGGATTAAAGGATTTTCAGGTGAGTATAGGCAATCTTGAATATTTTAAGGGCATCTGCGCGCAGGCTGGTTTAGACGAGGAGACTGAACTTACGCTTAGAGAGCTTATTTCGGGCAAAAATTATTTTGGGGCGGAAGATTTGCTCACGCATAAGAATGTAGAAGAAAAGGACAGAGAGGCGTTATTAAAAACCAACGATTTATTCGGTTCTGTGGATGCGCTTGACGAGGCGGAGAAGTTAGTTAATAATGAACGTTCCAAACAGGCTATCGACAGGCTTAAGAAGGTATATCAGGCGCTTTGCGATTACGGAGTGGAAAAATATGTTTCTTTTGACCTGACAATGCTTAGCAAGTATAATTATTATACGGGGATTATTTTTAAGGGTTACACCTATGGAGTGGGAGATGCGATTGTTAAAGGCGGAAGATATGATACATTGCTTGGACGTTTTGGAAAAGAAGCGCCTGCAATCGGCTTTATGATAGAGGTGGACGAGCTGCTTTTGGCAATGGAAAGACAGAATGTAGTTATAGAATGTCCGGAAAAACGTATACAATTGTACTATGATAAAGGTGATTTTAAGGATAAACTAAGGGAAGCAAAAAAGCTTCGCGCTGACGGATGGAGTGTCGAGCTTTTACCGAATAACGAATAGGAGAGACACTGATAGATGAGTGAAGACAGATATCTTACCTTTGCGTTAGCGAAGGGAAGGCTTGCAAACAAGACTATGGAATTACTTGAAAAAATCGGAATTACCTGCGAGGAGATGAATGATAAGACTTCCAGGAAGCTGATTTTTGTAAATGAGGAGAGGAAGCTTAAATTTTTTCTTTCTAAAGGACCGGATGTGCCGACTTATGTAGAGTATGGCGCGGCGGATATCGGTGTGGTAGGCAGCGATATAATCATGGAAGAAAACAGGCGCGCTTATGAGGTCCTTGATTTAGGCTATGGAAAATGCCGTATGTGCGTTTGCGGACCTAAGTCTGCGGGTGAGCTTTTAAAACACCATGAAATGATTCGTGTGGCAAGCAAGTATCCAAACATTGCCAAGGATTATTTTTATAATAAGAAGCATCAGACCGTAGATATAATTAAGTTAAACGGTTCTGTGGAGTTGGGACCGATAGTGGGGCTTTCCGATGTTATTGTGGATATCGTGGAAACCGGTTCGACGCTTAAAGAGAACGGCCTTGAAATACTTGAGGAAATCTGTCCGTTGTCTGCGCGTATGATAGTTAATCAGGTGAGTATGCAGATGGAGCCTGAGCGGATTAAGAGGCTCATTACGGAGCTTAAGGCGCATGTATAATTTATCTATAAAACTGCGAGCGAGTTCTGGTAATTACAAATGCATTTAAAAATTGCTTATTAATATTTAACAGGAGAATAAAAGACGTGAGAACCGTAAAATTAACTGCCGAAACCCAGAAAGATTTATTAAACACTCTTTTAAAAAGGAGTCCTAATAATTATACCCAGTATGAAGAAACCGTTGCGGAAATTGTCAGTAATGTAAGGGAAAACGGGAATAAGGCTGTTTTTGAATATACTAAGGAATTTGATAAGTGGGATATTGACGAGTCTAATATAAGAGTGAGTGAGTCTGAAATCAAAGAAGCATATTCTAAGACCGATGCAGAGTTTATAGAAGTGCTTAAACGCTCTGCCGCAAATATTGATGAGTTTCACCGTAAACAGTTACATAACAGCTGGATAGATACGAAACCGGACGGCTCAATTCTCGGTCAGAAGATTCTTCCGATTTCAGTTTCCGGCGTATATATACCGGGCGGAAAGGCAGCTTATCCAAGCAGTCTTCTTATGAATGTGGTTCCGGCGAAGGTTGCAGGCGTTAAGAAAATAATTATGACAACGCCGGCAGGTTCGGACGGAAAAGTTAATCCGGCGACTCTTGTAGCCGCTAAAATAGCGGGAGTTGATGAAATTTATAAGGTCGGAGGCGCACAGGCAATTGCAGCTATGGCTTTTGGCACCGAAAGTATTCCGAAGGTGGATAAAATCACGGGGCCAGGCAATATTTTTGTGGCTCTTGCTAAAAAAGCCTGCTTCGGTTACGTCGGAATTGATTCGATCGCAGGTCCCAGTGAGATTCTCGTAATTGCGGATGAGAGCGCTAATCCAAGATATGTGGCTGCGGATCTGCTTTCACAGGCTGAGCATGACGAGCTGGCAAGCGCGATTCTGGTTACGACAAGCGAAAATCTGGCAAAAGAGGTGTCAGCTCAGATTGATGGCTTTTTACAGGAATTATCAAGAAGTGAAATTATAAAAAAATCCTTGGAACAGTACGGTTACATTCTGCTTGCCGATTCGATGGATGATGCCGTGGCTGCCGCAAATGCGATTGCGTCTGAGCATCTTGAGATTCTGACAAAGGATCCTTATAATGTGATGACTAAGATTGAAAATGCAGGAGCAATCTTCATAGGGGAATATTCTTCGGAGCCGCTTGGAGACTACTACGCAGGTCCTAACCACATATTGCCGACAAACGGAACTGCAAGGTTTTTCTCACCGCTTAACGTGGATGATTTTATGAAAAAGACAAGCATTATTTCTTATTCGAGACAGGCTCTTGAAGCTGCACATAAGGATATTGAGCTTTTTGCAAATAAAGAAGGGCTTACGGCGCACGCTAATTCAATTAAAGTAAGATTCGAGTAGAAGGGATGTGATATTATATGGCAAGGACAGCAACAATTAAACGCAAAACTAAAGAGACAGACATTGCTTTAACGCTTGATCTGGATGGAAAGGGTAAGGGCAGGATAGAGACTGAAATCGGTTTTTTTAATCATATGCTTGAGGGTTTTGCAAAGCATGGTTTCTTTGATCTGACTGTATCGGTTCATGGAGACCTTGAGGTGGACGGGCATCATACTGTGGAAGACACAGGTATAGTGCTTGGACAGGCGATTAAGGAAGCTGTTGGGAATAAAGCCGGTATAAAGAGGTTTGGCTCCTTTTTACTGCCTATGGATGATGCGCTGTGTTTATGTGCCATAGATTTATGCGGAAGGCCTTATCTTAATTTTGATTGTGATTTTAAGGCGGAACGCGTGGGGGAATTGGAGACCGAGCTTGTTAAGGAATTTTTCTATGCGGTGTCCTACAGTGCGGGCATGAATATACATATCAAGATGCTTTCAGGGGAAAATACGCATCATATGATAGAAGCTATGTTTAAGGCGTTTGGAAAGGCATTGGACGAAGCAACGTGTAAAGATGAACGGATTACCGATGTACTCAGCACAAAAGGGAGTTTGGCGTAGAGGATTGCGAAAGGGCTTGTTTATAGCCACGAACTTAGGCAATATAAACAAAAAACGGGGTTCGACCGCGGGAGCGAACTCACCCCGCCTTTTTGTTTATATTGTCTAAGTTCTGGATATCGAAAATGGGGTTCGCAATCATCTAGGGAAGTCTGGCGTAAAGAGAGGAAATATAATGTACAAGAAATTGATACCATGTATTTATTTATATAAGGGGAATGCAGTTAAAGGTTTTTCAGATAATACTATTATAAATACAAATCCCATAGCGCTTGGGAAGTTTTATGGGGATAATAATGCGGATGAGTTGATTGTTTATGATCTGTCGGATAATGATACTGAGCATGAAGAAGCGCTTGATATCATTAAAAGCATATGTTCTGAGACGGAAATTCCGGTGATTGGCGCTGGAAACGTACATCGGATGGAGGATATTAAGAAGCTGCTTTATGCGGGCTGTAAAAAGGCTGCGCTTAATTACTCCAAGCAGGAAAATATAGAGATTACCGGAGAGGTTTCACTGAAATTTGGTAAAGACAAGATCGTTGCATGTATTTCATCGGCGAATGAGATTGTTAAAAATGAAGAAATTATAGGGGAGTATGTGGAGGAGCTTATTCTTGTTAAGGAGCATGGCATTAAAGAAGCGGCTTCAATTTCGAGATTTCCTGTGATTGTGTCTGTTCCGGAGGTTTCTTTGGATAAAATACTGGAAATGCTCTCTAAGGAGAGTATCTGCGGTATTTCTGGAAATGCAATAAATGAAAATGCTAAAGAGCTTTTGGCTATTAAATCTTTATGTCAGGCGAACGGCATTGCGGTAAATACTTTTGAAGCAAGGATTCCCTGGAAGGATTTTAAATTAAATTCTGACGGTCATGTAACGGTAGTTGTTCAGGATTATAAGACAGATGAGGTTCTTATGGTCGCTTACATGAACGAAGAAGCGTACAATATGACGCTTAAAACCGGTAAGATGACCTACTATAGCAGAAGCCGTGATGAACTTTGGATAAAAGGCGAGACAAGCGGACATTATCAGTATGTTAAATCTTTAACAGCCGATTGTGACAAAGACACGATTCTTGCGAAGGTGTCCCAGATTGGAGCGGCGTGCCATACAGGCTCTCATTCCTGCTTTTTTAATGAGATTATGAGCAGGGAGTATGAGGTAGATAATCCGCTTAAGGTGTTTGAGCAGGTATTTGGCGTTATTCAGGATAGAAAGGTGCATCCGAAGGAAGGATCTTATACAAACTATCTTTTTGATAAGGGAATAGACAAGATTCTTAAAAAGTTAGGCGAAGAGGCAACCGAGATCGTTATTGCGGCTAAGAATCCCAACGCCAATGAGATTAAATATGAAATCTCCGATTTCCTTTATCATATGATGGTGCTTATGGTGGAAAAAGGCGTTACATGGGAAGAAATTACTACGGAATTGTCCAAAAGGTAGACTGCGTATTAGATAAGTTTAGAATACACGTTCTTTTTTGACCTTGGTTCTCATAAAATGCTTTAAAAGAATATATCTTGGAAAAGCATATGCAGATTATAAAATCATTACAAAATCAGACCGAACAGGACAGGGAGCAAAAAAGACAAGTGCCGGTAGAGAAGAAAATGAGGCTGGTGCAATCAATACGTGCGGAAAATATGGATAACCGTATGAAGATAAGGCAGAGGGAGCGTTTATTATACGGAACAGAGAGTAGTGCGGTGCCGCTTTGGAGTAAAGGGGAACCTATGCAAATGGCGGACGGTTACCCAAACGGCGAAAATCCGGAGGAAATGGCACCTGGGGCAAGTACATTTAAACTGCGTATGGCGGCGGCAATTATATTATTCGTTGCATTTCTCTTATGCGACGTGGGAGGCTATAAGTTCTGGGGGTATTCCATGAATGATATTTATGGATTGATCCGCGAAGATTATTTCCAAATTTATAATAATAAGAATGTAGAAGAACTGCCGCAGTTGACGGAGCTTTTAAAGCTTGATGATTGAAATATTTAAATTTACTTAATATATTTAAACAAGAAAGGTCCACGTATGAAAAGAAAACTGGCATTATCGGACGAAATCTTAATGCAGGTAGAAAAACCGGCCCGTTATATCGGAAATGAAGTTAATTCTGTCATGAAAAATAAAGAAGAAGTGGACATCCGTTTTTGTATGTGTTTTCCTGATATTTATGAAATCGGTATGTCGCATCTTGGGATTCAGATACTATACAGTATGTTCAATTCATGGGATGACGTATGGTGCGAACGTGTGTACTCACCCTGGGTGGACTTGGATAAAATTATGCGCGATAAGGAGATTGCGCTGTTTGCCTTAGAGTCGCAGGAGCCTGTTAAAAACATGGATTTTCTTGGTATAACCATTCAATATGAGATGTGTTATACCAATATTTTGCAGATATTGGATCTGTCGCAGATTCCACTGTATGCAAAGGACAGGAGCGAAAATGATCCTATTGTGATAGGCGGAGGCCCCTGCAGCTACAATCCGGAACCGATTGCAGATTTTTTTGATTTATTTTATATCGGAGAGGGCGAGACACAATATCGCCTGCTCTTAGACACCTATAAGGAAAATAAGAAAAATGGCGGCACACGTCGTGAATTTTTAGAAAAAGCAGCTCAGATTCCGGGCATTTATGTACCTTTGTTTTATGAAGAAGAATATAAACTGGACGGCACCGTAAAAGGCCGCAAAAAGCTGTATGACAAAGCGCCTGACACGGTACTTAAGGAAATTGTAATGGAGGTATCTGATACATACTATCCGCTAAAGCCGATAGTGCCTTTTATTCAGGTAACTCAGGACAGGCTTGTTTTGGAAATACAAAGGGGCTGTATAAGGGGTTGCCGTTTTTGTCAGGCAGGTCAGTTATATCGTCCTGTCAGGGAAAGGGACGTGGAGATTCTTAAAAAGTATGCAGTGGAGATGTTGAATAACACCGGTTATGATGAAGTTTCCCTAAGTTCTTTAAGTTCCAGTGATTATTCTAAATTAAATGAACTGCTCGAATTTCTGATTGGATACTGCAATAACCGTTATATTAATATTTCTCTGCCTTCGCTTCGTATAGACGCCTTTTCGCTGGATGTTATGGGAAAGGTACAGGATGTGAAGAAAAGCAGTCTTACATTTGCACCGGAAGCGGGCAGCCAAAGGCTTAGGGATGTTATAAATAAGGGATTAACCGAGGATGTTATTTTAGACGGCGCGGCTCTTGCCTTTGAGGGTGGATGGACAAGGGTTAAGCTGTATTTTATGTTGGGACTGCCTACGGAGACGGAAGAAGACATTTTAGGCATAGGAGATTTATCTAATAAAATAGCGGCAGTCTTCTTTGATACAGTACCAAAAGAGAAGAGAGTAAACGGTAAAGTCCAGATTGTAACAAGCACCTCTTTCTTCATTCCCAAACCTTTTACGCCGTTTCAGTGGGCAAAGATGTGTACCAAGGAAGAGTTTATCGAGAAGGCTTACCAGACCAAAAAGGGTATAATGTCGCAGCTTAATCAGAAGAGTATTAAGTATAACTGGCATGAAGCGGACGTAAGTGTGCTTGAAGGAATTCTTGCAAGAGGTGACAGGAAACTTGCAAAGGTGATTTTGACGGCATATAAAAAGGGCTGTTTGTTTGATTCATGGAGTGAATGTTTCCATAATGACGTCTGGATCTCTTGTTTTGAGGACTGCGGCATTGATATGGACTTTTATACTACCCGTGAGAGAAACGAAGACGAAATATTCCCCTGGGATTTTATAGATTGCGGCGTTACTAAGGAATTTCTTTTAAGAGAGTGGAAAAAGGCGATGAAAGGCGAAACTTCCCCCAACTGTAGGAGCCAGTGTCAGGGATGCGGCGCAAACCGTTTCGGGGGCGGAGTGTGTTTTGAACGCTGAGAGGAGTAACACAATGAAAATCAGGATTAAGTTCGCAAAATACGGAACTCTTAAATTTATTGGGCATTTAGACGTCATGCGTTTCTTTCAGAAGGCAATCCGCAGGGCCGGTATTGATATTAAGTATTCGGAGGGGTTCAGCCCCCACCAGATTATGTCTTTTGCCGCGCCGCTTGGCGTAGGAATGGAAAGTATGGGTGAATATCTCGATATAGAGGTTAATTCGATTACATCCGTTGAGGACATAAAAGCTGCCCTTAATAAAACTATGGTGGATGGTATAGAAGTATTGTCAGTAAAAATCCTGCCGGATTCAAGCAAAAATGCAATGGCAAGCGTGGCTGCAGCTGCTTATACCATTTCATATAAAGAGGGGAGCTTCCCGATAGAGGATATGCAGCAGAAACTTGCTGATTTTTATGCAAAAGAAAGTATTGTCGTTACCAAAAAGACGAAAAAAAGTACTATGGATATGGATTTAAAACCCGGAATATTTGAGCTTAAAATGGACAAGTCTCTAAATATCTTAAGTGATCATGCAGATAGTTCGCAAGATTATCACATGGAACATTTGCAAAACAAACAGATAACGCCTGTTATATACATGCTGGTAGATGCAAGCAGCAGCGGAAATATTAAGCCTTCTATGGTGCTTGACGCATTTTGTGCTTATTGTAACGTGGAGCTTGAACCGTATTCTTGTCAGATTACCAGACTGGATACTTATACCAGAATTACAGGTGAACAAGGAGAGGAAAAGTTAGTTCCGTTGGAGGAAGCCGGGCATGAATGAGAATGAAAAGGGTAAAATCCTTATTCTGGAATTAAATAACAACCTGTTTTCAATTCTGATACGTGGCAATCGTATACTTTTGATACAGTCACAAAACTTGCCTAGGCAGTCCAAAGTCCTTCCCAAGCAATCACAAGCCAATTCTATGCAATTATTGACCGATATTTATTCAAATAATAAACTTCCAACCGATAATAATTTTGCGGTAGGAAGTATACATGTGGGCAGGGTAGCGAATGTAGCCGTTAATATAGGAGCGGCATTTGTGGAATTACAAAATAACGAGATGACTTTTTTTCCGCTTGCGGAGCTAAAGGACGCCATAATCACAAACAGAAAGCCGGACGGCAGACTTAAGTCAGGTGATGAGCTGCTTGTCCAGATTGTAAAAGAGCCTGTTAAAACCAAGCTTGCCAGCGTGTCTTCA
This sequence comes from Lachnospiraceae bacterium, assembly GCA_014804695.1. Taxonomy (GTDB): domain Bacteria; phylum Bacillota; class Clostridia; order Lachnospirales; family Lachnospiraceae; genus UBA3282. Next base: position 171,556 of record JAAUZJ010000010.1, read on the forward strand.
AAGCTTTCGCTTACCGGTTCTTATGTAATAGTTGAGTATAAGCAGAATGCAGACAGACAGATCAGGATTTCTTCAAAACTTGGCGCAAAATATAATCATCTTTATAAAAATCTGGAGCCGCTTAAGGAAATTACGGAAAAATTCAACATAATCATCCGCACAAATGCCGAAAACGCCGAAGATATTTCGGATGTTATCGACGAAGCCCGCCTGCTGTCGGATAAGTTATCCCATATATTAGAGATTGCCGATAAAAGAACGTGCTTTAGCTGTCTATATAAATGTGAAGAAGAATATATCACTTTTATTAAAAATTGTTACCGATATGAATACGATGAAATTATAACTGATAAAAGGGAAATATATGACAGCCTGCTTGAAGATGGTATGTTAAAAACTTTAAAAATCCGTTTATATGAAGATAAAATGCTGCCTTTATATAAGCTTTACTCCATAGAAACCAGAATCCGCGAGCTGACGGAAAAGAAAGTCTGGCTTAAATCAGGGGCCTATATCATTATCGAACAGACCGAAGCGTTGATTGCGATAGACGTAAATACCGGCAAATATGAATCCCGCAAAGACAAAGAAGAGACTTATTTCAAAATAAATCTTGAAGCAGCCGAAGAAATTGCGTTTCAACTGCGTGCAAGAAATCTTGCAGGGATGATTTTGGTAGATTTTATCAATATGACAGAGGAAGAACATGTGGAACGGCTTACGCAGCGCATGAAAGAATTGTTGAAAAATGACGCAATTCCTGCAAATGTAGTTGACATAACTGGGCTTGGCCTTATGGAAATCACCAGAAAAAAGAAGGGGAAACCGTTTGCAGAACAGGGGGTATAGCTATGAAGTTATTAAATTTTAAAAAAGTTCGGGATGGAAAGTACCTTAAAAACTATGAACTGACTTATTTAAATAAAAAAGGTAATGAAAAGGTCTACGAAATTGTCAGCAGACATGAAATAGAGGATGAAAATTCACTGGGAAAGACTGTCAGTGGTGTTTCTATTGTGGCTTATTACGAAGATAAGTTACTGCTGCTCAGAGAATTTCGTATGGGTGTGAACCGCTATGTTTATAATTTATGCGCAGGTATGATAGAGGAAGGAGAATCTCTTGAGGAATGCATAGAGCGCGAATTATACGAAGAGACCGGACTTAAAGTAAAGAAGATTTTGCAGATTTTGAAGCCATCCTATGCCGCAGTTGCCTTTTCGGATGTCAAGACACAGATTGCTTTTGTAGAAGTAGAGGGGGGATTTGAGGACCATTCCTCGGAAAATGAGGTAATTGAAGCCAAATTCTACAGCAAAGAGGAAGTCCGCGAGCTGTTAGAGACGGAAGAATTCAGCTCAAGGGCACAGATGGCGGCGTATTTCTTTGTTAAATAGGTGGTAAATATTGAAAGTTCGCACCTCCATTTTATATGATAAAATTTTTATATAATAAAATATAGTTGACATAAAGTTACTTGCAAAACACTTAATCAACTATTATATGGAGGTACTTATGAGCGCTAGAACGATCAACATATTAGTAGGAATACTCTTTTCACTTTCAGGCTGTTTTACCTTACTCGACGGTATTTATAATACCAGGGCATCGAATCTTTTTATTGGAGTATGTTTTGTAGTAGTGGGGTGCCTGTATTTTGTAAGGAAGCGGGAACGGCAGTAAATATGCCGTTCCTTTTCTGTTTTTTCGGACGATACGCTATAGTCTCTCTGTTCCAAACGCGTTGCCATAAATGTTTTGTATTGAAATTCCGTATTTCGTCCTGTCACCATATCGTTTACATGTAAAATTAAGATGTTTCTTTATAAACCCAACATTATGTATTACACTGTAATAAATAATCAAGCCGAATGCAAACGAAGGAAGGTAGATAATTTATGATGGAGTTTGGGGAAAAAGTAAAGCAGATAAGAGAAGAGCGGGGAATGACGCAACAGACATTAGCAGATAAATTATATGTTACAAGGCAGGCTGTTTCGCGCTGGGAGCGCGGTGCGCGGTATCCGGAGCTTTTGACTGCCAAAAAAATTGCCATAATATTAGATGTCTCCTTGGATGAGCTTCTGTCTGGCGAAGAATTGAAGGAAAACATAGGAAGGGAGCCAATACTGGCACGCTCACGGGAAAATATTGTGCAGACCATACTATATACGGTTGTGATAATTGCATATTTGCTGCTGTGTATGCTAAGCGTTTATTCATTTCTTCGGTCAAATAAAGCCTTGAGCAATACTCCTGCAGGGAAAATCACCATGATAACAATGGCTTCGGATATAACTAGATTTATATATCTGATAGCAGCCGCGATTGGCTTGATTTTATCCATAAAAAATAAGTTGACTGCTAAAATAACAGGATATATTATGTGTCTTCCATATATTTTGTCGTTTTTGTATGTTTTAATAACGTATATTGATATGCGGATGAACGATAATGGGCATGTGGGTATTTTTGAAATGTTCATAGATTTTACAGTACCGCTCATATTCGCGTTGTGTGTTCTGGTATTTTTTGTACTAAAGGAAAGCCGGGTACCACTGGCAATTATCATGGGAATATGTATACTTGCAATTGTTCGTATGGGGTATATATATAAAATCATGTTCATGCGTTTTACTGATATGAATTTTATGGCGGCGACAATACAAATGATAGGGGGAATAAGCATGTATGTCTTGCTGGGATATCAGGCATATGTCTGGGATAAAAAGAAGCATAATGCCTGTGCATGATTGCCTATGATTATTTAAGGATGTGGTAATATGAAAAATTGTAAACTACTTTTGTTCGATTTGGACGGAACTTTACTTCGAAATGATAAGACCATTTCACAAAAAACGTTAAAAACTCTACAGAATTGTAGGGGAAAGGGCATATTAATCGGGGTGTCAACATCCAGAGGCGAACAAAATGCATTATGCTTTATAGATGAATTACAACTGGATGTATTGATTGCAAGCGGCGGGGCTTTGGTAAAATATAATGGCGAATACATATACAAGGCTGAGTTTTCCGGCGAAGAAACGAAAAGAATGAGTCTTTAAAAATGTGTGTAGAGATTTAATTATAGCTTTTGGTGATGATTATGCTGATATCGGAATGCTTAAATTATGCGGAAGAGGTATTGCTATGGGGAATGCTATAAATGAGGTCAAAGAAGAAGCGGATTGTGTAATTGGCAGTAACGATGAAGATGGGATTGCAGAGTATTTAGCTGCAATAAAGATTTGATAACAGGAGGAGTGTACAAAAATGGAACTTATTATGCAGACATCTTTTACAACGTGTGGTCAGGCATGTATTGCAATGATTACAGGAAAAAGTATAGAGGAAGTAATAAAAGATATGAAAACAAGTGGACCTACAAGTATAGGACAGTTGATTGAAATATTGGACTTTTACGGAGTGAAACATGCGGAGAAGAATATACGTATTTCAAAAAAGAACCCTACGCCATATGAATACTCCATTTTAACAGTGCATACAAATGAGGGATACACTCATTGGACATTGCTATATGATAATAAATATTACGACCCTGAATTTGGGATAATTGATGGCGAATATACATATGGAAAAATAACGTCATTTTTGGGAATTTATATTGACAAACTTAACCAAAAAGTATAAAATGTTTGAGTATGCCGCACAGTGAGGTATAAGTATGGAAACATCACCGAAGCTGGCGAGTAATTATGAACAGGTGTTCATAAGAATAGGAGGTGCCATATGTACGCAATTATTGCAACAGGCGGAAAACAGTATAAGGTTTCCGAAGGAGACGTGATTAAGATTGAGAAATTAAACGTCGAGGTAGGAGCTACTGTTACATTTGACCAGGTAATCGCAATCAGTGACAAAGAGCTTAAGGTAGCAGGCGATGTTGCAGGTGCAACCGTATCCGGAACAGTTATGGATCAGGGACGCGCTCGTAAAGTTATCGTTTACAAGTATAAGAGAAAATCCGGCTATCATAAGAAAAACGGTCATAGACAAGCATACACTCAGGTAAAAATTGATAAGATTAACGCATAATTTTTCCGGATAAATGCTTAAAGGTGTGAAATGACAACAATAACATTTCATAAAACAAAGTCAGGAGAGTATACAGGTTTTACATGCAGCGGTCATGCTGGATTTGATGATTACGGTAAAGATATCGTATGCGCATCGATTTCCGTGCTGATAATCAATACGATCAATTCTTTGGATGAGATCGTACATGAAAGGATGTCGGTAAAGACTGATGAACAAAGCGGTTATATTGCATGTGAGTTTAAAGGTCCTTTAAAAGAAGGCTCGAAAGTATTAGTAGACTCTCTGGTGCTTGGAATTTCCCAGATTGCTAAACAATACGGGGAAGAATATTGTAAATTAGAATTTGAAGTCTGAGATGATTGTGAAACTCTGTTTTGGTTGGCAGTTTTACAATTTACAGTCTGAAAGAAAGGAGCAATATAATTATGTTAAATATGAACCTTCAATTTTTTGCACATAAAAAGGGTGTTGGTTCTACCAAGAACGGTAGAGATTCCGAATCCAAGAGATTAGGTGCAAAGAGAGCTGACGGACAATTCGTTAAAGCAGGAAATATCTTATATAGACAGCGTGGAACCAAAATTCATCCGGGTGTAAACGTAGGACTTGGCGGAGATGATACTTTATTCGCATTGGTTGACGGTGTACTTAGATTTGAAAGAAAAGGAAGAGACAAAAAACAGGCTTCCGTATATCCTGTAGAGGGAAAGTAAGAGAATTTAACTCTTAAAATGCGAATGAATCGGGCTTCAAACATATCTTGTTTGGAGCCTTTTTTCCTAAGAGAGATTAGTGTGAATGATAGAAAGGCATGGTTATTGATATGTTTGCAGATCGTGCAAAAATATATGTAAAAAGCGGAAAAGGCGGGGACGGTCATGTTTCTTTCAGAAGAGAGAAATATGTTCCTAACGGCGGACCGGACGGAGGCGACGGCGGAAATGGCGGAAGCGTATATTTTGTTGTCGATGAAGGGTTAAATACTTTGACGGATTTCCGTCATATTCGCAAGTACTGTGCAGGAAATGGTGCAGAAGGCGGAAAACGTAACTGTGCGGGCAAAAACGGCGAGGATATTTATATTAAAGTTCCTGCCGGCACCGTTATCAAAGAAGCAGAGAGTGAAAAGGTTATTGCCGATATGTCCGGCGATAATAAGAAGCTGTTATTGTTAAAAGGCGGTAGGGGCGGCAGCGGTAATCAGCACTACGCAACCAGCAAGATGCAGGCGCCTAAATATGCACAGCCCGGTCAGCCCGCAATGGAGCTTGAGCTTATACTTGAGCTTAAGGTCATCGCGGATGTTGGTCTTGTCGGGTTTCCCAACGTAGGCAAATCCACCTTTTTATCAAGGGTTACGAATGCGACTCCTAAAATAGCCAATTACCATTTCACGACCTTAAGCCCGAACCTTGGCGTGGTTGACTTAGATGATGCTAACGGCTTCGTAATTGCTGATATTCCCGGATTAATAGAGGGGGCTTCCGAGGGCGTTGGGCTTGGTCATGAATTTCTGCGCCACATTGAGCGAACCAAGGTGATACTTCATATAGTGGATGCAGCTTCCACAGAGGGCAGGGCCCCGATTGAAGATATATATGCAATCAATAAAGAATTAGAGGCATATAACGCAGAAATCGCTTCAAGACCTCAGATTATCGCTGCCAATAAGATTGATGTCATTTATTCGGAGGATGATCCCATAGCCCGTATAAAGGCAGAATTTGAGCCTAAAGGCATTTCCGTATACCCGATATCGGCGGCAACCGGCAAAGGTGTAAGAGAACTTACTTATGCCCTTAGAAATATGCTGGATGGCTTAGACTCTGAACCAGTAATTTTTGAACCGGAATACGTACCGCAGGAGCATGTAAGCGATACAAACGAGCCTTTTACAGTCACATATGATGGCGAAAACGACGAATACGTAGTAGAAGGACCACGAATTGAGAAAATGCTTTCATACACTAACCTTGAATCTGAGAAAGGTTTCCAGTTCTTCCAGAATTTCCTCAAAGAAAACGGCATTTTGAAGCAGCTTGAGGAGCTTGGAATAGAAGAGGGCGCTACAGTCAGGATGTATGGATTAGTGTTTGATTACTATAAATAAATTTGCTTACTATTAATAAAAAGGTTGAAAGGATGGAAAAATGACGAGTAAACAGAGAGCGTACTTGAAAAGTCTGGCAAGTAACCTTAATCCGATTTTTCAGATTGGAAAGGCGAGCCTGACTCCGGAGTTTACAGAGGCAATAAATGAGGCTTTTAATACTAAGGAATTAATTAAGATAGCGGTCTTAAAAAACTGTGCCGATGATCCAAATGAAATTGCAGAAGTAGTTGCAGAACGAACCCACTCACAGGTCGTACAGGTCATTGGTAAGAAAATCGTGCTATACAAACCGGATAAGAAGAATCCGAAGATTGAGTTGGATAAAATTTGAGAATTGCAAGACAATTGCAGGAAAAATTGCATAAAATTACAAATTTTCAAATAAGGCTTGCATAAAGTTATGTAAATCTGCATGAAAAATTGCACGAAATTCAAACAAGAACCCAAATAAAACTCAAATAAGAAAGAATAAGTGTGTAAACCATTGAAAAAAGTAGGAATCATGGGCGGAACATTTAATCCGATCCATATAGGTCATCTTATTATAGCAGAAAGAGCAAGAGAGCAGTTTGACTTGGAAGAAGTGCTTTTTATGCCCTGTGGCATGCCTTATATGAAGGATACAAGCGAGTTGCTCCCCTCAGATATCAGGGCCAAAATGGTCTCTTTAGCAATTAAAGACAACCCCTTTTTCGCACTTTCTACCATAGAAATTGAAAAAAAGGGCAGTACTTACACTTACGAGACCTTAGAAAAACTAAGATGCGAAAATCCTGACACCGAATATTATTTCATCCTGGGCGCTGACAGTCTCTGGACTATTTCCGACTGGAAAGAACCTGAAAGAATATTTGCAAATTGTCATATTCTAGCGGCAGTCCGCGACGACAAATCGGCTCAGGATATGAAGAAGCGTATAAATTTTTTAAAAAATAAATTTGGCGCTGGCATTTCTCTGTTAAAAACAGGGCAAATAGAGATTTCTTCTTCAGTTATACGTAATTTGGTTAAAGAAAATATGTCAGTCCGTTATCTGGTGCCAAATACAGTATACGAATACATTGTTGAAAATAGATTATACAAAAACTAATTATTTATTAAATCTGGGCAATTATATCAAATATAGTTAATGGTGAAATGGTATTTCCAATCCCAGAACTTAGACAATATAAAGAAAAAGGCGGGGTGAGTTACGCTCCTGCGTCCGAACCCCGTTTTTTCTTTATATTGCCTAAGTTCGTCCCCTTGGACACCCCCTTTCACAATTCCTACATTTGAAACATCATGAAAGGAGTCCACTACCGTCATGAAAACAATAAGCCTGAAAAAATTACGAAAAGCAATGGAAAGCGAATTGAACCCTAAGCGTTATGAACATACCTTGGCCGTGGCCTACACCGCCGCCAACCTTGCAATGGTACACGGCGTAGATACCAGAAACGCGACAATTGCCGGAATGCTGCATGATTGCGCCAAATGTCTTCCTGATCAAAAACTCATTTCCATATGTAAGAAAAATTCCTTAGATATTTCGGAAATAGAGTTACATAATCCATCAGCCCTGCTTCATGCAAAGGCGGGAAGCGTTCTGGCACATAAAAAATACGGCGTTAATGACGAAGATATTTTAAATGCCATAAAATATCATACAACCGGCCGTCCTAATATGAGTAAACTGGAGAAAATACTATATATTGCCGATTATATAGAGCCGGACAGGAAACATGCGCCGAATTTAGCTCAGGTACGCCGTATGGCATATCAGGATTTGGACAAGACTCTTTTAAAAATATTGGATGACACCTTATCTTATCTAAACTCAACAGGTGGTCAGATTGATCCTATGACTAAGAAAACCTATGAATACTATAATAATATTTCAAAGTAGAAAGGAATGATTTATATGACTTCAAAAGAATTAGCAAAGCTTGCGATAGATGCATTGGAAGATAAAAAAGCGGAAGATATCCAGGTAATTGATATAAGCGAAATCTCCACAATTGCAGATTATTTTATAATAGCTAACGGTACCAATAAAAGCCAGATACAGACTATGACTGACAATGTTGCCGAAGTGCTCGGAAAGGCCGGTTATCCTGAAAAGCATATAGAAGGATATCAGAGCGCAAACTGGATATTGATGGATTTCCATGACATTATCGTGCATATTTTTGACAAAGAAAACCGTCTGTTCTATGATTTGGAGCGAATCTGGAGAGATGGCATTATGATTGATAAAGATAGTCTGTAACATTGAAAATCAGTAGAAGTGTGAGAGTAGTTATAATGTTAAAATGAATCCCAACAATGATATAATTTATGTTGGGATTCATTTTTTAGTTAAATGTTCTTTAACTTGAATGATTCTTCTTACCTAAAGTTTAATACCTAAATATTAATTTAGTTATACATGTTTTGCCTATATTGCCTGATTATTGCGATTCTTTCGACGTACCGCCTGCATACATATAGAATGTTATAATATATATACCTGCAATACCAACTAATGCATAGACAATTCTGGAAAGCCAAGACATATTACCAAAAATAAAGGCTACCAGATCAAAACTGAAGAAACCTATCAGTCCCCAGTTAATTGCACCAATAATAGCAATAGTCAGGGCAAGACAATCCAATCCTTTATTATTCATGTTCATTCCCCTCTCCATAAGCATAAATATTGAAAGAAACTAATTAAAATAGCCCCAATCATATATGACAAAAACTTCTTTCATTTCATATTGTAAAGATAAAATATCGAGATGTTTTGTCATCATGTATTATTATATCTTATAAAAAGGTACGTATACTGGAAAAATTAGTGGTATAAACGGAAAACGCCGAATACTTTACCAAGAATCTGGCAATCATCTACAATAATAGGCTCCATATAATCATTTTCAGGCTGAAGTCTGATATGTCCGTTTTCTTTATAAAAAGTTTTAACTGTAGCTGAATCATCTATAAGCGCAACCACAGTATCACCATTGTTAGCAGTATTGCAGCTGTTTACAAAAATCTGGTCTCCGCTGTAAATTCCTGCATTTACCATAGAATCGCCTTTTACTTTTAAAACAAAAGATTCTCCGGACGGAACCATATCGGCAGGAACAGGGAAGTAACTCTCAATATTTGCCTCTGCAAGTATCGGCTCACCGGCAGCAACACGACCGATAACAGGTAGCGACACCATTTCCGTACGAACCATCTGGAAATTGTCATCGCAAATTTCAATTGCACGAGGCTTGGTAGGATCACGCCTTATATATCCGTTTTTTTCCAAAGTTTCAAGGTGCGAGTGGACAGATGAGGTGGATTTAAGCGAAACTGCCTCGCAAATCTCACGAACAGCCGGCGGATATCCTTTCTGTAAAATCTCATCTTTAATATAATCAAGAATTTCCTGCTGTTTCTTTGTTATTTTACCGTATCCCATATCGTCCTCCTTTATACGTTTTCAATATAAAAACTCATATTTTTTATAAGTTTAATTTATTTGCTGAATCCATCATAACACATCTTTTCACAAAAAGCAAACATATATTCAGAATATTTGTTCGATTTTTTTGTTAAAAAGTATTGACATTCGAAAATATGTTCGATATAATTGCAATATAAAGAACGAATGTTCGCAACGTTTGTTCGGGTGTATGAATTGATGGGGAGGAATTAGATTATGAGTGATTACAGAAGCGAGAGAAGAATAAGAAATAATAGAATAAGAAGACAGAAGGAGATGCGCAAGAATTTTTTACTGACAGTTATGACTATTTGTCTTGTTTTTACCTTTTCATTTAGTGTAAACAGCTTTTTATCCAATGCGAAAGCGGAGAGTAGCCCGGTTGCTTACAAATATTACAAAAGTATTACAATTTCAAATGGCGAAACTCTTTGGTCTATCGCTAAAGATAATATGGATGATGAGCACTATGACTCGGTAAATGACTATATTAAAGAGGTAAAACAGGTTAATTCCTTAAAATCTGATACTATAAGTTATGGTGCGAATATTATTGTGCCTTATTATTCGTATGAGGTGGTTGAGTGATAGTGGAATATATATTATGTATATTGATGTAAGAATTGATTTCTTTTAAAAGAGAATGATTGTATTATAGGTTTTGCCCCTGTTATGGCAGTTCGCATAAATATTATTATTTTGTGGACTGCCATTTATATTTTAACTTATATACAATCTACAATATAGGGCAAAAAAAGGCAGAAAATAGGCATATAAAAAGCAAGTAAAAACTCAAATTAGATTGAAATAATATGCTAAATAATATATAATTTAAAAAAATATTTTTTATAAAATCCCAATTTAAAAATTAATTCAGGAGGAAATCTTATAATGAAAAAACATGTAGCCTTTAAAATTATGTTACCATTAATTATCATTTTTCTCTTGACTATAACAGTCAACTCGACGACTACATCTTGTCTGCAGTCTATCCGTAGTGTTTTTAACGATATTTCATCCCGAAGTGAGATATCGGCAGATATAGCGGATATTGCAAATGAAAATGTTGAATTGATTTCTTCTCAATTATCACGTGATGGCCTTATTTCATCCATACAGCTTCTTTTGGTTATTGTGACAATTATTATTACATACATATCTTTTGTAAAGCCTCTTAAAGATACTGAGAAGCAGTTAAATAATCTAATTGAAAATCTAGAGCATAATAACGGAGATTTAAACGAGCGTATTATAAGCAGTAAAGAAGACGAGATCGGTCATCTTGTTTTTGGTATCAATTTATTCCTAAATAAGCTTCAAAGCATTATGAAGGATATTCAGGGACATTCGAATTCGCTTGATGAATCATCAGGGAAGATCGTATCTAAGGTATCTGATTCTACAAAAAATATGAGTGAAGTATCAAACGCAGCAGATGAGCTTTATAATCAGATGCAGATAATTTTGCAGACGATTGAAGAAATTAATTCTCACATGGGTTCCTTAAATAATAGCAGTGATGTTATTTCTAATTCTACCGTATCCGGTAAAGAATATGCCGGTGAAATGAAGAATCGTGCGATTAGCATCAAGGAACTTGCCATGAACAGTAAAAGTGAATCAGAACGGATAACAACTTCTTTGGCGGAGGTCCTTAGAGACTCAATGGAAAGCAGTAAAAGCGTAAATTCAATCCAGGATCTTACTGATGAAATCCTTTCCATTGCCAGCCAGACCAATCTTCTTGCATTAAACGCTTCTATAGAGGCGGCAAGGGCAGGAGAAGCAGGAAAAGGTTTTGCGGTTGTAGCCGATGAAATTAGAAATCTTGCTGATAACAGCCGTAATACAGCCAATAGTATCCAGCAAATCAGTAATAATGTTGTTTCATGTGTGGAAGAAATGGCAAATTCATCTAACCAGTTGTTAGAATTTGTCAATACAAATGTTTTAGAAGATTATGACCGTTTTGTAGATGCCTCAGCGAAGTATTTAAGCGATGCCGATGCTCTGGAAAACATGATGATTGAATTCCAGGAGAAATCTTCTGAATTGTCATCTGTTTCCGACAATATAAACTCAGGAATTTCTCAGATTTCACAAGCTATAAATGATGAAAATGATAAAGTCTCAAGTCTATCTGAAATTATGCAGGAATTATCAACCAATATGGAAGAAATTCAGGATTATACAGCCATAAATGATGAAGTTTCAAATGAACTGAAAAAAGAAATTAAAAAATTTAAAGCTATATAGTAATGCGTAGGGCTATATAGAACTATGCGCAAAATCATTGTTTAACGAATAGTTGGTTCGGTAATGGATAATTAAGGCTATTTAATTACCGAGCCAACTAGTTCGTTAAACAATGTGGATTATGGGTATTTTGTTAAATAATAAGTAAATATAACCATAATAATGAAAATGGTTTTTCCATAATAATATTATAGGCAGGTGAATTTTAATGTTTAAGGTTTTTATATTAATGGGAATTTTCATTGTAATTGTATATGTATATTCCTATGTGAAAATGAAAAAAAATAAAGAAAAAACAAGAAATATAGACTCAATAAGGGATTTTAATAATTCATATAATCATCTTAGAGATAAAAGAACACCTACGCGTTTAAATAACCAAAATAAAGACAGCCGGTATAATCCATATATTACAAAGTACAACAGTGCTGAGGATTATCGCGAAAAATACTAAAAAAGTTCGTCGGAATCTAATATAATTGTAAATGGACCGTCATTTATTAAAGAAACCTTCATTTCAGCGCCGAATTCACCATGCTGCACATTATGAACGGTTTCTTTGCATTTTGTGATAATATATTCATACAAATTATTGGCCATATCCGGATTTCCGGCATTAATAAATGATGGACGGTTTCCGTGCCTGCAATCTGCATATAATGTAAATTGTGAAATAATTAACAATCCACCATCTACAGACATAAGATTCAGATTTGTTTTGCCGTTATTATCCTGAAAAATACGCAGATTTAGCAGTTTATGAACCATTTTATCCGCAATTTCTGTAGTATCATTCTGGCTTATTCCGACAAATACAAGAAATCCTTTCCCTATACTTCCGATTATATTGGAATCTACCTTTACATCAGCCTTTTCAACACACTGAATTAGAAATTTCATATGGATGACATACCTTTCATAAGCTGAGAATTTGAGCCTGCTCGCTGCATAAGCCAAGAATTTAAGCCTGCTCTGCTACTCTTCTGTTGACGTATTAGATTTATCAGCATCAGTCTTAACTTTAACCCGTTTCTCCAGCGATTTCCGTTTCTTTTTCACAGGAGCATATTCTGTAAATGCGTTGCCGTTTTCGATTGAACCAACCATTAAATAAGGTCTGGTATCGGTCGGAAGGTCCTTTTTCGCTAACATTCTATTAACAAGTGCCTTAAATCCTGCATAAAGTACCGCAAAAATAGGAACACCGACAAACATTCCAAGAACGCCGAATATACCGCCGAAGATTGTTATTGAAAAGATAACCCAAAAGCCCGATAATCCCGTGGAATCGCCAAGAATCTTGGGGCCTAATATATTACCGTCAAACTGTTGTATAACAAGAATCAGAATAATAAAATATAAACACTGAATCGGATTTACCATCAGAATGAGTATTGCACATGGTATACCGCCCAGCCATGGCCCAAAAAACGGTATAATATTGGTCACGCCGACTACCACGCTTACTAAAATGGCATAAGGCGTGCCAATAAGATTTGTGCAGATAAAGCAGATTATACCGATAATTATTGAGTCAATAATTTTACCGCTAATAAAACCTATGAACGTAGTGTGTATAAATCTGACATTAGAAATAAGCTGGTTAGCCGTAGGCAGATCAAAAAACGCATAGGCGATTTTTTTCGCCTGTCCGGCAAAAACTTCCTTACTTCCCAATATATATATAGAAATTATAAAGCCAATGATCAAATTCCACATAGCCTTAAAGAAACCGATAACACTAAGCGAAAGTGTCCGGATAATACCGTTGACTCTGGGTAATACACTGCTTAAAAAGTTTGTAAGCATGGCGGAGTATTTATCAAGCAGTTCACTGACCATACTCTCCAGATTAGGGTTATTTTCAAGTAAACCTACCACCCAATCCGTAAGATTGCTGACATACGTAGGAAACTGGAAGATAATGCTCTGGATGCTCCTTATAAGTTCCGGAATGATCATGGAAAAAAATTCATAAAGGATAACCAAAACCAGTACTATAGTAGCCAAAATGGAAATCATACGTATTCTTTTTTTGCTTTTTTCATTCATTGGAATATTCGCTTTTACATAGATAGGCTTGATTACCTTGCCTTCCACCGTGTTTAATATTGGCGTCATCAGATAGGCCAAGATAAGACCGTCTATGATAGGCATGGAAATGGTTATAAACGAATGTACTACGCTTGAGAGGCTGTCGCTGTGAAAAAGAATATAATAGAACAATATTGCGCCGATTATCACCAAAAGCGCCGTCAAACCCCAGTATAAATATTTTTTGTTGAAATGAAATTTCATATAGAATAGCTCCTGATTTATTTCTAGTATGTAAACAACGGTCAGCACGCTTCGCAAACTGTCCTTATGTTAAATAAAATGAGAAATTAATTTATTATAAATTAAAAGTATATTATTAATTATATTAGATAATTATGGTATTTGCAATCATCTAAATTGATTATCTGATGAACATTTTTTATAATATAACCAAGAATTTATATACCGCAAAATTAAAATATGTTATATAATATTTGGAGGATTGCGCCGATCTTAACATACAAATGGATTGTTATGAAAATGATTTAAAAATTAATAAGAAAAAGGACAGCACCCAATGAAACTACAGCAGGTACTCAGCCTAACCCGAAAAGCAATTGATGACTATAATATGATTGAGGATGGAGACAACATTGCAGTTGGCATTTCCGGCGGCAAGGACAGTCTTACACTGCTCTATGCGCTGCATGGCTTGCAGCGTTTTTATCCTAAGAACTTCAACCTTCATGCTATTACCGTTGACCTGGGCTTTGACAACCTGAATCTCGACGAAATTACCAGGCTATGTGCTGACATGGAAGTTCCCTATCATATTGTTAAAACCGATATCGGCAAAATTATTTTTGACGACCGCAAGGAGACCAATCCCTGTTCGCTGTGTGCCAAGATGCGCAAGGGCGCATTAAACACTGCAATCAAAGAACTAGGCTGCAACAAAGTGGCTTATGCCCATCATAAGGATGACGTTGTGGAGACCATGATGCTTTCCTTAATCTATGAAGGCAGGTTTCACACTTTTAGTCCGGTGACCTACCTTGACCGCATGGACCTTACGGTGATCAGACCACTTATTTATATGCGGGAGGCGGATGTAATTGGCTTCATACATAAATATGACGTTCCGGTTGTCAAAAGCCCCTGCCCTGCCGATGGACATACTAAGCGTGAATATGCTAAAACACTTTTACAGGAAATAAATCGCGAAACTCCCGGCGTGAAAGAACGTATGTTCACTGCTATTCAAAGCAGCATGGATAAATGGAGATTGTAAACTCCAACAAGTTTGATCCGCCACAATATTAACAAAGGAGCCTGCAGTATGGAAAGCAAAAAGAACGACAACTACCATGATAAACAAAACATTCAGAATATACAGAAAATGCGTGATGTACTGGACACGCTTCCCGGTTTTTGCAAGCAGTTTTTCAGAGGAATAACCGATTACACTTCCACTCGGACAAGACTCGCCTATGCCTATGATGTGCGAGTGTTTTTTGAATATTTGCATGAGCGTAACCCCTACTGTGCCAAGATGGAGATAACCGACTACCCTATTTCGCTCTTAGATCAGCTCACCAGGGAAGATATTGAAGAATACCTCGAATATTTGTCTTATTATGAAAAAGACGGTCAGATCTATACTAATGACGAACGCGGTAAGAAGCGCAAGTTATCGGCTCTGAGAAGTTTTTATAACTACTATTTCCAATCGGAACTTATTAAAAATAATCCGGCGGTGTTAGTGCCGCTGCCTAAGCTTCACGAAAAAGAAATCATACGTTTAGATGCTGACGAGGTCGCAATTTTGCTAGATCAGGTAGAGGATGGAAGCAATCTGACCGAAGCCCAGAAACGTTATCACCAGGTCACTAAAATAAGGGATGTTGCGCTGCTTACGCTTTTATTGGGAACGGGTATTCGTGTATCCGAATGCGTGGGGCTCGATATAGATGATGTTGATTTTAAGAATAACGGAATTAAAATACGCCGAAAAGGCGGTTATGAAGCAGTTGTGTATTTTGGAGACGAAGTCGAAGCCGCCCTGTATGATTATTATGAAAAAAGAAAGCACGTCATACCCCAGACAGGTCATGAAAATGCCTTTTTCTTATCCATGCAGAACCGCCGTATTTCTGTTCGTGCTGTAGAAAATATGGTCAAAAAGTACTCTTCCACTGTTACAAACCTAAAGAAGATCACTCCGCATAAGCTGCGAAGCACCTATGGCACCTCTCTATACCGCGAAACCGGAGATATATACCTTGTTGCGGACGTACTGGGACATAAAGATGTCAATACGACCAAAAAGCATTATGCAGCACTGGAGGATGAAAGAAGGCGCTCGGCAGCCAATAAAGTCAGATTGCGGGAAAAACCTTCAAAGGAAGAACCTTGAAATATATCGGCGGCCGCTCAGTCATACGGCTGCCATACCCTTTCCCGAAAGGAACTGGAACCATATATAATATCATAATTCACAACTTTAAAGTGTCTTATTGATTCTACCTGTGTTTCATTATATGTTTCTATCAGTTGACCGCGGCAGTCAATTGCAATTTTCGAATTGGCTCTTAATACGTTTCTTTGTTGTTTAATAATCCTGCTCATATCCGTTTCCGGAAGGTGTGAATACTCAAGAACCATCTGTGGAAGATAATTGATATTTTCCCCTTCAAATACGATCTTTTTTGATTCAAAATTACTCCACAGCAGGACAGGTACAGAATACTTGCGCTGTATGGTTTCCGGATCAGTACCGTCTAACTGAAGCAGTGTCATGGCTTCTTGAGAAAAATAAGGCATATGATCGCCGAACATCAACAGCAACGTTGGTTCCTCTCTATTCTCAAAATAGGATACCAGCTGAGCAAAAGCTTCATTAGCCAGATTGATTCCATTAACATAATTTAACAAATCCGTGTATGCACTTTTGTCCAATTCTCCATTCAGTGTTACAGAAATAGAATAAGGGTAATTTTCGTCAAAATCGTATTTGGATTCCAATCCTCTTATATGATTCCCGATAGAAACAGCGAAAATAAACTTTTGCATATTTTCCATTTCTTCGTATTCCTTGATAATCTGCTTTGCAAGGCTTTCATCGGAGATATAGCCGTTATAAGCATCATTATAATACATATCTTCCTCAAAGATTATTTTATCAAAGCCCATAGACGAATAAAGTATGTCTCTGTCATAAAAACTGCCATCGTATGGATGAATTGCAACTTTATCATAACCCAGTACATCAAAATAATCTACGATGTTAGGAATCTTGCGTCCATGCTCTGTTATTTCCGTAGCAATTCCTGCGAAAGAAGTAAGGTATTTTATGTTGAGTCCGGTCAAAAACTCCGTCTCGGAACCGAGTGTACCACCACCCAAAATATTGGTGGAAAGATTACCGGATGAGCAGCTTTCGGCAAGTCTGTGGTAAGTTTCCATTGGATCGGATGAAAAAGTAACGGCACCTTCAGGTATATTGTCGGTATTCCACCATGATTCATTCATAATTACAATGACATTAGGAAACTGCCGTTCTTCGGCATCTTCGTCGTTAGAATCCATATTGTCCAGAAAAAATTTGTAGCTGTCTTCTACGTGAGTTATGTCTATATTTTCCAGATTGTCATTTTTTAAGAAATTATAAAGGATATATCTGTCATTTGTGACACCGGTAACAGTGGCGTTATCAATTGACTCCATACTGTATGCGTTTTTAATAAAATGTTTCCCATAGAAAAACATTGCCGTCAGGCAGACAAATCCAAGAAAAATTCGGAGTATGTATAATGTTTTTTCACATTTATGACTGTGCTTTTCAAAAAGAGGATATTTCCTGCATAATCTGTCTGATGCAAAGCCTCCGACACACAAAAACAAAAGTGCGGCCATGACCATAAGCTGTGCTGGAGTAAATTTCAGATTGAGATTTCGTACTGCAATACCGGCCGCTTCTGCAAGACGTAAATCACTGAGATGGAAAAGATCGCCTAGAGCGGCATATTTGATACTGCTTGCATAAGATAACAACAGAAAAAGCACAGAAGGAATGAATATAGCTATACCCAACCGTGCGCTGATACACCATATAGCGGCGACTGTTAGAACAACAATCATTGTTTCAAAACTGTAATAAATGTTGACGGAATTTTTTGCATAATAATCAAGGACTGTTGTCTGTGGTTGTAAAATATAGTAATCCGCAAGATACGGCAGGAAAGTAACAACTATTGCCAACAATCCTGCCGCAAAAATGCGGCAGTACACCGCATATCGCTTTTGTAAATTATCAGTCTGTTTCATTTTTCTAATTTATCTCATTTCAAAGTCTTTTATAATTTATTGTCTTCTTGCTTCAAAGTCTTCAATAAACTGAATCAGAAGCTTTACGGTGCCGTCCTCGCCCAAAATTCCGCTGTTTACGGAAAGATCATAGGTATCGGAACGTCCCCATTTTTTGGACGAATAATAATTATAATAGCTTTGGCGCTGCTTATCCTTCTTAACCATTAAATCCTTGGCCTTCTGTACCGTTGTAACGTCGCTGTATTTATTCATGATATGCTTAATCTTGCTTTGTTCATCCGAATGAATAAAAATACTCAGGCAGTTAGGATATTCGCTAAGAGCATAGTCTGCGCATCTTCCTACGATAACGCAAGGACCTTCGTCGGCAATCTTCTTAATCGTGTCAAACTGTGCCAGAAATACCTTATGGCTGATCGGCATATCTACAAATGAGGCTGAATTGTAGCCGAATGAATAGGTATCCATAACAAGATTATATAAAAATGAGCTTGTCGGTCTTTCATCATGACCCTGCATCATTTCCTCACAGAAACCGCTCTCCTTGGCAGCTCTTGTCAACAATTCTTTATCGTAATATTTGATGCCAAAATGGTTGGCTAACTTCTCTCCTATTTCGTGACCGGCTGAGCCAAATTGTCTTCCTATTGTGATGATTGTATTCATATGATATACCGTCCTTTCTATGCGGGGTTGAGAATTGCGAAACTGATATCTAATAGTGACGAACTTAGATAGTATAAACAAAAAACGGGGCTCGAACCGCGGGAGCGAAGGTCGCCCCGTTTTTTGTTTATACCATCTAAGTTCTGGTATATGGAATGAGTTTCGCAATTAAGTAAATAGTGCATCCAATTAAAAAATCACTTAGAATTGTTATATATATTTATTATATATATTTATCAGATAAATTGCAATTATATTTAAAAAATTGTTCAACATCACCAATATCAAGTAGGCTGGATCATGATTGGCATCAAGGCTTGAGCGAACGTCAGTTCTGGCATACGGTTCTTATAATAATCATCTTTGAAATCTTGGCTTGGTAAAGTCAAAGACCAACTCTGCTACGTTTCCAAAACCGCTAACAAATGCTCAAAATACTCCGGTAAAGGCGCAGATACTTCCAGATACTCCCTGCTGGAGGGATGTATAAGGCCTATCGTCATAGCGTGAAGAGTCTGGCCTTCCAGATTGAATTTGGACTTGCGATTGCTATAGACGGTGTCTCCAAGCAAGGGATGACCTATGGATGCCATATGTACACGTATTTGATGTGTTCGTCCGGTTTCAAGCTGACATTCGATATAGGTGTAGTCTTTATATCTTTTTATAACTTTGTAATGTGTAATAGCTGGTTTGCCGTTTGTATTATTTATCGCCATTTTCTTGCGATCGCGGGGATCTCTTCCGATGGGGGCGTCTATGCAGCCTTCATTATCTTGCAGGCAGCCGTATACTATGGCGCGGTATCTGCGGGTAATGGAGTGTTCTTTCAACTGGGCGGCAACCAGATTATGCGCATTATCATTTTTGCATATAATAATAGACCCGGTTGTATCCTTATCAATTCTATGGACAATACCGGGCCGCATTACGCCGTTTATGCCAGAAAGGTTGTCTTTACAGTGAAACATCACCGCATTTACAAGGGTGCCGGTGTAATGTCCGGGCGCCGGATGTACAACCATTCCTTTGGGCTTATTAACTATGAGAATATCGTCATCTTCATAAAGAACGGAAAGGGGAATATCTTCGGCGGGAATGGAGGGTGAGACTGCTTCTGGAATCTGAAAAGCGATTTCATCGTCTACTTTGATCCTATAGCTTGCCTTCTGCGGTTTGCCGTTGACAAAAACAAGGTTATCCTTAATTAATTTCTGAATATAAGAACGCGACAAGGACTCTAATGTGAGACTTATCCACTTATCAATTCTTACATCCTCATCTTCAAGTCCGATACGGTAACTAAACTGCTCCATAACTCCCCCGATAGAATCTATTTTATACCTATTTTATTTCCCTGATTTTCTTCTGGTTAAAACCAATGAAATTCAGATCTTTTTCCTGATAATAGAATAAAAGCACCAGAACAAGTATAGCCGTAGCTACAGTCACATATATATCTGCAAGATTAAAAATAGGGAAGTTAATTATTACGATATAAATAAAGTCCACAACGTAATTTAAGCGAACGCGGTCAATCATATTGCCGATAGCTCCTGCAGCAATCAGTGATAAGAGAATGTGCATGAGTATATATTTCTTCCTGTTTGGAGTCTTATAAAGGACATAAGCAATTACGACAAGAACAATTACCTCAACAAATATGAAAAAAGTACGTTGATTCTGCAGCATACCAAAAGCCGCACCGGTGTTTTCCAGATAATTAAATTCAAGAATACCGTTTATAATGCTAAAAGCAGGTTTATTCTTTAAACGAAGTACAGCCTCATTCTTGGTGTACTGGTCAAAAAAGATCAAAGCCGCCATTGCTGCTATATCAATAAATAAAACTATAGCTTTTATAAGTTTTTGTTTTGTGGTACTTTTAAGTTTCTTCATTATGATTTATGCCTTCTCATCTTCTTCACTAAAATATATTTCATTCACTGCATTTAAGATATCTTCATCCGTAACGTTCATATCAATTACAGCCTTGCCGATTTTTTTAAGCAGTACAAATTTGATCTGGCCGGCTGACATTTTCTTATCGGATTTAGTAAGTGTAAGAATCTCTTCAGGATTTATATCATCTACGCTTATTGGTAGATTAAAGGGCACATACATATCGCGGATTTCATAATACTCCTCCATGGAAAGCCAGTTGTGTTTCCATGAGATAAAAGCTGCCGCCACAGCGCCAAGAGCAATGCACTCTCCGTGCAGCATTTCAAAATTCTTAGCCTTTTCAATAGCATGTCCTATTGTGTGTCCGAAATTAAGTAAGGCTCTGTCGCCTAATTCTTTAGGATCTTTCTCCACAACAAGTTTCTTAATATTACAGCTTCGCATTACCATTTCTTCTAAAACCTGTGGCTCGCGGTCCTGTATTTCATACATATTATCTAACAGCCACTCATAAAATGAGGCATCTTTAATAAGTCCGTGTTTCATAACCTCGGCAAAACCCGAAAAGAACTGACGTTCGTCCAAAGTTTTAAGAACGCTGATATTCATGTATACTAACTTAGGCATATAAAAAGCGCCTACCATATTCTTATAACCGTCAAAATCCACGCCCGTCTTACCGCCAATGCTGCTGTCTACCTGCGAAAGCAGTGTTGTCGGAAGCTGGATAAAATCCACACCGCGAAGGTATGTAGCCGCCGCATAGCCTGTAATATCGCCAACTACTCCACCGCCTAATGCAATCAGTAAGTCTTTTCTGTCGTACTTCTCTTCGATAAGCGTCTTATAAATATCTTTTACAGTATCTAATGTTTTATGTTCTTCTCCGGCGGGAAAACTGTAAAGAATGACCTTTTTGCAATTCCCGTCTAAGAGCTTCTTAATTTCCTCGCCATACAGAGAGACCGTATTGGAATCCGCAATGATCGCAGCTCTTCTCTCCTTTATATTAAAGTCCTGCAATTCCTCTAACAATCCATTATAATCAGATGCAAATACAATATCATAGCAGGGCTTTTTCTCATAATTAATAGTTAATCTGTTAGCCATAAATGCGCTCCTTTTTAGTAGGTGGTTGGGAAGGGGGTATTGCAAGAGGTACGAACTTAGGCAATATAAAGAAAAAACGGGGTTCGGACGCAGGAGCGTGACTCACCCCGCCTTTTTCTTTATATTGTCTAAGTTCTGGTCTTTGGAAATGGACTTCACAATTACCTAAAAATATTATTTATTATGTGACTAATATTCGAAGCCGTAACATGTATAATTTAAGCAAAAAGGCGGGGTGAGTTACGCTCCTGCGTCCGAACCCCGTTTTTTGTTTAGATTATACATGTTACGGCCCCATTATTTCATCATACTAACCTTATTTATTTATCGGTACATCGAAAGATCCAGAGAGGATTTCTTGAAAATCACCGGAAATATCGACACTGGCCGGAGTAATTATAAATATGTAATTGGATATCTTCTGCAGATTACCGCTGATTGCAAAGCAGGAACCTGACGTAAAGTCTATGATCCTCTGGGCAATTTCTACATCCAGGCCCTCTAAGTTAAGTACAACAGTACGGTTAGCAAGAAGGGTTTCTGTGATCTCCCTTGCGTCCTCCACCGTGGTAGGCTTGATAACGCAGACTTCCATGCCTGAATCGATTTTCTTCATCTGACGCATAGGTGTTACCTTAGGCACGGTTTTCTTGACCGGTCTTTCTTCTTCCACTGTATTATTATCTTCTCTTGATGGCAATGCTTTCTTCGGCGGTTCCGGCTCGTCATAATAATCGTCATCATAGAATCCGTCGTCTTCATCATTTAACTTCATTGCATTCAAAAATGTATCCATAATACTCATGATAAACCTCCATCCTATTCGGCGTAGTTACGTTCTCCGAATATACCTGTTCCGACTCTGACATAAGTAGCTCCCTCGGTGACGGCAACTTCATAATCGCCTGTCATACCCATAGAAAGCTCGTCCATATAAACATTATCAATGTTTTTGTCTACTATGTCAACATATATTTGATGCAATTTTTCAAAATATTGTCTATTCTCTTCCGAATTTTCTACATATGGTGCTATTGTCATAAGTCCTTTTACGACAATATTAGGCAGTTTGGCAATATCTTCCACCAATTTATATGCTTCTTCACAGGTTGAGCCGAATTTAGATTCTTCCCCGGCTACATTTACTTCCACAAGTATAGATACCGTAACATCCTTTTTACAGGCCTCTTTACTGATTTCTTCAGCCAGGCGAAGGGAATCTACACTATGGATAAGATAAACCTTATCTACTATGTACTTTACCTTATTTCGTTGTAAATGTCCGATCATATGCCATCTTATATCTTTGGGAAGCTGTTCCCATTTATCGACAAGTTCCTGTACCTTATTTTCTCCAAAATCACGGCAGCCGTAATCATATGCCTCTTTAAGCATCGAAATGGGTTTGGTCTTACTGACTGCAATAAGCGTTACATCTTCCGGATTTCGTCCACTTTTTTTACATGCAGCATCTATTTTTTCTTCCACATGCTTTATATTCTCCTGAATCAATATAAATCCCTCCAAGACTTTGTTCATAAATTCAATTAAACAATTTACAAATATATTATAAAAATCGGACTTTAGCTGTTATTCGTAAACAAAGTCATTATCTTCTACAGTCTGTGCGTCCAGTACAATGTAGTCATACACATTAAGCCCATACATGGTATTTGACTTTACGATTGAGTATTCGTCGTTTTTATAGAGTATAATAATCTGTTTAAAATCAGCATAGCCTTTATTTATGTTGTATACGCCCTGTAAAGAGCCCATTCTGCTTATGGCATACTTTTCTGTCGATTCGGGCTTGATAATGTAATTACCGCTTCTAAGTACCGAATCATCGAGATAATATTCATCATCCGTTTCCTCATAGATGGTAGTTTCTATAAATTCGGTAGTAATATTGCCTTCTTCGTCGTAAGTTTCAAGCAGTACGCCGTAAGCTCCGCGGTTTCCACCCTTTGTAACATAATCTTTTGGAACGATATAGAATTCTTTCTCAACAATTGAAGAATTCGGAATCTTAAGTCCGGTTTCATCCTCTAATAGAAGTTCTATATCTATAAAACGTTCTGTGCAGAAAGTTATCATGGAGTTGGTAAAAGTAAGCGATACAAAGGTATCTCCGTCCACATTTGTAAAGGCATCCACCTTTCCCCAAGACGTATACTGGTTTTTGAGAAATCTTACTTCGATATATTCTTCTTTGACTAATTCTTCAGCAAAAGCTGCGCTTTCAACCTGAATGACAATCGACCAGTCTTCGTCGGTAGATAACTTATAGACAGGATCTCCGGCGGCTACCAGTTCGTTATTGATAAGATGATTCTTCTGATAATTATTCTGGTCAAAATACTCTTTATTCATATCCTGAAGCGTAAGTTCCTCATATCCGTCTGTGGAATATATGACGATTCCGCTCTCTTTTGCATTATAATAATTTATTAACGCTGTGTTGGAAGTATTGTTGAGATCATTGGCATTTTGAAGTACATTATAATTTGCAAGCTTTATAACCGTTCCTTGTACATTGTATTTAAAGTTGTATATATCAGAGAAGTTAGTTCTGTCAAATCCATGCGAAAAAGACTCAATTTCAGTTTTTAACTCGGAAAGATCTTTATCCGAAAGGGAATTCTCTCCTGTTTCACTGGTTTTAACATAATCAGCAAGTCTGCCGGTTTCATCGATTGTATAGACCAGATTACCGACCGCAACCCGCTCACCTTCCCTTGCATAGTAATTGGTATATCCCGCATTTGTAGAGGTAACAATTTTTTCGTTGCGAAGGGCAATTCCTTTATAAATATTGTTAGAAGAAAGTGCACCCTCCTTAACTTCATATCCTACGATCTTCTCGGTTGAAAAATACATAAAGATGCAGATAACAATATAAATAAAAATTACAGCAAAAATAATCATACCAATATTGATATTGAGCGGCCGTCTGTATTTTGTTACTTTATTTCTGCTATTTGCCAAAATATATTCTCCTTCCAAAAAGTCAGGCTAGATAGCCTGACTTGCAAGAATTTGCTCTGCAAATTCTCGCGGACTTTCTTATTCTATAAAAAAGTCAGGCCAGACAGCCTGACTTATATATTATGTAAACTACTTTTTGTTAAACAGAAAACTAAAATGATTTCTACAAAGAAACAACTACTTTACTCTTAACATTTTCCGGGAGCTCATTCTCATCAACAGAAACACTGAGAATGAAATCTACGTTGAAATTCTTGCTTATTGCCTCTAACTTATCTACAACAGCTCCAATATTCTGTACTTCCAGACATGCTATTTTCAAAAAGCTGTCAAAATACATCTGCTGTAAGTCATGGTCCTGGGATATAATACCACTGATGAAGCCTACAAATTCATCACTGTTGCTAATCATATAATCAGCTACATTAATCAACCTGATCTTATTGTTAAGTTCAAACATATGCTTTGTACTCTTGTCGAGGTAAACTACATTACCTGCAATAGTTTTTACTTCCGTATTTACTTTATCCAATAACTGCTTTGTCTTACCTTTGCCTTCCCTGCCTACGATTAATTGAACCATTATTGTAAACCCTCCTAAAGTAAAATGATCATGTAAATATTATAAGTGAAAATGCACAAAAAAACAACTAAAAAGTAATTTATTTAACCGCTTTTAATAAATCCGTCATTTTTTCATATAATTCCTGCGTACTGGCGCAGTTTAATATGACTGATATATAGGGATTTCCACTGCTGTTTCTGGATAAAAGAATCAGACAATGACCGGCTGCGTTTGTTGTACCGGTCTTACCGCCTATAACCGTAATATTGTCAGGTGCGGTATAATCGCCTCTTATAAACAGATTGGTAGTGTTTGTCTCAAATGTTTTATTTGAACCGTCACTTGCCACGTAGGTTGTGCTGTAACTTGGCATCTGGATAATTTCGTTAAACAGATCATACTTAAGAGCTTCCGCAAAAATCAGGTATAAGTCATATGCGGTAATATAGTGTCCGTCCTGCGTCAGTCCGTTAGGATTCATAAAATTACAGTTGGTTGCACCAAGAGAACGTGCTTCCGCATTCATCATATCCGTAAAGCCCTCAACCGTTCCGCCTACACCCTCGGCAATAAGCACCGCAACATCGTTAGCGGAATACATTAACAGAATATGAAGTGCCTGATCAAGCGTCATGGAATCTCCGGGCTTTATGCCGCAAAGCACCGCTCCCGATTCGGTGATCATTACATTCTGCGAAGCTGTAAGCACCTGATCCGGTGAAGCATTTTTAAGCGCCACAAGCGCAGTCATGATTTTTGTAAGGCTTGCGGGATGCATCTGTTTATTGATATTTTTGGCATACAAGGTTTGTTGACCATTCAAGTCAAACAATGCAGCTGCCCCAACGTCCGTAAGCGAAGTATCCGGATTTGAAATATCTTTATCAGCAACGCATAAATCGGCCGCAAACGGCTTCGTAGTCTGTACATCGGATGTCGGCACAAGTTTAAAGCTGCTGACCTGATAACTGCTGTCATACGGCATTTCATAAGCCGGTGCACCACAGCCTGTAACAGTGAGAAGCAAAATTGAAGATATTAAAAGTACGCATATGAACTTTTTCATTCCAATAACCATGCTCCTTTCTCAACCCGCGATGTTTGTGCCTGATATCAGCACAAACTCGCAATAGAAAAATCTCTGATTTTTCTATTTATACATCTCACGCCACTCTAGATCTCCTCTGTCAAGCGATTTAATTAGAAGCTCCGCGGATGCAAGATTACTTGCAAGCGGAATATTATATACATCACACAGGCGCATAATATTGTTAATATCCGGCTCATGCGACTTAGGATTTAAAGGATCACGTAAAAATATACATAAATCAATCTGATTGTGCTCAATCTGAGCGCCAATCTGCTGTTCCCCTCCAAGGTGTCCGGCAAGATATTTATGAATGGAAAGATTTGTTACTTCCTCAATTAATCTTCCGGTAGTGCCTGTAGCATATAAATCGTGTCTGCTTAAAATTCCCCTATACGCAATACAGAAATTCTGCATAAGTTTTTTCTTTGCATCATGTGCAATTAGTGCAATATTCATGTTTTTGACCCCTCTGCATTATATTATTAGCTGTTACTGGGTTATTTTTTGCATTGCAGGCGCACATTCAGTACGAAACCGATTCCTATATATGAACTTACCAAAGACGTAAGTCCATAGCTGACAAAAGGAAGCGGAATACCTGTATTAGGACTTGCACCTGTAGCAACCGCGATATTCAAAATTCCTTGAAAACCGATAAGCGCCCCCACGCTTGTTGCTATAATTGTCCCCGCTAAATCTTTTGACCTCCTTGCTACCATAATACATTCAAATGAAATTAAAATCAATATAACAATTACACTACATCCTCCGACAAAACCGAATTCTTCTCCGATAACCGCATAAATAAAGTCAGTTTCCGGCTCAGAAATAAAATTTCCGTTTTTTACCGAGCTGATTTCATTGGTCTTATAACCTTTGCCGTATAATTGTCCGGAACCGATAGCCATTTCTGAATTGAGCTGCTGATAGGCTTCCGCGTTGGCATACTCTTCCGGATGCAGCCACGCAAGGATTCTGTTTTGCTGGAATGGCTCAATCAGTGTCTGGTCCGGCTGTATGATCAACGTAAATGCTATGATAAGCGTTGGAATTCCTATAGCAAGAGCTGTAATTATATACTTCCAGCCGATTCCGCCTATATACATTATAACACAAAATACGACTGTCATGATTATACTTGTCGACATATCCGGCTGTTTATAAATTAAAAGGAGCGGAAATGCAAATAACACCATACATATAATAATAAATCTTAAATCATTCATACTGTTTTGATGCCTCATAATAAGCTGTGCAAAAAAAAGTATGAGCAGAATCTTGGCTGTTTCCGAGGGCTGAAACTGGATACTGAAAATATTGAGCCAGCGCTGCGCACCACCGGCGTCTACGCCAATTTGGGCAACCAGTATTAAAAGGATTATATTTACCACATATAATATCCAGTAAAAGCGCAGAATAACAGAGTAATCAAAAAGCGAAATTACAATCATTAAGAAAAAACCAAATACAAAACCGGCAAGCTGCCTCGTCTGAAGGGATTCTTTTGCACTGCCTATTGCAAGTATGCCTATAACAGTGAGCACAACAACAAGTATAATAAGTTTGAAGTCATAATCCCTGATACGATACTGCCTTATCATGTGTTTCTCCTTTCTCAGATTGATACGCTATTGTTTTAAGTCCAAAATCGGAATGTTGGCATAAAGTGTGGGATTTTTCAGTGCTCTGCCCTTAGAGCTTGTCTTGGTGATCTGAATTTCCATACTTTTAGTATCTATCTTCATATACTTTGATATTACCTTTGCAATATCGTTTTTAATCATTTCCATCATTTCCGGTGAACAGTTTACCCTGTCGGAAATAAGTAATATCTTAAGCCTGTCTTTGGCTATTTCCCTTGAGCTTTTTCTTTTTAATATATTTTTTAACAATTCCACTACCCCCTAACTCCGATGAAAAATACCGGATATCCTGGTCCAGAAAGAAATGCCTCTCTCGAAATCAATAAAAGGTACTTCCTTTCCGTTTACCCTGTGACAGATATTCTGGTATGCTTCTCCGGCAAGAGTGTTGCTTCCTACAACCGGTTCGCCCTGGTTAGTTGCTATTACGACATTTTCATCATCGGGTACCAAACCGATAAGCGGAATTGAGAGTATATCCACTACGTCATCAGAGGACATCATATCGCCTCTTTTGATCATGTCAAAGCGGATTCTGTTAATTATAAGGTCTATCTTCCCAATTTCATTAGCCTCTAACAGTCCTATAATGCGGTCTGCATCACGAATTGATGAAACCTCGGGGGTAGTTACGACTAACGCCCTGTCCGCGCCTGCAATGGCGTTTTGAAAGCCCTGTTCAATTCCTGCGGGACAGTCTAAAATAATGTAGTCGAACTGGTCTCTTAAGTGTGTTATCATTTTTACCATCTGTGCGGGATTGACCGCACTTTTATCTCTGGTCTGTGCTGATGGCAATAAGAATAACGTAGGATAACGTTTATCTCTGACCAAAGCCTGTTTGATCCGGCAGTTTCCCTCTACCACATCCACCAGATTATAGACTATCCTGCTCTCTAAACCCATAACTACATCAAGGTTGCGCAGCCCTATATCGGTGTCAATTAAAAGAACTTTTTTGCCCATAGCAGCAAGACCTGTACCGACGTTTGCTGAAGTAGTGGTCTTTCCTACTCCGCCTTTACCTGATGTGACGACAATTACTTCACTCATGCTTAAACCTCCCAAAAATGAAATCGTTACCGTCCACTGAGGTATTTGCCCTTTAACGCTAGATAGGTAAATTACTCAGCAATTCTTTGGTAATGGCATCCACAATAACCTGACCGTCTTTTACATAAGCAATTTTGGGATGAACCTTTGGTTTGATCGACCACTTGCTATGTTTCTCTGAAGTTTTATATTTGAATTCACCTATTTTAAGTCTTTCAGGTGACATTTCAAGCGCTACAACAAAATGCCCGTCAAGGCCGCTGCCTCCGGCATAAGCCTGTCCAAATAAGCCGCCAATAATAATAATATCCTTCTTGGAAATTATGCAGGCGCCCGGATATACATCGCCAAGCACTATTATACTGTTGTCTGTTTCTAAAATTTGTCCGTCCTTTAGATTTCCCTTATAGAACTGACCTGCATTTTCAAGTTCATTCTGATGAAAGGCAAGCTGTTCTAAGGCGCGGACATAGTTTTGGTTGGATTCTTCATCCGTACCGATTATACACACTATGTTCAAAGACGAATTATTGGTGATAGTATTTACGATAATCCGTTCTTCTTCTTCGGTAAGTTTTCTGCCTCCAAAAGAGATTCCCATTTTTGCATCCTTGAAAAAATGCGCAGATTCTCTGAATTTAAGCGCAATCTCTCCTAATAGATCATCGAAGTCCATTTCTTCATCCAAATAAAGAGATATACCATTGTGGAAACTTTTTATTATAACCGGATTTTTCATAGTGTCTCCTTTGCTTTATCTTGATCAGTTTTATATTAATCAGCATTTATGGAACCGCCTTCAAGTGTTCCGGCAGTACCTGTAATGATTTCGCTTTCATCTGCAAGACCATAGTAGTATTTATAGATTTCCCTTCCTATCTGCGCCGCGTAGTCCGAGGTATAACCGTTGGCGACACGTACGACAACGCTGATTTCGGGGTTTTCATAAGGGGCATAGCTGACAAAGAGCGCATGGTTTGGACGTGAAGAACTTTCCTGTGCGGTACCTGTCTTTCCGGCAACATTTACACCCAGATCAGAATAATAGGCTTTACCCTCTACAACCCTTCTCATTCCGGTATGGATCGAATTCCAGTAAGACGCATCCATATCAATCTGGTTACGCACCTGTGCATGATTCTCCTGCGTTTCCTCGCCGTTATAATTTGTAATCTTATCTATTAATGTTAAATTATAGCATGTTCCGCTATTGGCGACAGTCGTAAGATATCGCGCAAGCCCCACTGTGGTATAGTTGTTACGGCCTTGTCCGATTGCGGAACGTACAGAGTCAGTATCCGAAATCTCAGGCTCATATTCTTCAATTTCAACGCCGCTGGTCTCAGACAGACCATACATATCCGCATATTTGGCCAGTTTATTAAGTCCTACGTCACTGTTATATGTGTCTCCCACAATACCAAGTCTGTAGCCTACTTCGTAAAAGAACCAGTTGCATGAATGCTGTATGCCGCCAGCCACATTTAAGGAGCCATGAGCGCCACCACCACTTAATGCTATCCAGCATCTTGGTTCAGGCTTAATTTTATCAAAAGTGCCCACGCAGGTTATTGTGTCTGTAGTGGAAATTACATTTTCCATAAGTCCTGCGGTTGATGAAACCATCTTGAAAGTTGAACCGGGTGCCGTTCTTTGCTGCGTCGCATAATTAAGAAGCGGACGCGATAAGTCATTTCTAAGACTTGCATAATAATTGGCGTCTACGCCGTTTGCCATCTTGTTATTATCATAGCTCGGATATGATACAAGTGCAAGCACATCTCCCGTATTTACGTCTGTAATTACAATTGAGCCGGAATAAGGATCAAGCGCAAGCTGCGCCGGCGTAATATCAAGGTTTCTGATTCTGTTTGTCATAAACACGTATGGCGTAATGGAACCGTTCTCGAATCTCCTGGCTTCTTCTTCATCCACTTCAACGATATTCTGCTCCATGAGAATAGAACAGATCTGTCTTCCGCTCAGCTCATCATTATTGATCATATACCGATAAATTTTATCCTCAAAACCGGTATCAGTATCAAGTTCGTTAAAAATATAACTAATGATCTTATCATATATTTCCTGGGAATCCGAATACTGTGAAACTATGTCTAACTTCGAGACGTCTATCCAGTTTCTTGCAATACAGTAATTCAGATACTCATTTAAACTGATTACTTCTTCCTTTGTCCATGCAAGATAAGTTTCATCTTCCTTATCTACTTCTTTTTCTAAAACAACATTCTTATCATAGAGCATAGACATTATAAAGCTCTCATACGCCTGATATTCCTTAGTAAGCGCATTGTATGGAGTGCAGGTCTCTTTAAGTTCTGTTCGTAATCTGTCAAAGATACCGGCCTTTTTTGCAAGATAAGCCTCATTTACGGCCGTTTCGGTTTCCTGGGCATACTTTGAAGTGAAATGGCTGGTACTTATTATGTTATTTTCAATACATGCATAGTAAACATCATAAATCGGAATAACAATATTGCTGCTTCCATTTTCCGGTGGAACATATTCTTTGATATTCTGTATTTTGTCCAAAAGTATGGCGGCAATATTGGCCTCGAGAATATTGTATGCGGCCTTCTGCAATTCCGAATCAATTGTCAGATAAATATGGTCTCCGGCAATTGCTTCAACCCTGTCGCTGGTTGAAATCACTTTTCCAAGGTTGTCCACATAGACGGTCTCGGAACCCTTAGTGCCCTGAAGATACATCTCCATTGAAGCTTCGATACCGGATTTACCTACTGTATCATTTAAGTCATATGTCGGATTCTCTTCTTGAAGAGTTTTTAATTCATCGCTGGATACTTTTCCTGTATAACCTAGAATCTGCGAAAGGTAGATACTATCGTTATATTTACGTATAGTACCCTCGGCAATGGCTACTCCGTCAAGCGCATCCGAATTCTCCATTACAATTGCAACGGTTTCCTGTGAAACGTTGTTAGCTACCGTAGTTGCAATGTATTTCTGATAGCTGTTGGCGCTCATGGCATAACGGATGGTAATGATCTTTAAGACCTCTTCTTTGGTATAACCAAGACCTTCCACGAAGCTGTCCCTGTCTTCCTCATCCTCATAATCTCCAATGCCGTAGCGCGAAGTTCCGGATAAATATTTAATTACCTCATCAGGAGTAGCATCTTTTTCCTTTTCCTGAAGGTCATCTATATATGCATGTCCGTAAACATCCGCAAGAAAACGCAGAAGCTGGGTGCCTTCAAGATTAAACTGATAATTATTGCTGCTGTCTAATACAATGTCAAAGTCATTGATGATATTATCTCCGTTTTTTTCAATCATCTGTATCAGTTTATATATGGTATTATTCAAATTGGCATTTTTCTTACGTCCTGACTCATAAACATCTTCAATGGTAACCGAGTATGCAAGCTCGTTATAAGCTAATAGCTTTCCGTTTCTGTCATATATATTTCCTCTGGTAGACGGTATTGTCTTTCCCTTGGTGATCATTAATTGAAAATTGTCGGAGTATTCCGCCCCGTTGACAATTTGCAGTTGAAATATCGTATATATAAGATAGCTACCAAGGCCGGTCATGATCAGTAAAAGTATGATCAGTCTGGCTGTTACCATATTGAATATGTTTTCCCTGAGACTCTCCCATATTCGCTCAAACAAACTTCTTTTCTCTCCTTTTTTCCCCTTGCTCCAATTTGCGGTGTGCCCACAAAATTATAGGATATAAAAACAGTGTTATTACAATCGTGTATACAATTTCCGGTAAGATAATATGAACCAGATAATACTTAAAATCCATTCTGCCGCGTAAAAGAAACAAAATAACATAACAGGTTATACCGTAGAAAAAGTCACTGAAAAGTATAAGCGAGATCGGCAGTTTTATATCTTCCGGATAAAAAATAGTACAGAACTTCCCGTTAGCATAGCCTATATACATGTAAAGCAGCGCATAAAAGCCTATTACCGAACCAAAGAAGATATCAATTAGCAGCCCGCCGAAAAAACCAATCAGCATGCCGCTTCTTTCACCATTCATAAATCCGAAAGACGCTGTCAGGATGATGATCAGGTTAGGTACGATTCCGGCAAACGCTAGTGCACGAAAAAACGTACACTGCAACAGAAAGCATACAAAAATGAAAAGAGCTGTTACAATCACGCGTCTCATACGGCTTACCCCTCAATCTCCTGTTTTGTTTCCAAAATGACAAGCACTTCTTCTATATGTTCAAAATCTACTGCCGGAGTTAAATAACCGGATTTAGTAAGATTATTTGAGTCCCTGTTTATTTCGCTGATGTATCCGATCAATATTCCGGGAAGATATTTATCACTTATATTAGAGGTTACTATTTTATCTCCCTCAACCACAACGTCATCACTGTCTATGAGCTGTTCAAAAGAGATAACTCCTGATGCATATAATTTTAAATCTCCGGATACGATCATATTATCAGAGCTTGATAAAACCATTGCGCTGACGTTGGAATCATCGGCAATTATGGCTTTGACTTTAGCCCAGTTAGGACCTATATCAACAATACGTCCAACCAATCCGCTTCCTGCCATAACGTTCATATCTACTGCAAGAGCGTCATCTGATCCTTTATTAATTGTAAAAGAATAAAACCAGTTTCCGCCATCCCTTGCAATGATCCTGGCACCGACCTTTTCATATTCGTCATACTGCGAATCCAGCTTATAGAGCTCTCTTAAATTCGTAAGCTCATATCTGTCCTGCTGTAATCTGGTATTTTCTATGGTAAGCTCTGCTATCTGTTCATTTAATGATTCGTTCTCCGCAATTAAATCCCTAATCTGCCCAAGCTCTTTAGAACGGCTGCGAAGAAAACTTCCGGCGGAACTGATGCCCTCTGCAAACGGGACCACCGTATATCCGGCGATTGAATTTAAAGGACCGCTGAATATTGTTGTGTTAAAGGTAAGCAGAACCATGCCGGTACATAATATTGTTAAAATAAAAAGGAGATATTTACTCGGCAGAGTAAATTTTTCTCCCTTTCTTTTTAAAACTGGACTCATTTACTCATTCCTTCTATTGCATAAGCTACTGATTTGTAATTGACGTCGTTTATTATCTTACCAAGACCTAAGGCTACGCTTTCGATAGGATGTTCTGAGATATTTACCTTAAGTCCGGTTCCCTTACTCATAAGCTGCGAAAGTTTTCCAACCTGTGAAGCACCGCCTGTAAGGTATATTCCGTGTCTGTAAATATCAGCGGCAAGTTCTGGCGGAGTACGTTCCAGAATAACTTTTATATTATCAATGATCGTATTAAAATGTTCAGTCATACATTCATCAACAAGCGATATGGGAATCTCACGCTCTACAGGAAGTCCTGTTACGATATCGCGGCCATATACAACCGCTCCGCTATTTTGCTCGGATAACTCGTTTAGCGCAATTTTAACATTTTCGGCAGTCTTACCGCCTATAATGAGATTGTATTCCCGTCGTACAGCGCTTTTGACAGCTTCGTCAAACTTCTTTCCTCCAACCTTAATAAGCTTGCTAAGGACAATTCCGCCAAGCGACAAAATAGAAATTTCCGTAGTGTCGAAGCCCACATTGACAACCAAAACGCCTTGTGAATTTTTTACGTCTATTCCCAGTCCAAGACCGTCTGCTATAGCCTTATCCACGACCATAACCCTTTTGGCTTTTACATTGGACTCTTTAATTAAATCCTTAAAGGCACGTTTCTCAACTTCCGTCACATCCCAGGGAACCGCAATATAATAGTCGGCAGGCCGTATATTTCCTTTCATAAGATCGACCATGAAAAATTTTATCAGAGTCTCCATGTTCTGAATATCGGCAATAACGCCGTTATTCAAAGGATAAGTAATATTGATATTACCCGGAGTTTTCTCATACATTTCAAAAGCCGAATTTCCGTATGCAAAAATATTGCGCTTATTTTCGATTGCAATCATGTTCTTTTCTACCAGAACACTGTCGTCTGTCCGGTTATATATTTTAATATTGCTCGTTCCTAAATCAATTCCAAATGCATAATTAGCCAAAGTAAGTTACTCCTTTCATACATTCCGTCTAGTTAATTAAATTACTTTCCTTGAAACTGAAATAACTGTTATCTCCTATAATGATGTGATCCAGCAAGGAAATATCTATTGTCTTTCCGATATCTGCGATCCTTTGGGTGATATCTATATCGTTACTGCTCGGCGCCGGATTTCCGCCCGGATGATTGTGCAAAAGCATAATATATGCCGCCTGTGAGCGGAATGCGCTGATATAGACCTCTCTTGGGGATAAGAGGGAAGCGTTTGATGTTCCCTTTGAAATCAGCTGCTCTTCAATCAGATGCAGCCCCGAATCCAAAAGTATGAGCATAATATGCTCTACTTTTTCATGACGAAATCTTTCCATATAGTAGTCAGCAACTGAATACGGCTCAGTAAATTTAAGACAATCTCTGGCTCTGGTCTGTGCCATTCTGGTACAAAGCTCTGCAAGCGCTTTGAGCTTAACTGCCTTAACTTTGCCTATGCCTTTTACATCCATGAGTTCACGCAGCGGAATCTGATACAGCCCAAGCAGACCGTTACCATATTTTCCAGCAGTCTTAAGCACTTCTTCACCAAGTTCCCTTGCACTCATATCGGGTGTTCCGGTTCTTATGATGATTGCAAGAAGCTCAGAATCCGTAAGCGTCTCCGCACCATAGGAAATAAATTTCTCATATGGAAGATTCTTCATCCCATCATTATCATTGTTCTCATACTTAACTAATTTCATTCAACCTCTTTCCCGACAGTAAATTCTCTCCTGAATTTTACATGGGCCAGGTAATTGCAAAATTGTTTGCGCAATTATCTATATGTGAGGTAAAACTTTTAAATAAAGCGATAAATAATAATCGCCAAAATTATGCCAATAATGCTGGCTACCGTAATTTTAATAGAGAGTCCGAATGTAATACACAATATACCTAAATCTAACACAACAGGCGAGGACAGACCGAATGACTGTCCGTAATTCAGCCAGTCAACAGGTAAAACACTGCCGATAAATCCGCCGATAACGATACCTGCCAATATTAATAAAAAACAAGCCCAACTATTTTTATTCATATCCAATCATGTCCTTCGTAGGTCTATATTTTGTGTTTATGGACAACCCCTACACTTTATCTATTCTATCACAATATTTTTTTAATGTATACAAAATTTGGTAAAAATATTATGTTAATTATTTATAAAAATATTTGTTGCTAACCTAAAATCAGCCCTACCTTGAGATAGGGCTGTAAATTATTTTCAATGCACTTAATTTTCTTTATAAGTTGACAACCCCACAGTCAATAAGACTCTGCAGAGATTTAAGTATCCCAAGCTTCGCATGAGGCCAAGTGAGGCCGCCCTGAAAATAAACCGCATAAGGAGGTTTTATCGGGCCATCTGCACTAAGTTCGATTGATGAACCGGAAACAAAGGCTCCTGCAGCCATTATAACCTGTGAATCATAGCCAGGCATATCCCATGGCTGCGGGGTGACATAACTGTCTACAGAGGCAGCCGCTTGAATACCCTGACAGAATGCAATAACTCCTTCCGGTTTTCCAAAAGTAACCGCCTGAATGATATCGTGTCTTTCTTCGGTCGCATTTGGTACTACAGAGAAACCGAGTTTTTCATATATGTTAGCTGCAAAAATTGCGCCTTTTAATGCGCTTGCTGTAACGGTTGGGGCAAG
Source organism: Lachnospiraceae bacterium (assembly GCA_014804695.1). Classification (GTDB taxonomy): domain Bacteria; phylum Bacillota; class Clostridia; order Lachnospirales; family Lachnospiraceae; genus UBA3282. The sequence continues at coordinate 208,573 of JAAUZJ010000010.1, forward strand.
AAAGAGCCCCTGATAAAAAGATGACATCACGCCAAGCGAAGCGCCGACTTCCTTACCAAGACCTGGGGACGTCAAACGATAAGCAGCATTTTCCACACATTCTCTTTTTCCCGCAATATAACCGCCAATAGGAGCCAGACCACCGCCCGGATTTTTGATCAAAGAACCGACTACCATATCGGCACCTACATCACTGGGCTCTGTTAATTCCACAAATTCACCGTAGCAGTTATCAACCATACAGATTGTATCCGGCTTAATTTTTTTAATAAAGGTAATCAACTCTCCTATTTTTTCGACTGAAAGAGTAGGTCTTGTCTGATAGCCTTTGGAACGCTGTATTGTCACAAGCTTGGTCTTTTCATTTATAGCCGCGCGTATTGCATCGTAATCAAAACCACCGTCGTCTAATAAATCTACCTGCTTGTACGAAATGCCATATTCCTTAAGCGAACCCTTAGAGGGACGGATGCCGATGACTTCCTCAAGCGTATCGTACGGTTTACCCACCGGAGACAATAACTCATCTCCCGGCCTGAGGTTACTAAGCAGCGCAAGCGCAAGCGCATGAGTACCACAGGTTATCTGAGGCCGCACCAGAGCATCCTCAGTATTAAAAACCTTAGCATAAACGCTCTCTAACGTATCCCTTCCTAAATCATTATAACCATAACCCGTAGTGCCAAGTAGGCAAGCTTCACTGACACGACACTCCTGCATGGCATTTATTACTTTTAGCTGGTTATATTCAGCAGTTTCGTCAATTTTGGCAAAACGTGGCTGCAGAGAAGTTAGAATTTCGTCTGCAAAGGTTAGGACTTTGTCTGATATGTTGAATTTGGAGTAGATTTTGTACGTTTTTTCGTTCATGTTTGTTGTGCCTTTCTATTTGATTTAATGCATAATTTATGGTGGCTCTAACAATGCTCGACCTCGTGCCTTGAGATGCACCTAACCAATCCCTTTCTCCGCCAATACCTTCATGATATATTCAAGAATCAACTCATTTTGCCTAAAATCCTGCCTTGAAATATGAATCGTATCCGCCTCCCTGCGAAACCACGTAAGCTGCCTCTTGGCAAAATGCCTTGTGTCGCGTTTGATTCTGTATACGGCGTCTTCAAGTGTGCATTTTCCGTCCAGATAATCTAAAATTTCTTTATAGCCAAGTCCCTGCATGGAGACCATATCACTGGTGCAGCCCATTTCTTTTAAGGATTTTACTTCATCTATAAGGCCGTTTTCAAGCATGATATCTACGCGCTTGTCGATTTTTTCATATAAGATAGCCCTGTCGTCATCCAGAACAAAGTAGGCAAAGTTATATGGTGAAGTTTTTTCACGCTGTTCCTTGTTGTGCTCTGAAATCGGTTTACCTGTTTTTTCATAAAATTCAATGGCGCGGATTACGCGTTTTATATTGTTGGCATGGATAATTTTGCAGGATTCAGGATCGATGCTTCTAAGTCTCTCAAATAGGGCATCTGCACCTTTTTCTCTGGCAAAGTCCTCTAGATCCGAGCGGAATGTCTCATCCTCTTCACTTTCCGTAAAATCTATATCATAGAGAACCGACTGTATATAAAAGCCGGTGCCGCCAACTAGAATCGGAATTTTGCCCTTGGCATATATGCTCTTCATAGCAGCCTTTGCAAGAGTTTGGAACTTTACAACGTGAAAGTCTTCGCAGGGCTCTAAAATGTCGATCAGATGATGCTCTATGCCGTTCATTTCTTCACGCGTTATTTTTGCAGAGCCTATATCCATGTGTTTGTAGACCTGCATGGAATCAGCGGAAATTATTTCTCCGTCTATGGCCTTGGCTAAGGAAATTGAAAGTTCTGATTTGCCGACTGCTGTAGGACCTGTTAAAATGATCAGAGGTTTTTTATCGCTCATCATGTGACTATCCTCTTAAATTTCTTTTCAAGTTCATATTTGCTCATGGATATTATGGTTGGCCTTCCATGTGGGCAGTTATACGGATTTTCCAAAGAAAGAAGTTCGTCGATCAACGCTTCCGCTTCCTGACTTGATATTCTGGTATTGCCTTTTACTGCGGCCTTACATGCCATTGTTGCAATTTTCATACGGATGCTGTCCGGTGTAGCACCGACAACCTCATCTGAGAGTTCGTCCATAAACTCATAAAATAATTCAGCTTCGCCAAGTCCGTATAAATCCATTGGAACACTGCTTATGGCGTAATCGTTGCCGCCAAACTCTTCGATTGTAAATCCAAGGGCTTCAAAATGCGGCATATTCTGTGTAAGACAGGCCTTTTCCCTGCCGTTTAAGGTAATTATGACCGGTGGGTTCATGGACTGCGATACTATATTATTTGTTGTAAACTGTTTGATAAACCGCTCGTATTTGACTTTTTCATGCGCGGCGTGCTGGTCTATTATTAACAGCTTGTCCTGATAGGATATTAGCCAGTAAGTTTCAAATAACTGGCCGATTATCTCATAGCTTTCCCGTGCCTTGGCAGATAATAGTTTATCGTCAAAGAGGGTTAGCTGTTCTGGTTTGGATAGCGGCTGGTCAGGACTGGGTGATGACTGATCAGGCTTGGATAGCGACGGGTCGGTCGGTGTCTGTCCTATTTGTGGCCTATTATTCCCACCATTATATGAAATGGGGGAATTTAGTTGGTTTGTGGCTGAGTTTTTGTTTTCTGTTTCGTATATTGCTTTATTTATATTCTTATCGGTGGGTTCATGTGTAACATTATCTGCTTTTAAATTTGTAAATCCTTCATGTGCCGCATTTGCAGACTTCTCACTACTAACCTCATGTGTTATATTACCTGCACTTTCACTGGCAATTCCATGTAGTGCCATATTCGCACGCTCCATCTCAATCCGTCTTACCTCAAACGGCTCCGGAGTCCGGTGTTTGGAAACTGATTTATTCTCACGTCTGGTGGCTTCCCTTGATTCCTTTGATAAATCCGCCTTAGAAGTAAGTGAAACATCCGGTATCATTTCCCGATTATGGAGGAAATTAAATATAATATCGCGCAGCGCCTCATAAAATTCCTGTCCGTTTGAGATTCTGACTTCCATTTTGCTTGGATGTACATTTACGTCAATTCGTTTAGTATCAATGGTAAAATGAAGCACGCAGAACGGAAATTTATGCTGCATCAGATACTCTTTGTAGCCGTCCTCAACAGCCTTGTTAAGCAAATTGCTTTTGATATATCTGCCGTTTATATAAAAAAGTTCATAATTTCTGTTGGATCGGTTAATTATGGGCTTTCCAAGAAAACCGTCAATCCTGAAGCCTTCGCCCTCAGTGTGAACCTCTATAAGCTCATTTACAATATCTTTTCCGTAAATACGATAAATTATTTCTTTTAAATCGTTACTTCCGGAAGTGTTGAATTTATTCTGGTTATTTATAATAAAGTGAAACGAAATATCAGGATGCGATATAGCCAGATGCTCCATTAAATCTGCAATATAAGAGCCTTCTGTCTGCGGCTGTTTTAAGAATTTCTTGCGGGGAGGCACATTATAAAAAAGATTTCTGACTATAAACGTGGTTCCGTCCGGAGCGCCTACATCCTCTAATTCCTTTTCGACGCCGCCCTCTATCGAATAACGCACCCCCATCAGCTCTTCTTTCACTTTAGAAATTGCTTCAACCATAGATACTGCCGCAATACTCGCCAAAGCCTCACCTCTAAAACCCAGACTGACTAAGTCAGTCAAATCATCTGCCGATGAAATCTTACTTGTAGCATGGCGTAAAAAAGCGTTCCTAATCTGTGACTTCTCTATCCCACTCCCATTATCCGTAACCCTTATAAACGAAATACCGCCATCCTTAATTTCCACCGTAATAGCGTTAGCCCCCGAATCAATAGCGTTTTCCACCAACTCTTTCACCACGCTGGAAGGTTTTTCCACCACCTCGCCTGCAGCAATCTTATCAATTGTCTGATTGTCTAATATATTAATTTTCATGGATATTCTCCCAACTTCTTATTGAAATTATTTGTATCAGAGGATTACAAAGTACATTTTAAAGTATATTCGCTAAAAACGTAATTCAAAAAACGCTACATGACCCCCAGCACGATACCGGTGATGATGATTGCCGCACAGACCAGCTTGTGGGTTGTATCCTTTTCTTTAAAAAGAAACCTGCCTGCCAGAATCGTCACTATGCAGCCCGCCTGCTTCAAAAGCGTCATCACCGTAATGCGGCTTCCCTCCATGCCGTTTGCCACAAAGAGAGCCTTGTCCGCGACAACAATAAGCAGACTTAACAGCCAGACCCATTTATTGCTGACCGCCCGCTTCCATTTCACAGGCGTTCTCGTGACCAGAATAAAAGTCAGGTAAAAAAGCGTCAAAAAAAGCAGATACCAGAACTGCAATTGGTAGCTTGTGATATCCCGCATCAGAATTTTGTCCAGAAGGCCGGAAACGGCATTCAGCAGACAAGAGACAAACGCCATCACCACATATTTGGCTTCCACCGCTTCCACGGAATTAGCCGCCCTCAGACTTTTCGGATGGTATTTTAAGAGAAACAGTCCCGCTGACACAAAGAGAAGGCCGATCACTTGAAGAACGCCGAGAACCTCCTGCAGGACAGCGACTCCAAGCATGGTGGCAAAAAACACTCTTGACAGGTCCAGCACCCCATAAAGGCTGATTGGCATCTTTTTGATCGCCCGAAAGCTAAACATCCAAGCCAGGAAAATAACAAAAGCCTTCATAGCTATGTATAAATAGAAGCGCGGCTCTATGCCCACGGAATGTTTCGCGGTAGGCAAAACCATAACGAAAGACAGGAAAGTGTACATAAACAATACTTCTATTGTAGAGTTTTCCTCCAAAGCCTTTTTCTTAACAATTTCCCGCACACCCTTCAGTATACCGTATAGTAAAACCAGCCAGATCCACATCTCTTTTATGCCCTCCAACTACCCGGAATAGGCTCATCTAATTCCTCCAACGATTCTTAAGCTTATTCTGCAATCTGTATAACGTATTAAGCGCATCCACCGGTGTCAACGTTGAAATATCAATCTCTTCCAGTTCCTTGACAATGTCCTCATCCTTCACCGTATCGAACAGCGAAATCTGCTCTAAGTCAACCTCGTCGTACTTAACCGGCTTGGATTTTTCATTTTTAATGTTAATTTCAATATTCTGCACTTTTTCCGTAATGTCATTATCGCTAAGCTGCTCAACTATTTCCTTCGCCCTGTCTATTACCATATCGGGAACTCCGGCTAATTTAGCGACCTGGATTCCGTAGCTTTTATCCGCGCCGCCTTTGATTATCTTCCTAAGGAATACAATGTCATCTCCTTTTTCCTTAACGGCAATACAGTAATTATTGACATTGTCCATTTTGCCTTCTAATTCCGTAAGCTCATGGTAGTGAGTAGCAAAAAGCGTTTTTGCGCCTAAAAATTTACGGTTGCTTATATGTTCTATAACAGCCCATGCAATGCTCAAGCCGTCAAATGTAGAGGTGCCGCGTCCGATTTCGTCTAAGACCAGAAGGCTGTCGGCTGTTGCATTTCTAAGAATATTTGCAACTTCATTCATTTCCACCATAAAGGTTGACTGACCGCTTGCTAAATCATCCGATGCACCTACTCTGGTAAAAATCCTGTCAACTATGCCTATGTTGGCCTTGGATGCCGGAACAAAAGAACCGATTTGGGCAAGTAAGACAATCAAGGCAGTCTGCCTCATATAGGTTGACTTTCCTGCCATGTTAGGGCCTGTAATTACGGCTATACAATGCTTGTTTTTATCTAAATATGTATCATTTGATATAAACATATCATTTTGAATCATTTTCTCTACTACAGGATGCCTGCCGTCTTTAATATCTATTGTACCCTTTTCGTTAAGAATGGGCCTTACATAGTGATTGCGCTCGGATACATAGGAAATTGAAGCTAGTACGTCCAGCTTTGCAATGGCTCTTGCGGTCTTTTGTATCCGTTCTATCTGAGAGGCTATGGTCTCCCTTATTTCACAGAAAATATCATATTCTAAGGAATACATCTTATCTTCCGCATTTAAAATCGTATCTTCAAGCTCTTTTAATTTAGGCGTTGTGTAACGCTCCGCATTTGCAAGCGTCTGTTTTCTTACATAATCGTCCGGAACCAGATTTTTGTAGGAATTTGTCACTTCAAAATAATAGCCAAAGACCTTATTGTACTTAATGCGCAGATTCTTGATCCCGGTGCGCTCCCTGTCTTCATTTTCTAAGTTTGCAAGCCAGTTTTTGCCTTCCGTCTTAGCCTTCCTGAGTTCGTCAATCGTCTCGTTGAAACCGTCTTTGATTATTCCGCCTTCCTTAATGGTAATGGGCGGCTCCTGTGTTATGGCATCGTCTATAAGATGAAATATATCCGATAAATCGTCCATTTCACTCTGAATTTCCGACAGCAGCTGTGAATGAGTATCTTCCAGAACGGTTTTTATGGACGGAAGCATTTTGAGTGAACTTCCAAAAGCAATTAAATCCCTCGGATTGGCGGTTCTGTAGCTCACCCTTCCCAAAAGCCGCTCTAAGTCATATATGGGATTTAAATATTCGCGAAGCTCATCCCTTAACATACTGTTTTTACAGAGCTCTTCTACCGCATCTAAGCGGTTTTCAATTTCTTCTTTGTCAATTAAAGGCTGTTCTATGTATTTACGAAGAAGTCTTCCCCCCATAGCAGTCTTGGTTTTATCAAGAACTCCAAGTAACGAGCCTTTTTTCTGCTTCTCGCGAAGCGTTTCAATAAGCTCTAAATTACGTCTGGTTGCGCCGTCAAGCAGCATGTATTTATTAGTCAGATACGGATAAAGATGCGTAAAATGTTCCAATGAGGTTTTCTGCGTCTCATAGAGGTATTGCATGAGCGCTCCCGACGCAATAAGCCCTGACGGAAAATCTTCGATTCCAAGCCCGGCAAGCGTTGTTACATGGAAATGCTTAAGTAAGCATTTTCGGCATATATCTTCGTCAAAATAGTGGTTTGCAAGGGAATAAACCGTCACTCCTAGCCTGTTTTTCAGCCCCTCTATGTCAAAACCGCTGACAAGAAAGGCTTCGTTGCAGATAATCTCGGAAGGTTCATATTTATTGATTTCATCCAATAATTTACGGAGATCTTCAACCTCTGTCAGATAATAGTCCCCTGTTGTAACATCGGCCGTTGAAATCCCGATTTTACCGGGGAAATACGAAACGCACAAAATGTAATTGTTCCGCGAATCATCCGTTGGCGCGCTTAAGTTGGTACCTGGGGTTACAATTCTTGTAACCTCGCGCTTAACAAGGCCTTTTACAGTTTTGGGATCTTCCATCTGCTCACAGATTGCGACCTTATACCCCTTAGATACCAGCTTATTAAGATATCCGTCCACGGCATGATACGGAATCCCACACATCGGCGCGCGCTCGTCAAGCCCGCAGCTTTTGCCCGTAAGCGTTATCTCAAGCTCCTTAGATGCTGTTTGGGCATCCTCAAAAAACATTTCGTAGAAATCTCCGAGACGATAAAAAAGAATACAATCGGGGTATTCTTTCTTAGTTTCCATATATTGACGCATCATTGGTGTTAATTCTTGCATCTCTATAACCTTGCTCCTTCTCTCAGCCTGCGAGTTTGGGTCGTAAGACACAAACTTGCGGTTGAAAATTTTTAATTTTCAACCTTGCCATCTTTCTGTAATTTATGTATATAGCAAATTAATGACTGGTCTGGTCAACAATATGCCCCGTATAATAAAAACCATGACATTCATCAAGTGACACCGAAAACAGCTTCCCTATATATGAGGAATCTCCGGGAAAATGCACCAGCATATTATTGGAAAGGCGCCCTGTTACTAACGAAGCATCCTGCTCATTGATTTCTTCTACCAATGCTTCCATAACCTTCCCCTTTAATAAAAGGGCTCGTGCTTTGGCCGTATCCTGAACAACCTTTAGAAGTTTATCAAAATTAGCTTTGACTAACTCATCCGGCACCTGATTCTCCATTGCCGCAGCTTTTGTTCCGGTTCTTTTTGAATAGATGAAGGTGAAAGCGTTGTCATACTGTACTTTTTTAACAACATCTATCGTTTCTTCAACATCCTCAGCAGTTTCACCGGGAAAACCTACGATAATATCTGTTGTAATTGCTATATCGGGAATTTCTTTTTTTATTTTCGCTGCTAAGTCAAGGTATTGTTGCTTGGAGTACTTTCGGTTCATTGCATTAAGTATCGTGTCGGAACCGGATTGCAGGGGAAGATGCAGGTGACGGCATATTTTATCGGAATTTTTCATAACCTTTATAAGCTCGTCCGATAGATCCTTCGGATGTGAGGTCATGAAACGAATTCTTTTTATTCCGTCTATCTTCTCTATTTCCTGCAAAAGTTCGGCAAAGGTGCATGGCGTATCAAGATTTTTGCCGTATGAGTTTACATTCTGCCCAAGCAGCATGATCTCTACAACGCCGTCATCGGCGAGTTTCTCAATTTCCCTTATAATCTCCTTGGGATCTCTGCTGCGCTCTCGACCTCTTACATAGGGAACTATGCAGTAACTGCAAAAATTATTGCACCCAAACATAATGTTAATGCCTGATTTATAAAAATACTTCCGGCTTATTGGAAGGTCTTCGACTACCTGGTCGGTTTCCTGCCAGATATCTATGACAATTTCATGATTCTTATTACTGCCTTTTTCAGCTGTATTATCAGAAAAGTCTCCGGAGTTTTCAAACATAGTCACAAGAAGTTCCGCAAACTTAAAAATGTTATGAGTGCCGAAAATCAAGTCTACAAAGCGGTAACTTTTCTTAATTTTTTCAATGACAGTCTGTTCCTGCATCATACAGCCGCAAAGAGCGATTTTTAAATGAGGTTTTTTCTTTTTAAGGCTGTTTAAGTAGCCTAATCTTCCATAGACTCTCTGATTGGCATTATCCCTGACTGTACAAGTATTATATATAACAAAGTCAGCATCTTCTTCGCTTTCCGTTATTTCATAGCCAATCTGTGACAAAATTCCGGTAAGCTTCTCGGAATCCCTAGCGTTCATCTGACAGCCAAAAGTCACAACCGCAGCATACAAAGGACGGTTAAGCCCTGTGCTGATTTCTTCCACATACTTTCTAGCCCTGTCAATAAAATAATATTGTCTCTGTGATTCATCCATAGTTTTAATCCCTTATTTTTATTCAACGAATCTTCTTAGAACATGCCACTGCTAAGGAACCGGGGCCGATATGGCAGGCTATACTTAAAGAAAGCGGATCCATATTGATATCAAAACCCGGAAATTCCTGCTCAAGTTCGGTTTTTAACTGATTGGCAGCCGCCAAATCATAAGTATAGGCGATCTGCAGCCATATATTGTCTTTATCGGCGCCGCCAAAACGGTTATTCATGTCGTTTCTAATAGCATTTATCATTATGGATTTACCTTGTGAAACTGTGCGCGCTTTAGCAAAGGCGTCCAATTTTTCACCTTGAATCTGTAATACCGGCTTCAGCTTTAGAATTGTGCCAAGCGCAGCTGCAGCCGGAGTGATTCTTCCGCCTTTTTTAAGATAATACAGGGTGTCTAACATTATATATATGCTTGAGTTGAATTTATCTTTTTCAAGAAAATCTTTAATCTGCGCAGCGTTCATTCCATCGTTTGCCAATTTGATCGCATCTAAGGCGGACTGTCTCTGGGTAACGGAGATACGCTGGTTATTTACAACCTGCACACGTCCGTCATAATCTTCTGCAAGCATTATGGCGCTCTGGCACGAGCCGCTTAATCCGCTTGACATAGGAATATGCACGATTTCATCATATTCTTTAAGCAGTTCATCCCATAAATTCATAACGGATTCAGGTGTTGGCTGACTGGTTACTACCGACGCTCCTTCGGCAAGCTTTTTATAAAATTCTTCCTGGGATAATGTGATATCTTCATAATAAGTTTCTTCATTGATCATAAAAGGCATCGGAAGTACCGAAATTCCCAAATCCTTTGCCTGATTTTGTGTTATTCCGCTGTTACTGTCTGTAACAATTGCAACCTTTGACATTTTTTTAACAACCATACCTTTCTTTTTTCGTATTTTCCATTTCTTTATTTCGTCTGTATCAGTTTACAGTTTAGATAGTTCGAAAGTCAATTGAATTTTCATCCGACTTCTCAAGAATACACTTTACTCTCTCATTTTCCGCGCTGTTAAGTTCCGGATCATTATAAAGCAGTTCATCCGCCTCGTCGCTTGCATTTTGCAAAATGGAAGCATCCGTATAAATATCCCCCAGTTCAAAGTTCAGATCGCCACTTTGTCTTATGCCGAATAAATCACCCGGCCCACGCAGCTTAAGATCCTGACTTGATATATAAAATCCGTCGTTTGAGTTGTTTAGGATTTTCAGTCTGTCCATCGTAGCTTTATTTTGCGTAGCGCTTATAAAAATGCAGTATGACTGATGCTCACCACGGCCTACCCGCCCACGCAGCTGATGTAACTGCGCAAGCCCGAATCTTTCCGCGTTTTCTACCATCATAACAGTGGCGTTAGGAACATTGATCCCGACCTCAATTACGGTTGTAGATACTAACACATCGATTTGATGAGCTTCAAACTGCTCCATAATATAGTTTTTCTCTTTAGGCTTCATTTTGCCATGCAGATAGGCAACCTGAATTGACGATGGCAGGACGCTCTTTAGTTTGGAAGTGTACGAAATTACGTCTTCCAAATCTTCCATCTCACCCGCCTCAACCATCGGGCAGATAACATAGACTTGCCTTCCGGCGCCGACTTCTTTTTCAATAAACTGATACGCTTTATTTCTATATGAGGTTCCGACTACACAGTTTTTGATTGGTAATCTGTTAGCTGGAAGCTCGTCTAAGACCGAAATATGCAAATCTCCGTATAAAATTATTGCAAGCGTTCTTGGAATTGGGGTTGCGCTCATAACAAGCACATGGACTGCCTCGCCCTTCTTCGCAAGCGTCTCTCGCTGTCTTACGCCGAAACGATGCTGTTCATCGGTAATAACAAGCGCAAGTTTATGATATACAACCTTTTCCTGTATAAGCGCATGCGTGCCTATGATAATATTGGCATCCCCATTCTCAATTTCACTATAGATCACTCTTCTGTCCTTAGCCGTTGTAGAACCGGTAAGAAGGACAGGATGAATATTTAACTTGTACTGCTCTTTTAATTTAATAAGCGTCTCAAAATGCTGTTTGGCAAGCACCTCGGTAGGTGCCATCATCGCACCCTGATATCCATTAGAAACGCACATAAGCAGTGCCAGAAAGGCCAGTATTGTTTTTCCTGATCCTACATCGCCCTGAATAAGCCTGTTCATTACAAAATTCCCGCATAAATCCTCTTTAATCTCGCCCCAGACCTTTAACTGGGCATTTGTAAGCTTATAGGGAAGGGCTTCAATAAGACGACCTGCGTCTGCTGTTTCTATCATTTTATAGGCGCTTGGCAGTTCGCTGTTTTCTGATTTGAGTCTTCTAAGAGTTAATATAAACAAGAAAAATTCATCAAAAACCAGTCTTTTTCTTGCCTTCGCCAATGTGTCATGATCAGACGGAAAATGCATCTGATATATAGCGTCATGCCTGGATATAAAATTGTACTTAGAAAGTATATGACAGGGCAGATACTCCTCCTTAGCCTGAGATACCTCAAATGCTTGTTTGACCGCCTTAGTCAACATATTATTGCTGAGCCCTTTGGTGAGCATATATTTGGGCAAAAGACAATCTGTCATTTTGTTATATTCTTCAGGTTTATAGACTGAGGCCTGTTCCATAACAAGCTGTCTGCCTTTTTCCTGGATTATGCCGCGGAAAATATAAAAGGAGCCTTTTTTCAGTGTATTTTTAAGATAAGGCATATTAAAATATGTCATCTGTACCATACCGGAGGCATCCTGAACTGTGAAATTTAATATACTCAGATTACGCACATGTCTGGTTGTCATATTTCCGGTAATCGTACCACGTATGGCAACACGCTCGCCTATAGGTGCCTGCGATATCGGTATGGGCGCCTCAAATTTCTCGTAGTCTCTCGGGTAGTAATGAAGCAGATCCTCAGTTGTCGTTATATTTAGCTTTGAAAAAAGTTTTGCTGTTTTTTCACCAATTCCTTTTAAAGAAGTTATATCCATAGAACGCCCTCATGTTAACCCCAAATTCCCGGGTAACAGTTTGTCACCCGGGAATTAACGTTATTCCGCAGATACGATATAATAATAAATGGGCTGGCCGCCGTATTGCAGTTCAATATCACAGCCACTGTATTTCTTCTCTACTTCTTCACGAAGCGTCTGGGCATCTTCTTCCGGGATATCAGCTCCGTAATATATGCTGATCAGCTCTTTATCGTCTGTCATCATTTCATCAATCATATTAGCAGCGACCTCCGACATGGAGCTTCCTACGGAAAGGATTCCTTTGTCGCCGATTCCCATATAGTCGCCCTGCTTAATTTCCTTATCGTCAATAGTGGTATCCCTTACCGCATATGTTACCTGTCCGGTATTTACGTTCTGGATTTCTTCCATCATGGTTTCTTTATTTTCTTCAACGGACATATCAGGTACATAATTTATGACTGCGGTAATTCCCTGTGGGACAGTATTGGTCGGAATTACAATAATGTTCTTATCCTCCGCCAAAGCCTGTGCCTGATTTGCCGCAAGAATAATATTCTTATTGTTAGGAAGTATGAAGATATTATCTGCATTGACTTTGTCAATCGCATTAAGCATATCTTCCGTACTTGGATTCATAGTCTGACCGCCTTCAATAATATAATCTACGCCAAGCGCATTGAATATATTATTAAGTCCTTCACCGGCGGATACCGCAATAAAACCAACCTCTTTTCTTGGCTCGTTACTGTTATCTGACTCTGCTGCGGTTTCTGGCGTATCAGGTTGGATTTCAGTCTGAACCGGTTGAGGTTCGCTATCCTGGGACATCTTAAAAAGCTTCTCCTGATGCTCAAGTCTCATGTTATCAATTTTCATATTGGAAAGTGCACCGTACTTCAATGCCTTCTGGATAGCAAGACCAGGATCATTGGTATGTACATGTACCTTTACCACATCATCATCCGCTACTACAACTATGGAATCTCCGATAGATTCAAGATATTCTTTAAAGTCCATCTCGGTCTTTATATTAAAAACCTTGTTTAACATAATTATAAACTCGGTACAATAGCCGAATTTAATCTCCGCATTAGCCTGTGCATTAAGACTTGATGTTGAAAAGCTTTTCACATGAGACGCTGCCTGTTCGGATATGGTTAAATCTATTTCCTTCCCAAGAAAAGCATCATATGCGCCTTTTAACACCTGCATAAGTCCTTGACCACCCGAGTCAACAACTCCTGCCTGCTTTAGTACCGGAAGCATATCCGGAGTCTTTTCAAGCACCTCGTCTGCGTACCGGATGACCTGATCTAAAAACTCGGAAAGATCCTCTATTCCTGCATCAGCTAATTCCCTTGCTTTTTCAGCGCCGCCTTTGGCTACGGTCAAAATTGTTCCTTCTTTTGGTTTCATAACCGCCTTATATGCGGTCTCAACCGCTTTTTCAAAGGCCTCTGCAAGCACCGGAATGGTTATTTCTTCCTGAGAGGATTTTACAACTTTAGTAAATCCCCTGAAAAGCTGTGATAAAATAACGCCGGAATTTCCTCTTGCGCCACGAAGAGAACCTGAAGAAATCGCTTTGCACAAAGAAGGCATATCTATTGCGCCTGTTTCATTAAGTGCAGCTACTTCCTTAGCCGCAGACATAATTGTCAGCGTCATGTTTGTTCCGGTATCTCCATCCGGCACCGGAAATACATTTAACTCATTTATCCATTCTTTTTTACTCTCAAGATTCTTTGCCCCAGCTAAGAACATTTTTGCCATCATACGGGCATCTATTATATTTGAAGCCACCTCGAATCCTCCCTTAGTCAATTGCTTTGACACCTTCAACGAAGATGTTTATTTTTTCAACTTCTATTCCGGTAAACTCTTCTACCTTATATTTTACGCTGTCAATTAAATTGTCCGATACGACGGGAATACTCACCCCATATGAGACTATTACATGAAAATTCAGCGTCAATTTATTATTCTTTAAAAATACTTGTATTCCGCGAGTCATACTTTCTTTTTTTAGAAGCTTGACTAAGCCGTCTTTTACACTCATACTTGCCATTCCGACAATTCCAAAGCATTCCATCGCTACCGAGCCGGCATACTGCGCAATCGCTTCATGGTCTATTGAAATATTTCCCAAATGTGTATCCATTGAAGATGCTTTCATAGAATACCTCCTTAACATATTTTATACATATATTTATATTATAACCCTTAATAGCAAAAATTGGAAGAATTATCGAATGTGTCCCCACAGATTATGTTTCTTAAGGTCAATATATTCGCTATAAGCCTTCTCAAGAATTTCTTTTTCGTTGGCAAACTTCAGTAAATGAACCGCTTCATGATATTTATAATAACCGGAATCTATGAAAAATTCCTCCCGCTGTGGTTTGCTGTAGTAGCTGTTTGCCATCATAAGATACCAGTGGACTTCTTTTTCCACAATATCATCAGGCACAGAAAAGGTATATTCACTTGTGCCGACATATTTTATTATACTGGCTCTGGCGCCGGTTTCCTCCATAACTTCACGAAGTGCCGTCTCCTTATGTTCCTCACCTTCTTCTACAGTTCCTTTTGGCAGTACCCAGCCCTCATATTTATTATAAAAGTTTTTGTACAAAAGAAGTATCTTACCACGATAAATAACCACCCCTCCACAGCTTGTTGCTTCGATCATTAACTGCTTCCTCCAATCTTACCGTACTTTATGGGTTCAGATATGCATCAAAAAGCCTTCTGGCAATAGGCACTGCATAATCACCGCCGGAACCGGCGCCCTCTATAATTATAGTCACACAGATCTGCGGATCGTCCGCCGGTGCAAAACCGGTAAACCATGCATGGGAATCTGTTTTAACATTGTTGTATTCCGCAGAGCCGGTTTTTCCTGCGGCTGTATAGGTCTGTCCTTTTAATTTGGTTGCGGTGCCGTTTTCTACAACCTGCATCATAAGTTCAGTTAATATCTCCGCTTCCTGTTCCGACATTACGCGTCCGTAACTGTTTGCCGAAAACTGTTTAATAACATTTCCGTTATAATTTTCTACGTAATCGATTAAATAGGGTTTCATCATAACACCGCCGTTGGCAATTGCACTTGTGATCATATTCATATGAAGCGGCGTTATCTGGTCGGTTCCCTGGCCTATTGAAACCTGCATCACATCTGCTTCCGTAGAAGTTTCATCCACTGTAACCCTGCTTTTATTATAGGCAAAAGACACCGGAAGTTCGGCATTAAACAAAAGCTTCGACAATGTGTTTCCATAGCTTTTTCTATCTAAACCTACACTTATGTTGGCAAAAGAAGCATTACAGGACTTAGCAAAGGATTTTGTAAAATCTTCGCCGCCGTGCGACGTTCCGTGATAACAGCTGATCACATCTTCACCTACGGCAAATCTTCCGTTACACTGATAGGTATAATTCATATAGGTCTCCGGATTTTCGCGTATATATTCAAGTGCGGTAACGATCTTGAAGGTTGATCCCGGCGGATACAGTCCCTGGGTTGCCCGATTAAGCAATATACCGCTGTCATTGTCCTCTAACATACTATCCCATATATTTTCAATTTCATTCGGATCAAAGTCGGGTTTGGAAATCATTGCCAAGACCTTGCCGCTTGACGGCTCTGTAGCAATGATCGCACCTTTATAAATGCCAAGCGCCTGATAGGCCGTCTCCTGAAGTGCAGCATCGAGCGTTGTTATTACACTGTCGCCCGGATATTTCTCACCGGACATCTCGCTTGCAACCTTGTCTGATAATTTGGCATTGGATTGAATCAGGTAATAATTGGCCTGAGCTTCTATGCCAAATCGACCATGTGAAGCATAACCTACAACGTGCGCAAACATATTTGAAAAAGGATATTCCCTCCGCTCTTTTCCGTCTGAATCAGTTACAGTCCTCGCAAGGATCTGCCCATCTTTTGCATAAATCGTCCCCCTGCTGTTTTGGGCTTTAAGAAGCTCCTGCCTGCTGTTGTAGCTGTTGTTTATCATTTCCTGCCTGTGAGTCATTGCATAATGACAGGTATAACTCATCATGCCAAGAAACAGAACCACGAAAATGCCTGCAACAAAACGAATCTGTCTACCTGTCTTCTTCTTGATATTCAGTTGCTTCTTTTTCTCCCGAAGTTTCTCTTTTTCCAAGGGATCTTTTCTTTTTCTTTCTGACACTTTTTGCTCCTTCGTCCTGCCTTATAATATACAGGCCCTCTATTACAAAAAACATGATAACCGTAATAAGCACCGAAGTTCCGCCATAACTGATAAGCGGCAGGGTAACGCCTGTCATCGGAATAAATTTGGTACCTCCTCCAATGGTTAAGAAAACCTGGAAAATATAAGTTATACCAAGCCCAAATGCAACCAACTGGTAAAATTTGTCCTGCAGCTTTACGGCTATATTCATAAACATGATAAAGCAGCTGATACTTATCAATATTACGCACATTGCAAAAACAATCCCTAGTTCCTCAGCCACTGCCGAAAATATAAAATCGGTTTCTACAAACGGAATTGAGGTGGGATTTCCTTCAAAAAGCCCAAGCCCGAACCAGCCACCGCTGCTTATTGCAAACAGAGATTGCGTTATCTGGTATCCGGCATCGTCAATGCAGCTCCAGGGATCCTTCCATGCCTGTACACGCACTTGCACATGTGTAAAAAA
This sequence comes from Lachnospiraceae bacterium, assembly GCA_014804695.1. GTDB lineage: Bacteria > Bacillota > Clostridia > Lachnospirales > Lachnospiraceae > UBA3282. The sequence goes on from JAAUZJ010000010.1 coordinate 225,447, forward strand.
GCGATATGCAAACACCGCGGCCATACAGCCTCCCGCACTGCCAAGCAACAGGTAAATCCATTTTCTGGTAGCTATATAAACCATAAATACATACACAATAAAGAATATAAGCGCGCTGCCAAGATCCTTTGAAGCCACCAGGATCATCACATGGAGGCCTGCAAGAATCGCCGTCAGCATAACTCTTAAAATATCGTTTGTCTCATAGAGTGCACCCGCCACAAAGAAGACAAAGATTATTTTTACAAACTCAGAGGGCTGAAATGTAATGCCCGCAATCGAATATGACAGTTTGGAACCATGTGTTACAGCGCCCAAGCTAAGCACTATTCCAAGCGCTACAATTCCAACGGCAGCATAAATCCATGTGAGTTCTTTTAAAAACTTAATCTTATGGATTAGATACGGAATGACCATACCTATTATTATGGATGCCGTAACTATAAAAAACTGCTTAAAGGCCCTTTCATAAGAAATCCTCGTCAGGATCACGAAGCTTATGCTGAGCAGCATACACATATTGTTTATAATTAGTCTGTTACCCTTAGGATAGATCATGTGGAACAATACTACTGTTGCAAACAACAATATTTGCTGTAAAATATAGAAAAAGAGGTATTCCATATCTCCCGTCTCAAAGCAGATTACCATAAAGCAGGAAAAATGTATAAAAAACATCAAAAAATTCTGCCTTGTATAGAGTCCGCTTCTTTTTTCTTCGTTCGGGAAACGGAAAACAAGAAAACATTCTAATGTATATAATGCAAGCAGTAATGTAATTAAATACTTGGAAATCTCTGTTATATAAAGCTCCATAGGCCTATTCTACGCCCCTTTTATAATGCCCTGACGTGTACTTATCAACCGGAAAGTCATCTCTTTTTCCGGTGTAATACTTAAGTATTTCTTCTACCTGTTTCTTATTTTCAAATACAAAGTCCAACCGTACTGCAAAAAGACCGGTCTTTCGTATGTTTTTCCATTCCTGATGAAGCGAATACGGCACTGAATTGTAAATAATATTGTAACAGTGCTTACAATTGCATAAAACAGGAAACTTTGTGTTGTATCTGTCTGTCAAATACATCAAATCCGGTGTATCTGTTATGGTACAGGATGCAGTTGTCTTTTTTAAGCAATTGGCAGTGATCATCATGGGAATCGTGCCATATACCGGAAGCGAGAAGTTGGGATAATTATCTTTCGATTTCTCAAATCCCCTGCTGTCTGGCTGCTTAAGTTCCCCAATGATCAATTGTTTAATTTCCTTGCTGTTAAGCTCCCTGGGAATATAACATTCATCAGCGTATTCCTGCAAAAAGCGTACCGCCTCAGAATTATAACAGTATACTCCTGAATCCGTTACGATCTCGTATTTTACATTTGACCGATAATTCGTACTACCGTCCATACCGTCTTTTATTCTGACATTTTTCTCTAACGACATGACCCATTCTATTTCTTCTAAATTTCGTACAAGAAAACCCTGAATTTTGTCATCTAACAGGCAGCTTAACCGCTCCAGATAAGCTTCGTCTCTTGCCCTTATTACAAATGGCAATGAGAGAAAAATTGCAAAATGTGTACGGTTTTCCAAATACTGACTAATTCGGTCAAATTCTTCAATATAAAGGTCGCTTTCTATATATATCCTATCGCATGGATATTCACAAACCGCCCATAATTGCTCAAGGTTTCGTACATTGACTTGTATGGACAACGAATCGGAGTGTTGGTTGTGGTTTTTACATCTTTTTATCGGTTTTTCGTTCTGATTTTCGCTGCTATGGTTTGTGTCTGTGGTCAAGCTTACATCCAAATTTTGGAAATTTTGCAAGTTTGACTGCATTTTTGATTGCAGTCTAAGTTGTGCTTCAGACTGCGAATTAAGCAACATATTCCGACTGCATACAAACCCGTTTTCCACAATCAACTTATCTTCAAATTCTTTAACCGCGCTGCGGCGAAGTTCATTTAGCTGCGCATTTGGAATAAATATATTCTCCCCTACCGTTATGTCTTCGTTATCTATGTATAAATTGTAATTGCCCATTTTAATAAGCTGTTTCAAAACATCTTCTTTAGTCATAGGACGTTTCACGGCCTGTTGTACGTTTTCGCCGTAAGTGGTCTGCGTAATTCCCATGCCTTCTATATTTAAAACAGCCGGCTTGCCTGCTTCAAACGTTCCGCTTATATTTATAGGGAACTTTTTTTCTTCCCTGAGGTAATTTTCGGCAATCTCCATAAGCAGAGCATCATCACTGCCAAGATAGCTGCCCTTGCCAAGTGTTATCATCTCTTTGGCATTATGCTTATCATAATAACCGGTCTGAACCTCGCTTCTTATATAGAGCTTATAAAGCCTGTCCATATCAGCTTTATCAACATTATACGAGGCTTCGCCATTGTCATAATATTTATCTATATATTTACGGTATATTGCAGTAACGCCTGCAGCATATTCAGGCTTTTTCATCCTGCCTTCTATTTTAAAAGAATCAATTCCCGCACCGATGAGCTGCGGAATGTATTCTATTGTACACATATCTTTAAGACTTAACGGATATAATTCCCGGCCTGATCCGGATACTTTATAAGGAAGTCTGCATGGCTGCGCACACCTGCCCCTGTTTCCGCTCCTGCCGCCTAAAATGCTGCTAAACAGACATTGTCCCGAATAACAGTAGCACATTGCACCATGTATGAAACACTCTATCTCTAATTCGGTCTTTTCTTTTATATCTTTTATTTCATTAAGAGAAAGTTCTCTTGCGGGTACGATCCTTGCCGCTCCGTTTTTTTTAAGTAAAGAGGCACCGCGCACTCCTGTAATTGTCATCTGTGTACTTGCGTGAAGAGGTAAATTCGGGAAATTCTCCCTTACATAGCGCCATACTCCCAGATCCTGAATGATAATTCCGTCCAAGCCCGATTCATAAAGCGGCCTTAAATAATCATAAATCAAAGAAAATTCGCTTTCTTTAACAAGTGTATTGAGTGTAAGATACAGTTTTTTACCACAAAGATGTGTATAGCGCAAGGCTTTAATGATTTCCTGCGTAGTAAAATTATCCGCATAAGCTCTGGCGCTGAATTTATCACCGCCAAGATAAACTGCATCAGCCCCCGCATTTACAGCTCCGATCAGCGCCTGATAATTGCCTGCCGGAGCCAATAACTCTACATTTTTTCCACTCATAATTCAAACAAATATCACTTTCTTATACAAAAAGCCGCCTTAATAAGACAGCTTCTTTTTCAACCTTGCCATTTTCGTTTCAAGCCGAATCATTTTTTAGGATTTCGCATTGCTTCATTTTGAAGATTTTTAAGGTTTTTCTCCATATTTTCTAACTTAATCTGAGAAGCGATCAGCTCATGTTTTAAGTCATATATCTCGGTATCCTTAGCTTTAAGTTCTTCTTCTAACAGGCTGATTTGCTGCTTCGCCTTAAAATAGTCGTCAGCTATATTCAACTGCAGCAGCACATTTTGGGTATCCATGGGTTGTTTTCTAAAGCTGTCGACTTTACCGTATTCATTTATCTTATTATTAATATATGAAGCTACTTTTTGCAGGTACTCTTCACTTTCATAACCGCTTAAAGTAAAGACTTTTCCTCCTATAATAACTTCGGTATCTGTTTTAGCTGACATTAGTTCACCCCCAAAATACAAAATATGCTGTTCCTTCAAAAACACTTATACAATATCTATTATATATAGCTTATGAAGGAATTTCAAGCCCTAAATGATGATATGCAAGTTCCGTTACTACACGCCCCCTTGGAGTTCTGTTGAGGAAGCCGTTTTTCAGCAGATACGGCTCGTATACATCCTCCAGAGTTCCTGCATCCTCCCCGATTGCGGCTGCCAATGTATCAAGTCCTACCGGTCCGCCCTTAAACTTTTCAATCATTGTATACAAAACATTCCTGTCTATATGATCTAATCCCAGTTTATCCACTTCCAACAAATCCAATGCGGTATTTGCCACTTCCTTAGTAATAACACCGTCATACTTTACCTGTGCAAAATCACGTACTCGCTTAAGTATACGGTTTGCCAAACGCGGTGTTCCCCGGCTTCGCCTTGCAAGCTCCGTAGCGCCCTCAGGTTCGATTGAAACCCCTAAAATTCTTGCAGAGTGTAAAATTATGAGCTTAAGTTCCTCAATGGAATAAAACTCCAGATGATGGATAACCCCAAATCTATCTCTAAGTGGTGCACTCAAAAGTCCTGCCCTTGTTGTAGCCCCGACCAATGTAAAACGCGGGAGGTTCAGCCTGATAGAACGTGCCGAAGCCCCTTTTCCGATCATAATATCTATAACATAATCTTCCATTGCCGGATACAAAACTTCTTCCACCTGCCTGTTAAGCCTGTGTATCTCGTCCACAAAAAGGAGGTCTCCCTCCTGCAGATTATTCAAAATCGCCGCCATCTCCCCCGGTTTCTCAATTGCCGGTCCGCTGGTAACCTTCATGTTAACGCCCATCTCATTTGCAATAATACCAGCTAAGGTAGTCTTGCCAAGACCGGGCGGTCCATAAAACAGTACGTGGTCTAACGCATCATTTCTCTGCTTTGCCGCCTGTATATAAATCTTAAGATTTTCTTTTATCTTAGATTGACCAATGTAGTCATCAAGAGTTTGAGGCCGGAGCGAGCCTTCTATCTGAATATCTTCCTGTGTGATATTTGTCTCAATTACCCTATTCGCCATGTAATATCCCTGCACTTTCTATAACTTGCGACGTTTGGTCAGCTCTGAAAGAGCTACCAATACTCTCAAGATGAACAAGTTCATCTATGAAAAATCTCTGATTTTTCAACCTAGTATAAATACTTAAGCGACGCCTTAAGTATTTCTTCTACACTTGCATCTTCCGCCAGATTTACCTGCTTAACCGCTCTTAAAGCGTCAGACGCAGAATATCCAAGGGCAACAAGCGCTTCTATAGCTTCATTTTTCTCATCTGTAGATGCGCTGCCGGATAACGAAGCCGTAGCGATATCTTCCTTTGGTGAAAGTGCATCCTGCAATGAAACCTTGTCTTTTAAATCCAAAATAACTCTTTCCGCGGTTTTTGCACCTATGCCCGGGGCTTTGGAAATTGCTTTGGAATCTCCGGAAAGTATTGCAAACCTAAGCTCGTCTGCGCTCATTATAGATAAAATTGCAAGTCCGCCTTTAGGCCCTATTCCGTTTACGGTAATCAGTTTCTTAAAGATTTCAAGATCATCTCTTGTCAAAAAGCCATATAAGCTGAAAGCATCTTCCCTGACCAGTGTGTATGTATATATTTTAACAAGGCCGGAAGTCCTATCAAGCAGATTGGCAGTTCGTGCGGATATCTTTATATTGTAGCCAATCTGGTTAACTTCCAGTATCAGATTGTCTTCGGTAATTTCCTCAATTGTTCCTTTTAGGTAGGCGTACATATTTATTCCTCGCTTGTCACCATTTTTTTTGTATATAAGGCATAAGACGCATACTAACCACTCCTATTATAAAGCCCGTTGCCACACCGGCGGCTAACAGTACCGGTAAATAAAATATGGGGGCATAGGTTTCCACCACAAACATTGCAACAATAAGCTGCCCTATATTATGAAAAACCCCGCCACCGATGCTGACTCCGGTAACCGAAAAAAGGTTTGTTTTTTTCATAATAAGCATTACGGTGAAACTAAAGAGAGCTCCTGCAAGCGCATAAAGAATTGCAAAGAGATTCCCGAACATAAATCCGGTCAGCACAATCCTGAGAATATTGACGACCAATGCCTCTTTTTCCCCATATAAATATAATAAAATTACAACAATAAGATTAGGAAGCCCCAGCTTGATTCCGGGGATTCCTATACTTAATGGCAATATTGATTCTATATAGGATAAAATCATGGACAATGCCAGTAAAAAGCCTAAAGTCGCGGTCTTTTTCATCAGTACGCCACCCCGTCTAAATCATTTTCTTTGCCGCCCTTTATCTCAATGACTAACTTGTGTGGCAGACAGATAATATTTTCGCCGGTATTAGATATTGCACTGTGATTCACGCATATTTTATCGGGGCAGCTGCTTTGTAACATACGGATTTCGTTATTACTGCATATGAATACATTATATTCAGTGTCCGGGAGACTTACGGATTCCCACTCTTTTTCTGAAAATTCCTGCATAGATATGTCCTTGTCCAATTTTTCATATGTGAGCAGATAATATACAGGCTCCGGCTGTCCAAGTAAAATTTGACCAGACATTGCCTCTCCGTCATATGAAACCTCCGCATAACTGCCCTTCGTGCTTTGCAGCTTTATTATTAAAAAACTGACAAGCGCTACTGCCAATATCGCAAGCACAAAACAGATATCGGCTTTTCTTATCCTATGCTTCTTATCAGCATCAATTTTATCATAGCCGAACATATGTTTCAATACTTTCCGTTAAAAATCTGTGCAATCGGCGAATCATCGGAAAGTATTATTGTCTTATTGTCACCGTTCATACTTTCTTTAAGTGCGTCTAACGCTCTTACAAAGGAATAAAAGTCTGTTTTTTCAGGATCGGAATATGCCGATGAAAGTATTCTCATATATTCCGCTTCGCCTTGCGCAATTGTGGCCTCAGCCTGTGCCTGGGCGTCCGATATCATAATGGACACTTCTTTATCCGTAGTATTTTCTATCATTTTTGCCTGTGCTTTTCCCTCTGCGGTATATTGAGCCGCAATATTCTCTCTCTCGGAAATCATTCTCGTATAGACAGCCTGCTTATTATCGTCAGGCAAATCCAGCTTCTTGGCCTCAACAGTTACGATTTCAATTCCGTACTGATCTTCTACATGGTTAATCTGATCCATTATCTCTTCGGTTAAAGACTTTATTTCAATAACTTCTTTGGTTTCTGAATTCAGTTCAAGATCATTATTCACCACATCTGTTTCTTCCTGTGCTACGGTAACAGTCATTTTGCCGTCACGGCTCATTATAACCTCATCCTGCTTCATGTTGGAAATAGTGTTCTTGGTTGCATTGTATACAATCGTATCAATACGCCTTTCTGCATTGGATACCGAGCAGCTTAGTGTCTGCGCAAACTTAAGCGGGTCATTGATCCGCCACAAAACATAGCTGTCCAAGATCATCGTCTTTTTATCGGATGTTATAACATCGGAGGCCGGTAAATCGTATAATAAAAGCTGGTTTGGAATCGTATCTACAGACTCTATAAACGGTACTTTAAAGCCGAGCCCTGCCTGCGTGATTACATTCTGCACCCTTCCGAAGCGTCTTATAAGCTTGTACTGATTTGCTTTGGTAATAACTATACTGTTGCCGCCTACAATCGCAATGGCACATACAATAAGCAATACTAAAATGCCTTTATGAGACTTTTTCTCTTTTTTTGCACCTTTTTTTGTTCCATCGGAATTAAATCTTTCATATTCCACATTCGGATTATTTGACTGATTATTTTGATCAAACATCATAACTATTCCTCCTAATTTGCTTAATCCTGATCCTGTGTAAGTGAATCCTCTTCATCCGAAGAATCCGTATTGGAATTTACCGAGGACGTTCCTCCGTTTATGGAAGAGCTGTTGTTTACAAAGCTGTCTAGCGGCAGTACGGTGCTTGTAGATGCATCCGAGCTTTGAATTATAACTTTAATATCCGGTAAAACATCTTCCATTGCTTCATAAAACATACGCTTCTTAGTCACTTCAGGATATTTGACATATTCTTCATACATGGAGTTAAATCTTGCCACCTGTCCGTTTGCTTCATTAATACGCTGTTGTTTGGTCGCTTCTGCGCTTTGAAGGATTTCATCTGACTCAGCCTCAGCTTTTGGAATCTGCTCATTGCGGTACTTATTGGCATTGTTAATAGCTGTTTCTTTGCCCTGCTTGGCAGTCTCAACTTCCTTAAAAGCATTGCTTACCGCAGTTGTAGGCGGCTCCGCATCCTGAATGGTAATATTAATAAGCTGTATACCAATGTCATAAGCCTCTAATTTTTCAAGTATCATCTGCGTGATATTGGCCTGAATCTCGTTTTTACCGGTTGTAAGTACGCTGTCTACGGTATATGAGGCAATCGTTGTCCTGATACAATTTTGTGCAATATTTTTCAGGATTTCCACCGGATCCTCTGATGCATAAAGTGCTTTTACCGGATCGGTCACACGATACGCCGCATAAAAATCTACGTTAATAAAATTATAATCAGAGGTTATCATCATGGCGTCATCGACATCATCCATCGTCATGTTTTCGTATTCCGCCTCATAACCAATCGTAAAACCTTTGATTGTCGTATTCACCTTGCTTACAGTTTGTACAAACGGGATCTTAAAATGAAGCCCCGGCGTCGTAACCGCCTTGGGCGAGCCAAAAGTGCAGACTACGGCCTGTTCTTCCTCTTGGATTGTATAATATGAGCTGCTGACTAATATTGTTATGACTATAACTGCGAGTATAAGTTTTATAACAGTCATAACATTTTTAGTGCTGCCGGACTTGTCTAAGCTCTTGTTGTTATTCTGTCCTGTATTGAACATGATGTGCCTCCTTTGTTATGTTGGAAAAAGTAATTGCATAGGTATTGAAAATACTTATGCAATTAAATTATTTGTATTATAAGCTATTATATAACAAATAGATGGGTATGGCTAATAAAAAATTAGTAAACTTTCTAACTTTAATATAATCACCGTATATGCTAAAATTATTTACAGGAGGGAATGTGACTATGAGAATTATATTTATACGACATGGGGATCCGGATTATATTAACGATACACTGACTGAAAAGGGGATACGCGAGGCTAATCTTTTGGCAAACAGAGTTTCTAAGTGGGAAAACATAACCGATATATATTGTTCGCCGCTTGGACGGGCTAAAAAGACCGCATCTTATTCTTTGGATGCGCTTAAGCGTGATTCCATCACCTATCCATGGCTTCAGGAATTCTTTTATGCAATTGATGATCCTACAACCGGAAGGCATGGGGTTCCTTGGGATTTTATGCCCGAATACTGGACAGAAATTGAAGAAATGTATGACCGTAATAACTGGAAAAATACCGAAATCTATAAGTCCAATCCGGAGCTGTTACCGGCATATGATGAGGTCTGCTCAGGGATTGATAATATTTTGTCAAAGTATGGATATACACGTTATCACAATTACTATGTAACAAACCATGAAAAAACACCCGATAGTCAGGATGCAACAATTGTCTTCTTCTGCCATCTGGGTGTTACATTTGTAATGATGAGCCATTTACTTGGTATCTCTCCCGCAGTATTATTTCATAGCTTCTATATCGCGCCCACTTCTGTTACCGTACTTGCCACCGAGGAACGTATTCCCGGCAAGGCTATGTTTCGGGCACAGGTTGTAGGTGATACAAGCCATCTGCTTAGTGGAAATGAGACTGTATCGACCGCTGGATATTTTACAGATACTTTTAATGGTTAATCCTAAAGTTTTTATTATCTGATTTTTTCTGGGAAGCCCACTTTCTTTTGCACTTTCCTAAGGGTTTTCCCAGCAAAATATCCTGCTTTTTCAGCATTGGTCTTGATAACATTATCAATATATGCCTTGTCCTTACTTAATTCTTCAAATCGCTCCTGCATGGGTTTTAAAACATCCACAACAGACTCACCGACAGCCATTTTAAAATCTCCATAGCCTTTACCATCGAACTCACGTTCTACTTCCTGTGGAGTTTTACCTGTACATGCGCAGTATATGTCAATCAAATTATGAATTCCCGGCTGTTCTTCGCTGTAACGTACGCAGCCTTCCGAATCCGTTACGGCGCGTTTAAATTTACGGATTATCGTATCCGCATCATCCATTAAATAGATGCTTGCATTCGGATTCTCGTCGGATTTGGACATTTTCTTATCCGGCGCCTGAAGGGATTTGATGCTGGCTCCCGCCTTACCGATATAGGGTTCAGGAATTGTAAACACATCTCCGTAAATTGCATTAAAACGCTGCGCAATATCCCTTGTAATCTCTAAGTGCTGCATCTGGTCTTTTCCCACCGGAACCACATCCGCCTGATATAAAAGGATATCCGCCGCCATAAGAACCGGATATGTAAAAAGACCGGCATTGATATTATCGGCATGTTTGGCTGCCTTGTCCTTATACTGTGTCATACGATTTAACTCACCCATGTATGTGAAGCAGTTAAGTATCCACGAAAGCTCGGCGTGTCCGGATACATGCGACTGATAATAAATGCAGTTTTTCTCAGGATCAAGGCCTGCCGCTATATATAAAGTGAGCAGACTCCTTGCGCGTCTCCTAAGTTCTGCAGGATCCTGACGGATTGTTATGGAGTGAAGGTCAACTACCGAATAAAAACACTGATATTCATCACTTAAATTTACCCAGTTTTTTAACGCTCCAAGATAATTTCCAAGAGTAAGGTTTCCTGTTGCCTGCATACCACTGAATAAAACCTTATTTCCATCTATCATTAAAAATTCCTCCGTTTCTTCTTATGCTGCAAGTCCGTATATAATTACAAACCTGCATATGACAAAAATAAGTTTATCATTGCTATTCCCATTCGTCAATATATTTAAAAAGGGCATCCATAAACGGATGCCCCTTAAATCATCTAGTCGTCGTTTTCTTCACAGCCACAGGTTTCCCTTTCCCTATTGCCAAATGACCTTGAATCGAATCTCGGCTCAAATCCGGAATCATTATTGCATCCGCAGCCGTCATCTCTATCTCTGTCTCTTTCCCTGCCTCTGTTGTTACGCTCTCTGTCTCTGTCACCGCCGCGCTCGCCATCTCTGGGGCAAGGTCTGTTATTCTGCTGACAGCCACAGTTAGAATTAGATCTTCCCATTAACAATAACAGTAAAATAATCCATGAATTCATAGATATAGCTTCCTCTCCTTTTTTTCATATGATATTTTATGCAAAAAGGAAGCTATCTGCTACTGTCTTTTTATTTTACATTTTTTAAAATACGCTTTCTTATATACCTGAAAGTATAATCTTCGCCCTTATCAGCAAGCATGCGCAGCAAAAACTCCAGCTGCTTCTTAGTCTTTTTATGTATGATAGGCAATTCTTTACCCTGTTCAAAATAGGCTAATGGATCTTTATCGGTATAAGCATCCCCATGATATACTTTACATGCCGCAATCCTGTCCATAAGCATCTCTATAACATATTTAGCAGGCATGGGTGCAGGTGCCATTCCGCCCGCGATTCCCTTAGAACTGTAATCAATCCAGTATTCATAGTGGTGCTTATTCCTGCCCTTATGATGAAGCCAGGCGGATGAATAGCCTATATCCTCACGCTCTGCATTATTAGGACTTCTGTCGCCCTGATAATATCTGGCTCCAACCAGGAATTCAGCCGGACTGTATTTGGACAAATCGTGCAAAATCCCCTGCTTATATAGGCCAACCTTAAAGCAGCCTTGGGCTACCAGATACTTATGATACGTTATTGTCTTAAAATGTTTCCATGCCTTTGACATTTTTATAACTATTTCCTTTTTTTATTGTTTATGACTTTATTATTTTTGGTTTTGTTTTTATTTGAAGACTTTCCCGAAACTGTGTTCGTTAATTCGTTAATTCCCTGTCTTTTTACCGTGTGGTATATCATAATTGTACGAGGCGGGATCTGAATATTCTGCGTACCCTGATTACCCTGCGCATCTGAAAGGTTCTGGATATTCTGATTGCTTTGCACATCAGAAAGGTTCTGAACACTATCCTTATTTTTTGCAGAAGCGGATTTTTTATCCTGTTCGCCGCAATCCGTAGAAAACAGCTTAACCCATTCTAACTCCTTGGGCATCTTAGGCAGTCCAAACTGCTTAGCCTCCCAGTGCATGTTAATTCCGATATATATATATGAATCGTCCGTCTTATCGTTATTTCCATAGCAGCCACAGTACATAACGCCTAAACTCCGGCTTTCAGGGCTTGTATCCGGCCGCCAGGCTTCTTTGCCATGAAAAGAAATGTCCGGATATCCGCAGGATATATAGTCAATTCCCCTAAGCGGCGTTTGCGAATGCAAAATCCCATGATTTTTTCTAAGATTAATAAGCTCTTTAGTATAATTAAAAAGAGCTTCATTCGTCTTTAACATATTCCATTTAATCCAGCATACGGCATTGTCCTGACAATATGGATTATTATTTCCATCCTGCGTATTACCAAACTCGTCGCCGCTATAAATCAAGGGTGTGCCCTGCGCCAAAAGAACAAAAGTCAGTGCGTTTTTCATCTGCCGCATACGAAGATTTGTAATGAACTTTTTCCTGCTCTTCCCTTCTATGCCGCAATTCCAGCTATAATTATACGAATTTCCGTCTTTATTATCTTCTCCGTTGGCTTCGTTATGCTTATCATTATAAGACACTAAATCCGCCAGCCTAAAGCCGTCCTGTATGGCGATATAATTGATTATTCCTTTATCCGCGGCGTTGTTTTTGAATAGATACATAAAATTATTTATCATATTCGCATCGCCCTTTAATAATTTCCTGATATCATACAAAAAGGCATCGTTCATATAACCGAAATTACGATATGCCTCCTTAGAGTATGTTCCTACGGATTCCGATACACGTGCTATGCTGATGTCCTTTTCACTTATCAGCTTAGTCTCTGCAAGCAATGGCTCCTTACATATCATTTGCATGGGAATATTTACTCCCATAAGCTGAAAACCGTCAATATGATACTCTATTAACCAGTAATACAGAATCTCCAATATCTTTACATAAGTAAGCGTAGGGGGCAGATAAAACTGCATCATTACTTCGATTCCATTCTTATGCAGCGCTTTTACCATGTCCTTAAACTCAGTTATTGCATCTTTTGAAGAGGCGTATGCAGTTTTGGGCAAAAAGTACAGTCCTTCCTGATATCCCCAGTAATTAATGCGGGGGGCTTCACCTTCCTTCGCAGCTTCATCCTTCGGCAGATCTTTATAGGCTGCCGCTGCATCCTCCATGCTCATATACTGTTTATCTTCGTGGAAAACCTCGTCAAACTCATATGACGGCATAAGCAGAACTGCCGTGATACCAAGCTCTTTAAGATATGGTATTTTCTCTACAATCCCTGCATAGGTTCCCTTATTACGAACCTCTGATGAGCGGTGCTTGGTAAAACCGCGTACATGCAGCATATAAAAAATACTGTCCTCATACGGAATAGACAACGTATTATCATCTTCCCAGTCATAATTGCTCTTATATACTTTACAGTGGGAAGGAATTTTTGTCAGCTCTCCGTATTTTCTGTCATTATCAAGCGCCCTTGCATATGGATCCTGATAAAGCTCTTCACCATGATAAAAAAGATATGAACAGCTCGTATCCTGATATCCTTTAAGCAATATTGAATATATGTTGCCCTTTCTAAACTCCTTAAAAAACGGTATTCTAACCCCATCCTTATGCTTTTTATCAAACAAAAGAATACCGCTATTTTGCAGGTCTTCGCAGACTAACGCTATATGTAAACCTTCCGGTACGAAACATACCCCAAGAGGATAAATCGAAGATGAAGTAATATTAAAAGTTTTCTGCATGCAGTCCTCCGTTTTCTGTATTTGCCTAAGTCTCCAACAAGAATTGCAGGATAACTTTTTGAAATACTTATTTCTATTATAACACCTCCCGCCAATAATCTAAACACAAAATTTCAAATCTGCATCAAATTTTACTTCAAAATCCGCAAAAATCCATTGAATATACCACTTGTTTTCTGTAAAATATAGTTATCCCAGTCACCAGAGTATGCACAAAACAAATAAAAACGGGGCGACCTTCGCTCCCGCGGTTCGAGCCCCGTTTTTATTTATTTTGTTCATACTCGTCACTCGGGATCACCATACACATTCACAGAAACCGGAGGATTTTTCACAATGAGCGAAGGCTACGATGCAGAAGAAATGACAGTTGAGTTAGACTTAGATGACGGCGGTCACGTTACCTGTGCCGTTATTACCATACTAACAGTAAACAAACAGGATTACATTGTCCTTTTACCGCTAAATGAAGACGGCCAGAATGACGGCGGCGAAGTCTGGTTCTACCGCTATTTTGAGGATGAAAGCAACCCTAATGAGGAACCTGTTTTGGAGTACATTGACGATGATGATGAGTACGAAGCCGTAGGCGAGGCTTTTGACGAATATCTTGATTCTGCTGAATTCGATGAAATAATGGAAAGTGAAGAAGATGCGGAGTAACATTTCTCCCGTCTTCTAGCGCTTTTTCTCCATGATCGGATCTAAAAACCTTGACGGAGTATCGCGGCCGTCTTTATCGTATAAGTATAGAATGTACAGATTCTTTTTGGCCCTTGTCATAGCCACATAGAACATACGGCGTTCCTCTTCTATGGCCTCTGTTGTATTCGACTGCTTTGACGGAATCTTTCCCTCATTAACATCAGGAAGTATGACCGTATCAAACTCAAGGCCCTTAGAGGCATGCATAGTCATAAGTCGTACGCCGTTCTCTTCGTTAGAGGGCTTTTCATTTCTTTTGGATTCAACCAGTGCTTTACATTGACTAATATAGTCATTAAGTTCATTAAAACTGTCGTATTCTTTTGATAGCTTTTGAAAGTCATCTGCAATCTGCATAAACTTATCTACCGAATCCATATCATAGTTTTCTTTTAAATAAGTGTCATATCCAATTACTTTTCTTATGTAATTCACCGCAAGATACGGCCGCATAGTCTTAATCCGCTCTATATCTGCAAAAAGCTTAGTCGAAGTCTCACACATTCTCTCATCACCCTTATAATAAGTTAAAAGTTCCTTCAATGTGATCTGCTTATCTTTTGCACAGTCTTTTCTAAGATACCTGAGCGGTCTGTTCATAAATAAGTGAAAAAGCTCCCTGCTCCTGTTTCCGGCCGCAAATTCCATGTAGGCAAGTAAATCTTTTATCACAAAATGGTCATACTGGCTCTTAAGAGGCTCCTTCATTACAAAGGGGATTTTATTCACAAGCAGCCTTTCCGCAAGCAGACTGCACTCGTGGTTAGTCCGGTATATAATTGCAATATTGGATAAAAGTTCAGGATTATCGGAATTCTGTATTTCTTTTAACCCATTTATAAGCTCTTCATACTCGGCGTCTTGGTCCGGATATTCTTTCATGATAACGCCGTTTCCATTCTTATGGGATGCACTGATTTCCTTATTGTACCTGTTTTTATTCTCGCCAATTACACAAAGGGATTTTTTTACGACATCTTCATGGCAGCGGTAATTTATATTTAAAAGAAGCTGCTCCGCCTCCTTATAATCTTCCATGAACTGCTTCATAATGTCCGGTTTGGCGCCTCTAAAGCCGTATATTGACTGGTCGTCGTCTCCTACTATGAACAGATTACCATACTTTCCTGCAATATTTTTCATAATCTGATACTGCATAGGATTAATGTCCTGAAATTCGTCTATCATTATGTATTCATACCGCTCCTGCCAGGTTTTTAGAATCTCAGTTTTTTCTTCAAACAATCTAAGACACAGAAGTCCCATATCATCGAAGTCCATCTTTTCTAATTCGTCAAGAAATTCGTTATATTTCGCATATATTTCTTTAAGCTCTTCTTTTGGAAAAGTATCCTGTATACAAGCCTCAATATTGCCGCCGTCATTTTTAATCATGCTGATATAACGGATGAGATTATCAATTTTTTCATCATTAATAAAAAGCTTGGACTGCGGGAGTTTTAAAATATGCATGAGCAACTTTCTTTTTTCAACTTCTTTAATAAGGGTAAAATTACGATATTTTCCGGTCTGCCTTAGGATATGATAAAAGATTGCATGAAATGTTCCGAAATTGACGGGAAGACTTGTAGTGTTCATCAGCTTATAGAAACGCTGTTTCATTTCTTCGGCAGCCGCCTTGGTAAAAGTTATTACCAGAATGGAAGAAGGTTCAACGCCGCATTTTTCAATCAGATTCTTAATGCGATTCGTTATGACGAAGGTCTTACCGCTTCCGGGGCCGGCAAGTACCTGCACGGCTCCGGTGGTAGACTCAATCGCCTTTTTCTGTATAGGATTTATTTTAAGTTCAGGCATTACTTAGTTTCTCTATTCCCTTTCTTATTCTTGCAAGGGATTCTTCTTTACCGAGAATTTCCATAATTTCCGTAGCTCCGGCAGGCGTCATCTGCTTTCCGGATACGGCAGTTCTTATCGGCCACATTACATAGCCGTTCTTGCACTCCTTCTTTGCTACGTAGTCAGTAAGCGTCTGATAGAGAGCATCATTGCTGTAGTCGTCCTGGTCTTCCAGTATAGGAAGCAGTTCTTTTAGTACCTCTAATGAAGATTCCTTGCTTGTTTTCATTTTCTTATGCGCATACATTTCTATATCGTATTCCGGAAGTTCTTCAAAGAAATCTACCATTTCCTTAATATCCGGAAATACTTCAATTCTCGTCTTTACCATAGCGGCAATCTTCTTAAGATCCTGCCCCTTGGTAAGTGCTTCTTTTAAATAAGGCTCCGCCATCTGATAAAATTTATCAAAATCCATTGCCTTCATATATTCCCCGTTCATCCACTTAAGCTTGGTATAATCAAATACTGCCGGGGATTTGGAAATATGGCGGTAATCAAACTTCTCAACAAGCTGCTCTAAGGTGAAAATTTCCTCCGTTCCATCTGGGCTCCAACCAAGAAGCGCCACAAAATTGACAACTGCCTCAGATAAAAAGCCCTGCTCGATTAAATCTTCATAAGAAGAATGGCCGCAGCGTTTAGAGAGTTTCTGGTGGTCCTCATCCGTAATAAGCGGACAGTGAACATACTTAGGAACCTCCCAGCCAAAAGCCTCATATAAGCGGTTATACTTAGGTGATGAAGACAGATACTCGTTTCCTCTTACCACATGGGTGATTCCCATTAAATGATCGTCCACAACATTTGCAAAATTGTAAGTTGGGAAACCATCGGATTTAATCAGGATCATATCGTCAAGTTCCGCATTATCTACGCTGATCTCACCGTAAATATCGTCATTAAAGACAGTTGTTCCTTCGGTAGGATTGTTCTGTCTTATAACATACGGTTTTCCAGCTTTAAGATTTTCTTCGATTTCTTCTTTGGATAAGTGCAGGCAGTGCTTATCGTATACATTTATTTCCTTACCGGCTACCTGCCTTGTAAGAGACGCAAGCCTTTCCTTATCGCAAAAACAATAATATGCTTCTCCTTTTTCGATAAGTTTCTTAGCATATTCCAGATAGATTCCCTGTGCCTGTCTCTCGCTCTGCACATATGGACCTACGCCCTTATCATTGTCGGGGCCCTCATCCGGAATAAGGCCGGTTTTTTCCAAAGTGCGGTTTATTATGTCAACCGCTCCCTCTACATAACGCTCCTGATCGGTATCTTCAATTCTTAAAATGAAATCTCCGCCTTCATGCTTGGTGATCAAATAGGCATACAGCGCCGTTCTTAAATTTCCTACATGCATACGCCCTGTCGGACTGGGTGCATATCTTGTTCTTATTTTCTGCATTACTAAATCTAAGCTCCTTTGTTTATATATTTCATCCTAATTCCTATGCTTTGTCCAAAATCTGCGATGTTTAGGCGCAAGAACAAACTCGCGGGTGAAAATTTATTTTTCACCCTAGGCTTACCTCATTTTTTTTCGGGAATTCTAAGCTCTGCAGATTCTTTAAATGTCTTTAACTCTTTAGCCGCCTGCACGATTGCAATATTGGTTCCGGCTCCGGCTACACAGCCGCCCGGACACGCCATGCCTTCAATAAGACAGCAGTCTTTCTTTCCGGCCTTGGCAAGTATAAGCATTTTCTTACACTCCGAAAGGCCCTCGGCGTGTTCTATTTTTACCTCCGTATCAGGATAATATGCTTTAATACAATCCTCAATGGCGCTTGCAACGCCTCCTGCAACACCGTAACCACGCCCTGCGCCGGTTGCTCCCTTAAGCTCATCCATAGCCTGTATTTCTTTTGGCAGAATTCCTCTCGCCTCAAACATACCGGTA
The DNA here is from genome assembly GCA_014804695.1 of Lachnospiraceae bacterium. GTDB lineage: Bacteria > Bacillota > Clostridia > Lachnospirales > Lachnospiraceae > UBA3282. Next base: position 243,524 of record JAAUZJ010000010.1, read on the forward strand.
AGTTCCTCAAATGTAATAACAAAATCCACATCAGATCGGATTGTACGTCTGGACGCTTCAAGTTTCTTGGAAGCGCAAGGTCCTATAAATACCACTTTGGCATCAGGATGCTCTTTTTTAATAATTCTGGCAGTTGCTACCATCGGCGTCAGTGTGTTGGATATCTTATCTATTGTTTCAGGAAAATATTTCTTCGCTAAAACAGCCCATGACGGGCAGCATGAAGTCAGACTAAAGGGTAAATCCCCAGATACAACTTCATTAACATATTGTTCCGCCTCATACATAGCACCCTTATCCGCACCAAGCGCGGTCTCATACACATCGTAAAAGCCTAGTTCCTTAAGCGAAGTTTTAAGCATATCGGGAGTGACATCAGGCCCAAACTGTCCAACAAAGGCTGGCGCTAGCTGCGCTATGATTTTATGGCCTTCCTGCATGGCGCGAATCAGCTGAAAAATCTGCGATTTATCCGCAATGGCTCCAAATGGACAATTTACCATACACTGTCCGCAGGAAACACATAATTCACTGTCTATTACGGCCCTTCCCTTTTCATCATTCTTAATAGCACCTACGCCGCAGACTCCTGCGCACGGCCTTACCTGATGTGATATCGCATCATATGGGCAGACTGTCTTGCATTTTCCGCATTTGATACACTTTTCCTGATCAATAACCGACTTCCCGTTTTTCATGGAAACAGCATCTCTTGGACATACTTCCCTGCATGGATGCGCCACGCAGCCCATGCACTTATCGGTTACCTGATAACAATTCTCCGGGCAAGCGTTACATGCTGAGGGAATAACCTGCATAAGCGGCGGCTCATAATATTTTTCGGAAATATTGCTCTCCTCAAGGCCTTGCGTAAGATGCACAGGCCGATTTTCCGGTCTGAGCGACATTCCCATTGCAAGACGCAGTCTCTCACGTACAATCGAGCGTTCCCTGTATATACTTTGGTACTCGGATTCATCATAATCCACTATTTTATATGGTAAGGCTTCAATATCATCTATTAAGTTCTTGGAATTATATGCCAGATTCGCCACTTCTTTAAATATCCGGCGACGGTTTTTGCGGACTTGTGTGTCTATTCCCCTCATATAACTCCCCCACTCTTACTCATTTTCACACGATACTTTCACATATACTTATTTTCACAATAATCCTATTTCATTTTTGCACAAACTTAGTGAGAAATCAATAGTCACTTCGCTGGATTTATTTGTAGTAGAATTTCTCTTACAATGAAAATTACATTTAATTAAGCGGATTTATTCATCCAGATTCTCAGTCTGTTCTTACTGACTCTGGTTCTCCTCCTCCACTTCATCCACCACCAAATCATCCGGCAATATATTAAAATCTCCGCCTATATCAGAATCCAACGCATAGACAACACTCCCGCCATCAAGGCTCAAATAATATTTACTCGTAATTCCGTTATAATCCCCACAAAGAAGCGTATAGTTTTCACCATTCCCGGTTGTAATAGACACACTTACCGCAGGCTCAGCCAAACCATACTGTTCTAAGTCGCTCACATCCTCTATACGAGTATATGCCTGAATAAAAAGTGCACTATCAAGCACAGAAGAAACTTTATTCGAATCCAGATTCAACTCCGCTTCCTCTAAACAACTCCAGCTTATATTTCCTTCATCATCACTACTTTTCTCAAAAGAATAACTTCCATATTCATTAACAAACGAAAAACCGTTAATATCGTCCTCGTCTAAGTCCAAAACCGTATACTCCGGTTCATTTTCCAAACTTTCATTTTCCTCAACGTGCGCATTATACATCTTTACACCAAAAAAAGCTGCCACCAACACGAGCACCCCCACCACCATAACCAGGAGTTGAATCTTTTGCTTTTTCATAATAACCCTCCGCCTTTCTTTCAGTTACTTACTTCTTCCTTCTCTTAAACCAAATCACAAACCCGATAACAAGGCAGGAAAGCGGTATTATGACAATAGTGAATATACCAACCAGCGCATAAACCTTCGTTGGAAATACTAAGTTAGAGCTGTCATAAGATTTTACAGGAATTGATACCGAGCTTTCATGTTCTACAAGTGCACTTAATACACTGCTAAAAAGCTTAACATTGTTTCCCGGCACCATATCATCCGCACTCTTCGTAAAAAGATTCTCAGTCGCCACTATTACCGCACTTGACAAACCACCGTCATCCAACTCCTTTTCTGCCCTAAGCGCAATGGTGAAAGGTCCGTCGATATCCCCATCTTCTTTGCCATAGTCGCTTGAAGTTGCAAGATTTACTTTGCTATACGACGCTGAACTGGATTCTAACAGTGAAGTATAATATATTGTTTCATTTTCCTCATCATATGAAAGCCCTCGTGCAAACGGTGCGAAAACTGCGGCATTAGTAACACCGCTTGTAATCTCATCATAATTAATTTGCGGGAAAATATAAAACGGATTTGCATAATACATACCCGAATCCCCCTCTATGATCATGCCATCCACAATTGATACCTTATAATAATCAAGGATTTTTTCATAATTTGTCAGTTTCTCTTCGGTCCATGTAGGAACTATAACGGCATTACCGCCTTTATCCAGATAATTAATGACCTTATCTACATCATCTGTAGAATAATCTGTAGTCGGTGCATTTAAAATAATTGCCTGTGCATCATCCGGAATTGCTTCTACCGTAAGCAGAGAAAGCTCCTCATAGTCGATATTCTCTTTTTGTATTGCCTGTGTATACAAACCTTCAAACTCCAGTTCATTATGTCCAATAATAATATAAATCTTAGGCATATCATCCGTAGTTACATATGCAAGCGCAGACGTAAGCTGTCCCTCACCGTCATATCCCGTAATCTGAGATTGATATGATGAATAATCCATTTCATACTCATATATATCATTATAATCAACAAGCCTGCTTCTTTCGGGCCCGGCTACAATGAGGCTGTTATAAGTCGGTTCCGTAGACGAATACTGTGAATAAAAACGCGGATTTACGGATGGATCTATATAACTTACCTTTATATGATTCGATAATCCCTCTATTTTTCCGATAGTTTTATCCAAATTATCATCTTTGTATTCTTCACCGGCAAGGACATAAATTGTAACATCATCCTCTAAACCAGTTACAAATTCCTTAGTAGCATCCGTCAGTGTATACAATTTATTTGAAGTTACGTCTATAGAAATCACGCTCTCCGGAAGCTGAGCCACTACAATATTGACTCCAACAGTCAATACTGCTGCAATAACGATCATACCTGAACTGTATGCTCCTATTTTAAAGCCCTTGCTGGATGCACTATATCTTCTTTTCTGTATGGACTGAGTTGTGCAAAACAACATAAATAAAGTAAAAGAAATATAATATACAACCGAAGGAACATATAAGGTTCCGTTTGACATATCATCAAATCTGCCTATTATATCAAACGCGCTAAGAATTTTAGTAAGCCAATTACCTGTCTGCGAAATAATACTGCAAAGTCCGGACATCAGATAGCCCAGAAACAGCGCTGCAAACGTAATTACCGCCGATATGATTATACTTTCGGTAAGCGATGACACAAATAATCCAAGAGACAACGCAAATGCACCGTATAAGCAAAAACCAAGCAGCGCCGTATACGATACTCCTATCTGGAAATTCCCGAAAAACGAAAGTATAATAGGCGCACTTCCGATGATCACTACCGGAATTATATATACACTAAGCAGCGCGAGATATTTTCCAAGCACTATTTTTCCAATAGTCACCGGCGCAGTCAAAATCAACTGATCCGTCTTCTGCTTTCTATCCTCTGCCAGAATTCTCATAGTCAGAATCGGTATAGCTATCATAAATAAAAAGACAACGCTCTGTAACGCAAACACAATGCTCGGATAGCCATATATAATATTATAGACTGTAAAATAAATTCCAAGCATTAACAGCGTTGCCGCCAGAAAAAGCCAACCGATAAAGGAATTAAAAAATGCTTTTACTTCTCTTTTATAAATTGCTATCATTTTATTCTTCCTCCTCTCCTGCGGTTTCTACTTCCTCCTCCGGTGTAGTTTCCGTAAGCTGTAAGAAAATATCCTCCAGCGATTTTTCAACCCTGCTCATTGCAATGACAGGCATATCATTATTTGTAAATGTCACAGACAAATCTTTGCGGATATCTATATTATTCTCCGTTAAAATCCTGAGTCTTACGCCGTTTTCTTCAGAAGTCTCCTCATATGAATAAGACTGTATATGTTCTATTTCCGAAAGGATTTTGTCAGCCTTTTCCTTATTTCCAAGGACTGTCATATCTACTTCCGTAGACTTTCTCATAAGCCTTTGCAGTCCCGCCGGAGAATCGCTCGCCACAAGCTTCCCCTTAGAAATGATCATGATATGATCGCATATTGTACTTACCTCGGACAAAATATGTGAGCTTAGAATAATTGTATGATTCTCTGACAGTCTTTTTATAAGTTCCCTTATCTCGATAATCTGCTTAGGATCAAGTCCAACCATAGGCTCATCCAAAATAATTATATCAGGATAACCGATAATTGCCTGGGCAAGTCCTACCCTTTGTCTGTAGCCCTTGGACAGATTCTTAATAAGCCGCTCGCTTACATCCTCTATCTCAACCATCTCCATAACTTCCTGAATCTGGTCTTTACGCTCTGCTTTTGGCAGCTTTTTTAACTCAGCTACAAAGTATAAATACTCCCAAACCGTCATATCGGGATATAACGGCGGTATTTCCGGAAGATATCCTATACATTTCTTAGCCTCCTCAGGCTCCGTCAAAATATCATGCCCGTTAATCTCCACCAGACCGTCACTAGCCGCCAGATATCCGGTCATAATATTCATGGTTGTAGACTTACCTGCACCGTTTGGTCCAAGAAAACCATAAATCTGCCCCTTTTCCACTTCAAAAGACAGATGGTCTACAGCAACATGATCTCCGTATTTTTTTACTAAGTTTTCTACTTTTATCAAGATCATTTCCCCCTTTCGGTACACCTTAAGTTAAAAATCCAAATTTTACTCTAAATAATATTTGTGTTCATACCTTTTCCAAATTGTGAAAAAATTGTGTCCTTTACAACTTTTTTATATATGATATATTTATCAATTTTAGAACACACGAATAGAATTATATCATATTATAGTATTAAAATCATTACAAAACTTATCACTGCATAAATTTTGCGAATAAATTTTATAGAAAATTTATTCTTAAAGTTATCAGTTCAATGAGAAAGGAAATATCATGAATATGAAAGATTGCAACTTTAATGAAAATTTTAACAAATTTCCGGTTGCTATGGCATATGTTCCCTGGCAGCGCCTGACTCATATATATGAGGATCTGGATGAGGCGTTAGAGAACGGCACCATCTTTCCGGAATTAAACAAACCATTTGTAGGAAGGAGATGCTGTAAATGACAAAAACATTTAGAAATGAGCGTGAAAAACTACTCCACAATATCACTCTTATTGATTTCGTGATCGTAGAAATGAACGAATACCTTGACACCCATCCGTCAGACAAAGAAGCTGTAGACTATCTTAAGCACTATGTTCGCATGAAAAATCAGGCACTTCGCGAATACGCATCTAAATACAGCCCACTTACAATTTCAACCGCAGACGCATCTTCCTGCGATGAATGGACCTGGGCAACAACACCTATGCCATGGGAAGGAGGATGTAACTAATGTGGGGTTATGAAAAAAGATTACAATTTCCGGTAAATATTACAAGTCCTAATGCCAAGCTGGCACAGGCAATCATAAGCCAATATGGCGGTCCTGATGGTGAAATGGGCGCTTCAATGAGGTATCTGTCACAGCGTTATGCTGCGCCTTATAGGGAGGTTGCAAGCATACTGACCGACATCGGTGTATCGGTGCCGAAATTGCGCATCATAGATTTTAAGTGTACTCCGGAAAGGCGAACCTTCCGGAGTTTTATGATGGTTGAATAATCTCCATAGAGAGAATATCGGTGTGGTAATCTTCATTTTTACCACGAGAACTGACGGTGAGTTTCATGCCAAACGGAACACATTTCAGCCATACCTCGACGGTCTTATCGTGATAGATAACCATTTTGTCGAGAATTTCCCGATACAGACTTTCATTACTTTCATCAAAGGTCATGATCTCATCCAATGCGTTTAGATAGCTTTCATACTCGTACAATTCCGCTGCGTTTTCTTTATCCTGCTTCCCCGCTGCATTCAATGATTTTGAAAGCTCTGCAAGCTGCTCATCATACCATTTTGTCTGCTCCTGTAAGTCAGACTTGGTAATCAAACCATCCAGCATCAGGTCAATCGCTTTCTTTTTCTTGGCAGAGAGCGCATCCATTTTCTCTTGGATACGTTTCGTGTCCGGCTTTTTCTCTGATATGCCTTTGATTTCCTTGATTTCCTGCATGATTTCCCGTTTCAGTTCTTTTTGGTTTGTCTGAAGTTGACAGATGCAATAGTGCATACAGGTAAGCAGTGCCTTTTCATTGATAGAGCCGTTATCGCAGCCGATCTGCTCCCCGAAAGAAGAAATCTTCTTTGCCCCATGATTGGCGGCGGCATAACATCTCCACGCTTTATAGATGGTTCCGTTTTTCAGCTTTTTCGTTCTGCTTACATACCGCTGACCGCACAAACCGCAGTAGAGCTTTCCACTGCACCAGTAGCGATTACTATGCTTTGATTTTGCCTCTTCCGATGGAGATCGTCTAAGAAGCTCTGCCTGCGTCCGATTCCATAAATCTCTGTCAATGATCGGCTCATGGTGGTCTTTCAAATAAACCATTTCTTCGTTACCTCGATTGTACTTCTTTGCATGTGTCAGATAGTTGGGTGTATAAGTCTTTTTCTGGCACAAATCGCCAACATATTTTTCGTTTCGTAAAACTCTTAGGATAATGGTGTTTGACCATAATTTAACCCGCATAGGACGCATTCCTTCTTCCAACAGTTCCCTTGCAATCACATGAGTGCCCTTGCCTTCATTTGTGAATTTATGAAAGATAGCGCGTACAACAGGAACTTCCTCTTCGTTGATAGACAATGTGCCGTTTTGGACAGTATAACCTAACATATCACGTCCAAAGACTACTCCTTGCTCCATGCGGCGTTTTTGTCCCCATTTCACACGTTCAGAGGTTTTGCGGCTTTCTTCCTGCGCAATACTTGCCATAATGGTCAACCGGAGTTCTCCGTCTGCATCTCGGGTATCTATGTTGTCAATGGTGAACACAACGCCGATTCCATTATCTTTGAGTTTTCTGGTATACGAGAGCGTATCAACCGTATTCCTTGCGAAACGGCATACCTCTTTGGTCAAAATCAAGTCTATGCCCCCTTGCATAGCCTCTTCAATCATTGCATTGAATCCGGCACGCTTCATGGTCTGTGTTCCGCTAATACCCTCGTCATAATACACATCACTTAGCACCCAATCTTCATGGTTGTTAATGTAATCCGCAAAATAACGGCGTTGACTGATCAAGGAATTCGTCTGGTCATCCTTGTCTGTTGAAACTCTGCAATATGCTGCAACTCTAAGTTTGTTATAACGATGCGAAGCTTCGTTTTTCATATGGTGTCCTCCTCCTTTAAAGGACACATCACCACTTACAGTATAATCTGACAAGCAGTGATGCGCAAGTAAATCCTTATGTATTTCTTCTAATCAGCTCATTTAGTTGCGCATCAGAAAGATGATCTCTATCATACAATTCCTGATAAATCCCCCGCTTAATAGCCTTTTTAATATCTGATTTCTGTGCATTTGTAAATTGCAAATCCATTCCCTTTTCCTCCTTGTTGCCGGAGCGTTCTAAATCAACTTCCAACCAAACATACCTCTTATAAATCCCGATTATTAGAATGTATGAATGCTTTTCTGAAATAATCCAATAAACCATGCTCTAAAAGGAAGTTTTCTGTTCGCTTCTTAAAAATTTGCAGTTCTCGCAACTCTGACTCCATAGTTGCCATTGACAAACGCTTACTGACCGATTGGCGCTTGTTAAGCTGCGTTTTCATTCCCTCATTTTCTGTTTTCAGAGTATTATTTTCTTTCCTTAAAGCAGAAAGTTCTTTCGACATCTTCTTTTCTTTGCTTTCACTTGCTAACTGCTTTTTTGCAAGAGAAGTGACCTTCTTGTAGTCCTCCTCGTCAACAGTGATTTTTCCGCTAAACATTGTTTTTCCTGTGGGAATCTGTTCAACGGATTTTATTTCCGCTTTCGTAGAAGCAATCTGTGAAAGTTCCTGCTTTTCCTTTTGGATAGAAACCGCCAATGCTGCCTTTTCTTTCTCCATATCCGATTTATATTTTTTGACACTTTTATGGACAGCCGTCGATCCAGCTTCCCCACGTTCAATCTGAAATCCTTTCTTTTGCAAAAATTTGGGCATTTCATCCTGCAACCGAATCAGCACTGAACGGTCTATAACCTTTTTCGCGCAGAGCTTATTTTCCGCCGTCAAAGGCACAAAGCCGAAGTGCATATGTGGTGTATGCTCATCATAGTGAACCGTAGCGTAAATGCAATGCTCTTTTCCAAAGAAGTCCTGCAAGTATCGGTTTGCTTCTTCAAAAAAACATCTCTGTTTCTCTGCTGAAAGCGTATCAAAAAACTCATTGCTTGAAGATATAATGAACTCACAGAGGACAACCGCATCTTTTCGCAGCGTTCTTCCAGACGGATTATCTCGTGCGTTTACCAACTTCATCACAGAACGATAATAACTTTCATCATCTCTCTGTATAAGGGAGTAGTTCAGATGTGTCCTTAACGGATCAATCTCTTCATTGCTGTAATTTGTATTTTTGCGTTCATTATGCCGCTCTATGGACGGCACACTTCCCTTTTTATATTTCTCCGCATGACATACCAGTTTTGCCATGTAGTCCCTCCTTTCATACCCTCCACATAAGCGTCAGCGAAATGCCGGATACGGCAAGCAAAGCACTGACACTTATGTGAAGTGTAACCCACTATACTTTACCTGCGGTAAAGTGTGGGGCAACGTTCCCTTGCATCCCTTAAAAAGCATTTGACAATAGGGACTTTATGGACAAATCCCAAACTTTTATTGTCCCTATTGTCCTTTTTGTCCATATAAATATGGACTAATGTAAATCACTTCACTTGGTCGGTTTGTGCCAGCCTTTGAAACAGTTTCCTGCCGTATATAACCATATTCTTCAAGCATATCCAGAATCGGCTTGATCTCTGCCACCTGCTTGAAATAGCTCCCTCTACAGGCACGGAATAGATCTCTGCGTGTAGTTTGTGATTTACCGCTTTGCCTAAGCTTTGACAGAACATGCTCAGCCATTTTTAGCGTATTGCCACTGTCCATAACCTCATAGGCATATTTGGCATGAGCATAGAAATATCTGCCGATTTCCGTAGCATTCTGCATCGTTTCACCGGATAGAAGCTCTTTACTCTCTTTACCGTCTGCAAGATGCAGGATACCTGCAATCCGCAGAACAGCACCGACATTTTTTGCCAACCATTCCTTCATAGAATTTGCTCTGTCTGCAAGCAGCTTTTCGTTTTCTATAAAATAATTTTCAATGACAATCCTTGCTCCCTCGGATAAACGGATAGTCTGCATTTCCTTGTTATCAGCCGAGAGAAAAATACTCTCTAAAACACTCTGAAAACCGTTTACAGCACTTTCAGGAATTGCCTGCGATAAAAAAATTCGCTTCCCGATTCTGGAAGCAGGTATTGCCATAAGAAATCGTGCGACAAGACCTCTGCCGTTCATAACACGGTTTCCCATGACCTCCTCCAGTACACTCGGCTGGACAGCAAGCACCGTTGTCAGTCTTGGATTATGTATATATTCCGCATTCCGATTTTTCCGATCAACTCTGATTTCATCCCCGCAATGACCTTTTAGCCATACATCGAGATTCACTTTCTGTCCGGTGTATCTTCCTGCGATAATATCAAAAATACTCCCTTCGGCAGAGATGACAGCCATAAGACCGTCATTCTCTGCAAGCAAGGTTGTGAGTGCCTCCGAGGAACAATCATCGGCATAAAGCCTGACATGATTCTTTTCCTCATAGTCATTGAGGAAACGGACAAAGCTCTGCATAATAGAAGATTTGCGTTCTCCCGGTTCTGCAACCAAGAGGATATACAGGTTAAGCGGTTCGTAATAACCGCTATTTCCCTCTATCCGGTAATAACGCTGCGTGGCAACCGCCAATATTCCAAGTGCCACCACTGCAGCCATATCAACGCTTGTCTGCGTATTTTCGGACAATGCCGTTATGTATTCACCGACAGCAGATGGGAAACAATGAACCGGAAACGCAGGAAGATCATCTTTCATTTCCGAGATTGGGATTGGTTCTTCCCAAGTCTGATTGTCTGAAATCACGGATTCTGTCTGCAATTCTCTTTACCAGCCTTTCTTCATATTCTTTGAACTCTTTTATATCCTCATCCGTACCATATAGGAACAAGTCGCAATAGTACTCCATTTTGTCCAGTTCCTGCAAACTCTCCACGAACAGCGGATGCAAGGGTTCATCAAAATTCTTTGGTGCATATTCCTCTTTCCATTTGCGAAGCAGGTAACAATAATCTGTAAGAATCAGATAGGTGGCAGCTTTCCATTTCTTAAACTCCAATTCTTTCCGAATCGATTTCTGACGCTCTCGATATACGTTTGTCTTTTTTTGATAGTCATAGGACACTTCTGCAAGCCCAAAATCATGTTGAAGTTTTTTCGCTGCATCAAGCGGTTGCAATCCAAAGAGCTTTTCCACCAACGTGATAGCATCTCCGCTGCTCTGGCAGCCAAAGCAGTAAAAATGATCATCATATAGTTTCATGCTGGGTGTCCGCTCCTGATGAAACGGGCAGTTGGTGAAGCCTGCTCTATTGATATGCAATCCGTAATACTCTGCAACATCCCGCAGTTTTAATTGTTCCTTTACTTCTGTAAAAATGGACATTAGCTAATCTGTTCCGACTGATTTGCCGCTGCCTCAAGCAATGCCGTATAATCAAACGGATAGTTTCTGATTAACTTTTCAATAAGCATTTCTTTATCCAAATCATGTGCCCCCTTTCCGGTGCTTAAACAACGGGTAACACACATGCGCATGTGTCAGCGTTTCGCTGTAAAGAGAGCATACCATTGATTTTCAAAAACACTCGAAAATCGGCACATCTGCAAAAATCAGATATATCATTACAATTTTTTGCAAATTTGCAAAAGAGCTTATATAATGAGAAGAAGAAAGCCAAGAAAGGATAGTATGTATGAGTGAATTGGGCGGAACAATCAATGACCGCATCGGCGATCTGCGGACAAGCATGAACCTGTCGCAGACTGAACTTAGCGAAAAGACAGGTATTCCTATATCAGTAATCAGCAGAATCGAAAGTGGAAAGACTGCCACTGTCGGACATGATGTATTGGCAAAACTGGCATTATTTTTTAACGTTTCAGCGGATTATTTGTTGGGATTGACTGATGTAAGAATGAGAAAGAATGTGGAATTAAGCGAACTTGGACTTAGCAATCAGGCATTGTTTCAGATATTGTCCGGCAAAGTGAACAGTCAGATTCTAAGCATGATGATTGAGAGTAAGAATTTCCCCCGCTTTCTTGACTATGCACAGGCCTATTTTGAAGATGCCAATGCTCCGGCATTTCAGTCAAGAAATGCCATAATTGACTTCGGTATTGACGCATTAAAAGACTATGCAAGGGAAACACCAGAAGCACGCAAAGAGGCAGCTCATGATATTAACCGCATGAATGCTGAGAAGATTACCGCCTCCGAAGCGTCTATGATCAAACTGCGTGATATCATGATGAGTATTCTAAAAGATATGAAAGAAGCCTATGATAGTAAGCCATCTGATACAGACACTTCCCAACTTACTGAAATGATGAGTGTCATGTTTGAACAGGCAGAGGAAATCCGCAAAGAGCGTACTGTCACAGCAGAGGATATGTCAAATATTGTTGTGAATTACCTTGCGCAGACCGGACTTGATGAAAAAGCTCAGAAGCTATTGAAGAAACTTTGTTTGCAGATGTTAAAATGTACGGAATGATTATTGACATAGAAAAGGGATATGACGCTTGATAACGCATATCCCTTTGTTTTGTATCTCAGGAAAATTTGAACACCTCGACAAAGGCGAATTAATTATCCAGCAATTCGCTTATCGCTAAATTCCAATATTCTTCTGGTACATTTGGCCAATTGCATTCTCCATCTTTTTCTTTACATAGTGCCATTGCTTTTGCCAATACTGCTCCATGTGATATTTCACCTGTTCTTAACAAATGCTCTGAAACTTTACACCATGCAGGTGCTTTTTTACTTAATCCTGAAATATGCAAATCATTAATAACACTATCCACGTCATAATCTAAACTAATAAACTCTTCATTCCACGCATCTTGTGAACTTTGTAATATCATAAATTGCGCTTTACCCTTTCCGTGTAAAGAAACACCAACGGCACCTGCATTAAGAATCACTTTACCCTTATGCTCTATTTTCTCTTGTATGTGGGTGTGCCCACACAGAATGTATGAAGATTCATTATTCTCCATAATTGTAAAGGTCTTTTCACTATTTGGCAGCAACTTTTCATTTACTTTTTGTGGAGAACCATGACATATTGTAATTGGTAATAAATCATCAAATTCAAGCTCATCTTTATGTGAAAGTGATTTAAAAAAAACTAAATCTCTTGATGTTAAATTATGATATGTATAATAGAGAGAGCCTGTTGTTGAATCAAACTCATTCCATCCCTTTTCTCCATTTGATTGATAATCTATCCAATAGTCTTCTTTATTTCCTTTTATAAAAAAACAGTTATACTTTTCTTTTAAGGAATATAATATATTCATTGTTTTTTGTGGATACGCCAGTTCCCCGACATAATCTCCAAGTAGTATAAACGTATCTATCTCTCTATTCAATGCATATTTTATACACTCCTGCAAGGCAACATAATTACCATGTATATCAGATAATACAGCTATCTTCATCATTTCAATCCTCCGTCAAATTGTGACTTATTGAACCAATTATAACTTGCCTATATATAAAAATCAATAATTTGGGTGATGTGTCCAGTTTACGGTACTTTTCAGATGTGCAATTTCGATACCGATATCGGTACCGAAGAACTTGGCCATCTTGAAATGGTTGCAACCATTGTTCACCAATTGACTAAAGGATTATCTATGGAAGAAATCGAAGAATCCGGTTTCGCAAACTATTATGTAGATCACACAATCGGAATCTGGCCTCAGGCAGCAGGCGGTATGCCGTTTAGCGCAGCCCAGTTCCAGTCTACCGGTGATATCATTGCCGATTTGATGGAGGATATGGCCGCTGAACAGAAAGCAAGACTCACCTATGACAATATCCTGAGATTAATTCATGATCAGGAAGTCTGCGAGCCGATTAAGTTCCTGCGCGCAAGAGAGATTGTGCATTTCCAGCGGTTCGGTGAAGCCAACCGGGAACATTGTAGTAAATCAGAACACACAAAATACAATCACTAAGACGCATACCCACATTTTCTCAAAGCTATGGTTTAGGCTTTCGCACCAAAAGAAAGGACAAGTTTATTATGCCAGTATTCAGAGTAAAGAAAGTCAAAGATTATACGATTATACCAAATCTTCATTTACGCAACCGCCAGTTATCCCTACGGGCAAAGGGGTTGCTGTGTCAAATGCTCTCAATGCCCCCAGAATGGAATTTTACATTGCAAGGGTTAGCGTATATCAACAAAGAGGGATTAGACGCTATTACGACGGTTATACACGAATTAGAACAGGCAGGATATATTACCCGTGCCAGAGTACGGAACGAAAAGGGACAACTTCGAGAAATGGAATATACCGTCTATTCTTCTCCAATGCTGAATGAGGATTACAGCAAAAAGCCTGTCATGGAAAAGCCTACACCGGATAATCCAACATAGGTATTTCCAACACAGGGAAAACCAACGCAATAAAATATAGATATATAAAATACTAAAGAATAAAATACAGAATGATAAAATATCTATTCCTTTCCTATCCGTTCTTTAACTGATAATCCGATTTTTCCTATCATGGGAAAGGAATGGAAGTGAAAAGAATGTAGACAACATAGTTATTCATTTATGCCTTGATTACCCCTTATCAATGACAGACAGCCAAGTCAAGGATTTACCGCTTTAGCGGCGTTTACGTCCTTGACTTGGCTGTTTGGCATTGATAGTCTGGAAAAGGCATAAAAAGAATTTTCCGGGCTTGTGTTTCTGCCTGCTGAAGATATGGAGTAATTAAAAAGTCGGGGAATGGTAGTATATACTCTGTCATTCTCCGGCTTTCTTGTTGTTTTGTTTCTTGACGAATAAAGCAGAATTTTGTATAATCATTATTGACCGCAAGTCAATAATGAAAATGAAAGACAAGGAGGAGTTTACAAATTGGCTAGACCAGTAAAAAAAACACCCGAACAATGGAAAAAAGAAATATTAACCGCAGCGCAAAAACTATTTATATCCAAAGGATATGAAGAAACTTCTGTTTCCGACATTATGGATATGGTGGGTGGAGCAAAAGGAATGTTTTACCGTTGCTTTCAAAGCAAGGAAGAAGTTATGCACGCACTAGGCGACCAAATGTTTTTTGAAAACAATCCTTTTGAAGCATTAAAAGGACGCACCGACCTAAACGGTTTACAAAAAATTAAAGAATTGCTTGCAATAAATCAATCTGATACAGAACGAAATAACCTAAACTTACAAGCAATTCCTATTCTTAAAGATCCACGCATTTTAGCAACAGCGATTGAAGCAAATAAAAGAATATTAACACCGTTATGGTTTGAGCTTTTAGAAGAAGGTAAGAAAGACGGCTCTATAAAGACTGAATATACAAAAGAACTTTCAGAGCTTTTACCTCTTATTAACTTTTGGCTAATGCCATCGGTATATCCTGCTACTGCCGAAGAAATTCATCATAAGTATCTCTTTATAATTGAAGTGCTTTCCAAAATGGGACTACCACTTTTTGATAATGAAACGGAAATTTTCGTAGAAAAATTCATTGCAGATATTTCAACAAAAGGAGGAAAATAATGACAGAAAAATTATTCACAAAAAATTTCACACTCCTAATATTGGGACAAGTCACATCTTTATTTGGAAATTACATTTTAAGGCTTGCGTTGTCCATGTATGTGTTAGAAATAACAGGATCAGCTACAATATTTGCCGGGATATTGTCGATTGCAATAATTCCAACAATTTTATTATCGCCGTTTGGTGGTATTCTTGCCGACCGGGCAAATAGAAGAAATATCATGGTTGCATTAGATACCTTAACGGGAATATCTGTTTTGTGTACAGCAATCTTTTTATCTGAAAGCAATGCTATTACAGTAATCGGTATTTTGCTTGTTATACTATCCATTCTTGGTGCATTTGAAACACCTACGGTACAAGCATGTATTCCAACCATGCTAACAGGCGATAACATCACAAAGGGAAACGCAGTTGTAAATCAAACAGCTTCCCTATCCTATCTAATTGCTCCAATGTTAGGCGGCATACTGTATTCTATGTTAGGTCTAAAACCTGTTATGTATGCAAGTATTGTATGCTTTTTTGTTACTGCCTTATTTGAATGTTTTATAAAATTAAGTTATCAACGTCCAAATAGTAATGGGAATGTGCTTTCCATTATCAAAGAAGATTTCATATCAAGTATGAACTACATTTCAAAAGAACAAACAGGCATTTTGAAAATGCTACTCTTAACTGCCTTTTCAAGATTTTTCGTAATGGGTATTACCGTAGTTGGGCTTCCATATATTGTGCGTACTATTCTTGGACTAAATGCAAAATATTATGGAGCTGCGGAAAGTACATTAGCGATTGCTACAATTCTTGGAAGCATTGCTGCCGGACTTCTTACCGGGAAATTAAAGACACGAAAACTATCCTTAATACTTTCGGCTCTTGGCATATTTATCATTCCTGCCGGTATTGCTTTTATTCTTCCGACCAGTGCAATCATAAAATACATAATCAATATTATATCATTTTGTGGTATGCAAATTTCAATTAGCATTTTTTCCATTTTTGCTGTTTCTCTTATACAACAAAAAACACCAAATCATTTAATTGGAAAAATAATGGCTTATACCTCTACCATTACTCTTTGTGTTCAGCCAATCGGACAGATTGTGTATGGTTTTCTATTTGACAGTTTTAGCAATACAATATATCTTGTTCTAATTCCTACGGGAATTATTGTATGTGTTACCGGATTGTTTGCAACAGGATTTTTTATAGATTTAGAAAAAGAACAGGAAAAAATGGAGAAACACACAGAATTGAAGTAATTCAGAGAACAAACAATTAGTAATCTACAATCAGCTAGGAGGTAGTAGCATATAAAAATATTAGTGCTAACGCTTAATGAACAAGAGGAAAAAGCGATTGACAAAATAATTGCAGCATTATCTGATTATGCACAAATTGAAACCATACAGGCGATTTCTACTCCAATATTATCTTTTCCGGGATTGGAAATAAGGCAGAGCCAACGCCGGGTATTTCGGGACGGGAAGGACATAAACCTTACCCGTCTTGAATATAGTACCCTTGTATTCCTTGCCTCTAATCCGGGCATTGTATTCACACAAACACAGATATTTGAAGCTGTCTGGCACATGGATAGCGATAGCTGTCATTCAAGTGTTGTCAACGTGATTTACAACCTGCGGAAGAAGATTGAGCCAGACAGTAAAAACCCGACTTACATAAAAACTGTATTAGGTGTCGGCTATAAATTCGACGGATAAGCATCGGGCAAAGACAGTTTCATTAACTGTCATTCCCCGGTGTCTTTTTCTGCTTTTTCTAAGAGGGTTTGGGACACTTCCCAACAAGCAAATTTCTAGAAGTCCACAGGACAGCAATGTGAAAATTTACGGGATTGAGTACTCAATCCCTATGCTTGCTATTCCGCTATTCTAAACTTTTTATAAAATTTCCAAAAAACTTGCCAGATTTTCCCTCGCGTGCGTAGTAAGGTAAAGGGGTAATTTACGCTATTCTCGTTATAGTGTACTTGCCACTTCTCATAAAATTTAGGGAAACCGTCAAAGGAGAAAGTTTATGCAAAAAGCTGATATCTCTCCTACACCCGATACGCAAATATGCAAAGACAAAATGAGGCTGACAGTAACCAATATCTACCCCGCCTTTCAGAAAAAATCAGAGCAGGAAACACGACAGGAAATAGCAGCCCGGCTCTATCAGATTTTCAAAAAGTATGCGTAAGTCACTTGCAAAACAATCATACAAACGGTATGATCAGTTTGATGTAAAATCCCATAAGGATTTTACATTGGGTATTGCGTCTTACGTTTTGGGAGGTAGATACTAAATGTACGACGCATTATATGCAAGACAGTCAATCGAAAAAAAGGACAGCATATCAGTAGAAAGCCAGCTTGAATATTGCCGATATGAAACTCACGGGGAAGCCTGTATTGAATATACAGACAAAGGTTTTTCGGGCAAGGACACCAACAGACCGGGCTTTGAAAAAATGATGAATGATATCCGCACAGGCAAAATAAAGCGTGTCATTGTCTACAAACTTGACCGTATCAGCCGTTCTATTCTGGACTTTGCAAACATGATGGAAATATTTCAGAAATATCATGTTGAGTTTGTTTCTTCCACGGA